>JABXHY010000021.1 GCA_013373375.1 Gammaproteobacteria bacterium
ACGATCACAGCAGAGTTTACAAAACAGATTCAGCAGTTAAGCCTTTTTGCACATCTCAATGAAGATTGGTTTGAACAACTCGAACGAATTATTGATGCTCTTAAAGTAAAACGTAATCAACAAATGGAATCTGCCGTCCACGTTTTACATAATCTTGTGACTCAATTGTGCACTTATCAAGAATCCCAAAAGGTACTTACCGAAGCTCAGGCGAAATCCATTCAGTCAATTTTGAAAACAAAATTTGAGAAAGAAATAGTTAAACTTGAACGTGAAGCTATTCAGTCTTTACTTTCGACTTATGGCCACCAGCATACCAATTTGGAAGTCGACAATTTAGATTTACCGCCTGATTTATTCGATCAAGACCAATGGTATATGTGGGGTTTAAACAAGAAACAATTAGTTGCAGCAGCTAGTTTAGCTGGAGCAGTCAGTGGCGCTGCACTAGATGCAGCCGTCGCAGGACACAGTTTTATGCTGGGAGCACTGGGAGGGGGAATAATTGGTGCTACCAGTGCCTTTTTTGGTGCTGATAAAATTACAGAGTTGAAAATAAAAGGGCTTCCGCTTGGCGGTTATGTGGCAACTTATGGACCAATCAAAAATCGAAATTTTCCTTATGTGATAATTGGAAGATTCTTATATTGTTATCAACAAATTTCGCAATTAAGCCACGCGAATAGGAATGCCCTTAAATTCAGCTCTACAGACTTTCAAGCCGTCGTTACAAATTTAGAAAAAAAACAACAAAAAGAGTTGCATCAAGCCTGTCGTGATCTTAGTAATCAAAAAGAAAACAACAAGCTTGAAATCGTACTAAATCAATTATTTACTCACATTTCCTGATATGTGATCCCGTTTCTTTTTCACACACTCTCGGGGACTTATCATATTTTTTATAATAACGTTCCATTGCTTTTTTAGCCTGCTTGTTACGCAATGAAAAATATTGACGCTTATTCTTAACGGTGTCTTTGTTGCTAGAGTCAACTGGAAGAACGTATTCCAAAAACTCGCCTATTCCTAAATATAATCGTCTTCTGTTTATCGACTTACTTATTGAATGTCCTTCGTCCTCTAATATTAACGACAAATAGTTTTTATTACTTTGCTCTAAAAGTCTTATAAAATCGAATGCCTGCTCAGTATCAATACGGCGATCCTGTATACCATGAATAATGAAGACTTCTCCCTGAATCTTTTCAACAAGATTAGTCACCGAGACCTCTTGAAGATATTGTTTATCTTCCGGAATGCTTCCATAGATCTCTTCCATAATAGGATAAAACTCTTTTTCCTTATCGGCTTCTAATAATGCAATGACATCATAAAATCCAGCTATTGCTACGGCACATTTAAATTTTTCAGGTCTATCAGCGACGGCTTTTATTGACATGTAAGCACCGAAGCTTGCACCAATAAAACAAACTCGATTTTCTAGTCCATAACCTTTTGAGTTCGCAAACTTAACTCCCTCGTAAAGATCATCTTGCATTTTCAGGCCAATTTGCTTTAAGCCACTTTCGAAGTGTTTTGCACCGTAGCCAGTAGAACCTCGATACGCGGGCTGTAAAACAGCATAGCCTAGCGACGCAAAATATTGAACCATTGGATTATATCGCGCGTAATCACGCGCTGTTGGTCCACCATGTGGTAGTACAATAAGAGGTGCATTTTTTTTGTTTTTAGGCTCAGTTAAATATCCTGTAATCTGTAGATCATCGGTTGACTTATAAGCTATTTCTTTTATAGCAAGACCTTCTGATGAGGAAATCCATTCAGCTCTACTGAGCAAAGGAGCCAAAGTCTTTTTAGAAGGTTCATAAATAAAATACTCGCCAGGGTGAGTTTCAGAGATAGACAAAATAACTATTTTTTCGAAATTTTTATCGGCAGCAACAGGAAAATTAGTTTTATTTTTAAGAGCATTATTAACTTTACTCATGATGTTTTTTAACTGTTTGTCAATATACAAAACGTTTGGCTTATCTTTATCCACTACAAAAGCCGGTATGCTTTTATGGTTAGCAAGATAAATTCTATCTCCATCAAAGTCATATCTATCACTAGACCACAGTTCTTTTACTTTCTTAAAGGGATTAACACTGTATTCAGAAAGCGAACTTTTATCACCATCACTTCGCTTCACAAGAAGATTTCCTTTATCAGTAAATCCTAGTACCGAAAGATGGTCTTCAGAAATATACTCGCCTTGGTGGAGAATGATATCTTTATCATTTTTGGTTAATACAATTTTATAGTTGATTCCTTCCCACAGTTCTCTAATACTTAAATTTTTATTCGAACCTATTACTTCATAGTCGTCTGGGTGTGGCAAATTAAACTCAGAGTTAACTTTCAAAGTTGGGCTATCCAAATTATAGTAAGTCGTTGATCCATCATAGAGTTCAAATGCGACTCTTATTTCATCACGCTCGAAAGCGCCTTCTGGAAAAATGGATATTCGACTGATAGCGGTTTTGGAAATACCTTTCAAGGACTCAACCTGTTTTATTTCTCGATTTTGATCAACAATATAAACTTGAGCTCTTTGACTGGTATCGATAGCAGAGACAATAATTTTATCCTGGTTATAAAACTCTGCGTCCATAATATCGCCCCAGAATTTCACCAATTCTGTCTTGTAAGTTTCAGTATCAATAAGTAAGAGTTGATAATAGCCATCGGTAAGAAGATGAGTTAAAAGTTGCTTTCCATCGGATGACATTTTGACGAAAGGGTAGTCGACGTGCCTTGAATATTTTGATGATTTTGCTACCATCGATTGGTCTGAGAATACATTTCCAAAAGAAAATATAATCAGTACAAGAATAAGAATCTTTTTCATATATCTTTCCCTAATAGAATAAAGGAACTATTTCATGCACAAGTGGCAAAAGTACTTAAAGTTCGGTTTAGTATTTGTAACCAGCGCACTATTTTTACATGGCTGTGCAACACCAGCAATACCTATGAAGCCCAATGACGACCTACCCGAAGGTTTCGGTGCCCTAATGCTGATTTCGCATTGTCCCTTTAGAGAGGGTGTTCGTTACTTCGAAATTTATCGAAAAGGTGATAGTCGAAGCGCAGGAAAAACTTTTAAGACCAAAGCATTCAGCCCTGGAACAGAATTCAGAGTCTTACAGCTTCCAGCGGGAGAGTACAGCATCCAGGAGTTTAAGATAGGCCCTTACATGCTTCGTATTCCAAAAGACGGTTTGGACTTTACAGTATATCCAGGAAGAGTAAATTACTTTGGAGACCTTTATTTTCGTGATTCAGGCACAGGTTCACTACAATACATAATTTCAGATAGAACGGAACAAGCTAACAGTTTACTCACCAACCGATATCCTGAACTTATTAACAAATACCCATTAGAGTACGTCGCAACAGAATAATAAACTTGCTAAATTACGGCCAGAGTTTCAGCTCTGGCTGCATTGCTCTTCTTTCCAATGTTTTTTCCAATCCAAATAAATCGAAATCGCCAACCATATTGTGATAAGCGAAAATAACAGAATTGTGTTCTCAGCAATCTGCATAACTTCTTCACTTAAGACAGCCGTTCCGGTAATCAAAACCAGGTAATAAGGCAAGTTCAATAAACCCGCCAATCCAACAATTTTGACCGATTGCCCTTTCGCTCCTTGAGAAAACATAAAAAAAGCCAGTGAATTAATATGTATCATAGCGAGCAATAGCTGTTTCATGGAGATGCTATTATCGCTAGATGGTTTGCTGCCAAGCTTCTTACCGAGAAAGAAGTTGATAAGAGAGCCTAGAGTTGCTGCTGTGACCATGGCGATGGTTAACAGACCAATGTCAGATGCATCAGGTTTCGATAATACGACCAGTACGACGGCAAAAAACTGACCAGGAAAGTAAAATCCGACGTAAATGATTGACTCAGCAAGAATAATAAGAAATATCATTAAGAAGAAATAGTCGCCAAAATTTGATTTCAGGTCTTCTAAAATAGCTAGCCCAGGAGGAATAACATCATAAGAGACCAACAATGAGATCAGCGAGAGCGCGACTAACGCTGTTATAGGGAGTGTAGAAAGATATTTCACTTAAATTCTGCGATATTTTTATTCATATTTAGTAATACGATTTTTCTCGTGTCACAGAGCGAAATTAAATTCTTTACATTCAGTTCCGTTTTTAGCTAGTCCACGCTAAAAATTCGGCTAATATCCATAGACACTAATGATTCACCGGTTATTAATACCCTAATTAACAAAACAGTTTATGCACCATGAGTAAGAATCAGCTAACAATTGAGCCCGAGGTTTGCCGTACTGCGAGACTATCCAGAGATCCAAGATTTGACGGTCAGTTTTTTGTTGGTGTCATAACCACAGGAATTTTTTGCAGACCAATTTGTCCAGCTGTCGCCCCAAAGGAATCCAATGTTATTTACTACCCGTCAGCAATTTCGGCCTCGATTGCGGGGTATCGACCGTGCCTTCGTTGCAGACCCGATTCGGCGCCCAACTCAGAAGAATGGTTAGGTCATGAGTCAATTCTAAAAACAGCGATTACTCTGATAAATCAAGGCTATCTAGATGATCACTCTTTATTAGAGTTGGCAGAACGACTAAAGGTGAGTGATCGATATGTCAGACAATTATTCACAAAACATATTGGGGTTGCGCCAAAACAATTTGTCAAACACAGGAACTGTCTGTTTGCAAAAAAATTATTGCATGAAACCAATTTAGGCATTCAACAAGTTGCTTTCGCTTCTGGTTTTAATAGCATTCGTAATTTTAATCATGCGTTTAAATCCATTTGTGGCAAAGCGCCTTCTAGTTTTAGAAGTACCGATACACCAAAAAACGACGACCTAACGCTTTCATTACATTACCGTCCTCCTCTACACTGGGATCAATTAATTAACTTTTTAAGGGCGAGGTGTATTTCCAGTATTGAGAAAGTTGTTGGGAATGCTTACACCAGAACTTTCGAGTTTAATGACTCTTATGGTGAGTTTACAATCGAGCCAATTAAAGGTAAGAATCAACTAAAACTCACGCTTAAACTTAATCAACTGGATGATCTTGCTCCTATAGTCGAACGAATTAAACAATGTTTTGATCTGAATTCAAACCCAGAGTTTATTAGTCAACACTTATCAAAAGCTATTCCTTTTCAGTTACTCTCAAATGGAATACGAATTCCTTTAGTTTGGTCAAGTTTTGAAGCAGGCATTCGAGCAATTTGTGGCCAGCAAGTGTCAGTTAAAGCAGCACACAACTTGGTACATCAAATTGTTGAAAATCTTGGTCAAAAAAAGCAGCAACTTATCCTTTTCCCAAAACCTGAAACCATCAGTAACTGTGATTTTGATTTTCTAAAAATGCCCGGCAGACGTAAACAAACACTCAGAGACTTTGCGAGTTGGTGGTTGATGCATTCTGAAGAAGATATAGAAAGTATTCTCTCGATCAATGGTATCGGCCCCTGGACAATGGATTACATTAAAATGAGAGGAATAGGTGACAGCGACATTTGGCTCAACGGCGACTTAGGCGTTCAACAAGCACTTAAACAGCTAAACCTGTCTATCGATGATAATCAAGTAAAGCCCTATCGCTCTTATTTAACATTCCAACTGTGGCACTTACTACAATGAACGATTTAATTGAAGGACTTTTTGAAGGCGTTTATCAATCCCCACTTGGTACAATCAAAATTGTAGCCAATAGTGTTGGTATACTTTCTATTCAATTTGATAAGGATCCGGTAAAAAATAAAGCTAATTCTTTAGTAAAAGAAGCCATTATCCAGTTAACTCAGTATTTTCAAAACGAAAGAAAAATATTTGAACTTCCTTTAATTTATCAGGGCACATCATTTCAAAAGAAAGTCTGGGATAGACTACAGGAAATTCCATACGGTAAAACAACTAGTTATTCTAACCTCGCAGAATCGATTAATAATCCTCTCGCTGCACGAGCTGTTGGAGCTGCTAACCGTGTTAATCGACATGCCATTGTCATACCCTGCCATAGAGTTATTGGGAGCTCAGGAAAACTAACAGGTTATGCTGGAGGACTCGATCGCAAAAGCGCGCTGCTTTCTCTAGAAAACTGTCAATATTAATGGTTTTATTGTGGATTAGAGGTACCCTAACCTAATCTGCTTTTGTATACTTAAAGGACTATTAATCGGCAAGAGTTAAACTGGGTGAAAAAATCCAATATCAATGATGTTGCAGCACTTGCCGGTGTTTCAATAAAAACAGTTTCACGGGTTGTTAATAAAGAGCCGAATGTTCGAAAAGATACCGAGCAAAAGGTTCTCGATGCTATCGCACAGTTAAATTACAGACCCAACACTTCTGCCCGTAATTTAGCCAGTAAACGTTCTTATTTAATTGCACTGTTATACGACGATCCTGGTTTGTATGAAAACCCAAGTTCTAACTATGTGTTAAATCTTCAGCAAGGCGCACTGCGTATTTGCAAATCGGAAACCTACGATTTGCTTATTCACCCATGTAATTATAGAGACAAAGGGCTTAATGAAGAAGTACTTTCATTAATTCATAATTCTCGAGTTGATGGATTTTTACTTTCACCCCCGCTATCGGATCAAAAGTCACTCATTGATACGATTTTAAAAACAGGAACGCCAATCGCACTCATTTCCCCAGGTGATAAGACCGCAGCTCCCTTATCGGTATACACCAATGATCGTGAAATATGCGCTCAAATGACAGAGTATTTAGCATCTTTAGGCCATAAACGAATCGCTTTCATTACTGGTCATTCAGAGCATAAAGCACTTTATGAAAGACAACTGGGATATGAGGATGGATTAAAACAATCTGGGCTTAAAGTTTACAGCTCATTAATTAAAGAAGGTGATAATTCTTTTCGTTGTGGAGAATACTGGACACATAAAATGATGAAAAGTAAAAACCCTCCGACCGCAATATTTTGCTGTAACGATGATATGGCAACCGGTGTGTTACGCGCTGCACATAAATTAAATATTAAAGTTCCAGAACAACTGTCGGTCGCTGGATTTGACGATATTCCATTATCCGCACAAATTTATCCCGCTCTCACTACCATTCACCAACCAGTACGCTCAATGGCTGATAGAGCGTTAAAAATTTTAATGGATAAAATAAGAAACAGAGAAAGCGATTTACACGAATCTAATGTTCTAGAAAGCTCATTGATTGTTAGAGAATCGACCGGAAAAGCTCCTAAATAACGATTTAGCTGTAGCAGTTGTTAATGAAAGTCAGTTTTTAACTAAAAATGGAATATTGGCATGACCTGCGTTGTTGTGGCCGTCAAATACATAAACAAATAGACGATATGCTCCAGGTGCTTTCGGTGCAGCAAACTCAACACTACTCGATGATGCATTATTAAAAATTCCATTAAGGCTTTTAATGCCTTCTTCAAAATCACCACCAACTTTTTTGGAATCGCTTTCTGGCTTTATTTCCCACTTGTATGTCAAGGCATCACCGTCTGGATCCGACGCATTAATTTGTGCGGTGTAGTATTTGTTCGATTGAAGTTCTATGCTGTCAGGTGCCTGTTGCGAATTTAGTATCATAGATTCGATTGCAGGAACTCTATTGCTTGGCCATTTTCCATTCCAAATATAATGCATGACGTCTACACTTTCAGTTTCATGACCAAATTCAGTGAACATACCAAACCAGGTAGGTGTTCGTTCCTGTTTTTGACCCCACAAGAAAACATAGTCACCGATCAGTTGTGAGTCTAATTTTTGTAGTTTTTTCTGATAGCCCGTTAAAGTATTTAGAGCTTTATCACTGCTATTCAGTTCAATTGGTGCACCCCATTTAGTTTTTGGCATTTCCCAAAAACCTATCGTTCCCCATTCTGTTACCATAAATGGTTTGTCGTAATTTATTTCTTTAATAGTTTTTGGAAGTATTGCTAACTGTCCATAGACTTGAAAACTTATAAAGTCTAAATCTGTAGCTCGCTGCTGAATATCTTTCACTGCTTTCTTGTCTAGACCAGCAAGTGTTGTTGTAGTGGGGTGATTCGGATCGATCTCATGAATCATTTTTGAAATATCATTGACTGCATCGTAAACTTTTGGATTCGTGTAATTAAAATTCAATTCGTTACCAATAATCCAAGTCAGTAATGCAGGATGGTCCTTATATTTGATAACTTCAGCACGCATCTTTTCATACTGAGCTCGCACCGCTGCTTCGTCATTGTAATCAAACCCCCAATGCTCTTTAGCGAGTGATAAACAAAGCGAAACCGTCAATCCTAAAGAGTGGGCTTTATTCAATATAGAGAGTGTTGTTTCTTTTGAGTTTTGTGTCGTCCAGTTTCGAACTGAATTACCGCCATGTAAGGCAAAGGCTTCAAAGTCACTGACTTCAATGCCAGCACCTTTAATAACATAAGACTTTCCATTGCGAAGTAATCGGTATTTATCACCTTGCTTGACCACTGAAACTTTTACAGCAGTGCCCTGACTTGCACAACTCGTGATACCCATGAAAAATGCTGCAATAACAAGCACTGTAAAGAAAGACGAATAACAAGATGATTTTTTCATGGTAGTTAAGACTGAACCAATTGTTTTTCCAGTTGCTCTAAAGATTTATTTTTAGTTTCCGGTAACTTAAAGAAAACGAAAACCAAGCCAATCAAAGCAACACTTCCGAAGATTAAAAATGCAGTTGCATTACCAAGAGAATTAAGTTGCCAAGGAAACACTAGTTGAACGCCAAAGCTCGCAGAAGAATTTAGCAATCCAACCAAAGAGATAGCGGCTCCACGAGAATGATTAGGGAAAATTTCAGAAAGCAAGACCCACATTACAGGACCGAGTGAAACAGCAAAACAGGCAACGAAACCCAAAATGCCAAATAATATTAGAGTCGTATTAATGTTGATAGATGCATTAATGGCATCACGTTGAATTTTTTTTGCGTCTTCCTTACCAAGCGAATTATTCAACATCGACTTAAAGTCTAAATCAGATTCGAACTTTTCATTCGATAAAGGTTTATCCAGTGGCAATTTGAATTGCTCCGTAATTTCAGCAGCACTTTTTTCCGACAACTGATAGCTTGCACTATAAAAACCATAACTTAATACGAACATACTAATGACAATACCAGCCAAACCCACATTTAATAATATTCGCCGACCCAATCGGTCAATCAGTGCGATAGCAATTATAGTAAACACTAAGTTAACAACACCAACGGCAACGGCTTGGAGAAAAGCTGAATTAGTAGAAACACCGGTTTGTTCAAATATCATGGGTGCATAAAAGAAAACCGCATTGATACCGGTAGCCTGTTGAGTAATGCCAATAACTATCCCAATCATCAGAACTTTTCGCATTGAAGGACTGAAAAGTTTTTTCCAGTTGGCGATCCAGGCAAAAGGATTTTGCCAAGGTTGAATATCGGCTAAATCATGAGTCGAGGCTTCTTTGCCTGTTGTTTTTTCCAGAATTTGTCTGGCCTGCTCTAAGTCCCCTTTTAGCGCTAACCAACGTGGACTTTCTGGTATATAAAACAAAACAATAAAATAGAATAATGCGGGAATAAACTCTACCGCCAACATGACTCGCCATGCGCTGAAGTTAATATCAAAAGTTGAGAATTTTGTGGTGTTATCCGCGTAACCAAGAATTAGGTAATTACTAAAGAATGCGAGCGAAATTCCTATAACGATATTCAGCTGGTTTAACGAAACTAATCGACCTCGCAAATGAGGAGGAGAAATTTCAGCAATGTATACCGGTGCAATAATTAAAGCACCACCCACGCCAAGTCCACCTATCATTCTCGCAATGACTAGCCACTCAAACGATGGTGCCCAGGCAGACAAAAAAGCAGATATCGCAAACAAGAATGCAGTTGATTGCAATATAACACGGCGACCAAAGTAATCACTCAAAGGGCCAGCGCATAACATCGCAATCGTTGCTGATAAGGTAAGACTCGAGACTACCCAACCAAGTTGCCAATCGGTTAGATTAAACTCGTTTTCAACAAAGCCAACAACCCCCGAAATAACCGAGGCGTCGAATCCCATTAAAAATCCGCCAAGGGCGACAAAAAACGATAAAGCTATCGTGTAGGATGTGGAGGACTGCAAAATACCTCTCATGACTAGGCAAGTAATGAAAATGTATCGCTAAGTGTAGCGTCAGAACTACCACCGATCCAAATTTGGAACTCACCAGGTTCGGCTTCCCATTGCCGACGACGAGTATAAAACTTTAAATTATTCGTCGTTATCTCAAAACTTACCGATGTTTTTTCGCCTGGTGCAAGTGTGACCCTTTGGAAACCGACTAATTCTTTAATCGGTCGAGTGATAGTGCCAACTTTATCCCGAATATAGAGTTGTACTGTTTCCGTCGCCGTATGAGAGCCAGAATTTGCCAGTGTAACTTTAGCCGTTATTGAACTGTTTTCACTAAGCTGTGCTGCTGATAACTGCAAATTAGAATAATCAAATTCTCCATAGGTTAAGCCAAATCCAAATGGAAACAGCGGTTTGTAACCTGCATCCAAATGAAAAGCGGTCATGCCAAGAGACGTTTGCTCTGCGAATTGTTGTATCTCATCAATTAAAACAACCGATTCATCCGTAGGAGGACGTCCTGTGTTTTTCTGACTGTAATAAAGTGGCAATTGGCCGACCATTTTTGGCAATGTAACGGGTAACTTACCACTCGGTGATTTTTGACCGAATAAGGTTTCAGCAATTGCCGGTCCACCCATAGTGCCTGGATGCCAGGCATAAATAATAGCGTCAAGGTCGTCAACAATATTGGTTAAGGTTAGCGAGCGTCCAGCGAGAATAACACCAACGATCGGAGTGCCGGTCGCTTTGATCTGTTTAATTAAATCGATTTGCGCACCTGGTAAATCGATACAGGCTCTTGAGTGTGCTTCGCCCGATAAAATAGATTCTTCTCCCAAACACAAAACAGCCACATCTGAGTTTTTTGCTAATTTTATAGCGTCATTAAAGTGCTTAGTATCTTTCGAGCGCGAGTATTCAAGTCCACAATTAAAATCAATTTTTAAATTATCGGTTTGAAAAAGCTTCATTGCCGTTAAGATGCTTTGACTGATGGATGCATCACCATCAAAAATCCAGGTTCCTAGCTGCTCATAGGGCGCATCAGCCAATGGACCCATCACGGCTATTTTCCCTTTTTTAGTTGAACTTAAGGGCAGTAAATTATTTTGGTTTTTAAGTAGCACTAAGCTTTGTTGAGCTGCCTCTTGCGCAACTTTGAGCGCAGCATCCGACCCAAAGAGTTGGGCATTCTTATCATCAACAAAAGGATTATCAAACAAACCCAAACGAAACTTTAATCTAAGAACGTTTGAAACCATGGCGTCTATTTGATTTATCGATAAAAGATTTTCTTTTACTAACCCTGAC
Source organism: Gammaproteobacteria bacterium (assembly GCA_013373375.1). Taxonomy (GTDB): domain Bacteria; phylum Pseudomonadota; class Gammaproteobacteria; order Enterobacterales; family Kangiellaceae; genus Pleionea. The sequence continues at coordinate 11,451 of JABXHY010000021.1, forward strand.
AGGTAATCTTCATAGGAAGTACCCGACATTTCCATATCGATACCGGCATTCGCGGCAAGTGTTGCGCAATCTTTGTCATTTTCAGCAATACCATGAACCGCAAGTTCTTGTACCGCATTCCAGTCGCTCACAGTGAGCCCATCAAATTTCCAGTGTTCTCTTAAAATTTCCGTTAGTAAATAATCATTGGCAGTGGCAGGAATTCCGTCAATATCACTAAAAGACGCCATTAAACTTGCAGCGCCTTCATCAATACATCGCTTGAATGGCCGAAGATAAACATTGTGTAATTCGTATTCGGGAATATTAGTAGAACTGTAGTCACGACCAGCTTCACTCGCGCCATAACCACAAAAATGTTTCACGCAGGCGGCAATCGAGTTCGGATTCGATAAATTATCGCCTTGAAAACCACGAACCATAGCAGCGCCTAATTCGCCGCATAGATAAGGATCCTCACCCAAACTTTCTGCAATTCTGCCCCAACGCGGGTCTCGAGAAATATCGACCATTGGCGCAAATGTCCAATTAATACCGACCGACGACGACTCGTGTGCAGCAATTTGAGCACCTCGTTCAACAATATCAGGATTCCAGGAAGCGGCCTGTCCCAAAGGAATTGGCATGACAGTTTTAAAACCATGAATGACATCTCGAGCAATTAACAGTGGAATTCCTAATCGGCTTTCTTCTACTGCTATTCGTTGCCATTCATTAATGATTTCTGGATCGGCCTGGTTTAAAACAGAGCCTAATTGGCCTTGTTTTACTCGGCGATTGATCGCAGCGACCGCTTCAAAACCTTCACCATTGTGTTGACTCAGCTGACCAATTTTCTCGGCCAGGGTCATTTGGTTTAACAGCGTTTTAATTTTTGATTCGATTATCGGATCTAGGTTGAGTTGCGTTTCGGTTTCAACCGATTTAACCGTCTCCATTGTCATGCCGCCTTACATTATTTATCGAAGTTGTATGCGGCACGTATGCCAACGCTACGGGGTGCATTCCAGGTAAATAACGGTGCACCGGCGGCACTACCATCAACCAGGTAAGTTTGAAAACGCTCGTCAGTTGCATTATACGCGTAAGCTTCCAACCACCATTCTCCGGTGTTATTGGTATAACGCAATGTCATATCGAGTGTTCCAATCTCATCTCGTTTATCGGACAGTGAAGCAACCGCGTCAAAATTACCTTCGGTAAAATGCATTTCATCTTCCCAATGGAATTTGGTCCAAGTCGTTAACGTTGCGCCGCCTTCTAAAGCAAAATCATGGGTGTAATCGAGAGTAAAAGAAATCGGAGCGGCATAGGGCATTTCATTTCCGGCAATACTTGAAGTGCCTGATCCATCATCCTGAGGAATACATTCAAATTGTGGGCCTAACTCAGCACGCTCTTCACAGAAATAAGCTTCACCTGCATAACCAGGCCAGCTTAAAAATTTCGCGTCAAGAAATCCAACGCCACCGGTAAACTTACCGTTATCCCAAGGTCGATAAATCCATTCAACTTCGAGCCCTTTAATTTCTGCACGACCCGCATTTGATGTCACTAACGATCCAATTTCTTGAAGCGGTAAAACAGGTGTTCCCGGAGGGTCTTCAACAAAACCCACGGTACGAAATTGAGTGACTTGTTTGTTGGTGAAGTCTGTTAAAAACGCCGCAACGGTTAAACGCAATTTTCTATCGAGAAAATCACCTTTAAAACCGATCTCATAATTCAGAACTTCTTCTGGCTCGTATTCAAAAATTTCAACTCGGCCACAACGACATACGTCAACGCCATCACCAAACGCACCTGCTTTTGATCCAGTTGCAGCATAAGCATAAACATAAGAATTTTTCGCCATGTCGTAATCAACACCGATGCGCCAATTCGCGTTGTAGAAAGATTCTTTATTATCGTTAACATCAAACAATTGATAATTGTTTAAGCGATCTTGAGCACCCATTCCAGGCAGTAAATCGGCACTGGTGAATTGAGGAAGTAATAGCTCATCTGTTTGTCCTGGGGTTTGCGGCCAGCCATCAAACGGAATAAGTCCTCGGCTGAAGCTACATCCACCACCACCAAAGCATCCGTAGTTACGACCACCACGATCTTGTCGAGTGTCTTCGGTGTAACGGAAACCTAATGTGTAATGCCATTTATCAGATGCGTGCCAAGTTGTTTGACCAAATATTGCTTTTGAGTCGAGTAATCTCTCTGGTTGAAGAAATGATATGCCGCCTAAAGCACCCAACGAACAACAGAAAGGTTGTTCAACATCAAAAATAATTGCGTTGTCTTCAGTAAAGTTAAATGCGCCAACGATCCAACTGAATTTTTCGGTATCACCTTGTAACTGCAATTCATTGGAAATTGATACGTAATCCGAATCGGCGGTTGCGAGATACAAACTGGGCCATGGCTGGTAGCGATTTAGCCAACCAGTATAAGGCCCCGGAACAGCTCGCCATCCCATGTCACCATCCCATTGTTGAATTCGGGTTTGACGCGCCCAACCGAAGTTGTAAACCAACTCCATGTCATCACTGATTGAGTAATTCACATGGCTTCGAATCGCGTCCATTTGCATGTCAAGGAAACCAGGAATGTTTGGATCAACATAATCAATACCACCACCATTGTACTGACAAAGTTCTGGATTAGCTTCGCAGTTAGGGGCAATCGGCCAGCCAGCCGAATGATCTTTAGCGGTTTCTAAAGTCACCTGCCAGCTCAGTAACTCGGTTGGCTCCCAGCGACCCGCAACTCGAAAAGCCCAGCGCGACGCGTTCCCGTAAAAATCATCTCGCTGCACATTATAATTGCGACGTTGATCCATATCGGGAATACCGTCGGGTCCTGAATTACCCATGCCTTCCCAATCTTTGGTACCGGCGTCCTGATCTGCAAAACCGTCTCGCTCTTCTCGAAAGTAATTGGTTCGAATCGCAAAGTCGTCGGTCACTGGAATGTTAAACGTCCACAACACATTTCGATGATTCCAGTTACCGGCTTCTGTTCCAACAGTACCGTAATAACCATCAGTGGTTGGTTTAGCAGTAATCACGTTTACACTTCCTGCCGCAGAGTTACGTCCAAATAGGGTACCTTGAGGTCCGCGCATAATTTCAAGACGCTCTAAATCGAACATTAATGCCACGGCACCTTGCGGTCGAGGTGAATAAACACCATCAACATGAAACGCAACACTCGGGTCGCCAATTTCAGTAAAGTTATTACTGTTAATACCGCGCATTGTCATTTGTACGCCACTGTCTGATGGCGAAAATGAAACATCAAAATTAGGAACCATATCCGACATATCTCGAATGTCTTTAACGCCATTTTGCGTCAAAGATTCTTGATCAAAAACCGACACCGCTAACGATGTTTTCATTAAGTCAGTTTCTTTTCGTGTCGACGTTATTACCACAACGTTATCGTCTACCGGCTTCTCTTCAACCACTTCTTCTTCCGCAGAATAACTTAGTGGGCTCATTGCTAAAATGATTGACGCAGCCAACAACCGTAGACCTGGTTTGTTTGAATTCATATTGGTGACCATTGTTGTTTTCTCAGTTTTAAACTTGGTTATTAACAAGGACGTTTGATTAAGACCTGACTTAGTTAAAAAACTCATTTAACACCTCCAAAAGTCAAGTCGTCCCAGTAGTAAACCGAATCATCACCGCTGGTTCCAAAGTCAAAGAACACCACAGCCTTTTGATAACTCTGATTAACATCAATTGCAGGAGTACCGCTTACATTATTCGTAAAGTTAAAAGTGAGTGTTTCCCAGCTGTTGGCAACAGTAGTTGTCGCCTCAGTTTCCACCGCAATAGCTCCATCTGCCAGGTTTTCAACCTTAAGTCGCACTGGAATTCCTGCAGCAGGCGAATAGACCCTAAGCTGCATTGAAGTTGAACCTGCTTCAAAAGGAATAGGATTAGCAAATCCATTATCATCACCAACAATCGAACCCGCCCAAACTTCCGAACCAGCCCCTTTAGTCGTCGCGGCAACTGTGTTCGCTGCATCAACTGGGTCGGCAGCTGTAGTTGTTGAGTTGCCACCAAAATCAATAAATTGATAATTAATGTCGGCGTTATCAAAGGTCACCGGTAAATCGAGAGGAACACCAAATTGGATGTTTTCAAAGTAGTAGGTTTTGTCGCCTGCCGTAGTGCCGTCAGTTCCAAAATTGAAGAAAACAGCAACCTTTCGATAGGCTTGTGCAAGGTCAAGCGCAGGCGTTCCGCTGACATTATTGGAGAAATCAAAGGTTAATGTTTCCCAACCATTGGCGACTGTCGTTAGAGTTTCTGTTTCTACTGAGATGTTACCGTCGTTGAAATTCTCCACTTTCATTCGCACAGGAATTCCAGCATCGGGTGAATAAACTCTCATCGACAGTTTGGTTTCTGATGCAGAAAACGGAATGTTATTGGCTAAGCCATTGTCAGCTCCAAATACCACACCTGACCAAAGTTCCGCACCAATCGGTTTATCAAGTTGAGCAACTTTATTGCCTGCGTTTTCAGGATCAGCAACGTCTAGCGTTAGAGCCGTTCCTCCAAAAACAGCAGCATCAAAATTAGTTGCTGTTTCATCAAAAGTGATAGGTAAATCAAGTTGTGAAAGTCCACCATCATCACCAAATGAAACGTTATCCCAATAATAGGCTTCGCCAGTACCCGCCGTGCCAAAGTTAAAGAACACAATCGCTTTTTGATAAGTTTGTGCGGGATCGAAAGCTGGTGTATCAACAACAGTATTACTGAAATCGAACACTATTGTTTCCCACGCATCACTTGTAGTCGTGAGCGCTTCGGTTTCCACTGAAATATTGGAATCATCCAAATTCTCCAGTTTTAATCGCACCGGAATTCCAGCCAAAGGCGAGTACACTCGCATACTCATTGTCGTTTCACTGGCCGTTAATGGAACAGCGGTTGCAAATCCAGAGTCGGTACCGATGATAGTTCCGGCCCAGACTTCAGAACCATCACCTTTCACGGTTCGCATAACATTGTTTGCACTGTCGGTAGGATCCACATCAATAATCGATCCATTGCCACCAAAATCAGTAACCGTGTAATCAACCGTTGAATCATCAAAGGTTACCGGCAAATCAATTTGCTGTAACGGAGGAGCATCGGTTGTGGAGACCCACTTGATATTATCGAGACGGAATCGAATCGTGCCAGACTGATTAGTTGGGAAGATAACCACTCCCGTATTAACCGTACTTAAGTCGAGACCCGAAGCGGTCAATTGCGAAACTGGAACTGTTATTGTTTCCCAAACACCGTCTGCAATCACACCAAGATTTTTATCTCCGCTGGTGCAAGGGAAAAAGCAGTCGATTTTCATGGTCATGCCGGTTGTGTTATTTCCATAGTCATCAACTATGATGTCAAACTCAACCGCACCCGCAGCGTAAGCGTTCATGTTCACGCCTGTAGTGCTTTGGATAAACCAAACGCCAAATTCGCCACTGTCGTTAAACGTAACGTCGATCACTTCACCACGATCCGGATCGGTGTCGGTTATCACTTGCCAATTCGCTTTATTAGCAGTGTTTGTTCCGTCGGTGTAATTAGCAAAGCCCGACCCAGAATCTGCTGCCGCAATACCAACGTCCCATGTGCCAATATTAACTTCGTTATCAAACACAATTAAATCGGGCAGAGCTTTCAATCGGTTTGCTGCCTTACATCCACCCACAACATAACAGGCGTTACTAATGTAGATATCATCTATGAAAACATCAGCCGAACCGTTTTCCGCAGGAACCACTTCAAACACAAATGGATTGACCACGTTACTTAAATCAACGCCTTGACCACCACAGCAATCAACAAAGCCAGGGTTGGCCACAATATCTTTAAATTTAATGGAATACGTTTTCCATTCACCTACCGCCCACTCAGACTCAGGAATAGTAACCTGGCCAACATTTGGGAAACCGCTGTCGAGCTTAACGATTAATTGAGTCCCGCTGGTGGCCGAATTTATTTTCATATCAAAAACAATTTCACCAACCAGATCGGAAGTAGAAAAATCAAAACCGGTATCAAGCAGTTCATCTTCTGTTAAATCTTGAGACTGCAAATAAACATTGGCGACGTCACCAGCAACACTGACATGCCAAACAGTATTGGTTTCATCATCGGGATCAATAACATTAGGATTGTTAACAACGGTCGCGTTATCGCCTGTAAAACCGTTCACTTCCAGAGTATTGGTAGAAGAATCATTTCCAATGCTAACGGTAATTACTTCTGGTCCATCAGAGTACAAATCGAGAACTTCTAAATAAGGATTTGCTGTGGTGGCATTTGCTAAAGGAGCACCTGAGTGCATCGTTAAAGGTTCAACATTCGGATCAACTGTGCCACAACCACGACGAGTTTCCGGATTGGAATTGGCGCACTCATAAACACGCACGTAATCAACTTCAAGGGCCTGCGGAAACAAAGTGTTCATGTCTGGACTGCCGACCGGATTGCCGCCAATCGCAAAATTTAAAATAATATGGAATAACTGATCGAAAGGCGCATCGTCCAAGCCTAAAGTGTAAGGGCCGTAGGGATCGTAAAGTCCCTCTTCATCGGCAGGGTAATAAGAAAACCAGTTATCTTGATCAATCGTTTGATAATGCACACCGTCAACGAAAAATCGCAAACGTCCACGTTCCCACTCTAGAACATAATCATGAAATTCCAGATCCGCATCAGATGCTAAGTCCGTTGTGCCAGTGGTATAGGTGTTATAAGGAATTGGTAAGCCAGAGTGAACGGTTGAAGCAATATTAAAGTTGTCATTTACCGCAAAATTAAATCCTTCCATCATGTCAATTTCGCCCGACTGCGGCCAACCACCATAAATCGTTGGGTCGCTGTGCAGCAACCATATAGCAGGCCAAATGCCTTGGCCTGATGGAATTTTGGCTCGAACTTCTACTCGGCCATAATTAAAATCAAACTTACCTTTAGTGTTAATGCGCCCTGATGTGTAAACACCAGCACCTTCATCGCGCCCTTCAATTCTTAATAAACCATCTGCAACACTAACGTTATCTGCTGCGTACTGTTGTAACTCTGCATTACCCCAGCCACACAAATCAGGACAACCATCGCCCAGGTCAATGTTCCACTTAGAGCTATCCAGCGCAGTCCCATCAAACTCATCAGAAAAAACCAACTGCCATTCTCTAACCGGTGCTTCGAATTCACCCGCTGGCTGGTCTGGATCAACACCTCCACAACCCGCTAATACAAATGCAGATAACAATATCGCAGAGGAAGATTTAGATAATGACTTAAAAGATTGTGACTTAAACTGCGATAAATCGTGGTGAAATAAATTGTTCGCTGAAAGGCTTGATAAACGCTTACTACACCAAGCTCCGAATCTGTTCAGAATCATAATGTTTGACCTTAGGTTTTGTTCTACGCGTCGTTTTTTAACTCTTAACAAGCATTGACCATAAAGACCAATTGCACCAATTTTACAATTTCAATGCACCAAAAATGACAACGCTGTCAGAGTTGCGTTATAACGCTGGATGACAACGCTGTCAACTGTTAACGAGTTTCGCTATACTCTCACTACTAAGTTAAGCTCATTGAGCAAACGATTTGAAAAGGAAGATTGCACCAAAATGAAAAGCCAACCGCATTATCAAACTGCCGATCGCGATCGCATTCCTTTCCATCAAAAGTTGATATACGGCATGGGCGCCTTTGTGAACAACCTTCTCGCAGCGGCAATTGGCGGGATGGTGATCGTGTTAAATCTCGGACTTGGGATGAACCCGGCACTGGTCGGATTACTCGGTGCGCTACCCAGATTGACCGACGCACTTACCGATCCAATTATGGGTTACGTTTCGGATAATACAAAAAGTAAATGGGGCAGAAGAAGGCCCTATATTTTTTGCGGTGCAATACTGGTTGGGATAATTTTTGCGGTGCTTTGGCAACTGCCACAAGGACAGTCCGAAGATTATTATTTTTGGTATTTTTTAATCGGCTCTCTGGTTTTTTATCTTGCTTACACTATGTTCGCGACGCCATGGGTAGCGCTTGGGTACGAATTAACGCCCGACTATCACGAACGAACTCGATTAATGGGAGTGCAAAATTTTATCGGTCAGCTCGCTTACATTATCGCACCCTGGTTCTTGTTCATTATGCAATATCAACCAGTATTCGAGAATATGGTGGAAGGAGCTGCAGGCCTGGCAATTTTAATATCTGTGGTGGTGATCGGTTTAGGCGTTTTGCCAGCGATATTTTTAAAGGAACGATTACAGCCCATTGCAGAGTCAGAGTTAGATGCGCCAAAATTCAGTTTCATCAATAACATAAAAAGTTTCTTTACTGGTTTTCTCATCACCTTAAAGTTCAAACCATTTCTAAAACTCTGTTTAGCCACTTTTCTGGTCTTTAATGGGTTTATCTTAATTGCGGCTTTTCAGTCTTATGTGATTATTTATTATGTGTGCGGCGGTGATCTTGAAAAAGGTGCGGAACTTTCCGGTTACGCAGGATCGCTTGGCGCAATTTCAACGTTCGTGGTCATTGCAATTGTCACCTGGATGGCGACGCATTTAGGTAAACGCAAAGCATTTTTTGTTGCCACGGGTATTTCATTATTCGGTTACGCCTTAAAGTGGTTTTGCTATTCCCCCGATATGCCGTGGCTCGTATTACTGCCAGCGCCTTTAATGGCGTTTGGTCTTGGCGGGTTGTTTACCCTAATGCCTTCAATGATTGCCGATGTCGTTGATTACGATGAATTATTTACCGAACAAAGACGCGAAGGTATGTTTGGTTCGATTTTCTGGTGGGTGGTAAAACTTGGAATGGCGGCAGCGCTCGCGGGCGGTGGGTTTCTATTAAATGCCACCGGCTTCGATGTCGCACTTAAAGGCGATCAATCAGAGAGCACGTTATTCCTTATGCGTTTATTTGATGTGTTAATACCTGTGGCGTGTTCTGCGATTGCAATCTGGGTGATTTGGACGTACTCGATAACTGAAGAAAAAGCTCACGAAGTTCGGCAGAAACTGGAAGCTCGACGAGGTACAGCATAGCTTTTGCCAAACTTTAAAGTTGTTTAGTTTAAGACGATGAAGCTCGTCTACTGGATAAATATAAAACGATAAGTAGCACAATCGGTATTGTCGCATACAGATTTAAGGGTATGTTTAAATTAAGCAGGTTTATCTTCGGCTTTCTTTACTCGAATTTTAGTGTTGCCAACCATAGAATTGTTTAAGTTTTTAATGGCGGCTTTTGCATCGCCTACTTTTGGCATTTCAACAAAACCAAAACCTTTAGAAGCTCCACTGGTTTTGTCGACAACGAGATTGCAGTATTGAACTGAACCAAATTCTTCGAATAATATTTTTAACTCTTCTTCCTTGATTTCTCGATCTAAATTACGAACTAATAGTTTCATATGAAATCCTAAAATTTATTATAAAATACGTGTAAAGCCAATTATCGAATCAGCTGTTATCAAGAACATTACTCACTGGATATTAAAAGGATTTAAAAAATAGTCCAGCTTATATCTAATTGAATATCTACAAGTATAATGTTTCTTCTTTTTCACTTGCCAATTGTGTCTTTCGTATTAGAAGACGTATTTATTTTATGTTTCGTCAGCTTTGTGAAAGTAGCTGCCTAAAGCTCATTTGAAAGTAAAATTAATTTTTCACGAAAGTCGTCATATTTGGACTTCTCAAAAGTAAAGGAGATATTAGGTTCGAGCCATCTAACTGTTACGCCAACACCTTTATTGAACTCGCCCACATCAATTCCCATACGTTTCCAATTTACTCTCTGACCTTTAATTTCAACTTCTATTATTAAAACGGTACAAGAAAAATCAGCATCATCCGGACATACAAGCATAGGAACAAAAGTCGATGCCTCCAAGTCATTCATTAAACGCTCTATTGATAATGACTTTTCACTTTCATCCCACAACCATGTCGCAGAAGGAACTAGTCCATATAGATTTTCTTCTGGGTAATTGCTATCTAAGATCAAATCTAAACTCGATCCGTTTATAAAAATCATTGAGTATTCTTCGTCGAAGTACTTACTTTTGTACTCCTTTATTTCAATTTTATCCATTTAGTCTACTAGTTAATTGTTTAAAATTACTCAAACCGGCCATGAGCCGATATCACATACCCTCTCGTTAACAGCCGATTTCGCCTGCTATCTAGAGCAGAGATTTACGTCTAATTCAATTTTCTATCATTAGATATTTTCATAATAAATTTAAGAATTCCAAAATAAATCAATGCAAAAACTATATGTTGTAAAGATAAAAAATACAGGTTTGGGCAATCAAAAAACATCCAAAAATTTAACCAACCCCAAACGAATAATAAGAATATTCCTAATATGATGTTCAATGTACCACATGCTACGCTTATTGCGCGTCTAAATTGCAATCGCTTTGGAAACCAATAGAAGCTTGAAATCACGAATAAAAATAGCATTACACTAACTAACGCAAACAATATAAAATCGAAATCGAAAAATGAATTAGAACCGCAACCACTTGCATGTGCATGCAACGGAGAACTTGATAAGCTCATACCTAGTGCTACTATGAAAATACATTTCTTATTCATTTTTTATCCATTCGTACTATCGAAAATCATTCAATGAGTTGATAGCTAAAATTTTTTTACGAGCTGTTATTCTGCTACCGGCTATAAGCGGAAGTAAACGCTTTAGCGCATACTGCCGTAATTTCTGAACCTAAGTTTTGTCTGCTGTTCGACCTAAGTGATCACTTGCATAATACTGTTTATGGAACATTAAGTCTGCTATCTAAATCTTAGATAGTGGTCGGATTGCGTTACTGCCTTGTCCTTTTCTTTTAATCTATTATTGTTTATTTTTCAGAGTCTTTAAGCAGCTTTCAATCGGTTCCTCTCGAAGAACAAGAACCGCCCAACGCTTATTTTCGTAAGTCAAGTTTGATTCATGTTGTGCTGACACAAAATATCTGACGCACGGTTTTGTGATTATTGGAAAGGATGTATAGGTATAACGCCCTTTCCTATCAGGTTTTGATGTCGTAAGTTGGAGCAAGCGAAAACCAGAGTCAACATTTCTAATTTTCATATTATCAAAATACAACTTTCCATCAACGCCAGTTATATAGACATCGTAGTTTTGGGAGTCTGTAGCTCGACTCATGCTACCATCAATTACAGACCATGGTTTGTTTGCGCAAGCTGATACTAACACCCCTAAAATTACTACCATAACCAACTTCATTCTCATTTCCTTCAAATTAAAATATCTATTCTGCACGCAATTATGATAACAACTAAATTTCGCTACTTTACTCGTTTAAAAAAACTAAAAATTTCACTCAGGGTTTAGCGCTGACGGCCAAAAGGGGAAATACGCAGTTTAGCTCCAGTTGACCTGCACTCTCAATTTTAGTTTAGTCCGCTTGTTTAGCTCATCGGACTCTGGCAGTAACAACATAAAATATCGATAAAGTTCTGGTCTTCACGCATCTCGGATTACGTACTCAATTAATCGTTTACACCTTTTTTCTACACTGGAAAATAAAAACTTTGGGGCGTCTTCTAAAAACTCTATTGCCAAAAATACTTCTATGAAATAATCAAAGCCCTCAGCGGTTTCTGGGTTTCCACCAGACTCGGGCTCGAAATCAACAAGAGCTTCGGAGTTTATTGTCCATGGCTTTTTTGCATAAATAGTCTTGTCATCATCGAAACTATCAATATCTTTAATCACATCTAATAGAATCATTTAGCTTCCAACATTGATAACCAATTTTCCTATCGAAATATAGCAGCTGAAGTGTCGGGCGCCTTAGCGCCCCAACAACTGAATTGTTATGAATTTTTTATGTTTCAGAATATGCTTTCATCATGTACATGAATTGCCATGCTGCTTCAATGACGTTATCGAATTCTTGATTTAATTCGACATCTAGCCATTCATTAATTTCTTCTTCAAACTCTTGTATAACTTTAGCAAATTCATCTATGTCTTTTTGAGGCTGTTTGTCAAAGAAATCGCCTCTCTTTAAGTCACATGGTATTCCCCATTTTTCGACATAAGGAATAAGCCTTATAAATTTCTTAGGAACTTCATTGGGATTGACTTTGATAATAGGTCGGTTTTCTGCATTAAAGCCATATTCTTCAATCCATTCTTGGTTCGTATGTATGTCGAACTCTTTTGCTTTTTTCATGCGCCTCATTTTCTATTTTTCTGCATAACGCTTAACACTGAAGACAGTACGCTTTATGTGCTGTTCTTCCAGCTGTTTCTTGTTATGGATTAATTGATTCAATGTCATTCCTGGGGTCATATTTTTCTGCCGAATAGAACACCATTAAAAGCCCGCCAAAATCAGTTTGCCAAAACCCACCACTTCGCATATGTCGTTCTAGGATTATTTTCAAGTCGGTTGATTCAGCAATTTCCATAGGTAAGACATAATCTGCAATCTGGTAATTTGACGGCTCAACAACTTTCACGAATATGAAGTCATTCGACTCCAGCTTTTTGAGTTCAACGATATCGCCATACTTAGCCGATTCACATAGTGTGGGATGTTCGATAAGTCGATAATACCCGGTCGGCATTTCCTCAACCGCTACACCAGTTGATACTCCTTCGTCTGGAAATTCTATCGATATGTCCATTTAGTATCCATAACGCTTATTCTATTCATGTAAGCGTAAATAAACCGCTCACTTTTCATACCGGATAGCCTACAGCCCTTTGATGACAAAGGCTAGAGCAAAAGTCACATTTTCTGATAATGCTTGATAGATCGCTTAATAGTATATAACTCCATTATTTGCGCCAGTGTATTCCCAATAAACTCAATTAGTTAGCGACTTATCCACAAACATATCTACGAAAATACCAAGGATTTACCGGTAAAACCTCAAGGTTAAGGCCGGTCTCTGAGGTAAGCGGACTAGCTTAGGTCTTCAATTGAAGGGTTTCGCGGCTGAGTTGTTAGAGACTCATTATGACCGCTATAAGATATTAGTAGACCTTGAAGAAACATTGTTCTAATTAATTTTACTACTTTTTCTTGCTGTAAACAAAATCAAAAAAGTCAGAATACTTGATCTTCGAGCTCATACTCAATGCTCATAATTATTCTAGACCAATCCTAGCTTTTCAAATGTTCCAATAATAATAGTATGCGTTTATGCAAATTATTAATGCGAACATCCCAACGGATGCGTTGCATGTTTGGATCGATACGATAAATCCTTTTTAATTCTTTTATTCGATCATAAATCGAGATGACAAGCTCGTACGTTGATTTACCAATAAAGTATTTTAAATCGGTTCCTTTATACCGCTCACTGGCTTTTATTTTTTTTCGGCTCAGCCGATTAATATCGAAATCTGTTTTTATTAAGCGATCATATTCAGAAGTTTGTAATTCTTGAATAATGATTTTCGGATCAACTTCTCGCTTTGTCGCCAACCAACATAAGCCTGCATTTTCTTTTATTTCTTCAAGCAGTGCACGCTCGTCTCCATCCACACCGCTTATAACTTTTTGAATTGCTTTAGCGGTTTTTGCTGCTGTGGATAAAGTGCTAAATATTCGAGTGATGGAGTCGAGCATAACGTTTCCTGTTATTGTTAATTCGCTTTAATTCACGCTTTTATTGTTTACTCGTAATACCAGATAAAATGCCTTTTACAATAAATCCTGCAATAATTAACCATTTTGCCAAACTCAAGTACTCGGCATAAATACCTGCAGGATAAATATCACTCGCTGCATTAGCGCGAGATGCTTCAATTCCCATATCGATAAAATAAAAAGCAACCGCTATGCCCGCCGATGCAATTAAGGAAATTACTATCGGCGTCCATTTTATGTGTTTAGGAAACATCATGAGCTTTTGTTGAATTAATTATTAGAAAATGATGGGCTTATGCATCGCGAGTCCATAGATGGCAAAAAAGGTAATTAAGGCGGCAACAAAGGATATGATTTTAGTTTTCTTAGTTTTGCCACGTTTAAGTGCAAAGGTACCTAATATAATGTACGCCACCAATAACAATAACTTTAAGGTTACCCAATCAACTTTTAATGGATAAAGGCCAGTCACAACGACCAATACAACTGCAGACGCTAACAAAACAGTATCCACAATATGCGGAATAATTTTAACTGGTTTTGCATGCAATAATTTAGAGCCACTGATCATCCAGTAGCCTCGAATAATAAAACCTAAAAGCGACAGACCGGCGAAGGTCATATGAAGGTGTTTTGCTATTGGATAGATTTCCATTGTACTTTGTCCCCAAATCGAATCGATAAATGTTCAGTTAATTCTTGTTTGTATTCTGCAGGCAACGTGATCGAATAAGTTACCTGTTCACTGTACACAGTGTCGTTAGTTGTGGCTGAGTATTGCCCGAGCAAATGTTCCAAATCTTTTGCACAGTCGTACGCCGCTTCAATTGACAAATCTGTGGTGTTTATTTTTTCTTCGGTGTTCACTTGTTCAAGTGCTAATTTAACGCCACCGCCATAAGCTCTGGCTAATCCGCCAGTACCTAATTTGGTGCCACCATAAAATCGGGTGCACACGGCAATAATATCGCCAATGCCAGAGTGTTGCAGCACATTTAACATCGGCTTTCCTGCTGTACCGGCAGGCTCACCATCATCGGAACAGCCAATTAAGGTTGTCGAATGAGGATCGCCCACAATGTAAGCCCAACAATGATGAGTTGCCGTGGGTTCTTGCTCTCGCAAATCTTTTAAAAATCCTTTTGCACGATCAACAGTATCGACTCGCGCAAAACGAGTGATAAAACGACTGCCTTTGATGACCTCCTCAACTTCGATTGATTTAGTCAACACCTGGTAACCCGACATGGCAGCTAGATTACGGCAAACACATTTGAACTATGATTAAAGTGCCGCATTTTATTAGTCGAGCTCATTAAATGCTTCGCGACTTAAATTTCGGTGACCGTCTTTGGTGACCACAATGTCGTCTTCAATACGAATGCCGCCAAAGGGTTTAAACTTTTCAATTTTTTCCCAGTTAATTTTACTTTTGAGTTCTGTTTCGCGAACATCCGCCAATAAAGTTTCAATAAAGTACAAACCCGGTTCAACGGTTAACACCTGATTTTCTTCTAGCTGGCGCGTGTTGCGTAAAAATGGATGTTCTTGCGGTGGAGGTGTAACGCCGCCTTCACGATTCGTTTGATGACCACCTACGTCATGAACTTGTAACCCGAGTTGATGGCCTAAACCGTGAGGAAAGAAAGCGCTGGAAACGCCAGACTCAACTAACTCTTCTGCCGTTGCTGTGACAAATTCAAATCGTTTTAAAATGTCTGCAATTTGATAATGAGCTTTAACGTGTAGATCAACGTAAGAACCTCCGATTTTAATGTCGTCGAGTAAACCAAGGTGCATGTCATCCATGGCTTTTATCATGTCGGCAAATTCATCGTTTTTGGCAAATGAATAAGTTCGCGTTATATCAGAAGCATAACCATTCACATCGGCACCTGCATCGATCAAAAACGAATGATGCTGTTTCGGTTTATCGAACTTACAATCGGTGTAATGGAGAATGGCAGCGCTTTCGTTTAATGCCACTATGTTGCCATAAGGCATATCATTTTCTTGTACGCCTGCGGCTTTCAAATAGGCAAGGTTAATACCTTGTTCTGTTTCCCCAGCGTAAAAAGCATCACGCGCTGCATTGTGCGCTCGAGCAGCGATGCGATTGGCTTGTGCGATGCATTCAATTTCATACGCGGATTTGTAAGCTCGATCCCAATACAAAGGAAATACCAGCGATTCTGGATTTTGTGCAGAAAAGCTAACGGCATCTAAAATGCCTTCTTTTTGTCCCAAGAGAACAACTCGGCCATCTTTTGGAAAGTGCTTAAGCGCATCGGCAGGTTTGGCAATTGAATGAATATTAAAGTGCGTGGTGTAACTGCCCGAAGGATCCGCAGGCACCGTATGCCAAAAATCGACTGGTTGATAGTAAAGCAGCGTTGGCTTACCAGATTGCGGAATAATGATCTGGCAATGCGGGTTGTGAGTAAGAGGAACCAAAGCTTTAAAATGTGGGTTAACCTTAAATGGGTAGTCCATATCGTCGAGATATTTACGAATCGGCATACCGGCAGGAACGACCAGATAATCATATTTGTGCTCTTTTAAAAGAGTCTGGTACTGTTTCAGACGAGTTTTGAAATGCTCATCAAATGCGTGATCGACTATCTTGGTCATTGGTTACCCCTGATACTTTGAATGCAATCTCCGGTAAAAGATCCTCTACGAACGCATAAAGTCTTGTTTAAACACGCTGCGAGCTTTTAATTTTGCCTGATTGCAATTGAAATTTAATAACGACCCCGCATTATAACAGTCTGTCGGTAACTAAAAACCATGTGCACCAATAATGGAGATCGAAATGCTGGGTAACATCTCGATTTGACGTATTAATGCACGCGGTCGGCAAACCCACTATGCCTTTAGGTTGAGTTTGTCTAAGCTACTGATGATCTTTTCAATTACCCAGCTTTTGTGGGGATCTCAGTCAAGTCGACACCACTTGTCTGACCAGTCATCTATGTTACTATAAATGCATTAATGCAGTGCAATAAGCGGTGCAAAAGACATACTACACGATTGATTTACAATAATAAGCTTCTGATTTTTCAGAGGTTTTACTTTTCTCTGTACAGGATGGAGACATAATTATGATCTTTGAAGGCAAGTCATTGACCTGTCAAATGCTCGACAACGGCATTGCCGAAGTCTGCTTTGATAACAAAAATGAGTCCGTAAACAAGTTTGACCGACAAACCTTAGACGAGCTTAAGTCAGTCACCGAAGCCTTAAATGGGCAGTCGGGCCTGTCGGCAGTTATCGTTACCAGCTCAAAGCCGGTGTTCATTGTTGGTGCAGACATCACCGAATTCCAAGGTTTGTTCGCAAACTCTCGTGAAGAACTTATCGAATGGACCGCTCAAGCAAACAGCATATTTAATGCTTTCGAAGATTTACCGGTTCCGACCGTTGCAGCAATTAATGGCTTTGCACTCGGTGGTGGTATGGAAATGGTTCTTTCCTGTGACCTTCGAGTCGCATCAACCGCAGCGCAAGTTGGCTTACCAGAAACGAAACTTGGTTTAATTCCAGGGTTTGGTGGTACAACAAGGCTACCAAGAGTTATTGGTACCGATAACGCTATCGAGTGGATCGCAACGGCAAAGCAACACAAAGCCGATGCAGCACTTAAAGTCGGTGCAATTGACGCCGTGACTGAACCAGAAGCATTAAAAGAAGTGGTTCTTCAAATGGCGCAAGACGCTGCCGAATGTAAACTCGATTGGCAAGCACGCCGCGAACAGAAAAAAGCGCCTCTTAAATTAAACAAGCTGGAAGCCACTATGGCGTTCAATACCGCCAAAGGTATGGTGGGCGCAAAAGCGGGTAAAAACTACCCTGCGCCAATGGAAGCTATTCGAGTGATTGAAGAAGGCGCGCGCCTCTCTCGTGATGAGGCATTAAAAATCGAACATGAAGGATTCGTTAACGTTGCTCAAACATCACAAGCCAGCTCACTCATTCAAATTTTCTTGAACGATCAACTTCTCAAGAAAAAAGCAAAAATTGCCAGCAAAGCGGCAACAAAAGAAATTAAATCGTCAGGTGTTTTAGGTGCTGGAATAATGGGCGGTGGTATCGCTTATCAATCAGCAGTTAAAGGTGTTCCTGCGGTAATGAAAGACATTCAACAAGGCGCACTCGATCTCGGCATGGGTGAAGCAATGAAAATTTTGAATAAGGGTATGTCGATCGGCAAAGTAAGCGCCGACAAAATGGCAAAAACCCTTTCTTCAATTAAACCAACTCTTAATTACGAAGACGTTAAACCTGTCGATATTATCGTTGAAGCCGTTGTTGAAAATCCTAAAGTAAAAGATGCGGTTTTATGCGAAGTAGAAGGATTGATTGCTGAGGACGCAATTTTGACTTCAAATACATCAACTATCTCAATTGATTTACTCGCGAAAAACTTGAAGCGTCCTGAACTCTTCTGCGGTATGCACTTTTTTAACCCGGTGCACAAAATGCCATTAGTTGAAGTTATTCGTGGTGAAAAAACATCAGATGAAACTGTTGCAGCGGTTGTTGCTTATGCCAGCGCGATTGGTAAATCACCAATTGTGGTTCGTGACTGCCCAGGATTTTTTGTAAACCGAGTACTGTTCCCTTACTTCAGAGGCTTTAGCCAGTTATTGCAAGAAGGCGCCGATTTCCGAGTCGTCGATAAAACTATGGAAAAGTTCGGGTGGCCAATGGGACCTTCTTACTTGCTTGATGTAGTGGGTATCGATACTGCCGTACATTGCGTTGGCGTAATGGCCGAAGGTTTCCCAGAGCGCATGAGTGCGTTAGAAAAAGACCCGGTTGAGCTTTTATATAAGAAAGACAAATACGGTCAGAAAAATGGTTCCGGTTTTTACACCTACAGCAAAGACAAAAAAGGTCGTCCACAGAAAAATGTTGAAGACTCTGTATTCGACATTATTGGTCAACCTAGCAAAGAAGTTGAAGCCGATGAAATTGTTGAGCGCTTAATGGTGCCAATGATTTTTGAAGTCATTCGTTGTTTTGAAGAAGGCATTGTTGAAACAGCAGCTGAAGCCGACATGGGTCTGGTTTACGGTCTTGGTTTCCCTCCATTCCGAGGTGGTGCGCTGAAATACGCCGATGCCATAGGCATTGATAACTTAATCGCTCTGGCCGACAAGTACCAAGCTTTAGGAGCCGCTTATCAAGCTCCTGAGTTACTGAAATCGATGGCCAAAGATGGCAAAACTTTTTATTAAGCCGACGTTGAAAACGCGGTAAAAAATTTTCAGGAGAATGACTATGACTGAAGTTGTTATTGTTGACGCCATCCGGACTCCGATGGGTCGCTCAAGAGGCGGGATGTTTCGTAACACTCGCGCCGAAGAATTATCAGCGCACATCATGCAATCGTTAGTCGATCGCAACCAGGCGCTTGATCCTAAAGACATTGAAGATGTGATCTGGGGTTGTGTGCAACAAACTTTAGAACAGGGATTTAACATTGCGCGTAATGCTCAATTGATGACCTCGATCCCTCGCACCGTTGCTGCGCAAACCGTTAATCGCTTGTGTGGTTCATCAATGCAAGCTTTACACACAGCAGCACAAGGTATCATGACTGGCCATGGCGACACTTATATCATTGGTGGTGTTGAACATATGGGTCATGTACCAATGACTCACGGCGTTGACTTTGCTCCTCAAATGGCGAAGTACGCGGCGAAAGGTTCTGGTTTTATGGGATTCACCGCGGAACTGTTAGGTCAAATGCATGGCATCAGCCGTCAGCAGCAAGACGAATTTGCTTACGCGTCACATCAAAAAGCGCACAAAGCAACTGTTGAAGGTCGCTTTAAAGCTGAGATTGTTCCAATTAATGGCCACGACGAGAAAGGCGCACTTAAAAACTTTGATTACGATGAAGTTATTCGCGCCGAATCGACCGTTGAAGACTTAGGTAAGCTTCGACCTGCATTCGATCCACGTGGCACAGTAACAGCAGGGAATGCATCAGCGCTTTCTGACGGAGCATCAGGTTTATTAGTGATGAGCGCTGATAAAGCTAAAGCTTTAGGTCTTAAACCACTAGCAAAAATTCGCGCTATGGCATCGGCAGGTTGTGATGCAGCGATTATGGGTTACGGTCCTGTGCCAGCGGTAAACAAAGCACTTAAACGTGCAGGTTTAACGGTTAACGACATTGACTTGTTTGAATTGAATGAAGCATTTGCAGCACAATCACTTCCCGTTTTAAAAGATCTGAATCTTTTGGATGTTATGGAAGAGAAAGTAAACCTTAATGGTGGTGCAATATCGCTTGGTCATCCACTCGGTTGTTCTGGTGCGCGAATCAGCACGACCTTACTTCGACTAATGGAGAGCAAAGACGCCAACCTTGGTGTAGCGACAATGTGTATTGGTCTTGGTCAGGGAATCGCGACCGTTTTTGAGCGCGTTTAATGACTCTGCCTCAAAGATTCAGAAGCCCCTTTTTATAGGGGCTTTTTTTTGGAAAAAATTTAATCGTTTCGAGTAAAAATTTCGTTCGCGTTAGAGCATAAATCTCGTCTATAGTTACCCCTTTTTATTCTGTTCTCGCGGAGACCCTTAATGCTCATTGGTTTTGTTGCGCTTTACTTATTGCTTTCGATTGCATTAGGCGTTTTTGCTGCCACAAAAGTAAGTACATCGAAAGATTATGTTACTGCCGGACGCAGTTTACCTATGGTCGTTGTTGTCGCCATGGTGTTTGCCACCTGGTTTGGCGCCGAAACGGTATTGGGTATTCCAGGAACCTTTGTCGATGAAAACCTTGGCGGCTTAATTTCAGATCCTTTCGGCGCTGCATTTTGTTTGATTTTCTTCGGTCTATTTTTTGCGAGACCTTTGTATAAACGTAATTTGCTAACCATCGGCGATTTCTATCGCGATCGTTTCGGCAGAAATGTCGAAATTGCGATCGGTCTCGCTATTGCGATTTCATACTTGGGTTGGGTATCCGCACAAATTACTGCTCTAGGTCTGGTACTCAATGTTTTGACTGGCAACTTAATTAGTATGAATGCTGGCATTGCGATTGGTGCCGCCATTATTCTTATTTACACCTTGTTTGGTGGTATGTGGTCTGTTGCCATTACCACATTTGTGCAGATGATTGTGATCGTTCTGGGTTTATTGTGGATCAGTAGTATGGTGTCGGACATGACGGGCGGGGTCGCGCCTGTTATTGAGCACGCACAGGCTGCAGGTAAATTTGAATTTTGGCCCGACTGGGATCTCGCTGCGATTGTTACCTTCATCGCAGGCTTCTTAACAATGGGGCTGGGTTCTATTCCACAACAAGATGTTTTCCAACGGGCGAATGCCGCAAAGAATGAAAAAATAGCTGTTTGGGGTACTGTATTGGGAGGCGTTGCTTATTTCGCATTTGCCGCTATTCCTTTGTACCTTGCCTACTCTGCTTTTATAATCGCCCCGGAAATGAGCGCTCAATTAATGGAAACTGATGCTCAATTAGTGTTACCGAATTTAATACTCAATCACTTACCCGTTTACGCACAAATTATTTTCTTTGGTGCATTACTTTCCGTCATCATGAGTACCGCCAGCGGTACCTTGCTGGCTCCCGCAGTCACTTTGTCAGAAAACGTGATTCGCCCTTTGATGGCACATCGATTTAAAGATGAACAGTTTTTATGGTTAATGAGAGGAACCGTGGCATTGTTTGCCATTCTGGTGACCGTGTATGCGCTTTGGTCTCAAGTGCAACAAACTACTATTCATCAAATGGTCGAGAGCGCTTATAAAGTGACATTGGTGATGGCCATGGTGCCGTTAGTGGCTGGCATTTATTGGAAGCGAGCAAATAATCAAGGTGCTACATGGTCGATTATTTTTGGGCTGGTGGTGTGGTTACCTCTAGAATTCATTATTCCAGAGTTTCCGTTACCGCCGCACTTTATGGGCTTTATTGCTGCCATTGTCGGTATGATTGCAGGATCACTAATCGGTCACAAAAAGTAGCTGGTGGGATATTCTCCTACCACTTTTGTGGCATATTTCCCTAAATAAAGCGGCAATAAGCTTTTATACTCTTTACATTCTTTCAAAGAGTATAAAATGGAAAACTTAGTGATGGACTATATTTCCAAGTTGCTATGGTGTTGCTGCTTGTTAATCTCTACCGAGCTAGTCGCGGATGTTAACGAAGATATAGCGGATCGAGAATTTTACGATTTCTTTTCACAAACACTAGAACAATCCAGTTACCAGGCAGAGTCAAACTTGGAGGTGTTTGCAGAACAACTCAAAATCACCAACAAGCAATCCAATGCTTGGAATCGATTTAAGTTAACGGTGATTGAGCAAGTTGAAAATCGCCAACATCGAAAACAACAACTTCAAGAATTGAAGGAAAATAAAGAAAACTTTAGCAGTCTTGAGTTAATAAAACTAAAAAAGAATATTTTAGGTAACAGCCTGCACGAAACTGAACAATTACTGTCAGCGGTTCAAGCGCTTTATAAATTACTGGATAGCAAGCAACAACCTATTTTTGACCGAGCAATGAAAAGTCTTTGGCTTAATCGAATCGCACATTATCGCAACACCTCTACAATTACCTTACAATAGAAACCTTTAGTCAACACTTCGGATAACACCTGTGAAAACTCTAGACGTGCTTGGATTAAAATGTCCTGAGCCAGTAATGATGATTCGAAAGTCGATGCGAGAACTGCAGTCCGGAGATCATCTAAAAGTGATTGCCGACGATCCCTCAACCGAGCGAGATGTTCCTAAGTTTTGTCAATTTATGGATCATCGCCTAATCGAAATGTCTCGCGACAATAACCAATGGACCTTTATTATTGAGAAAGGCTAGTTGCTACAAACTTCTGGCTGTAATGCTCAAGTTTACTTGGAAGAATATTAAGGCTGTCCATATCCTGATCGACTGCTTCAAACGCTCTCTGATCCATCACTCGAAACCAAATGGCTGGCACGTAAGCCAC
Source organism: Gammaproteobacteria bacterium (assembly GCA_013373375.1). Taxonomy (GTDB): domain Bacteria; phylum Pseudomonadota; class Gammaproteobacteria; order Enterobacterales; family Kangiellaceae; genus Pleionea. The sequence continues at coordinate 34,145 of JABXHY010000021.1, forward strand.
TAGGAACATTGTGTAATAACCTGCCGGTAACTGAGGGATATGCTCAAAGTTTCGTAAACTTTGAAAACGCCTCATCGGATTTGCATGATGATCTGAATGACGCTGCAAGTGCAACAACGTCCAATTTGAGAGTAAATAGTTACTGTTCCAGGAATGTTTCGGCTGACAACGTTCGTAACGTCCGTTAGGTAATTTTTTCCGCTTTAAACCGTAGTGTTCTATGTAATTCGCAGAGGTTAGTTGAAAGCCCCCCCAAACAGCAACGGCCAATAAAAACAATAACACTGCTGGTCCCAACCAAATCGCCAACACACCATAAAAGCCGAGTGTTAACAAAACACTTTGAACGACTTCATTATCCAGTGACCACACAGAAAGCTCTCTTCGTGCTAATCGCTCTTTTTCAAGTTGCCATGCACGAATAAACGCACCTGGATACTCTCGACAATAAAACCGATAGATTGATTCGCCCATTTGTGAGGACGCACCATCCTCTGGGGTTGCCACCCAAACATGATGACCTCGATTGTGCTCAACATTAAAGTGCCCGTAAGCACTTAGAGACAATGCTATCTTGGCAGCCCAACGCTCCCAAAGTGATTTTTTATGTCCCATCTCATGTCCGAGATTGATTGCGTAACCACATATAAAGCCAGACACTAATACCATCGCGATTTTTCCCAAAACCGATAACGGAAAAGTCATCGCGTACCAAGCGGCAAAAACAAAAGAGGCGACCAACATCGGCACTAGGATAAAAGTAATTACTCGATAATAAAGATCCGAGTCGAGCTGATTGACTATCGACTCTGGAGGATTATTTGAGTCTTCACCAATGACATGATCCAGCAGTGGAATCACAACATAAAAAATAACAGCTGGAACAAATAAAAGAGCTTCGTTATTAAAAATTGCGTGCAGTAAAGGTCCCACAAGAGTTAACAACGGAACTAAAACGGATAAAGTCCACAGCCAACGTTTTTTATCGACGTATCGATCGCCGTTTTCTGCAATGTATTCTTTAGTGAGTATCATATTAGGCTTTAGTGAGTATCATATTAGGCTTTAGTGAGTATCATATTGGGATCATTCGCAACATCGCTTGTCTTAGTTATATTCTACTTTAATTAAACAAGAAAGCGATATCAAGTAGTTCTAACGTACCATTAAATCCAACCATCACTCATTCGCCGACATGACACAAGTTAGGTTACTATTAATCTTTGATCAAAACAGGAGGACACTCATGAATATAAACCAGTTGGCAAAGCAACTTGAAGCTTCAAACTTGCCTCCAGTGGATCAATGGAACCCACCCTTTTGTGGCGATATTGATATGATAATTAAACGAGATGGAACCTGGCATTACATGGGGTCACCAATTGGTAGAAAAGCTCTTGTAAAGCTCTTTTCTAATGTATTGAAAAAGGAAGACGATAAATTTTATTTGGTTACTCCAGTCGAAAAGGTAGGCATAACAGTAGAAGATGCACCATTCGTAGCCGTCTTGATGGAGACTATTGAACAAGATGATCAAACCGTTCTGTTATTTACTGATAACGTCGGTAATAAATTTATCGCAAATAGCGAACACCCTATTAGAGTTGAAACCAATCCTAAAACTCTAGAACCGTCTCCTTATATTTTAGTAAGAAAAAATCTCGAAGCACTGATTCACCGAAACGTATTTTATCAAATGGTGGATTTGGCCAGCATTGAAGAAATTGATACGAATGAAGAAATGATTGTCGAAAGTGCTGGAGTAAAATTTTCATTAGGAAAGATAAAAGCATGATTAGGTTCAGCATTAAGAAACCACCGCTGATAGCGATTATTTGCTATTTAGTTGGATTTTTACTGATCATTCCAACTGTGTTACATCAATATTTAAACTTAAACGTTATTAGTCCAGTATTGAATCAACAAGTATTTATTGCTGGAGCGGTAATCGTAGCCCTGGGTTCTTTGTTTAATTGGCTAATACCTGCCTGGCCAACAATATTTAAAAATAAGAGAGAATCATGAATCAATTTGTTTGGATCGATTTAGGCGTCAAAAATTTAGATCGCGCGGTTAAATTTTATGAAAAAGTTTTAGCGTCATCCATTGCCATTGAATCCTATGAAGAATTTAAGTTTGCTGTTTTGCCACATAAAGGCAATGAGGTGGGCGGATGCCTGGTACCGAAAGTAAACTTTACGCCCTTATCCGACTCCACTCTAATCTATTTAAATGTTGATCATCGTATTAAGGATGCTTGCGAACAAGTAGAACAAAACGGTGGAAAATTACTAACTCCGCCACACTCGATCGGACCTCACGGTTGCCGAGCCATCATTTTAGACAGTGAAGGTAACACTATCGCGCTGCACAGTACCGAAGTCATCAGTAAAAATGAGTGAAGGCGATCTTGTATCGACTTTAATAGTTTTTTAATACAACAATTAACCATGCTTAAGGATAAATATGTCATCTGGCTTTCTATTTAAATTTTGTTTTGGGATTTTAGTATTAATATCGATCGTCGCGTGCAGTTCATCACACGAGTCGTCAGGAAAAAATATTAGCCATACAATTAAGAAACCGACTGCTTCGATTTATATGGCATTTGGAACTATCGATGGCTCAGAGTTGCTAAGCAAATATCCTAGATTCAATAATGAATACGAAGACTTCTCTCCAAGTGAAAACGATATATTGAAGCTGCGCAAAATAGATACCCCTACCAAACTTACCGTTGTTTTTGGATCCTGGTGCCATGACAGTGAAAGAGAAGTTCCACGGATCATAAAGTTAGTGCGCCAATCAAATAACCCTATGATTCAGCTTAACTTAATTGCCGTAAAACATAACAAGCAACTCCCTGAAGGTATGCCGCAGAAATATCAGGTACTTTACACTCCTACCCTGTACCTTGAGCAAAATGACGAATTAGTAGGTAACATTGTCGAGCGACCAAAAGAAAGCTGGGGCGTGCACATCAGTACAATCTTATCCTTATAACTTATCAAGACTGGTATTACCCGCCTCGATAATATGTTGCGATAATTTAATCTGTGGTACACTTCTGTCTAAATATTTGGTGTGCTTAGCACTTAATAGGGAACGTGGTGAAACTCCACGACTGTACCCGCAACTGTAAACGAAGCGAAAAGTTATTCCACTGGACTAGAGTCTGGGAAGGTACTTGGAGGCTAACTTCGTAAGTCAGGAGACCTGCCAAAATGTAAGCCTAAGCGCTTACAGCATTAGTATAAACTGAGCGGGCTACTCAGTGGTGCAGATGCGTTGGCTTAAATCGATCAAGACTCCTCTCTTCACCTCTTTGCATTAATCCCGCTCCGACCATTTTCGGAGTAAAAATGGCACTAAGTCCTGCAGTTTTCCAAGCAGATAACTTAATCTGGCAAGTTCCAAATAAACGAATTCTTGATGAATTGAGCTTTTCTGTTGCTCAAGGAGAGTTCGTGGGCCTTATTGGACCCAATGGTGCTGGAAAGTCTTCCTTACTTCGATGCTTGTACCGAAAAATTATACCCAGTTCTGGTAACGTTGAGTTTCAGGGTCAACCAATAACTCAATACTCAGCAAAGTCTCTCGCGCAGAAAATTGCGGTTGTCTTACAAGAACCGCCCAGTCACTTCGAACTCAGTGTGATGGATGTTATCAGTATGGGATTAACACCGCACAAGTCGTTATTGTCATTCGATACACAGGAAGATAGAGAGCGAGTCATTCGGGCTGCCAAAGATGTCGACCTGGAAGATAAGCTGGATCAGCTTTTTAATAATTTATCCGGGGGTGAAAAACAGAGAGCTATGATTGCAAGAGCAATCGTACAGCAACCGTCTGTACTGTTAATGGATGAACCTACAAATCACCTTGATGTTCGTCACCAATTAGAAGTTCTGTCGATAGCAAAGCAACTTAATATCACGGTTATTGTGAGTATTCATGATCTTAATCTTGCCGCTGCTTTTTGTAATCGATTTATTTTATTAGATAAAGGCAGAATTATTGCCAATGGCTCTTTCGATCAAGTTCTCACGGAACAACATTTACTGTCTGTATTTGGTGTAAAAGCAAAGATTGATCAACATCCCTTTCATGGTGGTCCCAGAATCACATTTGATTTGGGAGCAAATTGATGTTTAAAGGATTTAAACAACAAGGTTTCAGTTTGCAATACACTGCGCTAATCGTTGGCAGTGTCCTACTGTTATTATTTACCCTATTATTTGCAACCGCTTCTGGCAGTGTCGAACTCAGCATTGCACAAGTATTTGATGCTTTATTTTGTACTGGCAATTGCAGCAATTCTGAAATTGAGCAAAAAATTATAATTGATATTCGCCTTCCCAGAATCTTAATGGCAATGATCACCGGAGCAGGACTCGCGATTACAGGGGCTATATTACAAAGCATTACCCGAAATCCTCTTGCCGATCCTTATTTGTTTGGTATTTCTTCAGGCTCCGCTCTCGGCGCGGTAATTGTGATGGCATCGATTTCTACGGCAGCTATTTCTTTAACATTGGGGGCGCTGGTTGGCGGAGCATTTTCAGTTGCGTTAATGCTGGCATTAGCTGGCCGATCGGCTGCCAATATTGAAAGGCTAATACTTGCCGGTGTCGCGGTTTCTTTCATGCTTAGCGCGTTTACCAGTCTGGTACTTTATTATTCAAAACCAGAAGTTGCAGCGACCTTGTTATTTTGGATGATGGGAAGCTTTGCTAATAGTCAGTGGAGTGAACTCTCGCTACCCGCTGTTACAGTAGTATTGGGTCTTATGCTATTTGTATTTTTTCGTCGCTGGCTAGCTGCCGTTCAAGCGGGTGAAGAGAGCGCACTGACGCTCGGTATTCCAGTTGCAAAGTTGCGATTATTTATTTTAATCATCTGTTCTGCTATCACGGCTGTATTGGTCGCACATGTTGGCGGTATCGGGTTTGTTGGATTAATGATCCCTCATATTTCTCGATTTATTGTTGGTGCGCAAATACACCGAATTTTAACCATGTGTGTGTTACTCGGCGCTACCTTTATGATTTGGGTAGATGTCATCGCGCGATCATTGCTGCAACACCAAGTGCTACCGGTTGGGATTGTGACATCTGCTGTAGGCAGTTTATTCTTTTTTATTATTCTAAGATCTCGCAGCCAAAAAGACATTTAATTTACTTAAGTGAATAAATATTTTATGCAATTAATCAATGAAAAATATTTTCAATTAAAAAAAATAGACGACAAAAATATTCACTCTATTCAAAATAAAATTAATTCGAAAACCAAGCCATTAGGTTCATTGGGAAAATTAGAAACGTTAGCTACTAAACTCGCATTAATTTTAGGCTCAGAGAAAATACCTGAGATCAAACCCACTTTACTAATTTTTGCAGCCGATCATGGTATATCTGGCAATGGTGTCAGTATCGCTCCCCCCGAAGTCACACAACAAATGGTATTCAATTTTTTGCAAGGCGGGGCGGCGATAAATTGTTTTTGTCGGGTGAGTAACATTCCTCTGCAAGTTATTAACGCAGGAATTAATTCCCCGATTAATCATCCTCAGATTCTAAACCAACCTTCCGGAAACGGTACGCAAGACTTTACAAAAAGTGAAGCGATGACCGAGGCTCAATTAAATCATGCATTACTTGCGGGTATTGAGATTACCAATAGCAAAGTCAATGAAGGGAACAACGTAATTGGATTTGGAGAAATGGGTATCGGAAATACATCGAGTGCAGCAGCGATAATGGCTGCGGTACTAAAAACACCCGCTGACGAGTGCGTCGGTCGAGGAACGGGTATTGATGATACTACCTTCAATCGTAAACTCAAATTAATTGAAATCGCGTTACAACGTCATCAATCACAAATGAACTCTCCGTTTGATATTTTGCGATGCGTCGGTGGATTTGAAATTGCACAAATGGTCGGAGCCATGCTGCAAACGGCGCAACAACATAAAGTTATTTTAGTCGATGGATTTATTTCCACCGCCGCGGCATTAGTCGCTTCACAGATCAATTCACATGTAATCGACTTTATGGTGTTTTGCCATGAATCTGAAGAACAAGGCCATAAACGAATGCTTAATTATCTGGGAAGCAAATCGTTACTCAACTTAAATATGCGTTTAGGAGAAGGCACTGGCGCAGCGCTAGCAGTACCTTTGATTTTCGCTGCAAAAGAATTTTACAACAACATGGCGAGCTTCTCTGAAGCTCAAGTAGAAAATGTTGTTATTAAATAACTTTTGATATTTGTTAAATGATGAAAGCGCTTTTTTCACAAATAAATTTAATCTGGCTGGCGATCAGTTTTTTTACGCGCCTGCCGGTTCCAAATAAGATTCATTTTTCACAAGGAAATTTAAATCACGCAAGTCGTTACTTTACTTTAGTGGGCTGGATAGTTGGAGCTTTGTGCACTCTCGCATTTATCGCCTCAAGCTTGATATTTGATCCCTCGATAGCAATTGTAATATCGATGGGATTTGGGTTTCTATTGACCGGAGGGTTTCATGAAGATGGCCTAGCGGATACTGCCGATGGATTTGGTGGTGGTTGGACACAGCAACAAAAGCTCAACATCATGAAGGACTCCAGACTAGGTAGTTATGGTGCATTGGCCATTTGGTTTTTTCTTACATTAAAATATTTAAGCCTTTCCCACTTTGCCTCTACAGCGTCTATCGCTATTTCCATTTTAATTGCACACCCTCTCAGCCGACTTGCGTCAACCTTGGTGATTCAATTTTTGCCTTATGTGAGTGACACTGAACACTCTAAATCCAAGCCTATAGCTCATCAGCCTTCTAAATTAGATGCCATGATAGCTATGGTAATTACTATACCAGTATTTATATTCCCGTTCGAACATGCACTCTGGTTAATCTTAACCATATCACTAACAACTTTTATTTTTTGCGCTTTTATGAAACAACAAATCATGGGGTTTACCGGTGATACTTTAGGCGCAACTCAACAAGTAAATGAACTCGCAATTTACTTAACGCTGTTAGCTAAGGGATTTAATCTATGAGACATTTGGTACTTGGCGGTGCGCGATCTGGAAAAAGTAAGTTCGCAGAAAATCTTTGCGATAGCTGGCTCAATAGTAAAAGATCAAACTCGAATGTTGTCTATATAGCGACTGCTACCGCAGGCGACGACGAAATGCGACAACGAATTCAATTTCACCAACAAACTCGAAATCAAGATTGGCAATTAATTGAAGAACCGTTTTATCTATCGGACATACTATCTAAGTTGACGAGAGATTCTATAGTCCTAATTGATTGTTTAACACTTTGGTTAAGTAATTGGCTATGCACCCATGATGTGGAAAGTTTCGCGCAAGAAAAATCCGCATTCGTCGATCAACTTTTAAATTTTCAGGGAAAAATAGTGATTGTTAGCAATGAAGTCGGCAGCGGAATTGTGCCCATGGGTGAACTTTCACGACAATTTTCGGATCAAGCTGGTTGGCTCAATCAGGCAATTGCTAATATAGTGGATAAAGTACATTTAATTGTTGCAGGATGCCCACTTGTATTAAAAGATAAACAACCGCTATCGACGGACTACAAACCTGGTAAAGATGCATGCTGATACGATTGATACTATTGCGTCATGGTTTACCCACTATAAAGAATTCCTTACTTGGTCAGACAGACTGTGACGTTAGCCAAAATGGTTTTGCTCAGATGTCCGAAACCTTTGATTCAATACCTGTTCAAGTAAATCAAATTATCACCAGTCCTTTAAAACGTTGTTATGAGTTTTCCTCGAAACTCTCAGATAAAACAGGCGTACCAATATCAATTTATAATGATTTAAGAGAATGCAACTTCGGTGATTGGGATGGTATTTCTTATCAGACTCTTCATAAAGATTATCCAGTACAAACCGAACAATTTTTTACCGATCCCTTTAATTATTCACCACCCAACGCAGAGCATCTCACAAAGTTTCACAACCGCTGTGTAAATGCGATAACTCATTTTTGCAACGACATAAAATCAAAGAATCAAAAGCATTTTAATTGTCTTGTTGTAACTCACGCTGGTGTGATTCGCAGTTTGGTTGCCTGGGCACTGAATTTCGATTTTGCTAAAGGCGAGCAATTTAAACACTTTGATGTTGACTATGCCAGCATCACGGAGCTTGTCGTTCATTGTTTCGACAATAGCTTGTTTGTTAAGGTCCATCGACTTAACTGGTTACCAAATGTTATGGAAGATTTAACATGAGCGCGAAAGTTATCATGATTCAGGGCACAACATCGGACGCTGGAAAAAGCATTGCAGTGACAGCATTATGCCGTTGGTTAAAACGTAAAGGCTATAAAGTTGCACCATTTAAACCACAAAATATGGCCCTTAACAGTGCAGTTACTGATGATGGAGGTGAAATTGGTAGAGCTCAAGCTTTGCAAGCACTCGCTTGCGAACTTCCACTTAGCGTTCACTTCAACCCTGTTTTACTAAAACCATCAAGTGATCAATCATCACAAGTGATCATTCATGGCAAAGCTGTTGACCAGCTTACCGCCAAAAAATTCGGCAATATTAAAAAGCTCGCATTTAATAAAGTGCTCGAAAGCTTTCAATATTTAAAAGAGCACTTTGATTACATTGTCGTAGAGGGGGCTGGCAGCCCTGCCGAAATAAACCTAAGAGAAAATGATATCGCTAATATGGGTTTCGCTGAAGAAATTGATTGCTCTGTTGTATTGATTAGCGATATTGATCGTGGCGGCGTATTTGCCCACATCGTGGGTACATTGCAATTGTTATCCGAATCGGAGAGAAATCGAATTAAAGGTTTTATTATCAATAAATTTCGCGGAAGCATTGAGCTCTTACAATCCGGTATAGATTGGCTCGAAAAATATTGTCAGAGACCTGTTTATGGGACGATTCCGTTTATTCAACAATTAAAACTCGATGCGGAAGATGCCATTAATATCGAACAGTCAAACGATAGCGCTCCAATCAAGATTAAAATTCCCGTTTTCTCTCGCATCTCTAATCATACCGACTTTGACGCTTTACGTTGGCATCCAAAAGTTGATGTTCAATTTATTGGTCAAAATGACTCTCTCAAAGGAGCAGATTTAATTATATTACCGGGGAGTAAAAATGTTAGAGCTGATTTAAACATGCTGCTCAACTCATCATGGTTAGCCGACATAAAACAACACCTTAGGTACGGTGGAAAGTTGATGGGTATTTGCGGCGGCTTTCAAATGTTGGGAAATAAAATTGATGACCCTCTAGGTATTGAAGATTTAGCAGGCTCGACGTCTGGTTTGGGTCTACTCGACTTTATAACCGAGCTTGAGCCGCAAAAAAAGCTAACTCAGGTAAGTGGCCATTTTTCTAGCCTACCAAGTGCGCCTGTTTCTGGTTACGAAATTCATTGCGGCATTTCTCAGGGACCTGCGCTTAAAAAACCTTTGATAAAATATTGTTTACATGATCAGGAGTATACAGATGGCGCGATTTCGGGCTGCGGGTCAATTATTGGCACTTATCTTCATGGTATTTTTGACAGTAAAGAAGCATGCACAACCATTCTGAATTGGGTAGAACCAACGCTCGTTGAAAGTATCGATTTTAATCAAGTACGGATTAGCGAAATCGATCGTCTAACCGATCACTTTGCGCACTATTGTGATTTTGAGAAATTGATTGATAGCGCTGTTTAAGACACAAAAGAATTTCAGATGTAATAGGATTAAATAGTGGACAAAAACGACAAACACAAAATTAAATCGCAGAAGTTAAAAGAAAAAGTTGATGCCAATGTAGAAAAGGCAACTATCGAACGTGGTATTGTGCTTGTTATTACTGGAAATGGAAAAGGAAAGTCAACTGCCGGATTTGGAACAGTAGCTCGAGCAGTTGGCCATGGCTATAAAGCCGCAGTTGTGCAATTTATAAAAGGAACATGGGATTGCGGTGAGAGAAATTTACTGGAAACCCATGGCGTGCCATTTGCTGTAATGGGAACGGGTTTTACCTGGAACACTCAAGATCGCGACAGTGATATTTCAGCTGCGAAGGCAGTTTGGGAACAAGCAAAATCCTTTCTGCAAGATCCTAAATATCACTTGGTGCTGCTCGACGAACTTACCTATATGTTAGGTTATGATTATCTACCGAAAGACGATGTTATTGAAGCTATCCAAAATCGTCCAGAGAATCAATCCGTTGTCATAACCGGACGAGGTGCAGTTTCCGAATTACGTTCAATAGCAGACACCGTTAGTGAAATTAAAGATATAAAACACGCTTTTCGAGCTGGAATAAAAGCAAGGCAAGGAGTTGACTGGTAATGAGATCATTTATTTTGATAGGGCTGTTCATGCAAGTTTTATTGTTAAACCAGGCTTACGCAGAACAAAAGTCAAACAATGATAACCTTAGGATAATTGCCCTGGCACCCCATGCAGTCGAAATGCTATACGCGCTAGGCGCAGGAAAAAACATAGTGGGAACTGTCGAGTATGCTGATTATCCAGAAGCCGCAAAAACAATCCGGCGTATTGGAAATTATGCGGGTATTCAAATAGAACAGCTTGTAGCATTAAAACCAGATTTGATAGTCGCTTGGAAATCAGGCAATCGAGCTGAAGATTTAGCAAAAATAGAAAGCCTTGGATTTCCCATCTACTACACCAGTCCACAAACGATTAATGAGGTTTTCACCGATCTTGCCAATTTGGGAGAAAAAACGGGTCAAATAAACGAAGCAAAAGAAATAGTCGCCGAACTTAAGACAGAATACTCAAAAATAAAACAACGCTATAACAATAAGCGTAAGGTGAAAGTGTTTTATCAACTCTGGCATGATCCTACACGGACCATCGGCAAAGATAGCTGGATCAACTCAATGATTGAAGACTGTAATGGCATCAATATCTTTAGCGATACAGATGCAGGCTACCCATTAGTGGCATTCGAAACTGTGGTTGTAAAAAATCCTGAAGTGATTATTATACCGCACCACTCGGGTGAACAAGGTGCTAAAGTCGATATTTGGAAAAAATGGCAAGAAGTCGATGCCGTTAAAAATGATCGATTGTCCGTGCTTAACGGTGACTTATTGCATCGATTTTCTCCACGAGCAATAGAAGGATTATCTAAACTGTGTGGAGCAATTGATACAGCAAGATAAGCAAACTTAGGTTTGCATTAGTGAACTGGTGTTTTGACAGAGAATCAAAAATTATCGGGAAGTTGGTGAAATTCCAACACTGCCCCCGCAACGGTAATATTAAGTAATTAAAAACATTTTGCTATTACTTAATTTAGTCCGGAGACCGGCCAGTTTTTCAGTTAATTAGGTTAAATAGAAAGACAACAAAGCGCGGCGGGCGCTACAAGGAAAATTAAATGCAATTCAATACATCTGCAGCGGTATTAGCTGCGGCAGTTTCTTCAGTATTTTTCACTAAAAGCTTACACGCGAATGAGGAAACGGTCACTATTCTGGGCAATCGTATTCAGTCTTCACTTTCAGAGTCGTTAGCAAATATCGAAATTATTTCTCGCTATGATATCGAAAGAATCCAACCGACATCTATTAATGATTTATTTTTAACGATTAGTGGCTTTGACCTAGTGACTCAAGGTGGTGATGGGCAAAACAGTTCTTTATTTGTGCGTGGTTCAAGTTCTGATCAAACACTTATCTTAATTAACGGCGTTCGAGTCGGCTCAGCAACTTCTGGAACAAAAGCATTATCATCAATCTCTGTGCAGCATATTGAGCGCATCGAAATTATTAAAGGACCAAGAGCAGCCATTTGGGGTTCCGATGCCATTGGAGCGGTTATCAATATCGTAACCAGAAGTTATAGCAATGATGAACAAGGCATAGCGGCTAAAGTTGGTAGCAATAATTATCAAAGTGGTGTTTACAGCGCCGCTTTTGGTAATGAAAAACTCAACAACAGCGTTACCGTGTCTTCCGTTACCAGTAAAGGTTTTGATGTACGTAATGATTTAGAAACAGACAAAGACGGTTATAGAAGAGATACTTTTAGTTTCGTTGGTGATTATCAGATGTCCAACAATCTAAACCTTGATTGGACAATGATGCTAAATAAAGGCAACAACGAATTTGATTCGTCATTTGGCGGCAACGAGTCTGACTATAACGATCAGTTAGTTACCGTGCGCTACAGTTATAATAATGATAACTGGCGATCAGCACTAAACTATGGCTATAGCAGAGATGAACTTTCGACTTACGGCAATGGAATTCCCAAAGATGAAGGTGATATTTTCGAGACGCGCCGGCATCATATAGCCGGAACACTCGGTTATCATTTCGATGGCAACACCAAAATTATATCAGGCATTGAACGCTATTTAGATACGGTTAATTCTCGAGGATTCTTTGCGAGTGGAGAGCCACGTCAAACGACTATGGGAGGCTTTTTGCTAGCGGCCACCAAATTAGGTGACCTTTCTCTGGAAGGCTCCGTACGCCATGATGAATTTCAAACCAAGAGCATCGATTCGGAAGTTGAAAGTGATAGTACGTTTAGTTTCACTGCGCGCTATGATTTAACTGAGAATATGTTCGCCAGTGTTGCTCGCGGTAAAGGCTTTAAAAGTCCAACGTTAAATGACTTATACTACCCAGGTTTTGGCAATGCAGAATTACAACCAGAAATTAGTTACTCTAATGAACTGGGCTTTGGTTTTTATAACAACAACTCAAAATTGAACTTCGTAGCCTACGAAACTGATTATCGCGAATTAATCGTTTTCGCTTTTCTTGGTGGTTCCTTTGCTCCTTATAATGTTGGCCTAGCAGAAGCTAAAGGTTACGAGATTGACTACTCAATTAATATCGGGGATTTCACGCATAAATTGAGCTTCGCGCATACCGATGCAAAAGAAATTGATCCTGTCACTGGCGCTGAGTCAAAGTTGATCCGTCGAGTGGTAGATGCTGCAAGTTATCAGGTTGGGTACAGTTATGAAGATTTTACAATCTTTACCCAATTCATTTATAAAGGTGAGCGTCCCGATAGCGATTTTTCAACTTTTCCTGCAACGCAAGTTGATTTAGACAGTTTCGTTCAGGTTAATTTATCGGCAACTTATCAAGTCAATAATCATCTCAGCGTTTCAGCAAGAGTGAGAGATTTAACTGATGAAGCTCCGGTTAATGTTGTTGACTATAATTCACCAGGTAAACAGTCTTACGTCACTATTAGTTATGCGTTCTAGAAATTAAAACCTTTAATAGAGAGCTAATATTACGGGGAGCAAATGCTCCCCTTTTAACTTAATATGAAAACTATATTTTATATAATTCGACACGGCGAAACTGAATGGAACACCGTAAGAAGATTACAAGGCGAGTTGGACTCGCCACTAACATCTAACGGGCTCGTTCAAGCGCAACTTGCAGCAGAGCGACTAGCAAAGTTTGATTTAAACCATATCGTCAGTTCGCCAGTTGGCCGTGCACTCAAAACAGCTACTCTTATTTCTGAAAAACTTAATCTGAATTTGTCGACTGATAAGGAACTTAGAGAAAGACATTTCGGTAACTGGCAAGGTTGTTACTTCGACTCTTTGAAAGATGAGCCTCATTTCAATGCTATTTTTGAGCAGTTGACCGATCATTGTCCTCCTAATGGAGAATCAGCAGTGGGCTGTGTTAATCGGGTAAAAAACACAATTATTAAGTTAGCCAGTGAGTTCTCAGGAAAAAGAATTGGCTTAGTGACTCATGGAGATGTCATAAGAACACTACTATTAGATTTAGGACAAAATGCGAAAATCGATGCTTATTCTAGGGTTGGTAATGGTTCAGTATTTGGTTTATCTTTCGACACTAAGACATTAAAGTTTCAGGTTAAAGCGATACCTGACTGATTCGAGTAAATTCAGATGTTACCTTTTTCGATTATCGAACAAGCTTATGGAAGAATTCATTCCCGTATCCACAAAACACCGGTCGTCACTTCTAAGTTACTGAATCAATGGCTGGGTCACCAAATACTATTTAAAGCAGAGTGCTTGCAAAAAGTTGGTGCTTTCAAAGCTCGTGGTGCACTCAATACCATCGCCCACGCAGTCGAGCAAAATATTTCGCTAAAACACATTGTCGCAAACAGCAGTGGTAATCACGCGCAAGGAGTCGCCTGGGCAGCACAGCAATACAATATTCCAGCGACTATTTTCATGCCAGAAAATGTATCCAGAGTAAAGGCACAGGCAACAGCGAATTATGGTGCCAATGTGGTTCTGCTTGAAACTCGAGCTCAAGTCGACGCAGCAGTAGAGCAAGCAGCAGAAGATGCTGAAACTTTATGGATTCCACCGTATAACCACCAGGACGTTATAGCAGGTCAAGGCACAGCGGCATTGGAAGCGTTTGATCAGATTGATGCTACAGTTGATGCCTTGTTTGCACCTTGTGGCGGAGGTGGTTTAGTTTCTGGTAGTTTGATTACAGCAAGAGCAATGTCACCAAAAACAAAAGTCATTGGTGTTGAACCACTTGAAGCGAACGACGCTGCTGAATCTTTGAGAGCAGGGGTCATTAAGCCACTAAAACATCCAGCGACAACTATTGCGGACGGTGCTCGCACACCATCTGTCGGACCTATAACTTTTGAACACTTACAAGAGCTGGATGGGTTTTATGAAGCTGAAGAAAAGGAAATTATTTATTGGACTCAATGGCTGACGCATCTATTAAAACTGAATATCGAGCCAACCTCTGCCATGAGCATGATCGGCGTTAAGCAATGGTTAAAAAATCAAAAGAAATCTAAAACTGTTTTAGTTATTCTTACTGGTGGAAATATTGATCAGCACACTCATTCTCTAATTTGGAAAGAGGACTTTCTGGGTCAACAGCCGACATTATGATGTAAAGCTTACCAATACCTTTTGCACATCGAAAATATTAACCTTTTTATTAAATTTTCTTTCTATTGGGTCTTTCTCGCTACCTATCCAAATTTTAAGTTCCGCATCCAAATCGAAAGTACCCGTTGTTTCGATACTGAACTTAGTAATTTTAGAATATGGAATGCAAAGATAGCTTACTTTTGAGCCGGTTAAGCCTTGCGTATCAGTAATGATAAGCCGTTTATTTGTAAAGATGATCTTGTCACGAAACACATTGAAACCAATCTCAGGCTTTTCATTGTCAGCTAACAAAGGATTAATGAACTCGGCCAATTTTTTAGGTTCAATAACACCTGCATTACCGAGTAAACTTGAAAAGAGTCCCATTAAATTTTCCTTCCGTGTTGATTTTATTCAATGATAGCGATAAAAATCACTTTAGGAAACTCTCTAATGAATAGATAGGATTACTTTATTAACCTCTTTGCCAAAATCGTTTTTTTTCTGTTTTAGGAATTTTTGCAGCTTTTACAAAGCGCGCTAAATTTATGGATTTCAGAACGTCTGTTGTAATACCAAAAGCACCTATCTCCAGAGCTTTTTTAATTCTTCTTCCTTGGCTGTCAATTTTGTCTTTATTTTTAGACAAATCCACCAGTTCATATTTTTTTAACCATTGCTTATTCTCGTTAAGTAATATGATGATGATTGGACTTAACTTATGTTTTGGATTAGCCGTTAAAACCGTTGCAACTTCACCAGATTGCAATTCAACCAAGCTGGCTGCAGGATAAAGTCCAATAGACTGAATAAACTCTTCAATCAGTTCAGACTGAACTTCTTTGCCTTTTAATTTATAGATTCGGTTTTGCGCTTCCGCTGGAGAAATAGGTTCGACAGATGCTCTAGGAGTGACGATACCGGTGTAATGATCGACGATAGTCGCAATTCGAGCGTGAAGGTGAATCATATTTCCAGATAAACCTGCTGGAAACCCTGAGCCGTCATACTTTTCATGATGATGAGCAATAACTTTAAGTTCAGTATTTGTAAGTAATCGCTTCAATGATGCGATTTTCATACTTTTTTCGACGTGACCTTTAAGGTGTTCAAACTCAGCATCAGTTAATGGTCGGCTGCCATCAATTAATTCTTTTGGATAAAGAACTTTACCAATATCCATTAATAACGCGCCGAAAGCAGCGGTTTTTAATTCAGATTCAATTAAACCTATGCGTCTACCCAAGGCAGCGGCGAAAACCATACAGCGCATTGAATGATTGAGTAGACGGTTTGTACTTTGGTTGACTGCGCAAAGCCACAACATAGCGCCAGGATTACGGATCACACTGTCAATTACGGCGAAAGCAGCGTCTTTAAATCTTTTGGCTTGGATTTCATTTGGTTGATTTAAAGTTGTGCAAAAAGCTTTATAAGTTTGTTTTAAATTTGAAAGTGCAGCTTCAGCTGTGGATAGTTCATCTAAAAGCTCCGTTTGATTTTCATAAACCGTTCGTTTAAGTCGCTTACGATCAAGAACAGAGAATTCGGATTTAAACTTTGGCTTATCTAGCTTTCCTGAGACTGTTTCTAAATGCCTTTTCCTTTCCCATTCTAGCGTCAGTTGAATATCGATAAAGACATGTTGGCAAACTTCTTGTAGTTGCTCAATAGAAGAGAAAGAGCGGATATAAAATCCTTGAAGTGGGAACGACGTAGACGTCCATGGTCGATCCAATTCGCAAACGTACATTCCAACCTGGAGTGCGTTTACTGAAATTTTTTCCTTTTTAATATGCGCCACGATTGCTATTCCACTGTAGGTTTACTTACCTTAATCAGTTAGTTGTCGTCCTAACTCCCACCTAGTCAACCTATTTTGGTTAACTCTTGTACAAATACTAATCGCACATTGCAATATCCACAATATTGAATATTACCACCAAGTTATCAATGACTTACCTCGACAAACCAGAAAACTCAAACTAAGGACAAGATGAACAAGCCAACTATTCTCGCTTGGTTGCTTCAATAGGTAAGGACTTTTAATGAGGAAAGGTACTTCTTAAAAGGTACTTCTTAGTTGCAGGAAGAGAGTTTAAATAAGACTAAAGTACTAGTTAATTGAGTGAGTCGTCACCTCACACCTGGTTTCATTAAGAATGCATTGAGATCACCTTTCTAAACAGTTGAGTCAAACCGTTTTTCTTCTTCGCCAAAAGCCTTTCTTTGGAGCTGGCTT
Source organism: Gammaproteobacteria bacterium (assembly GCA_013373375.1). Taxonomy (GTDB): domain Bacteria; phylum Pseudomonadota; class Gammaproteobacteria; order Enterobacterales; family Kangiellaceae; genus Pleionea. Next base: position 51,286 of record JABXHY010000021.1, read on the forward strand.
TGGCTTTTCTTGTTTTACTTCGACTTTTATAAAGTCTTCAAGCTCGATAGAGTTAAGAACTTCCGATGTAATACCGTAAGCCCCCATTTCCAAAGCCTGTTTAACCGATCGGTCCATAGCTTTTTTATCAATATCTTTGCTTGAAAGGTCGACAAGTTCAAACGTGTCCAGCCACTGTTTGTTCTCATCGAGTAAAATAATAACGGTAGGTCTTAGTTTATTTTTTGAGTTTGCTGTTAGTACAGTTGCAATTTCTCCCGAACGAAGCTCAACTAAACTCGCTGCCGGGTATAAGCCAATCGATTGAATAAACTCTTCAATAAGCTCTGATTGTACTTCAACCCCCTTAAGCTTATATATTCTATTTTGGGCCTCTGCCGGGGAAATAGGTTTTGCTGACGGCCGAGGAGTGATAATGGCAGTATAATGATCAACGATTGACGCGATTCTTGCGTGCAAGTGAATAGAGTTTCCTGCAATTCCAGAAGGATAACCCGTTCCATCAAACTTTTCATGATGATGCTCTATTACCTTAAGTTCAGTATTGCTCAGCAATTTTTTAGCTGACGCAATTTTCATACTTTTTAATACATGTCCTTTTAGTTTTTTAAATTCGTCGTCAGTTAATGTGTGGTTAGGCTCGAACCATTTTTTGGGAAATAAAATTTTTCCGATATCCATTAGCAACGCACCAAAGGCGGCAGTTTTTAATTCATTTTCTGCCAATCCAAGACGACGACCTAAAGCCGCGGCAAACACCATACAGTGTAGCGAGTGATTGAGTAGTCGGTTTTCACTTTGAGTCACTGCACTTTGCCAAAGCATAGCACCGGGATTTCGAATAAGGCTGTCAATTGCTAACATAGCCGATTGCTTTAGTTGAATTGACTGCGCTTCATTTGGTACATCGACAGTTTCGCAAAAGTCATCATAAGCCTTCATCAAAACATCTAATGCTTCTGCTGCAACCGGTAGCTCGTCTGATAGCTCTGATTGATTTTGATAGCGAACTCGATTCAAACGGTTGCGATCAACAGCTGAGAATCCACTTTTAAACTTAGCCTTTTCCCCCTCTCCTGGAGCGCAATGTAAGTGTTTATTTGTCTGCCACTCTAAAGTGAGCTTTATGTCGATAAATACGTATTGGCAAATAGCCTGAAGCTGCTCAATATAAGACACTGAGTTGACATAAAAACCTTGCAGAGGAAATGAAGTTGACGTCCAGGGCCGATCTAGCTCGCATACATACATCCCAACTTGTATGGAATCGACCGGTATCTTTTCCTTCTTTATATGAGCCACGATCACTTATCCGATGTATTGTTCTAAAAATTTGCTTTTTAGAAGACGTACAATTAATGCACATTTTGAATGTTCATTAAATATAGTACAAAAAATAATCGGCGGCCTAACGGAAATAGACTTTTTCCCATTGTACTATTTCGGCTTACCCTAAGTTTTTGCCGGCTATCCTTAGCTTACTGAGTTTACAGTATCGAGGAACAGTTGGTTTAGTTCAGATTTATCCCTAGTTGTTGGTTGTTTCGGCGGAACAGCTTTTTTTAATCGATCTAATTCTGTCGACACGAAGTTATTCAACAAGCGAATATTATCGGGATTATTAAATTCGGTATTGTGCTTTTTACTTTTCACCAATTGTTCAATAGCGTAATACAAATTCTGATCCGAAATGACTTGACCAGCTAGAGTGCTCAAATCATTTGGGGGAACTTGATGACTCTGCTCAATCCAGTTTAAAACCAATACTGGCCTTATCATATTGATAAAATTTTTAGCGCCGACAATTTTCTCTTTATCAAGATTTTTTACATTACGATAAACCATTGATAAATAATGATTAAAACATGAATAAGGAGAATAGAATTTTTTAAGTAGTGTTTTTACATCTTCATAAAATGAATTAGATTTTTTATATACAATCGAAGACTGTAACCATTCGATGATACTTGGGTTTGATTTATAGAGTAGTTGTAAAGCCTTACGTATGTCCCAGCCGCTAATATCAAGCTTATCATCTAGCGGATATTCAATAACATCGCGCTGTGCTTCAAGGTCAACTCTTAAATACCAATCTCTCGGATGAACATAGATAAATCTAACGTCATAATCACTGTTTTCCGATTCTAACCCGCGAGCTCTACTTCCTGCTTCGCAGGCAAATAAAATAGCTATTTTTTGCTCATCTTGTATTTCATCTAATTTATTGATGATTTTATTCATAAAGTATCTACATTTAAGCTCTCAAGTAAGCTCACAAAGCCTGCTACAGTATTATCTTGATTAACCAATTAATTTTCATACAACAATATAGGTTATATGAAAAAATCTAAAAATTTTATTTATTCTTTCGGCGGAAACCAGACTTTCGTAATCAATCCGTTTCGAACCTCATAAATAGCAAATACCAGCAAGTCACTTTTGCCTTCCCCTCTTCCAGTTACCCGTTCATGGTCAATGACAATTGGGCCATTCACTAATCTTTTTTCCACAACAGCCTTAAAGCTTTTAGGTGCTTTTTCTAGAAACTGATACGTTTTCTTTAATTCGTCTCGACTTTTAATAAAAGGCTGTTCACTTGAGAGGTTGTAAACTTTTACATCTTCAGAGAAGCAAGTTGAAAATAACTCAATATCACGGTTATTGTAGGCCTCTAGCTGAGCTTGAACGACTTGTTCAGGTTCACCACTTTGAGTACAAGAAAAAATTGGATTACTAATAATTAATGACACACTAAATAAAACAAATAAAAAGGATTTCATTGATAGTCCTATCGGTTAATTTTTATCGTTTTCAAAATTGAGTTCATTTTCGATACAACCTGTTACCCTCTCAGCCCATTGCCGATATATCTCTTTTCCTGGGTGAAATCCATCGGTGGCCATAAATTCTGCCTTAAGTGGTTGATCAAAAGGTAAGTAAATGACGCCATGATAACGCTCACATAACTCTAGTAAAGCAAGAGAAAATTGATCAGCACGCTGACCTAAAAAATAACGCAGAGGTTGTGGTAATGCCGGGAATTTACCCATGGGTGGTAACGAACTCATAATAATAAGTTTTGCCTTATAATTTTTTATCAGCCGTCGAATTAATAATTCTTTTTTTAGTAGCCAACTCTCTTTTGAAATAAACGATGTAACATCGTTTACGCCCAAGGAGCAAATCACTAGATCGACAGGTTGATGTTTAATGTTACTTAAATGATTCAACATATCGTGCGTGGTATAACTTGTTTTTGCGATAAATTGCCAATTGACATTATGGCGTTTCGACAATGACATAGAAATTAGTCCTGTTAAAGCAGACTTTTGACTTTCAACACCAACTCCTGCTGCTGCAGAGTCTCCTATAACCCACATAGTTAATGTTTTGTTCGTAGAGAATTTATTTGAGCAATTAATATTTCCTGATCGATCTCCTTTCGGCTCAGGAAGTTTTTCTGTTTTATATCGTGTCCAAACGCCCTGCAAAATCAACAGTGGACTCAACAAAAACATTAAAAGTGTATTAAGCAAGAGGAGTCCTTGGTTATTAAGCGTTATGAAATTAAAATTTCACCTTTTAAATAAGTAATAGCATTACCGATTAAATTTACACGGTCGTTTCTAACACTGCATTCGACAACACCACCACGATGTGAAGCTTGAAACGCTGTTAACTTTGAACGATTGAGTTTTGACGCCCAATAAGGTGCTATTTGGCAATGCGCAGATCCCGTTACAGGGTCTTCATCAACCAATAGCTTAGGATAAAAGCATCTACTCACTATATCGTAATCATTACCTTTCGCGGTTATAATTACCCCTCGCTTATCTAATTGTTTCCATAAAGATAAGTTAGGCTGACAACCTCTAACAGACTCTTCATCTTTTAGTTCAATTAAATAGTCATAGCCCGCCGACATAGCAACCACTTCTTGGTTAAGACCTGAAATTAGAGTTCGGTTATCTTCACAAGGCACTGGTTGTGTTGCGGGAAAGTCCATTGCATAACCTGCATCTGTTTTTGCGACACTTAACTCTCCACTTTTAGTGGTAAAGATAAGGTTCGATTCGGGAAAATTTAATTCTTCAAACAGAACATGAGCAGCAGCCATAGTTGCATGTCCACACAAATCGACTTCTGCTGCAGGGGTAAACCAACGCAATTCAATTTTATCAGCACCCAAGATAAAAAATGCTGTCTCCGATAAGTTGTTCTCAGCAGCAATGTTTAGCAGTGTTCTATCGTCTAACCAGCTGTACAGCGGTACAACGGCAGCTGGATTTCCCTGAAATACTTTATCGGTAAATGCATCAACTTGATAAATTGGAAGAGTACTCATGCGACTGTTTTATTCTCTTGTTCATGAAGCAAGGCAACGCTTTCTTCAGCAAAACCAACACCTGCTTCATTGTAAAAATTGAATATACGATCAATACCACATTCTGTTAGCTGTTCAATCTGATCTTCATAGCGTGCAATAGCAACGATTTTTCCGCTGTAATTAGCAGCGACCAATTGTTCCTGAATATTTTTAATATCTTGAATATAAGGAAGTGCAATTAAAACTAATTGAGTATTACTTAGATCCATATTTTGCCATAAATCAGCATCTTCACCGTCACCAAATAAGACTCGAAAACCTTGAGCGTTTAAACGTTTAATCCGGTCTTCATCTGCATCAATACCCCAAACGTTATTATCAACAAGTTTACACAAAGACTGGTAAGTACCTTTTCCAACACGACCCATTCCGATAACTAAGACCTTTGCATCGTTAGGTAAAACAAAAGTGTCATCGTGCGGTCGATTTGGTGATTCGAACTGGGTGATAACACTTTTATAGTTTCGATAAATTGTATGAGCTTGACGATAAATAACACTGGTAAGTACAAATGAAAAAGAAACCGATAGCGCCAATATCACTAACCACTCTTCTGCAAGCCAACTTTGTTCAACACAAAACGCAGCAACAATAAGTCCAAATTCACTAAAATTACTTAAAACCAAAGACGACAAAAAGGCCGTACGAGCTCTTAATTTAAAAGCAGTGAATAAAGCAAAAAACAACAAACTTTTAATCGGAAGTAATAAAGTTATCGCCAGAGACAAATAGATCATTTCCAGATTGGGTAATGCCGTAAAACCTATCGACAAGAAAAAGCCAATTAAAAATAAATCCTTAAAACTCATTAATGATTTATACAACTCTGTCGACTTTTTATGACCACTTAAAACGATACCCAGTATCAGTGCTCCGAGATCACCTTTTATTCCGACAACATTAAAAAGCTCATAACCACCAAACGCCAGGAAAAACCCCATTAATGGTAGCAGCTCACCATGACCTACTTTTTCAAGCAACATTCCGATTGGTTTACGAACAAGAAACAATGCAATTAACCCTACTGCCCAAACAGAAGGAACAATACCCGTTGCAATTGCCATAAAAGCAACGGCTACCACATCCTGCATAACTAAAATGCCTACGGCTAATTTGCCGTGGCGGGTTTTTAACTCTCCACTTTCTTCTAAAATTTTAACAATGCAAACTGTACTGCTAAAACTCAATGCGAAAGCAATCAAAGAGATAATCTTCCAATCTAAGCCTGCAAAATAACTTATTGCGAACATTGCAGGAAAAATTGATATGCTCGAGACAATACCAATCCATAATCCCATATGACCGACGGTACTGCCCCATACTGTGGACTGCAGAAGATCTTTGACATTAAGTTTAAGTCCTATCGTAAATAGCATTAGTGTAATACCGAGCTTAGATAGTGTTTCGAGAGACTCGCTAGATTCAAAACCAATAAAATTTAATACAAAGCCCGCTATTAAATAGCCAATTAGTGGAGGTAGCGAGATAAACCTCGCTGAAACGCCACAAATAAAGGCAAAAAGGATCCAGATAAAGTCCATGTTTATTATCCTTTAACTAATAACTTGTCGAGCAATCGAGCCGACAGAATTCGCTTTAAAAAGCCGAATAGGTAAGTTGGAAAAGTGACATAGTATCGAGCTTTTGGTTTTTTTGAAGTAAGAGCTTTTATTAGTTGCTTGGTAACTGCAGCTGGCGGTAACGTAAATTGATTTGCAATATCTTTGCTCAATCGATCAATTTGAATCTGATAAGTTTTTGAGAAACGACTGTTCTCGACATCGATATTTTTATGAAACTTCGCTAAGGCGTTTTTTCTAAAGCAGGTATCGATAGGTCCTGGCTCAATCAAGCTTAAATGGATTTTACTGCCCATTAACTCTAAGCGTAAGGTATCGGTTAGCCCTTCAAGTGCAAATTTGCTCGCGTTATAAGCACCTCTAAATGGCATTGCAACCAATCCTAACACTGAAGAGTTTTGAATAATGCGCCCATAGCCTTGCCGTCGCATTATAGATAAAGATTTATTAGTAATATAATGCCAGGCAAACACATTCGTTTCGAATTGTTCTTTTAAAACATCTACACTCAAATCTTCAATAGCGCCAGGTTGGCCATAAGCGGCATTATTGAACAAAGCGTCAAGTCTTCCATTGGTTAGCTTTATAATATCATCAAACATAGCATCAACTTTCGAATACTCGGTAATATCAAGTTGATAAACTTTAAATCCGTCTGCATTTAATTGGTCAACGTCTTCTGATCGTCTCGCAGTAACAAAAACTCGATATCCCAAACTTTTTAAATGATGTGCTGCGTGGTAACCGATTCCTGTCGAACATCCGGTAATTAATATATTCATTGTGATGTATTATCTTTATTTATCGTATCCCACTTATTTTTTTGACGTCGCTCCACAAAAAAGTAAACTAAGGAAATAAGAGTAAAAACAAAACCCGAAAATGGAACCCACTTATCTGGTAATGCATAAGGAATAGCGGCTGCAACTAGACCTATTACAACAAGCCAATATCGGACGTAGATATAAGTTTGTGTATCATGCTGCTCAAATAAAGACAACTTCAACGATTCTTTATGCTTTAACGCATGTTTGTTCATCCACAAAAACAATAGGAAAAATGCACTGAACCCAATACCAAAATAGGAAAACATAAAGCGCAACTCGTTCCACGAGTTTAAGTCGAAACTAGAAGGTAAATATTGATTAGTAAGCCAACCAAACATACCCATTGCCATAATTTTTAATGGATAAATGAAAATTAAAACCAAAATAATCAGTAACACTGACATAACAACTGTGGCAGTGTCATCGAGTCCAAATCGCTTGGACCAAGAAGAATGGGTTTGCCAAATCCACATTAGAAGAACAACACTCGCAATAAAGGCTGGAATTTGTTTGGTAACCGCTATGAGTTCTGGAACACTGGTTGGTATTTGATCTATCGAGATAACCAACATAGTTACAGCAAATGCAAAGGCTGCGTCGACGAATACCTCAATCCGAGTCATATTTTCACCGCGCAATCGAAAACCATCTTCGATTTTACATTGCTCAATAAATGAATCACTAAGTGGTTGCATAAAGGATTACGCCTCGGCAAAGTTTAGAATAAAGCGCTTATTTTGTTTGCCCTTGTTTTCTATCTTTTTTATCAGCACTTCCCCAACTTCAGAAGTATTGCTTAAGTGAGTGCCACCACAAGGCTGTAGGTCGATACCCGGAATTTCAACCAAACGGACTTTACCATAGCCCATTGGTGGAGTAACCGACATCGTTTTAACCAAATCCATATTAGCGGCCATTTCATCATCGGTAATCCAACGTGTGCTTAATTCAATATTTTGTTTAATTAAACTATTTAGTTCTTCAGTTAATTCCTGTTTGTCTGGAATGTCGCCGTCAATATCGAAATCTAAACGTCCTTTGTTATAACTGATATTTCCACCAGTTACTGGGTATGGCAGCAGTGAGCAGAAAATATGCATACAGGTATGCATTTTCATATAGTTATAGCGCTTTTCCCAATCGAGCTCTAAGTCGATAGTTTGCCCTAAGATATCAGGATTAGATACTTGATCGGTTAAGTGCAGGATTCGAGTAGGATCAACTTTGTCTTTACGAGTATCAACGATGTTGATTACTCCTCCATCACTTAAAACACCTTTACCTTGGTCACCTGGTTGGCCACCACCAAGGGGATAAAAGCAGGTTTGGTCCAAGATTATGGCTTTTTCTTGTACTTCTATCACTTCGGCCTTACAACTTTTTAGATAGCTATCTTCTTGAAACAGCAAACGTGTCGACATGACGTAATACACCTCAAGTAAATTTCGATTTTCACGGTGAAGCTATTGTGTTTGATAAAGGCTAGCCAATAGTGGCAATGGCTTAAGTAACAAAATATCACTTTTTCATTAACAAAAAAACTAAATTTATCAATGAGTTAATTGAAATACCAACATAATCGATTGAAATTCAATCAAAAATCTCTTGATCAACCGTATTTGTGTATTATAGTATTAATACAGTAGGTTAAAGGAGGTTATTATGGAAAGCCTAATTAAAAAAGCAAAAGCTAACTGGCGCCTTAAACAACACACTCATAGGATGAGCCAGTGGATTTTCGGTCCCGTTTTTTTAGTGACTGCGGGAAGCCTTGTTTTTGGTATTCAATTCAGCAGTTTGTCTGAACATTATGTCGATAAAGGTTTTTGGCAAGCCACTAAAGTTACTTTCTCAATTGTATTGCAAGCTATTGGCATGTAATCAGCAAAGGAGTACCAGAATGTTTAATAAGACAATACAGAGTTATTCAGCGGTGTTATGGGCAGCAGCAATTCTAGGAGCAGCTCTATCAGGTGCTTCGAGTTTTTTTACAGTGGGCTTACTCCCCTTACTCGCTGTTACTCAACTTAATTTAATCCGGTCGACCAGCAGTAGTTGCTGCGAATAATTTAAAAGCCTAAAGGACTTTATTAATGACTTTCGAACTTTTGGCTTTTGAGGTCGCTCCATCATCGGGTATACCGATTTATCGCCAATTGATGGATCAAGTTAAACGATTGGTCGCCAGTGAGCATTTAAAACCAGGCGACCCACTACCCTCTGTTCGCAATGTAGCCACTGCTCTTGCTGTAAATCCTATGACGATTTCTAAAGCCTACTCTCTTCTAGAAGCGGAAGGAGTTCTAGAAAGAGAACGTGGTAAAGGTATGAAGGTAGCAGCCACAAAAAATGTCGCAAAATCAACCGAACAACGCCTGGAAATTTTACAGCCATCTGTCGACTCAATAATTGCCGAAGCTAAGCAATTGGATATTGGCTTAGAACAGTTAACGCAACAAATTGAAAAGAGTTTTTAAAATGGAAAGTATAATTAGTGCTAAAAACTTACGAAAGACATTTAAAGATCAACGGGTCTTAAGTGATGTCACTTTTAATATCAAAAAGGGAAGTGTTGTTGGAATACTTGGTAGTAATGGGGCAGGAAAAACAACCTTATTAAGAACGTTAGTCGGATTTTATAATCGAGATGGTGGAGAAGCAAAAATCTTCAATGATTCGAGTCCAAACCTGTCCGCTCAAACCAAGCATAAAATTGGATTTGTCGCTCAAGAATCTGAGTTATTAAGTTGGATGAAAGTAAAACAAATAATTAAATACACCAAAAGTTTCTACAATGTATGGGACGATGCTCTGGTAAGTAATTTACTAAAAGAGTGGGACATTGACTCTAATAAAGTTATCCAAAAGCTGTCTGTAGGACAACAACAAAAATTATCTATCATTTTGGCTTTGGCGCACAAACCAGAAATTTTAATACTCGACGAACCAGTTGCCAGTTTAGATCCTTTAAGTCGCAGAAAGTTTATCAAGACACTGATTGATAAAAATCTTGATGAGGAGACAACTATTTTATTTTCAACCCATATCACGTCAGATTTAGAAAGAGTCGCTGCAGAGTTATTGATTTTAAAAGATGGTTCGGTGAAGTTTCAAGGTGACGTTGATGAGCTTAAGGAAACAGTAGCTAAACTTAATATCCGAGCAAGTGGTAGTTTACCAGATGACTTAATGCTTCCTGGTCAAATTTCAATGTCAAAAAGTGGAAATGTGGCCCAAATTGTGACAGAGGAACTTAAGGGTATTGATATCAACGATCTAAAGCAAAAGTTAAATGCAGACATTAGTATTGAAAAGCTTAGTCTAGAAGATATTTTTGTGGAGCTGCATTCATGAAATCAAATCTTGTAATTTTGCGAACGATATTAAGTTATAACCCCATTACAAATATTATTGGGCTCGTTCTTTATTCGCTTGTGGCAATTGTTTTAATATATTCAATCGCAAGTGATAAAACTGAAGAGGTGCATGGCACAGTCTACTTTATGTTGGTTATGTCAGCCAGTATGATCTTTGTTTTTAACTTCTCGGAAAAACTCGGTCAACTCAGTAAAGCAAGTTTTAATCATTTATTACCTAACTTTAATCAAAAATTGATCATCAACATATTATTAGTTCATCTCGTTCTAACGGGAATTCCATCGATACTCGGTTATATGGCTGGACTCGCAACAGTAAAGCTTTATTTGGCGACTAATGCGATAGCCTTTAGTGTATTGGTATTAAATGTTTTTTCAGTTTTACTGGGATCAATATGGTTTGCAATTACTATATTAAGTCTTGCAACGGAAGTATCAAAGATAAAAAAAATTGATGGTTATCAAGCCTATCAATATCTACCGATAGGACAAGAGAGTTTGATTGCAATTTTAATTATTTTTTCAATTGGATTATTGCTTACTGTTTCATCTCGCCCAAAAAACAAGCAAGTTAAATCAAAGAAATGTTCAACAGAAGAAATAAGTGTGCGATATAAAAAGTTTGAATTGATGAATATTATTGATCGCTATTGGATTGTACTAAAATTCAAGATTTATAATGCATTGGGTATGTTAAAAAACCGAGTCGAAGTAGCCTTATTGTCAGGCCAATATCAAATAATTACTATCTTTAGGTTTATTATTGGTGTTCTTGTTGTCATGAGTTTATTAAATGAAGATATAAAAAGTTTTTTATTAGCTTTGCAAGATGGTTGGGCCGGAGATAGAAATCCATCGTCAAACTTATCGTATAATTTTATTATTAATACCTCTATTGTTTGGTTATCTATACTAGCATCTTTTGATCATAGCATTCTTACAAGATTTCGTTTCGCTCAACGGTATTTGTGGCTCAAAGAGCCTATATCAGGATTTAAGCAATTTAAATTAAATTATAGCAGTGTATTGATAAAAAAAATATTCATTGAAATAATTGCCACAGGTACAATCTGGGCATTGATGGTTTTTAGTTTTAGTACCAATACAAGTACGGTTTTATTTCTAATGTTAAGCTTCGCGTCGTTTAAAGCTTTCTCATTATTAATGGGATTTTGGTCATTGGATCGCTCGCATATGAAATTAGTGTATTTCTTGGCGGCTTTATTTTACGTCATATATTTTGCAGGCTGGATTTTTATTGCTCTTGTATTGCCATTATATGGCGTTGCAATATTAAGCATTAGTATTATTATTTTTGCAGGGTTAATTACTCGCGTTTATCAACGATTTATGCGAGAGCAAATTATTAACGGCTAGCTTTCTCGCAGTAAGCAAGATGATCATTTACCATACCCACTGCTTGCATAAACGCATAGCAAATAGTTGAACCGACAAAGGTAAAGCCTTTTTTCTTTAAGGCTTTACTCATTTTATCTGACACATCTGTTTTTGCAGGAAGCTCCTGCATATTTTTAAAGCTATTGATTATTGGTTGGTGATCGACAAATGACCATAAAAAGTTTGAAAAGCTATTTCGTTTATCAAAGTTAGTTAAAAATGCTAGTGCATTTTTTCGAAAGCCATAAACTTTTAATCGATTACGTATAATGCCAGGATCAAGTAATAACTCTTCTAATTCAGTGTCTGGCATGTTTGCTATTTTCTGTGGATTAAAGCGATAGAAAACTTTTCGATAGTGAGCGCGTTTTTTTAAAACTGTAATCCAACTAAGACCAGCTTGCGCTCCTTCAAGGCAAAGCATTTCAAAGAGAGCGCGGTCTTTATATTCTGGTACTCCCCACTCATCATCGTGATATTTAATATAGAGGGGATCACTTCCACACCAGTCACAGCGTTTAAGATTGTTTTGTTTCATTACTCAACCATGGGACTTTAAAATGTGGGTTTTCAATAATTCCAAAATGATTGCCAAATGGATCTATGATTGTTGCAACTTTAATTCCTTCGCCAACCTCTTCAATTGGCTCTGCAGCTTCAGCTCCTCGCTCGATAAATTGGACGATAGAATCACCAATATTATCAACTCGCCAGTATGCGACCACATTATTATTTGGAGGCCGAGTCCCTGGTAAAAGTCCTAATTCGAAACCACCGATATTGTACCCCACATAAAAAGCTTCATCGAAATAAGGGTCGATTAAGAATATTTGTTTTATCCACTGTTTTGCTTTGGTTAGATTTTCAACATAATACACGGCTGTTGCGAGTTGCTTTAACATGTTCGTCTCCGAGTGTGTTGATCAATTTTGACTGAGTATGCCATCGAACCGGACAGAGTAAAGTAAAATCGATAACTCGATTATCCAATCTTTTGAATTGGGTTCACAGCTCTAAAATAAGCAGTTTCAGCCATAGGATAAGGGCTGCAGCACTGTTATAATCCGGCGTTTAGTAAAAACTATCAATTCAGCGTTGGAGAGTAAGTTGACTGCCCCATCGGAAAAGCAAGGAATAGAAGGAGCCCCACAGACCTTTCAGGGTCTAATTATGCGGCTTCAGAATTATTGGTCGGAACTCGGTTGCGTAGTTGTTCAACCACTAGATCTGGAAGTGGGTGCCGGTACTTTTCACCCAGCGACTTTTTTACGATCAATTGGTCCTGAACCGTGGAGAGCAGCTTACGTTCAGCCATGTAGAAGACCAACTGACGGCCGTTATGGTGAGAACCCAAACCGCTTACAACATTATTACCAGTATCAGGTGGTACTTAAACCTTCTCCCAAAAACATACAAGAGTTGTACTTAGGCTCTTTAAAAGCCTTGGGCATCGATCCTTTAGAGCATGATATTCGCTTTGTCGAAGACAACTGGGAATCACCAACTCTTGGCGCATGGGGGCTCGGTTGGGAAGTTTGGTTGAACGGAATGGAAGTTACTCAGTTCACTTATTTTCAACAAGTCGGCGGACTCGAATGTAGACCCGTTACTGGTGAAATCACTTATGGACTTGAGCGGATCGCCATGTACTTACAAGGTGTAGAAAGCATTTACGATTTAGTTTGGACCGAGGGTCCCCAAGGTGTTGTGACTTATCGTGATGTATTCCATCAAAATGAAGTTGAGCAATCAGCCTTTAATTTTGAGCACGCAGACGTCGACTTTTTATTAAAAGCATTTGATAACTGTGAGCAGCAAAGCCAAAACTTGATCGAACAAGGACTGCCTCTTCCTGCCTATGAGATGGTGCTTAAAGCTTCTCATGCATTTAATTTATTAGATGCAAGGCATGCAATCTCAGTGACGGAACGTCAACGTTATATTTTAAGGGTAAGGGCATTGGCTCGTGCAGTTGCGGAAGCTTACTTCGCTTCTCGTGAGGCACTTGGCTTTCCTATTTGCCAACAATCAAATTCAGTTGGAGCAGAAAAATGAGCAAACGGGATTTGTTAATTGAACTAGGAACAGAAGAGTTACCGCCCAAAGGACTCAAAAATTTTGCCCAGTCTTTTCATGATAATGTTGTAGAGAATCTCACTAAGCTTGAATTATCTTTTGAAGATTCAGAATGGCTTGCTACTCCTAGAAGATTAGCGGTTCGAGTAACCGGACTGGATGAAAAGCAACAGGATAAAATTCAAGATCGACAGGGGCCAGCTGTAGCAGCAGCTTTTAATAACGATGGAAGTCCGAAACCTGCGGCCGTCGGGTTTGCAAAGTCTTGTGGTGTTGAGGTTGAAGATCTAGATCGCGTATCGACTGATAAAGGCGATCGCCTTGCTTTTCAACTTAAAGTATCGGGCCAGCCAACGCTTGAACTTTTAGAAGAAGTAGTAAAAAGCTCGCTTGCAAAATTACCAATGCCCAAAACAATGCGTTGGGGTAATAGCGATGCTGATTTTATTCGAGTACCTCAATGGCTGTTAATTTTATTTGGTAAGGATGTACCGAACGCAGAGATTCTAGAATTAAAAGCCGGTCGAGTCAGTTATGGTCATCGATTTCATTCTCCAGAAGCGATTACGATTGAAAGCCCCTCTTCTTATGACAAGCAATTAATGGACGCAAAAGTAAATGTTTGCTTGCAAGCAAGAAAGGCGCTGATACGAAACCAAGTGGAGTCGATTGGCAAGGAGTTAAAAGCTAATCCAGTCATAGAAGAAGATTTGTTAGAAGAGGTCGCTGCACTGGTAGAGTGGCCGGTGGCACTTTATGGAAAGTTTGATGAAGAATTTTTAGCAGTACCGGCTGAGGCTTTGATCGCGACAATGCAAGCGGATCAAAAATATTTCCATTTAGTGGACAGTCAGTCCAAGCTTTTACCTTATTTTATAACGGTCGCTAATATTGAAAGTAAAAAGCCAAACTCGATTGTTTCTGGTAATGAACGCGTCATTCGGCCAAGACTGGCGGATGCTAAGTTCTTTTTCGACACTGATAAAAAACATCGTTTAGAAGAGAAGCAAGAGAAACTTAAAACTATTCTCTTTCAAAATAAGCTGGGCAGTCTTTTCGATAAGTCACAGCGAATTAAGAATCTTGCAGGTTATTTGTCAAATAAGGTGGGCGCAGATCAATCTAAAGCTGAGCGAGCTGCATTACTTTGTAAATGTGATCTTATGACCAGCATGGTGTATGAGTTTCCAGAACTTCAAGGAATTATGGGCCGATATTATGCTAAAAATGATAATGAGCCTGCAGAAGTTGCTGTTGCAATGGATGAAATTTACATGCCACGCTTTTCGGGTGACACATTACCTGCTTCACCCACAGGAATTGCATTAGCACTCGCCGACAGGATCGATACGCTCGTGGGAATTTTTGGCATTAATCAGCCACCCACGGGTGCAAAAGATCCTTTTGGGTTACGTCGCGCAGCGCTTGGCATAATTCGAATTCTGGTCGAAAAACAATTAAGCCTGGATATAGCCGAGCTCATTGATTTCAGTGTTAAGCAATTCAAAGATGGCTCCCTTGTTAACAATACTACTGAAGAAGTGGTTAACTTTATACAAGGGCGTTTAGGGAGCTGGTATTCTGACAAAGGATACTCAAGTCAAGTTATCAATGCGGTAAGCGCGACGGGTTCTGTCGATTTATTTGACTTTAATGCTCGAATATTGGCTGTTTCAGAATTTAATGAATTAGACGATGCAGATGCACTCGCAGCAGCGAATAAACGTGTCGGTAATATATTAGCAAAATCAGATGAATCTGAGATTGCTGTATCAATAGACGATACATTATTTGAGTCGGACTCAGAAAAGACATTGAATGAAATGTTGGTTAAGCTACAACAGCAAGTAAAAGAGCTTACAGAGAAAAGGCAATATGCTGAGGCATTGAAGACATTATCACAATTAAGAAGACCGGTTGATAAGTTTTTCGACGAAGTAATGGTGAATGCCGATGACGCTAGAATTAAAGCCAATCGCTTAAAGTTGTTGTCAATGCTAAGAAGTCTTTTCCTTACAATCGCTGATATTTCATTATTGCAGAAATAGATACTCTTTATTGAAATAATGTTTAACAATACAAGCGCATCTCTCTCATGACAGATGCGTTTTTTTTGTCTAGAGTTATAGAAAAACAATTGAGTTAGTTTTGCATGGCAAAGGAAGGGCACGATCTTCATCCAAAAGCTGTTGGGCGTCTTTCACTACAATCGCTGACATGGTTAAGAGACCGACAAATCCCAGCACAACCCATCGCTTACAGCGTAGCTTTTGAATATCAGCATAATTTACTACAAGATCTTGTAAAACAAGTTGATTATCTTGAAAATTCTAATGAGTTGAACGACGATGCGTTGGATCAGCTATTTCTAGAGTTCGTGCTCACAAAATACATAGACTTTGAAGGCTTTAACAAGAGTGTTACCGAGATCGTCGAAGATACCGGAACTGCAGTCGTTGAAGCCAGAAATCAATTAAAAGAATTTCGAACATTTTTAAAACTGGCCAATTTAAAGTTAGAGGAAATAACCAGTAAGCCTCAACAAGAGTTAGTTTCGCATCTTATTCAAAATACCTCAGTTACTTATAAATCAATTACAACTCTCGAAAACCACTTAAGTACCGTAATGGCCGAGATGCGCGTTCTACAGAAGAAGTACGTTAGAATGCAAAAGCAAGCACAACAAGATCAGCTGACTGGATTATTAAATCGCAACAGTTTGCAATCAGCCTTTCAAAGATTGAATTCCGATGAACAAGTTCAAGAAATGTCATTAGTGGTGGCCGATATTGATTTGTTTAAACGTTTTAATGACGAGCATGGTCATACTATCGGTGATAAGGTGATTAAGCTGGTGGCTGACACCTTACGATCAAACTTAAAAGGGTCCGACATTATCTCTCGCTACGGAGGTGAGGAATTTGTCGTTATATTACCCAACACAAAGCTAAAAGATGCATCAAATTTGATGAACTCGATTCGACAAAGAATTGCTAATTTAAGTTTTATAAATAAGGCAACCGAGAAGAAAATCGATAGCATAACCATGTCATTTGGTTTATCCAGTTTAAAGCCGGATGATAATTTTCATAGTTTGTTTGATCGTGCTGATAAAGCACTTTATCGATCAAAGCAAAATGGCAGAAACTGCGTATCTTGCGAGCAATGATTCACAACATTAAAAATTGATGGTGGATATTAGCAAGATTGGATCTTACATAATCAACAAAACTGCGTGCTGTCGGCGATAAGCTTTTAGCAGATGGATATACCAAACACCAGGATCTTTTAATAGGAAACCCAGGAATATCAGCGGTTGATAACTGGCCTAATTTTAATTCTGACAAAACGCTTAAGTGTGGCAAAACTCCGACACCTAACCCAGATATTACAGTGTGTTTTAATGCTTCATTCGATCCAATTTCAATAAAAACTCTATAGTCTAATTGATTTTGTAAACAATGCTGTTCAACTGCTAGTCGACTGCCAGATCCTCGTTCGCGGCTTATAATTGGATTTTCAAAAAACTCTTGTTGAGTAATACTGGTCTTTTCCAGTAAAGGATGTCCTTTAGGGAAAACAGGAATCAATTCATTGTCCAGAAACGGTATAGACTCCAGTGGGCGATTAGTGGGGACTATACCCATTATGGTGAGGTCGTCTGTGTTATTGGAAAGCCGTTCAAGTGCATTGGCCCGATTCACAAAATTAAGACTAAGGCGCACTTGCTGGTGCTGGTTCAAAAATGATTTTAGTAAATAAGGCACTACATATTGGGCGGTATTAACAGCTGAAATATTTAGGTCACCTGAAACTTGATCTTTGAGTGCATGAACATCATTTTGCAGTTTAGCAAATTGTTCAAAAATGACGGTCACGCTTTCTGCGAGTAAATTACCCACCGGCGTGTTGTAAAGCCTTCGCCCAATATACTCGAACACCTTCTGACCCAATGCCTCTTCAAGCTGTCTTATCTGAGAACTGACTGCTGGCTGTGTAAGTCCGAGTTTTTCAGCAGCTTTAACATAACCTCGCTCCTGATGTACCGCCAAAAACACTTCTAATTGTCGAATAGAAAGACGCTTTAAAAAGGATTCGATCTGCTTTTCCATCATTTATACAAATTTTGCGATTATATATAAGGAAATACTAATACAGATTATTAAATATATTAATTTTTATTTATATAAACAATCGTTTAACTTAAAGGACAAGCAATCAAAGGAGAGTTTGAGTGATCAAAAAGGTTTTAATCGCAAATCGGGGTGAAATTGCTGTTCGGATCATTCGAGCTTGCGCAGAACTCGACATCAGGTCTGTTGCTGTTTACACCGAGCCTGATCGCTATGGATTACACGTAAAGCGAGCGGATGAAGCTTACAGCGTTGGCGTCGATCCTATAAAAGGTTATTTAGATCCGTTAAAACTGGTTAATTTAGCAAGGGAGACCGGTTGCGACGCAATTCATCCCGGATATGGCTTTTTATCCGAGAACGCAGAGTTTGCGCGAATATGTGAAAAGCATGGCATCGTTTTTATTGGACCGAGTTCATCTGTTATCGCACAAATGGGAGATAAAACTGCGGCGCGAGACTCGATGAAAAAAGCAGGCGTTCCGATTACTCCAGGGTCAGATGGAAATGTAAAGGATTTGGATGATGCATTAAACGTTGCAGAATCCATTGGCTACCCAGTGATGCTAAAGGCAACATCAGGAGGTGGTGGACGAGGAATACGTCGATGTGAATCTGCTGACGAGCTTAAACTCAATTACCCTAGAGTTATATCTGAAGCCACCAAGGCGTTCGGATCAGCAGAAGTGTTTATGGAAAAATGTATCGTTGATCCGTTACATATTGAAGCTCAAATTATTGCTGATAGTGAAGGAAATGTTATTCATCTTTTTGAACGTGATTGTTCTATTCAACGGCGCAACCAAAAACTCATTGAGATTGCGCCCAGTCCACAAATAACACCCGAGCAACGGCATTATATTGGTGAACTAGCAGTTCGAGCCGCAAAGGCAGTTGAATACGTAAGTGCTGGAACAGTCGAATTTCTTATTACAGGAAACGAAGTCTACTTCATGGAAATGAATACTCGCATCCAGGTCGAGCACACAATATCAGAACAAATAACTGGAGTTGATATTGTCCAGGAGCAATTAAGGATTGCTTCTGGAAAATCGCTTCGATATCAACAGTCCGATATTCAATATCAAGGCTATGCGATTCAGTTTCGCATTAACGCAGAAGATCCCAAAAACGATTTTTTACCAAGCTTCGGTAAAGTTACTCATTACTACGCACCTGGCGGACCAGGCGTGAGAGTAGACACTGCAATTTTTACTGGATACGACATTCCACCATTTTACGATTCAATGTGTTTGAAATTAATTGTTTGGTCGCTAAATTGGGAAGACACCATAAGAAGAGGAAAGAGAGCACTCGATGATATGAGGTTGCATGGCGTTAAAACGACTGCCAACTATTATCAACAAATACTGTCACATCCGGATTTTGAAAAAGGACAATTCAATACCAGTTTCGTCGCCAACCATCCTGATTTACTTAAATTTTCAGACAAACGGCACCCCAGTGAAATTGCGCTGGCATTGGCTACAGCAATTGCTGCACATACTAGCGTTTAATAGGAGATATTAGTGAAAAAGCTTGAAGTTACTGACGTTACACTTCGTGATGCTCATCAATCATTGCTGGCAACTCGAATGCGCACCGAAGATATGTTACCTATTTGCGAAAAAATGGATAAGGTCGGCTTTTGGTCTCTCGAAGTTTGGGGTGGTGCAACATTCGATGCATGTGTACGTTTTTTAAAGGAAGATCCATGGGATCGACTTCGACAATTAAGAAAAGCATTGCCCAACACTCGCTTGCAAATGTTGCTAAGAGGGCAAAACTTATTAGGTTATCGACATTATGCCGATGATGTTGTGCAAGAGTTTGTACAAGCAAGTGCAGAAAATGGCATGGATGTATTCCGTGTATTTGATGCGCTGAACGATTTGAGAAATATTGAAGTAGCAATGAAAGCGGTTAAAGATTGCGGAAAGCATGCGCAAGGTACGATTTGCTACACCACAAGTCCTGTACACACATTGGATTTATTTGTGCAACAAGCAAAAGACTTGAGAGATATGGGGGCTGACTCAATTGCTATTAAAGATATGGCGGGTCTACTGACACCTTATAAAACTCAAGAGTTAGTTAAGTCTATTAAATATAATGTTAAGTTGCCTCTTGTTATTCATAGTCACTCAACATCTGGTTTAGCACCGCTCTGTCAAATGAAAGCGATTGAAGCGGGAGTTGATAGAATTGATACAGCAATTTCCTCATTTGCAGGGGGAACAAGTCATCCTGCTACAGAAGCCCAAGTCGCAGCGTTTAAAGACACTGATTACGACACTGGCTTGGACTTAGAGTTATTATCTGAAATAAACGATTATTTTAAAGAAGTGCGTAAAAAGTATCATCAGTTTGAGAGTGAGTTCACTAAGGAAGATATTTCAGTTCAGATTAACCAAGTGCCCGGTGGCATGATGTCAAATTTGGCGAATCAATTAAAAGAGCAAAATGCCTTAGATAAGATAAAAGAGGTTTTTGATGAAATTCCAAAAGTAAGAAAAGACCTAGGGTTCCCGCCATTGGTGACTCCGTCTTCTCAGATAGTCGGGACGCAATCGGTTTACAATGTTTTATCAGGCGATCGTTATAAAACTATAACGAACGAAGTGAAAAGGTATTTGCAGGGCGGTTATGGAAAACCACCTTCAGACGTTGATGCAGAACTGCAAAAGAAAGCGATAGGCAATCAAAGCGTAATGGAGTCTCGGCCTGCTGAAGGTTTAGAACCCGAAATGAGTAAGTTAACTCATGAAATTGGTGATCTAGCGGAGTCAAAAGAAGATGTGTTGATTTACGCTATGTTTCCAGATCTTGGTAAAGAATATTTGCAGCAGCGTAAAGAAGGAAAGTTAACTCCAGAAGCTTTACTTCCTCCTGAAGCCGCAACTAAAGGAAAAGTATCAAGTACCGCAACTGAGTTTAAGATTGACGTACATGGAGAGTCTTATGATGTTGCCATTACAGGAGTTGGAGAGTCCGGTAGTGGTAAAAGAAAATTTTATATTTCATTGGATGGTATGCCCGAAGAAGTGGTATTCGAGCCACTGAATGAATATCAAAATGAGAAAAAATCGACTCGAGGAAAAGCAACTAAACCAGGCCAAATATCCTCAACGATGCCGGGTAATATAATTTCAATATTGGTAAAAGTTGGCGACACCATAAAAGCAGGAGAACCTGTACTCATTACAGAAGCCATGAAGATGGAAACGGAAATTAATGCTGATATTGATGGTGAGATATCAGATATTCATGTAGAGAAAGGTGATAGGGTCACGCCAGGTGAAATATTAATAGAGATTAATAGCAAGTAAACACTTACTTTTTTAAATAATTAGGATGATTAAAAAAGCCAGCTTGCGCTGGCTTTTCTATTTTAGTAAACGTTGTTTGTTAGATTTAGATATCTAAGTTTGCAACCGCTAGAGCATTTGTTTCGATAAACTCTCTTCTTGGTTCCACGTGATCACCCATCAAACATGTGAACAACTGATCAGCACCAACAGCATCTTCAATTGTTACCTGAAGCATGCGTCGCGTATCAGGATCCATAGTGGTTTCCCAAAGTTGATCTGGGTTCATCTCGCCGAGACCTTTATAGCGTTGTACGTTGAGACCTCGACGGGATTGAGACATCAACCAAATAAGCGCATCTTCAAAGTTATCGATCTCTTGTTTAGATTCCTTACGTTGTATGTAAGCACCCACTTCCAATAAACCATTCAATTTCTTGCCAATCTCGACGACTTTTCGATAATCCTTGGAGTCGAAGAAGTCATACTCGAAGGAATACGGATGCTCAAGCCCATGATGAATCACATTGACTACAGGAACGTATATTTTACGCTCTGAATCTTCTTTAACCGATACTTCATACCTAACGGCACCTGCTGACTGATCTCGATTAATTGCAGCTCTTAATTCTTCACACCAGTTATTCACTGAGTTTTGATCACTCAATTTATCCGTTGTTAATTCAGGTAAGTAAATTAAGTTTTGGAGAACTGCTGAAGGGTAAAGTCGCTCAAGGCGCTTAATGGTTTTTTCAACATCTCTATACTCTGTGACTAAAGCCTCTAAAGCCTGCCCTGATAAACCTGGAGCAGTTGGATTAACGTGTAATGAGGCGTCAGTTAATGCCAAATTAGTTAAATAAGTCTCTAATGCTGGATCATCTTTAATGTAAGTTTCTTGCTTACCTTTTTTAACCTTATAAAGAGGGGGTTGTGCGATGTAGATGTAACCGTTCTCGATCAATTCAGGCATTTGACGGTAGAAGAAAGTTAACAACAAGGTTCTGATGTGAGCACCGTCGACATCGGCATCGGTCATTATAATGATGCGATGATAGCGAATTTTTTCTGGATTAAACTCATCTCGCCCAATGCCACAACCTAAAGCTGTGATTAAAGTTCCGACTTCTGCTGACGACAACATTTTATCAAAACGAGCTTTCTCTACGTTCAGGATTTTACCTTTTAATGGCAATATGGCCTGATTTTTTCGGTTTCTCCCCTGCTTCGCTGAACCTCCCGCAGAATCACCCTCCACTATATACAATTCAGATAGTGCTGGGTCTTTCTCTTGGCAATCGGCCAATTTTCCTGGTAAACCAGCTATATCCAGAGCGCCTTTACGACGAGTCATTTCTCTCGCTTTACGTGCAGCTTCTCTCGCTCTTGCTGCTTCGACCATTTTATTAACTATTGTTTTTGCTTCATTAGGTCGTTCCAGCAAATACTCACTGAATTTTTCACCCATAGCCTGTTCAACAGCGCTTTTAACTTCAGATGAAACTAATTTATCTTTTGTCTGAGACGAAAACTTCGGATCTGGGACTTTTACAGAAATTACTGCAGTTAAGCCTTCTCTCGCGTCGTCACCTGAGGTGTTTACCTTTCCTTTATTAAATCCTTCCTTCTCAATAAAACTATTGAGTGTTCTGGTTAATGCGGCTCGAAAACCCGCAAGGTGAGTACCACCATCACGCTGAGGAATGTTATTGGTAAAGCAGTAGATGTTTTCTTGGTAGCCATCGTTCCACTGCATCGACACTTCTACACCTATTCCATCCTCTTCTCGGTTAAGACTAAAGTGGAAAACTTCTTGGTGGATAGGTGTTTTGTTGCGGTTCAAATACTCAACAAACGCTTGAATGCCACCTTCATATTTAAAGTGATCTTCCTTACCGGTGCGCTCGTCTTTTAGAATGATAGAAACACCGCTATTCAGGAAACTCAGTTCACGCAGACGTTTGGCTAAAATATCAAAGTGGAACTCTATATTATTAAATATAGTAGGACTGGGTTTAAAACGGATTTCTGTACCTGTTTGTTGAGTCTCACCAATAGCCTCAAGTGGCTTGACAGGCTCTCCAAGATTGTACTTTTGCTCGTAAACTTTACCTTGTCGGCGAATAGTTAGCTTTAGTTCATCCGACAATGCATTAACTACAGAAACACCAACACCATGGAGACCACCGGATACTTTGTAGGAGTTATCATCGAACTTACCGCCAGCATGCAGGACAGTCATGATAACCTGAGCTGCTGAAACTCCCTCTTCAGGGTGAATATCAACTGGTATTCCTCGACCATCATCTGTAACAGAAACTGAGTTATCAGTATGAATGGTCACTTTAATGTCATTACAGTGTCCAGCTAAGGCTTCATCAATAGAATTATCGACGACCTCAAAAACCATGTGATGCAGACCTGTTCCATCATCAGTATCACCAATGTACATTCCTGGTCTTTTGCGTACTGCATCTAAACCTTTTAATACTTTAATACTGGATGAACCGTATTCTGAATTCTCTGACATAAGTTACCTTTTATTCTTAATCCATGACTTGAAACACGCCGTGTTTCACGTGGAACATTTGCCTATTATACCCTGAAATAGTCTTTGGCAGGGAGTCCTGATTGATCGCTGTAATTAAAATTTGAGTATCTTCGAGTTCATCTAATGAGCCCAATAATTTAGTTTGACTATGCTCGTCTAACTCTGAGGGAAGGTCATCTATAAACACTAGAGAGCTTCTTCGTGTTGTGTGATTGAATAGATTAACCATCGACAGCACAAGCGCATTGATAACAAGTTTTTGCTGCCCTCTTGAGGCAATATCGAATAACAGCTTGCCAGAATGCATAACTTTTAGATCCGCCTTATGCGGTCCGTAAGTTGTAAAACCTTTCTGAATATCAGTATCACGACTCGACTCTAAACATTCCTTGAAACTAGAATCTTGGCGAACACCACTTGCAGCTCTTAATGAGGCCTCAAGACCTTCAATCTCAAATTTCTTAATATAACCCTCAAACCTAGGGTTTAATTGCTGCACCATACCAGCTCTGCTTGTGATTAACTGGTTTCCGGCTTTAATAATTAAGCTATCCCAGTAATCGAGATCTGTTGGCCGATTTACTTTGAGCTTTATTTGTTTCAGTAGAGCATTTCTCTGTTTTAGTATTTTGTTGTATTGGCGCCAATATTCAAAATAAGATTGTTCCACGTGAAACAAACACCAATCCAACAACTTTAGTCTTTCCTGCCTTTTCTCTGCTACCCTCTCGTAAAACCCTGGATAAACACCTATTATTGGGAGTAGCTGTGTGATCAGTGATAATTGATTAATCTTATTACCATTACATTTGGCTTCGAATCCGCCATTTTTAAAGCGACGTATCCCTACTACAAAATCTGATTCATTATTATTACCCTTGCATGTGATAGTTAAACTATCGACATCTGAAGACATTATTTTAGCCAGCTGACGGGTCCGAAAGGATTTTGAAGTACTAATGACACTTAGAGCTTCTAGTAAAGAAGACTTTCCGGCGCCATTAGCGCCGATTACGAAATTAAACTTTGAATTAAAAACCAGATGGGCGTGTTTAATATTTCGGACGTTATAAACAGAGAGATCATGCAATAACATAAATAAAGCTAGTGCTTTTTACTCTAAAGTCTCATCGGCATGATAACGTATAAACTAGTGGAGCCTTCTACTTCTTCGACCAACAGACTACTGTTTGCATCTGAAAAGGTTAGTTTTACATTCTCACTGTTAGTGGTATTTAGGACATCCAGCATATAATTAACATTAAACCCTATCTCAAGATCAGGTCCGTTGTAGTCCACCTCTAGCTCGATTTCTGCTTCTTCTTGCTCAGGGTTATTTGAATGTATTTTTACTAATCCATTAGAAAGATAAAACCTAACACCTCTAAATTTCTCGTTGCATAAGATCGATGCTTTTTGCAAAGATTCCTTTAAAACACTTTTCATAGCAATTACCAGCTTATCCCCACCTTTCGGTAAAACCTTTTCATAATCAGGGTACTTACCATCAACTAATTTTGTCGTGAATGAAAAGTGAGTGCTAGACGCTCTTAAGTGGTTTGCACTAATCTGAAGTTGTATCTCTTCATCAACACTGGATAAAAATCGATTTAGTTCTAATACACCTTTTCTAGGTACGATCGCCTGCTGCCTATCTTCACCCACTTCGCTTTCAAACTCTGTACTCGACAAAGCTAGTCGATGTCCATCGGTTGCAACAGCTATTAACTTTTTCTCAGGGCTGAAGTCAAAAAGCATTCCGTTTAAATAATATCGAACATCTTGCTGCGCCATCGCAAATTGAGTGTTCCCTATTACACTCTTTAATTCTCTTACGTCTAACTTTACATCCGCTAAACCAACGGATTCATCTAGTGTTGGAAATTCGTTTGCTGGTAATGTTGCTAATGAAAACCGACTTTTCGATGTAATCAGCTTCATTTTATTTTCATTCAATTCCAACCTAATTGTTTCATCAGGGTTAAGTGTTTTTACTATATCAACTAACTTTTTAGCCGGTACAGTGATCTCACCGGGCTCATATTCTCCTTCAAGAGGAATATGAGCGACCATCTCGACTTCCAAATCTGTCCCAGTTAAAGAAAGCGTGCCGTCTTCAACTTGAAATAATATATTCGCTAAAACAGGTAAAGTTTGTCGACGTTCGACCGCCCCACTCACTAACTGAAGAGGTCCAAATAATACCTGTTGTGCTATCGCGAGTTTCATAAAAACCCTTAAATATCAATTAGTTAAAATCCTAAGTAGATTTGTATAATCTTCTTGGATATCGAGATCTTCTTCTTTTAATTCTTTTATTTTTCGACAAGCATGAAGCACAGTCGTATGGTCTTTCCCGCCAAAAGAATCACCAATTTCCGGTAAACTACGGTTTGTTAACTCTTTGGCTAAACTCATAGCAACTTGCCTGGGCCTTGCTACTGAGCGACTTCGCCTTTTTGACAGCAAGTCTGCTACTTTAATTTTGTAGTATTCTGCTACAGTCTTTTGGATATTGTCGATACTTATTTGCTTATCCTGAGCTGCTATTAAATCTCTAAGAGCTTCTTTAACAAACTCAATGGTAATTGGCTTCCCAGTAAACTGAGCATTTGCAATTACTCTTTTTAATGCTCCTTCCAACTCTCTAACATTTGAGCGAATCCTTTTAGCAATAAAAAAAGCAACTTCATTTGCGAGCGTTATTCCCGAAGCCTCTGCTTTTGAAATTAGGATAGCTACTCGCGTTTCTAACTCTGGAGGATCTATCGAAACCGTTAAACCCCAACCAAAACGACTTTTCAGTCTTTCCTCAACTCCATCAATCTCTTTTGGATATCGATCACAAGTCAAGATAACTTGTTGATTTCCTTCAAGTAAGGCATTGAACGTGTGGAAAAACTCTTCTTGAGAACGCTCTTTATTAGCGAAAAATTGTATGTCGTCAATTAACAAAGCATCAACCGATCGGTAATAACGCTTAAACTCGTCAATTGTATTGGTTTGTAATGCCTTTACCATATCGGCCACGAACCGTTCGGAATGAAGATAAATTACTTTCCCGTTTGGCTTATTATGTAAAATCACATTTCCGACTGCGTGCATTAAATGCGTTTTTCCTAAGCCGACCCCTCCGTAGAGAAATAATGGATTATATGCAGTACCGGGATTTTCAGCCACTTGCTTTGCTGCCGCATTAGCCAGCTGGTTCGATTTACCCTCGACAAACTTATCAAAACTAAAAGCTGGATTTAAATTAGATTTATGACTAATCGAAATAGACTTTTTATTATCTAGATTACTTGAAGCACTATTTTGAGGCTTTTGAGCTTCTTTTGGAGAATTAGATACTTGAGTAACGACTTGTGAGCGATTTGCTCCTATTGTTAAAACGACTCTTTTGCTTACAGAGGAGCCTATCACATCGAGCATTTCATTTACTTTGTTCAAATAATTTTCTTTGAACCAATCCAAAACGAAACGGTTTGGCGCACTTACAACAATTTCAGTATCGCTTTCTTCAATTGCTAACGGTTTAATCCAAGTATTAAACTGAGTCGGAGCTAAGTCTTCCTTCAGTTGGTTAGCGCATTTTGGCCAAAATTGTTGATTCAATGATTTCCTCTTACTTATTAGAAAATTTAAGACCGACAAGTGTAGCCTAACAAATCTACTCAGATCCATACTTTTCCACAGTAATATCTTAATAATTTATATTTACATAATTTACTTATTGATGAAAAAAACATCAGTTTTAAAGCTGAAATGACAATTTTTGCTGGAAAACCGAATGCTTAACTGTTGTTTATCTGTGTATATTTATCAACTTAATTAAAAAATATAACTTATTAAAGTTTTATACCTAATTTATTCGCCAATTATAATGATATTATCAACACCTATATCAATAACTTATATATTTGTTTTATATATACTTTATATGGTTATCCACAGATATTAACAACACTAATAATAGATCTTATAAAAGATCTTTTTATATTTATTAAATATAAATATATATATGGGTTGTGGAGAACTTGTGGTTTAACTTTGATATGGGTTTTGATAACTAATTAATAAAAATTTAAGTTTTTGGTCGTAATTAGCCAAATTTACCTTTTTTCTAGTGTTTTTTTTATTCACAGCTAAGCCTTTATATTGCTATATATAGTGTTTAAAAACCATCAAACTCATATATTTAGTGTCTAGGCTGAATTATTGATAATAGCGGGTTAAATGACTGTTTATTTTATCAACAAAACCCGTTGATCTGAGACATTCATTCCGCTAGAATTGCGCCCCCGCTCGATAGAGTAATTTGAATCTTATTTGAAATTGGGTAATTACCATGAAACGTACTTTTCAACCTAGCAACTTAAAACGTAAACGCACTCATGGTTTTCGTGCTCGTATGGCGACCAAAAATGGTCGAGCTGTTCTCGCGCGTCGACGTGCGAAGGGCCGTAAAGTTTTAAGTGCATAAATAATTCGGTAGCTCTTGTGGCAAACCCTTTCTAGAATGAATCAAGGTTTTTCACGGGAGCTGCGACTTCTTAGAGCTACTGACTTTTCATTTGTCTTTGCTCGCCCCATCAGAGTCGGCAACAAAGCTTTCACTGTACTCTGTCGAAAAAATAATCTATCCCATCCTAGACTCGGATTAGCCATAGCAAAAAAACAGGTAAAACTCGCAGTCAATCGAAATTTGATAAAACGCTTAATTAGAGAATCTTTTCGGCATAGCCAAGGTAACTTACCGAACTACGATTTTATATTTATGGTTAGACGAGAAATAAATCAAATGGATAATGAGAAGATTTCGTCAAGCTTGCAGCATATTTGGTCAAAAACGCGTAAACTATGCGCCGATTAATCGTTTGGTTAATTACTGGGTATCAAAAACTTATTAGCCCACTGTTAGGTAATAATTGTCGATATCATCCTACATGTTCGCAATTTGCTATTCAGGCTGTGTTGCGGTTTGGAGTGATTAAAGGTTGTTGGCTCGCTGTTAAGCGAATAGCGCGATGTCATCCACTTGCTGAAGGCGGAATAGATCCCGTACCGGAAAAGTTTGAGTGGGTAAAAACTGAAAATAAAACAAAGAAGTAATCTAGAGAACATTAATTATGGAATCTTACCGAGGTTTTTTATTATTAGCATTAGGGTTCATTAGCTTTTTACTGTATCAGCAATGGCAGGAAGATTACGCAACCAAACCTGAAGTGGCACAATCTAAATCTGCAGTTACAGCCTCTGAGGTCCCTGCTGCTCAAATACCAGTTGAAGGAAATCAAGAAACTGACATTCCTTCGGCAAAACCTGAATCAAAGACTAATGGACAAAACCTAACGACTGAAAAAGTTATATTGTCAAACGATGTTATTGAAATAACAGTAGATACATTTGGTGGTGATGTTACTAAAGCTAAGTTACTTCAATTTAACAAGAAGCTGAATAACTCTGACGATAAAGTTGTACTGCTAACTGAAGAAGACGGCAGGTTATTTGTCGCTCGAAGTGGAATTTTAGGTGATAGCACACCAGACTCTTCTGCGAAACGCGCGACTTACAAAATCATAGATCAACAATCGAAAGGGAAATTGAAACAGTTAACTCTTAGCTGGACTAACGAACAAGGCGTTGAGTTTCAAAAAATATTTAGTCTAGAACCTGAATCCTATCAACTTAAAGTCGACTTCAAAGTAGTCAATCAATCCGATAAATCGATTGATGTTGCCGTATTTAACCAGTTAAACCGAGACCGCTATGTTGTATCGGAAGGTAATGCTTTTGGATTACAAGCCTATACTGGCGCAGCTTACTCATCCGAGGATACTCATTACGAAAAGTATGAGTTCGAAGATATGGATGACGCTGACCTGAATATTAAAACTAAGGGTGGGTGGATTGCCTATCTACAGCATTATTTTTTAACAGCCTGGATACCTGATCAAAACGGAATTAATCAAATTTCCACAGTCGTACTGAATCAGGATAATTCTATCATTCGAGTCGTACAGCAGTGGGTAAATATTGGTTCTCAAGCTGAAAAAACCATTTCTTCTACTTTGTATGTCGGTCCTAAAAATCAAGATAAGCTTGAATCAATTGCTAAAAACTTGGATCGCACGGTTGACTACGGTGTCTTATGGCTAATTGGTCAGCCATTATTTGTGTTACTCACGTTTTTCCAGGCTTTTGTTATTAACTGGGGACTCGCAATTATTCTTGTCACGATTACAGTAAAACTACTTCTTTACCCACTCGCAAACGCACAGTATAAGAGTTTCGCAAAAATGAGAATGTTGCAGCCTAAATTGCAACAACTTAAAGAGCGTTATGGTGAAGATCGACAAAAAATGTCGATGGCAATGATGGAGATGTACAAGAAGGAAAAAGTAAACCCTATGGGTGGATGTTTACCTCTTTTAATTCAAATGCCAGTGTTTCTTGCTCTTTATTGGGTATTAATGGAAAGTTATGAGATTCGACACGCGCCTTTTATCTTCTGGATTCAAGACTTGTCATCGAAAGACCCATTTTTTGTTCTTCCTGTTTTGATGGGGATATCGATGTGGGGGATGCAAAAGCTTCAACCTACAGCAGCAACTATGGATCCGATGCAACAAAAAATAATGCAACTGTTACCGGTAATGATGACAGCATTTATGGCGTTCTTCCCTTCAGGGTTAGTACTGTATTGGTTGGTGAATAATATTCTTTCGATCGCTCAACAACTTTACATTACCAATAAAATTGAAAAAGAGTATCAAACGAAAAAAGCATAGTTTGGTATGAACTCGACTTCAGACACCATTGTTGCACTGGCTACTCCTCCTGGAAAAGGAGGAGTAGGAGTTATTCGAGTTTCAGGACCAGAAGCTCTTTCAATTACTAAACATATTGTTAAATCAGATCTTAAGCCTCGGCACGCTCATTACCTATCTTTTTACAATCACACCAATGAAGTCCTTGATCAAGGTTTAGCTATCTATTTTAAAAATCCTCATTCATTCACTGGAGAGGATGTAGTTGAGTTGCAAGGTCATGGCGGCCCAATTGTTTTAGATTTAATTATTAAAGAATTAATTAGGCTTGGTGCAAGAATGGCAAAGCCTGGAGAGTTTTCCGAGCGAGCTTTTTTGAATGATAAGCTAGACCTTGCTCAAGCTGAAGCCATCGCTGATCTAATTAACGCATCATCGGAACATGCTGCTAAAAGTGCTTTGAAAAGTTTACAAGGCGATTTTTCTTCAAAAATAAATACATTGGTAGAAGCATTAATTAGCCTTCGATTGTATGTTGAAGCCGCTATCGACTTTCCTGAGGAAGAAATAGATTTTTTAACGGACGGTAAAGTTCAATTAGACTTAAATAACTTATTGAGAGAAATTTCCTTACTTCAAAAGCAAGCAGAACAAGGCGCAATTTTAAGAGAAGGAATGACGGTTGTACTCGCAGGAAAACCAAATGCTGGAAAATCAAGTTTACTAAATGCGTTAGCCGGACGAGAGAGTGCGATAGTAACAGACATTCCTGGTACAACTCGCGATGTCTTAAAAGAATACATCAATATTGATGGAATGCCATTGCACATCGTTGATACGGCAGGCTTACGTCTTGCTAGCGACGAGGTGGAAAAAATCGGAATTCAAAGAGCTTGGAAAGAAATTGAAGACGCTGATCGTCTTTTATTAGTCGTCGACATTACCGAAGAGAATTCGGAAAACGCTGCCGAACAAGTTCTACAAGACTTAAAGAAAAATATTACTAAGTTACCACCAATCACCTTGGTTAATAATAAGTGTGATTTGAAAGGAGTCGAAGAGAAATTTGAACCATCGAGTGATAACAGTAATGAAAAAATTTGGTTAAGTGCAAAATCCAATCATGGCATTGGCCTGTTGCGAGAGCATCTTAAAACCATTATGGGATATAACACTTCTACTGAAGGGGTTTTTATTGCAAGACGACGGCATGTGGAAGCCATTAATCTTGCGCACGAAAAAGTACAGCAAGCGCTTCATCAGCTAACCGATTTTAACGCTGGTGAACTTGTTGCTGAAGAGTTGAGACTCGCTCAACTCTCTCTTAGTGAAATTACTGGAGAATTCACAGCTGATGATCTTCTCGGTAAAATTTTCTCGAGTTTCTGCATCGGTAAATAAACTATTTTAAAATTTCTATCGAGCGAATTTCATAAGGTCTAAACCTTACAGTAGCAAAGCCACCAGATTGGCGAATTTGCAATTCTATTCTTTGATTGGTAACACGCTTTATCTGACCCTTGTAACGCTTATTATTTTCATCAATAAGCTCAACACGCTTGTCAAGCAACTGCCTTAATCGATAAACACTTGGTCTTTTAATAATTTCCTTATTGTCGGTTGTTGCTGTTTTGTTTTTTACGACCTTTTCTAATTCAGTATTTTCTGCTTTATTAATTAATTGTGTAATGGCTCGTCCGTTAATATTGAGAACAATACCAAGTTGCTCAAATTTTTCTACGAGCGAAAGCTCATCATACTTTTCAAGTCTAATGCCTGTGGCGGGACTGAATGAGAAAGTTAGATTCTCAGGTTTTTCGACAAATAGTTCATAACGATCAAGTAATTCGCGACTTGGCGCTATTTTATTGTCTTCAAAATAAGTGATGACTTCATTTAAGTGTTTTTGTTGAAAACTGGCAACAGAAGAGTTATTTGTTGATGCACATAACTGATCTCGTTTGCTTAGGAATTGAGTATCAAACATGACCCACTGTCCGTAAACAAGATATGGTGAAGCGTCATTATTTGGCTTAAAGTCATTTAGCTCCAATTGCCACTCAATAGAAGAAAAACTTTCTAATTTATGGCTGCCTTGAAACACAATTGAAGACGCCAAGCTGTCATATCGATAGCTAATTTCAGTAGTGCCATTGAGTTCTGCAAACCCCATGTTTGTGATAGCGTTAAAACTTGGTGGTGAATACCTTCCGCAGCCTAACATTAGAATTTCTGCAAACTCGATATCGCTCGGCTTTTTGTTCACCTTTGCCAATTGTTCAACAGGTATCGTTAAGCCCTCTAACCTAATCTCCCCTGTAACAGGGTAATCGCTTAAGATTATTCGATCCGTTAAATCCCAGTAAGAGCCGTAGCTAGGAGGCTGATAAATTAATCTCTCAGCACGAAACAACACTCCATAAGCATTGTGCATGAGTATTGGCTCTAAAATGACTAATTCACCCTCGGCATTGTTATAATGTTGGCTGTAACTTAGGGTGTATCCTCTCGGCAGCTGCTCTGTAGCAGTATTGATGAGCAGTCTTAAGTGATTCCATTGATAAAAAACAACTGCAACCAATAATATCGCGGCGAGTAAGAAAAACCGGAAGATCTTCTTGATCATTAGTAAGCCTGCTTTGAATAATTATACAAATCAATAAGTTATACTATTTTATAGCAAACATACAGAAATTATATTTTGACAACGTTCAAAATTTAAACAAACTCATGTAAAATCTGCGCCCCTTTGAAGTAAATGATTAAAACTATGCGTTTTGCAGAATCGTTCGATGTAATAGTAATTGGTGGTGGGCATGCAGGCACAGAAGCAGCGTTGGCAGCCGCTCGCATGGGCTCCAACACTTTACTGTTAACTCACAATATCGACACCTTAGGTCAAATGAGCTGTAACCCTGCAATTGGTGGGATTGGCAAAGGCCATTTAGTAAAAGAGATAGATGCCTTAGGTGGCATTATGGCTCGAGCGATCGATCGCGCTGGAATCCAGTTTCGCACGCTTAACGCCTCTAAAGGTCCTGCGGTTAGAGCTACTCGAGCTCAAGCGGACCGAGCACTGTATAAAGCAGCTATTCGTAAAGTTCTTGAAGATCAGCCTAATTTAAAGATATTTCAACAAGCTGCAGATGATCTTATTATTCACGGCGAGAAAGTCGTCGGGGTAAAAACACAAATGGGTCTCGAGTTTTACTCGAACTCAGTGGTGTTAACCACAGGTACATTTCTTGGCGGCGTTATACATATTGGATTGGAGCAGCACAGTGGAGGACGCGCAGGTGATCCACCAGCGATTGCACTTGCGCAACGACTTAGAGAAATGCCGTTTCGAGTGGATCGTTTGAAAACTGGCACACCACCTCGTATTGATGCAAAGTCCATTAACTTTTCCGAACTTGAAGTACAACCTGGAGATAACCCAACTCCCGTTTTCTCTTTTATTGGCTCAAGAAAAGAGCAGCCTGAGCAAGTTAACTGTTGGATAACCCATACCAACGAAAATACTCACGAAGCAATCCGAGGTGGACTCGACCGCTCTCCAATGTACTCTGGAGTTATAGAAGGTATCGGCCCTCGTTACTGTCCTTCAATAGAAGATAAAATCATGCGTTTCGCAGATAAGTCATCGCACCAAATTTTTATCGAACCAGAGGGGCTCAATACTCACGAAGTTTATCCAAATGGAATTTCTACTTCTCTTCCATTTGACGTTCAGCTCCAATTCGTTCGATCAATAAATGGTTTTGAAAACGCGTTTATCACTCGACCCGGCTACGCCATCGAGTACGACTTTTTCGATCCGCGCGATTTAAAGAGCACTTTAGAAACTAAGTTCATCGAAGGCTTGTATTTCGCAGGCCAAATAAATGGAACCACAGGATATGAAGAGGCAGCAGCACAAGGATTATTAGCGGGATTAAACGCTGCATTGCGCTCTCAGGAAAAAGAAGCTTGGTCCCCTCGCCGTGATGAAGCTTATCTCGGTGTTTTAGTCGACGACTTAATTACAGCTGGTACTAAAGAGCCATACAGAATGTTTACTTCCCGAGCAGAATACCGATTATTGCTGCGCGAGGATAATGCTGATTTACGCCTTACCGGAATAGGAAGAAAATTAGGGTTAGTGGATGATCATCGCTGGGCAATGTTTAATCGGAAAACCGATCTAATAGAGCAAGAGACTCAGCGCTTAAATAAACTATTCGTTCAGCCAGATTCTGAGTCAGCGAAACTGTTAGCTGCTTCGATTGAAAAACCAATCACCAAAGAATCTCGAGTAAGTGATTTATTAAAGCGTCCCGAGTTGAACTATCGTTCATTAATGGCACTTCCTGCAATTGGGCCTGGAGTAGATGATGAGCAAGTCGCGTTGCAGGTCGAAGTCCAAGCTAAATATGCCGGTTATATTGCACGCCAAAAAGACGAAATAGAACGCAGTTTACGTTACGAAAATGCACCAATTCCTTTGGATTTTGATTATGCATCGATTAGCGGGTTATCGGCTGAAGTTACTCAAAAACTAGAACAAAATCGACCTGAAACAATTGGGCAAGCAAGTCGCATTTCTGGAGTTACGCCAGCTGCTATATCTTTGATATTAGTTTATTTAAAAAAGCGTAATTTACTTCGTAAGTCAGCATAGTGAACCTAACACTAATGGATATTTCGACTCGTATCTCCGATGGATTAGTGCAATTAGATCTTGCAGCTTCGAGTGAGCAACTAAACCTTTTAAAAGCTTGTATTGAGCAGCTGAGTAAATGGAATAAAGCCTACAACCTGACCGCGATACGCGAATCAGATAAAATGGTTATCCTGCATCTATTCGACTCATTATCGATTTTAAAAAAGCTACAGCCTGGACGACTGCTTGATGTTGGAACTGGACCAGGCTTTCCAGGCATACCGCTAGCGATTATGGATCCAAACCGAGAATTTTATTTACTCGATTCAAATGGCAAAAAAACCCGTTACATCAAGCAGTTGATTCACGAGCTTGGACTAACCAATGTTACGGTGCTAGACACCCGCGTCGAACAGTGGCAACCTGAACAACCTTTTGACGTAATTGTTAGCCGAGCGTTTGCCAGTCTTACTAAAATGGTAAGTCTTTCTGAGCATTTACTCGCGCCGCAAGGCTATTGGCAAGCGATGAAAGGAGAGTTTCATCAAGAGGAAGTCAATCAAATGCCGTCAAGGGTTTCGGTAATATCTGTCGACCCGCTTGAGGTACCCGGTCTAGAGGCTGAGAGGCACTTAATAACGATCAAAAAATCCAATAATTAAATTAGGGGTTGTTGGTGGCTAGGATAATTGCAATAACAAATCAAAAAGGTGGTGTTGGTAAAACGACCACGAGTATCAACATTTCGGCAAGTTTAGTCGCCACTAAGCGCCGCATTTTATTGATTGATCTGGATCCTCAAGGAAATGCATCCAGTGGCTGTGGTATTGAAAAGTCTCAGCAAGAGCAAAACGTTTTAGATGTGTTACTGGGTGATTGCTCTGCGCAGTCTGTTATTCAACCAGCACCCAATGGCGGCTTTGATATTTTGGCGGCAAATGGTGATTTGGCTGCGGCTGATGTGCACCTGATGGAACTAGAAGATAAAGAGTCTCGTTTGAAGCGTGCCTTGAGCACAGTGCGCAATAACTATGATTATATTTTTATAGATTGCCCACCTTCACTTAACATGCTGACTGTAAATGCACTAGTGGCGGCAGACTCTGTGTTGATACCGATGCAATGCGAATACTACGCCCTTGAAGGAATTTCTTCATTAATGGATACAATCAATCAGATTATTGAGCATGTAAATCCGGAATTAGAGATCGAAGGTATCTTACGAACCATGTATGATCCGCGCAACCGACTGGCAACAGAAGTATCCAGCCAGTTACATGAGTACTTTGGTGAAAAGGTTTATCGAAGTGTCATTCCGAGAAATGTCCGTCTTGCAGAAGCCCCAAGTTATGGTATGCCGGCCCTTCAATACGACCGTTTATCAAGTGGCGCAAAATGCTATTTGGCGCTTGCCGGTGAAATAATTCGACGCCAAGAACAAGGGCAGCAAACTCCTGTGGCGGCACAATAAGTTTAGGTTAAAGGAAAGAGCATTATGAGCAAGCGTTTGGGTCGTGGACTGGATGCATTCATAAGTAAAAAAATTGCCGAAAATAAAAGCGCTGATCAGCAAAGTTCGGAATCGACTGGTCCTGCAATAGATAATAAAGGCGAACTGCGCAAATTACCTATAGAGTTTTTGCAGCCAGGTCAGTATCAACCTAGAAAAATTATGACCGACGAAGCTCTCGAAGAGCTTGCTGAATCAATCAAGGCACAAGGGATCATCCAACCGATAGTCGTTAGAGCCATCAGTGATAAAAAATATGAAATCATTGCTGGAGAGCGTCGTTGGCGGGCTTCACAACTTGCACAACTTTCAGAAGTGCCTGTGTTGGTTAAAGATGTTCCGGATGAAGCCGCCATTGCAATGGCTTTGATCGAGAATATTCAGAGAGAAGATCTTAACGCCATCGAAGAAGCAACTGCATTGCAGCGTTTAATGCAAGAATTTGGATTAACACATCAACAAACTGCGGATGCAGTTGGAAAAAGTCGCACAACTGTCACTAATCTCTTACGACTACTTCAGTTAAGTGAGGCTTGTCGCACTATGCTAGAAAGAGGCGACATTGAAATGGGTCACGCGCGTGCTCTACTTTCTTTGGACAAAAACCAGCAAACAGATGTTGCTCGTCAGGTTGTCGCGAAAGGTCTAACGGTTAGAGATACTGAAAAACTGGTTCGTAAGACAATAAACCCAATCAAAGTTAACAACCCTGTTAAGGACGAAGACCCTCACATCTCTAAACTTGAGCAGAAAATTGGAGATAAATTTGGGTCCCCGGTAACAATACAACATTCACCAAAAGGCAAAGGTAAGTTGATTTTAAGTTACAGTAACTTAGATGAGCTTGATGGTATTTTGGCAAACATGGGTCTTAAAGACGAGTTTTAACCCAATGTTGTTTCCTGTTTAGCTTTTGTCGTCTGTTTGAACATTTTTTGTTACCCTTTTGGCTTGCTCCTATTGTTAAGTTTCCGTTATAACAAAAAGCTTTATTTTAGGAATTTGTAACAGGAGCAAGGGTTTGAAATCGCGTTTTCATTTTTTGAAAAGTATTGCGACTACAGTTTTCGCAGTACTTTTAATATCTTCCACGTCATTTGCAGCTGAAAAAAAAGTAGCAAAGCCTGACAGTAAAA
This sequence comes from Gammaproteobacteria bacterium, assembly GCA_013373375.1. Taxonomy (GTDB): domain Bacteria; phylum Pseudomonadota; class Gammaproteobacteria; order Enterobacterales; family Kangiellaceae; genus Pleionea. The sequence continues at coordinate 88,981 of JABXHY010000021.1, forward strand.
AGCAAAAATCAATTACTGAATCTGTCAAAGACAAAACTGAAATAGAAGGCTTTCTCGATTTTTATCAAGATGAAAAATCTGGTTCACTAATGTTAGTGATAGACGAATCACAACTTAGTAAGCCTTTTATTTATCACACTCATACCGTAAATGGAGTTCTCGATGCTGGTCATTTCAAAGGTGCATTTAGAGCTAATCGATTAATCGAGTTTCGAAAAGTATTCGATAAGATAGAGATCGTAAGTAAAACGCCTCGTTATATATTAGATGAAGAAAGTGCCATTTCGCGTTCTGAAGGTACTAATATCAGTGAGGCCATTCTTGCATCCGTGAAGATTGACACACAGAACGATAAAAAAGATCGCTATTTAATAAAGCTGGATCCTATTTTATTAACTGAGTCTTTGGAGAAAGTTTCGCCTTATCCTCGACCACCTGTTCCGGGACAGCCTGCTAAACCTACTTTTAATGTTGGAAAACTCAGTAAGTCTAAAACTAAATACATTGGTGTCAGAAGTTACCCTAAAAATAGTGATGTTGTCGTCGAATATGTATTTGATAATAACGCACCAATGGTAAGAGGCAGTCAGGCCGTTACAGATCCTCGTACCGTAGCTATCCAGATACAGCATTCTTTTATTGAGCTGCCAGAAAACAATTACCAACCTAGACGCGATGATCCTCGAGTGGGCTATTTTACTCAGCAGTTCGATGATTTATCGTCGAGCTCATGGACGCCATTTAAAGATGTTATCAATCGATGGCATTTAGTAAAAAAAGATCCGTCTTCAGAACTATCCGAGCCGGTAGAGCCAATTGTATGGTGGATAGAAAATACAACACCGGAAGAATGGCGTGACATTATAAAAGAAGCTGGAGAGTCGTGGAATTTAGCTTTTGAAAAAGCAGGTTTTAAAAATGCGCTTCAAGTAAAAGTACAACCCGATGACGCTGAGTGGGATGCAGGAGACATTCGGTATAACGTATTGCGTTGGACCGCTTCTCCCCGCCCTCCTTTTGGTGGTTATGGACCGAGTTTGCCTAATCCTTTAACGGGGCAAATTATTGCAGCTGATATTATGCTTGAGTACTCGTACTTTAAAAACCGTTGGTTGCACTCGACTCTTTTAAGTGAAGGTGTCAGTAATGAACAGTTTGACCATTTAGCATCAGACTTGCCCTCTCACCTTATTTGTAGTGCCGGACATCAGTTGCACGACTCAATGATGTCTGGAATGGTAATGGCCGATTTTAATGCAATGGGATTGGATATGAAGCATAAGCTTGTTGAGCAAGCTATGCGTCGACTTATTTTGCATGAGATTGGTCATACATTAGGTCTAAATCATAATATGAAGGCCAGTCAGTTATTCAACGCGACCGATATTCATGATGTGTCGAAAACACAAGGAAATGTCACTGCGTCTGTGATGGATTATCCGTCTGCGAATGTCGCTCCTTCAGGAGTTACTCAAGGTGATTATTACGATACTAAACCGGGACCGTACGATCTATGGGTGATTGAATACGGGTACTCTCCTTCACTAGAAGACTCAAATGAAGAAGAAGCTCGTTTGCAAAAACTATTGTCGCGCTCAACTGAGCCCGCACTTGCTTTTGGTAACGACGCTGAAGATATGAGAAGTCCTGGACGACACATTGATCCTAGAGTCATGATTGGTGATATGTCGAACGAATCAGTTGCTTACGCTAAAGGGAGACTGGAGTTAATTAACGATACTTTTGCTTCGTTAAAGTCAAAAGCAATAGAGGAAGGCGCGAACTATCAAAGGTTATTAACCGCAACCAACTTCTTGATGAGAGAGTGGGGCCTACAATCTAGTGTGGTGTCGAGATACATTGGTGGTGTGTATACCGATCGAGCTTATGCTGGCCAAAAAGGGGCGACTCAACCGTTTAGAGCGGTCGAGTTAACGAAGCAAAAAGAGGCTTTATCCGTTTTAAATGATTACTTATTTGCACCTAACATCATGGAGCAAGCTGAGCCGATATTCGCTTATTTACAACCGCAAAGACGAGGATTTAGTGGATACGGTAAAAATGAAGATCCAAAAATTCATGATATGGTTCTGAATACACAACGAAAAGTGTTTGACCATTTATTGCATCCAAATGTACTGAAAAGAATTTCAGATTCTGCATTGTATGGAAATAAATATGACCTCAATCAGTTCTTATCGGACCTTACTCAAGGTGTTTTTGAAAAAGACTTGAACGGAAACGTTAATACTTTTCGACAAAACCTACAGGTGGAGTACGTCAAACGTCTAATAAAAATAGTCGATGAAAAGTCACCTTACGATTATCTTTCAAAAGCCTCCGCTATGGCTCAGTTGTCTAGTCTTGAGAAAACAATGAAATATAACCGCGGAAAAGGAGCAACTCGTGTACATCGTGAATATTTACATAATTTTATTGAAAAAGTTCTATTAGTCGAAAAGCGACATATTTAAGATTCGCTTTGTGTATTTTGTGGAGGGTTATTGCCCTCCTTTTTCTTGACTAACCTATTGAACTTCTGCAATAAATTATTACATGACGACTTAAGTTTTTGCTTTTGACGCTTTTGTTCTAAATCCGACATTCTCTCTATTTATCAGTTTTTTATCGGTAAAATTGCCTCTTGATTTACCTCTAATTTGTGTGCCATGTTCAACACAACTTCAGCTTGCAAAGAGCTTAAGGGGTAAGGACCAAACAACCTGGCCGACAATAAAAGCAGCTATTGGGACAGTCATAAAAAGTCAGGTTTATCATACAAAAACTATAGAGAAGTAATTATATGAATACCAAACAACTTTTTATTACGACCTTGGTGGCTGGTGCGGTTTCTTCCGCGTTTGCTGGCAAAGGTGCTCCAGATACTTCAGAGTTTTCAATTTGGAACAATCAACAACAACAATCTAAAGTTGCACAATTAGAACAGCGGTTTATTGTAAAGTTTAAAGATGGCTCTTCTGTTACAGCGAAAAATGGTCAAGGTCAATTTGAATTAAATACTAAAGCAGCTCACCAATTACTCAGTTCGATGAATGTTAAAGTTCGAAAAGAACTCGGTTTTGCAAAAGCTATGTCTGTGGTTTTAAATCCAAAAGCAAAACAAGCATTAATAAATAACCCTGCTGTTGAATATGTGGAAATTGATCATCCGCGCTATTTGATGGCGCAAAATATGCCATGGGGTATTAGCACTACCGAATCTAACACTGTTAGTGACAGCAACGCTTCAAATATGAAAGTTTGTATAATCGATTCAGGATATGACATCACTAATCCAGACTTAGCGGGCAATAATCACACTGGTACCAATAACTCCGGGACAGGAAATTGGTATACACCGGGTGGATCTCACGGTACTCACGTAGCGGGTACAATTGCAGCTATCAACAACAATCAAGGTGTGGTTGGGGTTTTACCGAATCAGAACGTTAATATACACGTGGTAAAAGTTTTTAATGAAAGTGGTTGGGGATATTCTTCAGACTTGGCCTCTGCTATTAATACTTGTAAAAACAATGGTTCAAAAGTGGTGAATATGAGTTTGGGAGGTGCTGGATCAAGCACAACCGAGCGCAATGCATTACAAAACATTTATAACAGCGGCGTACTTTTAATTGCTGCGTCCGGTAATGACGGCAATACCACACTGTCTTACCCGGCTTCTTACGACTCTGTTGTTGCTGTCGGTGCTTTAGATGAAAATAAGCAATGGGCAGAATTTTCTCAATACACAAACCAAGTTGAGTTATCAGCACCAGGCGAAGCTGTATTATCAACTGTCGGCGTTGGTGACGGTGCGCAAGGTTATATCACTGTCGGCAGTACGACTTTTGGTGATGACAGAGCGTTACCGCTCATGCGATTTGTGCCAGTAAACGGTAATTATCAGCTACAGTATTTTAACGGAACTGCAACCGGTACTTTAGGCGCTTGTACAGTTTCAAGTGGCGGTAGTTACAGCTGTAACAATATGAGCAATAAAATTTGTTTGGTTGAACGCTTTGATAATCAATCAGGTTCGAGCTATCCAGAAACAAATCCTGTAAAAGCTTGTAAAGATGCAGGGGCTAAAGCTGCTATTGTTTACTCAAACAGCGATCGTCCTGGATTGCAAAATCCATTCTTAGTAGATGCTAATACAGAGTTTAATTTCCCAACTTTGTCAGTGAATCGCGCAGTTGGACAAGCTTTATTATCGTCTGTCGGTCAGTCGACTACTGTTGAAAGCCGAACCGGCACTGACTATGCCTACTACAACGGTACATCAATGGCTACGCCACATGTTACTGGTGTTGCAGCTCTTGTATGGAGCCAGTTCCCACAGTGTTCAGCGTCTCAAATTCGTAATGTGCTCAATGTTACTGCGGAAGACCTAGGAAGTTCGGGCCGTGATACGAAATACGGTTATGGAATGGTAAATGCTCAAGATGCGGTTGATTATCTGTCAGCAAACGGCTGCGATGGAAACGGCGGCGGTACAACTCCTCCACCCAGCGGTAATGAGTTAGTTAACGGTCAAGCTGAAAGTAATCTGTCTGGGTCGACCGGTAGCGAACTCCATTACACTCTTGAGGTACCTGCAGGTTCGACTAATCTGAGCTTTGCAATGAGTGGTGGCAGTGGTGATGCGGATCTGTATGTGAAATTCGGATCTAAACCAACTACTCAATCTTATGATTGTCGTCCTTATAAAGGTGGCAACAGCGAGACCTGCAACATTTCAACGGCTCAAGCAGGAACCTACTACGTCATGGTTCGCGGTTACTCAGCTTTTTCAGGAGTTAGCTTAGTTGCCAACTTTGACGAGCCTAGTTCAGGTGGTGGCCCAGTTGGCGGTTCAGCAAGCTTGGATAACCTGTCAGGTGCACGCAGTTCATTTAATCACTATACGGTTGAGATACCATCAGGCATGTCGAGCCTATCAGTTGTTATGAGTGGTGGAAGCGGCGATGCCGACCTATATGTTCGATACGGCTCTCAATCAACAACTTCATCTTACGATTGTCGTCCATACAAAAATGGGAATGCTGAGACTTGTACCTTCACTAATCCAAATGCGGGTACTTGGTATATCAGTATTAGAGGATATTCGGCTTACAGTGGTGTTAATCTCGATGTGAGCTGGAATCCGTAAAATAACGAAACAAAACTCAAAATTAGAAAGCGGCCAATGGCCGCTTTTTTTTTGACTTATGTTACAGCAATATTAAATTGTGAATAATTACATTAACTTACTGCATTAATATCTCTTTATGTTATTGTTTTGTGGTAGTTTTATTGTATTTTTGTGTGAATATTTACATTTATATTTAACCCCTCTCTGTGGCAGTTTCAGTGTTGGTCGATTAGTGGCCAGATAGGACTACCAATAAATAAAAGATAAACAGAGGCGTTAATTATTATGAAAAACAAATCAGCCAAGCTGTTTATGACGACTTTGATAGCTGGATCTATTTCAGCTGTTGTTGCTAAGTCGCCAAACAACTTGAACAACCTTACTCTTAACAAAGTTAATAACCCTGCTCAAGCAGAAGCACCGAATGGTGAAACACGATACATTGTTAAGTTCAAAGACAACTCTCCAATGACTGTTATGACTAATGGTCAAGCGAAAATCTCTGATGAAGCCGATCGCTTAATGATGAAACACGGTGCTCGCACTGTGTTAAAGATGCCTAACAGTGGCGCAATAGCAGCTGTGTTATCACCGAAAGCTAAGGCAGCACTTCAAAACAATCCAAATGTAGAATACTTAGAGATTGACCCTGTTCGTTTCGCTCCAGAAGTTTTTTCTACTGCTGACACTCCAAGCCCAATGGCCCAAAGCACTCCTTACGGTATCAATATGGTAGAAGCGCTTCAGGTTCCCGAAGCTGGTGGTAGCATGAAGGTATGTATTACTGATACTGGATACGACATTAATCATGAAGATTTAATTTCTAGCGGCGTTACTGGTGACAATAACAGTACAACTGGTTATTGGGGTTCAGATGGTAATGGTCATGGTACACACGTAGCTGGAACCATTTCTGCATTAGATAACGGCGATGGCGTTATCGGTGTAAACCGCAATGGAAGCCTTGACCTACACATTGTTAAAGTATTTGGTAACAATGGATCGTGGGGTTATGGTTCAGACCTCGTTTTGGCGATTAATCAATGTGTAAACTCAGGTGCAAAAGTTATCAGCATGAGTTTAGGCGGTGGTGGTTCGTCAAACACTGAGCGTAACGCTTTTGCAAGCGCACTAAATAATGGTGTCTTATCAATTGCAGCAGCTGGTAATGGCGGAAACACTAGCTTTTCTTACCCTGCATCATATGACGAAGTAGTTTCTGTTGCTGCGGTTAATTCAAGTGGCTCATTAGCGTCTTTCTCGCAACGTAACTCGCAAGTTGAAATTTCTGGACCAGGAGTTAGCGTTAACTCTACTTGGACTGGCGGTGGCTACCGTTCGATCAGCGGTACTTCAATGGCAACTCCGCACGTTTCAGGTGTTGCTGCGTTAGTTTGGCGCCACTATCCACAATGTTCAGCGACACAAATCCGAAGCGCGTTGAATGCAACAGCAGAAGATCGAGGATCTTCAGGTCGTGATAACAGCTACGGCTGGGGTATCGTTAAAGCAAAAGCTGCCTACGATTACTTAGCTGGCGGATGTGACGGCGGCGGTACTCCTCCACCTCCACCACCACCTCCAGGTGACGGCGCTTTAACTAATGGCGAAGCAGAAACTAATATTTCTGGCGCGCAAGGTAGTGAAGTTTTCTATACCTTGGAAGTTCCAGCAGGCGCGACAGACTTGTCATTCGTGATGAGCGGTGGCTCTGGTGATGCCGATATGTATGTTCGTTTCGGCTCGAAGCCGACTACCAGTTCATATGATTGCCGACCATACCGAAATGGTAACAACGAAACTTGTGACATCTCTAATGTTAGAGCGGGAACTTACTATGTAATGATCCGAGGTTACAGTGCTTACTCAGGAACTTCTTTGGTTGGCTCTTTCACAGCTGATGATGGTGGTGGTAACCCTCCTGGTGGTGAGCCTATCGACGTGGTTGCAGAGAATTTATCTGTTGGCTCACGAGAGTGGATTCGCTACACCTACGATTTACCTGAAGGATACTCGACAATGACTGTAAGTATTTCAGGTGGAAGCGGTGATGCTGACTTGTATGTTAACTTCGGTTCTGAGTCAACAACTTCAAACTACGATTGTCGACCATACCGAAATGGCAACAACGAAACCTGTACTTTCCAAAACCCACAAAGTGGCACATGGCATCTAGATGTTCGTGGCTACCGAGCAGCTTCTGGCTTTACTCTTCGCTTACAAGCTGAGTAACGAAGCTGCAATTATAAAAAGGGAAGCTTAGGCTTCCCTTTTTTAATGAACCCATTCAAATTTTTAATTCAAGCCAATTGACGCTTCCATCAGAAATCTTGTTTTTTAATTAGTTAAATCATTCTGTCCAAGTTGTAATAAGACGAATTCTCTGCGAGCAACAGAAAAGCAGCTCTATGGATTGCTATTAGATACAATATCCCTTACGGACTATAAGACTTTAATCCAATCCCAATATCTTGAAGCGAGTCTTGTAAAGTTTACTATATATGGGAAAGTTAAAAGATTACTCACCTTAAAAATCTAATCTCTCATCTATCGATTTATACACTTTAATGATCAGCGAAATAAATAAGATGAATTGGTGTTGAATAAGCCTGCTTAACGCCCTATAATTTCCCGGAATTTTTAATAGTAATTGATAATGATTCTCAGTTACTAGAAGGCTTTAGAAATGAACTTAGGCTGTTGTTATGTCGAACACAATGACACAAAAAGGACGTACAGCTGCTTACAAAATTCTCGGTTATCAACTTGGAGTTTTAATATTCGCTTCGCTTTGGTCTTTGTTTTGGGGGGTACAAACTTCGCTGTCGCTTTTTTTGGGCGGCATGGCAATTATAATTCCCTCCTTAATATTTGTTTATAAAGTATTCCAACATTCAGGCGCTCAAGCATCACGACAAGTTTTGCATGGGTTTTATAAAGGAGAAGCTTTAAAGTTTTTTCTTGCCATAGTGATGTTTGTAATCGTTTTAAAGTGGTTGTCCGTATCGTCAACTGCTAGCTTAATTGGTTTTGTGGTAGCCGCAATAACACAAATGATGGCACCCTTTCTCGTAAAAACGACGTAAATAACTTCGAATTCGGAAGAGAATATGAGCGCAGAAAGCAGTTCAGGTTATATCAAACACCATTTGCAAAATCTACAGGTGTGCTCAACTGATCAAGGTTGGGTTTGGAACACCATGGAAAACATGGAGTGCCAAGGCAATTTCTGGACTTTTAATGTCGACACAGTATTTTTCTCTGTCTTGCTAGGCGTTTTGTTTTTATGGCTTTTTCGATCTGTAGCGAAAAAGGCGACTCAAGGAGTTCCTGGTAAATGGCAGGCCTTGGTAGAAATCGTCTACGACTTTGTCGAATCCAATGTTAAAGACACTTTCCATGGTAAGAGTAATCTCATTGCTCCACTAGGTATGGCCATCTTCGTGTGGGTGTTTCTAATGAATACGATGGATTTAATTCCAGTTGACTGGTTGCCAGGTGCAGCAGCGCTTATCGGAATTGATTACTTAAAAGTCGTTCCTACAACCGATGTCAACGCTACTTTTGCGATGTCATTGTCAGTATTTATTCTTATTATCTTCTTTAGCATCAAAATCAAAGGTATTGGTGGCTTTACTAAAGAGCTTACCTTAAATCCTTTTAATCATTGGATTGCGATTCCGTTTAACTTCATTTTAGAAGGCGTTGCTTTGCTCGCTAAACCAGTGTCTTTATCTCTTCGATTGTTCGGTAATATGTACGCCGGTGAACTCATATTTATTTTGATTGCACTAATGTATGCAGGAACATTCGATGGTTTTGGAGGAGCTGCCTTAGGAATCTTTGGTGCAATTCTTCATTTTATTTGGGCGGTTTTCCACATTCTGGTAATTGCTCTTCAAGCGTTTATTTTTATGATGCTAACAATCGTGTATTTAAGTTTGGCACACGAAGATCATTAATTTTAATTAGTTCTTAGTTTTAAACATCAATATATACCTTTGAGTAGGAGAAAATAATGGAAACAGTAATCGGCTTTACCGCTATCGCAGTAGCTATCCTGATCGGTTTAGGCGCATTAGGCGTTGGTATCGGTATGGGTCTTTTAGGTGGAAAATTCTTGGAAAGCGCAGCGCGCCAACCAGAGTTAGCACCTATGTTACAAGTTAAAATGTTCATCGTCGTTGGTCTTCTTGATGCGGTTGCGATGATCGGTGTTGGTATCGCGTTATTCTTCACTTTTGCTAACCCGTTTGTTGGTCAACTTACTGGTGCCTAAGCGACAACTCCGCAGTCCGTTAAATAAGACATTTTAAGGAGTTTTAAAGTGGAACCGAATGCAACGATAATCGTACAAACACTCGCTTTTATTGCGTTTGTTTGGTTCACAATGAAATTCGTTTGGCCTTTGCTTGAAACAGCAATTTCAGAGCGTCAGAAAAAAATCGCAGAAGGCTTAGCGGCTTCTGAGAAGGGTGTTCATGACCTGGAACTTGCTAAAGAAAGCGCTTCTAATACTTTGAAAGAAGCAAAAGCAAAAGCAGCTGAATTAATTGACCAAGCAAAAAAGCGTCATAGCGAAATTGTCGACTCAGCTAAAGATGATGCTCGCGAAGAAGCGGATAAAATCTTGAGAGGCGCTCGCGCTGAAATAGAGCAAGAAATGACTCGTGCACGTGAACAATTACGCGCACAGCTCGCAACTTTAGCTGTTGCTGGCGCTGAGAAAATTCTTGAACGTAATATCGACGCTGCAGCTCAAAACGACATTGTTGAAAAGCTGGTCGCAGAACTTTAACTAAGGGTGGACCATGGCTGAATTTACCACAGTAGCAAGACCTTATGCCAAAGCGGCATTTGAGCATGCTATGGCGGAAAACGCACTTTCCAATTGGTCAGACATGATTGGTTTTGCGGCAGCAGTTGTGGCAGATGGTCAAATACAGGCGCTATTGACTAGCCCTCATTTGACAGAAGAGCAACAGCGAGACGTCATGTTGAAGGTTTGCGAAGGTAAACTGGATGCTCAAGGACAAAACTTTGTGAAGCTTTTGTCTGCAAATAACCGCTTATTGGCGTTGCCACAAATCGCTGAATTATTTGAGTATTTAAAGCAAGAGTTTGAAAAGACGATTGATGCTCACGTAACATCAGCGGCTGAATTGACAGCTGAGCAACAAGATAAGTTAACTAAAAAGCTGGCTTCGAAATTAGGGCGACAGGTCAATATCAATGTAACTATTGATAAAGATATGCTGGGCGGCCTGGTAATTGAAGCTGAAGATATGGTCATTGATGGTTCGGTACGCGGTCAGCTAGCGAAACTATCAGAGACGCTGAAAGTATAAAAGGAATCCAGAGCATGAGTATGCAACTGAATCCATCTGAAATTAGTGAGTTAATCAAACAACGAATTAATGATTTCGAAGTTGTTTCTGAAGCTCGCAATGAAGGCACTATCGTCAGCGTTTCTGACGGTATCTTAAAAATTCACGGCTTAGCCGACGCTATGCAAGGTGAGATGATTGAATTACCTGGTGGTAAATTTGGTCTTGCTTTGAACTTAGAGCGCGACTCAGTCGGTGCTGTTGTATTAGGCGACTATTCTTCAATTTCGGAAGGTCAAAAAGCAAAATGTACCGGTCGTATCCTAGAAGTACCAACTGGCGAGTGCATGTTAGGTCGCGTAGTTGATGCATTAGGTAACCCAATCGACGGAAAAGGTGCAATCGAAGGCGCAACCTATTCTCCTGTTGAGAAAGTAGCACCTGGTGTAATTTCACGTAAATCAGTTGACCAACCTGTTCAAACGGGTATCAAGTCAATTGACTCCATGATACCTGTTGGTCGTGGACAGCGTGAGTTAATCATTGGTGACCGTCAAACGGGTAAGACTGCTATCGCTATCGATGCAATCATCAACCAAAAAGGTACAGGTGTTAAATGTATCTATGTTGCGGTTGGTCAAAAAGCTTCTACTATCGCAAACATTGTGCGCAAGCTTGAAGAGCACGGCGCAATGGATCATACCGTTGTAGTTGCGGCAAGTGCATCTGACTCAGCAGCGCTTCAATACATCGCACCTTTCGCTGGATGCTCCATGGGTGAGTACTTCCGCGATACTGGTGAAGATGCTTTGATCGTATATGATGACTTAACAAAGCAAGCTTGGGCTTATCGTCAAATTTCATTGTTGCTACGTCGTCCTCCAGGTCGTGAAGCGTACCCTGGTGACGTTTTCTACTTACATTCACGTTTACTTGAACGTGCTGCTCGTATCAATGCTGAGCATGTTGAGAAAATTACAGGTGGAAAAGTTAAAGGAAAAACAGGTTCTTTAACAGCTTTACCAATCATCGAAACACAAGCTGGTGACGTTTCTGCATTCGTTCCAACAAACGTAATTTCTATCACAGACGGCCAGATTTTCCTTGAAACTGATTTGTTTAACTCAGGTATTCGTCCAGCTGTTAATGCTGGTCTATCGGTATCTCGTGTTGGTGGTGCTGCTCAAACTAAAATCATCAAGAAGCTTGGTGGTGGTATTCGATTAGCGTTAGCACAATATCGTGAACTAGCTGCATTTGCTCAGTTTGCTTCGGATCTAGATGACGCAACGCGAGCTCAATTGGAACATGGTCAACGTGTTACTGAGTTAATGAAACAGAAGCAATACTCTCCCCTTTCTGTTGCCGAGATGGGTGTATCTTTGTTTGCTGCTGAAAAAGGTCACTTGAAAGATATTGAACTTGATAAAATTGGTGACTTTGAGTCTGCATTGGTTGATTACATGAATAATCAACATAAATCGTTGATGGATAAAATCAATGAAACTGCAGATTATAATGATGAAATAGCTGGTGAATTAGAAGAAGCTGTTTCTAAATTTAAATCAACGCAAACTTGGTAATTTAAAGAGCAAAAAACTCTTTATTAAATACGAGTAATTAGGAAAAGTTTATGGCTGGCGCTAAAGAGATTAGAACGAAAATTGGGAGTATTAAAAACACCCAAAAGATCACCAGTGCCATGGAAATGGTAGCAGCAAGCAAAATGCGCAAAGCGCAAGATCGCATGGCTGCTACTCGTCCATACGCCAAACGCATTCGAAATGTAATCGGGCATATCGCTCGAGGAAACGTTGAGTATCAACATGCTTTTATGAAAGAACGAGAAGTTAAGCGTGTTGGCTTTATTATCGTTTCAACCGATCGAGGCTTGTGTGGTGGTCTAAACATTAATTTGTTTAAGAAAGCACTTGCTGAAATGAAGAAGTGGAATGATCAAGGCGTAGAAATTGATCTGTGTTTAATCGGTTCGAAAGCACAGTCCTTCTTTAAACGTTTCGGTGGTAACGTAGTTGCTCAAGCGTCACATCTGGGTGATACACCTCAAATCTCAGACCTTATTGGCGCAGTAAAAGTAATGCTCGACGGTTACAATAAGGGAACAATTGATAGATTGTTTTTAACGGCAAATGATTTTGTTAATACCATGACACAATCACCAACAGTCGATCAGTTACTACCTATTGTTCCAAGCGAAGATGATGAACTTAAGCATCACTGGGATTACATTTACGAGCCTGATGCGAAAGCGCTCTTAGAAGTGTTATTCACTCGATATATTGAGTCTCAAGTATATCAAGGTGTAGTAGATAACATTGCGTGTGAGCAAGCAGCCAGGATGGTAGCTATGAAAGCAGCATCTGATAATGCGGGTGATTTGATTAACGAATTGCAACTGGTTTACAACAAAGCACGTCAAGCAGCGATTACTCAAGAATTGTCTGAAATCGTTTCTGGCGCGGCGGCTGTTTAGTAAATTGGTACACAAAGAATTAAATTTTGGTTAAGAGGACTGTGATATGAGCAGTGGTAACATTGTTGAAATTATCGGTGCGGTAATCGACGTGGAATTTCCACGTGACAATGTACCTAAAGTATATGATGCGTTGAATGTGAGCGGCAGTGAGATCGTTCTTGAAGTTCAACAGCAACTCGGTGATGGAGTTGTGCGTTGTATTGCTATGGGTTCATCGGACGGCATGAAACGTGGTATGGATGTGAGCAACACTGGAGCGCCAATACAGGTTCCAGTAGGTAAAGAGACACTAGGACGCATCATGGACGTTCTGGGGAATCCTATCGATGAGAAAGGTGACATTGGCGAGCAAGAGCGCATGTCAATCCATCGTAAAGCTCCTTCATATGAAGAACAAGCTGCTACCAACGAGCTACTCGAAACGGGTATCAAAGTTATCGATTTGGTATGTCCATTTGCCAAAGGTGGTAAAGTTGGTCTGTTCGGTGGTGCCGGTGTTGGTAAAACCGTTAA
>JABXHY010000092.1 GCA_013373375.1 Gammaproteobacteria bacterium
GAACTGTCAAAAGCTATAGAAGATAGTAGTAAAAAACGATCGATAGTACCATATACTGAAGCTCTTGGAGCTAATGAATGCATTAAGTTACCATGAGATACTAAAACTCCTTTCGGATTCCCGGTAGATCCTGAGGTATAAATGATGTAAACTAAATCGTTTGATGAAATAGATACTTCTGGTGAACTTGTTGGATTGGTAAGTGTTGGTAACTGTAAATCCATTGCAAACAAATTCCCTTCATAATAGCTTAAATCAAAAATGTAATCGGATTGTGTAAGTAATACTTTTAACTGCGTATCTTTTAAAATATACGATTTTCTAGATTCTGGATATTCTGGGTCTATTGGTACATAGGCTCCTCCTGATTTTAGGATTGCTAGAACTCCTATAAACATCTGTTCTGAACGATCCATCATAATACCTACTAAATCATTGTTTACCACACCGTACTCCTCTATTAAGTAGTGCGCTAATTGATTTGATTGTTCGTCTAATTCTTGATAGCTTAAGCTTGTTCCTTCATAATAAACAGCCATAGCTTCTGGAGTTTTCTTTGCTTGGGCTTCTATTAGTGATACTATCGTAGCTGCCTCGTCGTAAGCTATTTTTGGTGTTTTAAATGCTTCTAATAAGTTTACCTCTTCTTGAGCTGATAAACAACTTAACTGTGATATTGACACTGTTGGGCTTGCCAACATAACCTCTAACAAAGTCTCTAAGTGCGTGTGCATTTGAACCAACCAATCGTATTCAAAAACATCTGTGTTATAAATAGTACTAACTATAAGTCCTTCTTCACTTTCTATAAAATTGAAGACCAGATCAAATACACTTGAGTGTGATACTTCTCCTGTATAAGATTCTACTGATAGCCCTTCTAAACCTAACGAGGCTGTAGGGTCTGTATTTGAATTTTGTACAATAACTTGTACGTCAAATAGAGGATTACGACTCATATCGCGTTGCAGCCCCAAAGAAGACACTAATTCATCAAACGGATATAGTTGATGCGCATGAGCTCCTAAAACTACTTCTTTAACTTTTGATAATAAGGCTTCAAAATTATCTTCTTTTGAAAACTGTGTACGTAAAGCTAAGGTGTTTACATAAAAACCTATTTGATCTTCTAAATCTCTATGATCTCTTCCTGAGATAGGGCTTCCTATTATAATATCTTCTTGTGAAGTGTAATGGTAAAAAAGTGCATTTACAGCTCCTAATAATCCCATAAACAGAGTTGCTTCTTCTTGCTGTAAAAAGCGAGTTAGCTTGTTACTTAACTCTTTTGAAAACTTCCTCTCATAAACATCTCCATTATATGTTTTCACTGCTGGACGTGGTTTTCCTCCTGATAAATCTAAAACAGGTAAACTCCCTGAAAAATGATTCAACCAATACTCTTTGTCTGAACTTGAACCCTTTAAACTTTCCAACTGCCATGAAGCATAGTCTTTATACTGAATACGTAATGGTGATTGATCCAATGGAGCTTCTGTTACGAGTCCATTATAGTTCATCAATAATTCCTTCACTAAAACTTCCATAGACCATCCATCACAAATAATATGGTGAATAACACTGCTAAATACCCAATGGTCTTCTGATACTTGATATAAGTTGATACGTAATAATGGCCCTTCTGATAAATTAAAAGGCATTCTCAAAGTCTTCGATAAAGCTAAGGATACCTCTGTTTCTGAATATCCTCTAGCGTCTACAAAACCTATTTTAAATTCTATTCTGTCTACATCTCGTATATATTGTCGAATGTCTCCTAAATCATCTTTCTTAAAATAAGTGCGTAAAATCTCATGACGAGAAATTAATGTTTTAAAAGAGGCTTCTAATAATGATATATCTAAAGCTCCTTTAAACACATACACTCCTGGCATATTATAGGCTACGTTAGCCTCCTCTAATTGACTTAAAATCCATAATCGGCGTTGCATTAAAGATAATGGATACGATTCTTGAATCCCTAATTGAGGGATAGCATGATATATTTCTGATTCTTTTGATGTTATTAAAGCACTTTGTGATTGTAAATCTGGATGGTTAAATAACTCTAATAAACGTAATTTTACATTGAACTCTTTATGAATTCTACTTATTAATTTTGTAGCTTTTAAACTATGCCCACCTAATTCAAAAAAGTTGTCTAATAGCCCTACTCTTGGTACATTTAACAACTCCATCCATAAAACACTTAACTTTTGCTCTACAGAACTCTCTGGAGCTAAATATGTTGTTCCGCGTGAGTTTAAAACACCTTCTATACTTGGTAGTTTACTCCTGTCTACTTTTCCATTAACTGTTAATGGAAATTGTTCTAACACTTCTAAATAACTAGGTACCATGTACGATGGAAGTCTTTGTGATAACCACGATCGTAAATCATTGTAATCTAAATCTTCTTCACTTGTAACATATCCTATTATTTGTTTATCTCCTTTTGCTTCTTCTACAATGGCTAAAGATGAGTTCACTCCCGGATACATGCTCATCACATGCTCTATCTCTCCCAATTCTATACGGAAACCTCGTATTTTTACCTGATTGTCTTCTCGCCCTACAAATTCTACTTCTCCAAATTGATTCCACTTCCCTAAATCGCCCGTCTTATACAAACGTTCATCTATTACAAAAGGGGAAGAGATAAAACGTTCTTGTGTTAAGTCTGATCGGTTTAAATATCCTCTGGAAACTCCTAAACCTCCTAAGTAAAGCTCTCCAGTGACTCCTTTGGGTACTAGATTCATGTGCTTATCTAAAATATAAACACTGCTATTATTGATTGGATTTCCTATGGGAATACCTGCTGATTTAGTTGCTACTGATTGTATCCTATGACAAATAGAAAAAGTAGTATTCTCTGTAGGTCCATAGCCATTTATCAGTTCTAAAGAAGGATACCTTTCTTTTAGTTTTCCTATATGAATTGGAGATAAACGGTCTCCTCCTGTTAATAAGGTTTCTAAACCTTCAAATACTTCTATCGATTCGTCTACCAATTGATTTAATAATCCACTGGTAAACCACATCATCGTTACTCCTTTATCTCGTATCGTCTCTGATAACTCTACTGCTGATAAAAACACAGACTCTTCACTTAAGATTAAAGTACCTCCATTGAGTAACATTCCCCAATATTCAAAAGTCGTGGCATCAAATGAAAAAGATCCTGTTGATAAAACTACAGAACTCGATGGTATATCAACATAATTCGCCTCTTTTACTAAACGTATAATTCCGCTATCTTCTACCAAAACTCCTTTAGGATATCCTGTAGAACCTGATGTATACATTACATAAGCCAAACTAGACATCGTTCTTAACTCCATGTCTCTTGTTGTTGAATATTCTGACTTCCTTGACTCAAAATCAGACAACATCTCTTCCGTGATGACTACTTTACTATCTGTATCTGATAAGATATAATCAATACGTTCTTGTGGGTAATCAGATGCTATAGGTACATAAGCACATCCCAACTTTATAATCCCCAAAATCGAAATGATTTGCCATGGACTCTTCGGTAATTGAATCGCTATTAATTCTTCTCTATTTAATTCATAGTTTGAGGCTAAATAATGACTTAACTGGGTACTTAATCCATCTAACTCTGAATAAGTAAATGACACATCCTCATAAACTAAAGCTGCTTTTTCTGGATGTAAATTAACTTGATCCTCAAATAAACTTAAAATAGAAGTCCCTGCCTCATAAAGAGTACCTGTAGCATTATAATCCTCTATTAACTCACGCTTCTCTTCTATTCTCAAACAACTGATTGTGGATAAGCTAGTTCTTGAATTTGCTATTAAATTAGCCAACAACTGCTCCATATGAACAAGCATCTGTTCTACCAATGACTTACTAAAAATATCACTGTTATACTCGATACCAATACCTAAATCATCTGATGACTCTGTAAATGTGAATAATAAATCAAATTTACTCGCTGAGTGGTTATCATTATTATTGAAGTTAGCTACTGATAAAGAACCATCTTCTAAAAAATCTATTTCTTGCTCATTTTTTTCTTCTTGAACTACCAACATTACATCAAATAATGCATTTCTACTCAGGTCTCTAGTTATCTGCAAGTCATCTAACAACTCATCAAAAGGATATGTCTGATGCTCAAAAGCTTCTAAGGTATTTTTCTTTACTTTTTCAAATACTTCTGCAAAACTATTCTCAGAACTAAAAGAATTACGAAGTGCTAAAGTGTTGACATAAAAACCTATTTGATCGTGCAATGCAGCATGAGTTCTTCCTGAAACTGGACTTCCTATTATAAATTCTTCTTGACCTGAATATTTATGCAAGAACACATTTAAAAGACTCAAGCAGCCCATAAATAAAGTTCCCTCTTCTCTTGAACACAAGGTTTTGAACTCTTGATAAAGTGACGCATTTATCTTACGTTCTATAAATTTTCCTTTATATGTTTTTACTGCTGGCCTTGGAAAATCACCAAAGTCTGATAATAC
>JABXHY010000082.1 GCA_013373375.1 Gammaproteobacteria bacterium
CATGCAAAAACACAAAGTGGGCTGTTTACCTGTGGTAGAGAAAGACCACTTGGTTGGCATCATCACTGACAGCGACTTCGTCACCATCGCGATCAACCTGCTTGAGTTACAAGAAGAAGCTGAGCCTGAAGAGCTCGATTAAATAACTCGCTATTTCTATTGCAATTCTCGGTTTCAGGCGAGCTGCATCCAACGTGCAATAAGCCTGAACCCTGCCCTGCCGCATACCCTCTTCCTTACCCGAGGAAAAGGCGCCTCTATCTAGTGTTACCACGAACCGCCAACAATCGCTTTAACCTATTGTAAAAACACGAGATTAGTTCACGTCTTACCCAAACTGTTATAAATAAAACCATCAACGTAGCGTACAGCATCTAAACTAACAAAAATACCAATAAACACGAATCACATAACAATAATCAGTTAACACATTTACTCGTAGCTAGTTTTCCGGGGAGCGATTATGAGTCTTAAAAAACTACTAACCATGGGGTTTGGAGCGATTCTCGCCCTGATTCTCACCATTTCGGTTATCTCATCGTGGCGTTTCTATCAGTCAAATGAAGGGTTTCAAACTTACCGAGGACTCGCCTTAACCAGCGTTGCGATTGGGCGAGTACAGGCAAACATCCTCGAAGCACGATTGGCCGCACTGAAATACATTCGTACTAACCAGACGAGCGAAATTGAGAGATTTACTCAACGCACTTCTGCCTCTCAACAACTGATCGATGAAGCGAAAGGCAACCAACTGGATGACGCGCAGAAATCCGCACTAACTTCCGTTTCGGAGCAACTTCATCAATACCAGCAAGGTTTCAACAGTGTGACCGGATTGGTCGACGAGAGAAATCGATTGGTCGATGAACTGCTCACCCCCTCAAGAGTGACGATGAACCAAGCGCTCACCAACATTGTCAATGACGCGATAGCAAACGATGATTTTGAAGCAGTCGTCGATACCAACCAGCTACAGCTCCACCTCTTATTTAGCCAACGCTACGTTTCGAGCTTTTTAACCACTAATGCTCAAGCTGACGCAGAAAAAGCCGCTAGCAAGTTTGAGTTGGCTCGACAGCAAGAGAAATTGATAAGCTCACAACTCACCGCGTCTAGCTACAGCGCAGACCTTAACGAGCTGTCTGTGGCGTTTGATACCTATCAAACCACTTTTAAACAAATTTTAGATACCATTAATCAACGCAACGAGATTATCTCGGGCACTCTAGACGTGTTGGGCGCTTCGATGGCGGTTTCCATTGAAGAACTAAAACTCGCGATTAAAACCAATCAGGACACGCTGGGTCCAATCATGATCGAGCGCTTTAACACCACGCAGTTTTTGCTGGTCTTTCTCGCCGCTTTCGTTGTGTTATCTGCGTTGGTGATTGCTTATCAGATCTACCGCAGCGTTATCAAAACCGTTGGTGGTGAGCCAAGCTCGATCCAGACGATCGTCGAACAGGTTTCATCCGGTGATCTCTCGAGTCAAATTGCCACCAATGGCAAGGAAACGGGGATTTACGCCAACATCCTCAACATGCGACAAGAGCTACGTCGAATCATAGATGGATTCCACCAAATCTCCGACAATGTTTCATCGGCATCGGTCGAGCTAACCGCCGTGATGAATGATACCGAGAGCAATGCGCGACAAGAGCTTAGTCAGATGGAGCAAATTGCTACTGCGATCAACGAACTATCGAGCACCGCTAGCGAAGTTAGCCAAAATGCCGCCAATGCGGAAAACGCCGCGGGTAACGCGACTTTGCAAGTGAAAGATGGCGCCAACGCGCTTGATTCAACCGACGAAATCACGCAAAAAGTCATCAGTTCAGTTGACGAAACATCGCGTATTGTCAATCAGTTACAAGAGTACTCGGTTGAAATTGGCACAGTGGTGGAAGTGATCAACTCTATCTCAGAGCAAACCAATTTACTGGCACTCAATGCGGCGATAGAAGCGGCGCGCGCTGGTGAGCAAGGACGCGGATTTGCGGTAGTTGCAGACGAAGTACGCTCACTTGCCGCCAAAACTCAGCAGTCTACGATCGATATTCAAGAGATCATTTCCAAACTGCAATCGCAAGCGAATGATGCAAGTGACTTTATGCTGTCGAACCTTGTGTTGACCGAAGAATCGAGCAACTACAGTAAGCAGCTCAGATCCGCGTTCTCTTCGATCACTAACTCAGTTCAGCTTATTTCAGATATGAACACACAAGTGGCGACTGCCTCAGAAGAGCAATCGGGCGTCACTCAAGATATCTCGCAAAATGTCTCGCTGACCTTCGATCTAGTTCATCAGAACGTTGCGGGCATACAACAAAGCCAAAAAGCGAGCGAAGAACTGGCGTCTTTAGCCGAAAGACAAAAAGAGCTGTTAGGTTTCTTTAAGCTATAGAGCCAAAAAACACGCTCTTGAATTGGCTTTCGAGGGTGTGCAAACAGAAAATACGAAGTGGCGAGTATAAGGTTGAAACCTTAACTCGCCATCTCCGACCTCAAATGTACTCTCTTTAATGGTCTATTCGCTGCGCAGAATTTCTGGTGCACGCTCAAGTGCGGTTATTGCTGGAGCATGGCGAACGACTAATGTTGGCTCCAACAGAGTTGGCGATTGTTCCATTTCACCATCTTGCAATGCAGCAATCATCTTATCAAACCCAAGTAGCGCGATTTGTTTCATCGGTTGACGAACACTGGAAAAGCCCAGCGACTGAGCGATAAAGGTGTCGTCAAACCCGACCACTTCAACCTGCTTTCTCCACTCTATCTCCATCGTTTTCATCGCGTTGTACAAG
>JABXHY010000001.1 GCA_013373375.1 Gammaproteobacteria bacterium
CCCTTAGTTGGTACACCCCATGGAGTTACAGGATGACGGCCACCTGAGGTACGTCCCTCACCACCACCGTGTGGATGGTCGACTGGGTTCATAGCAACGCCTCGAACAGTAGGACGAACTCCACGCCATCGCGATGCACCAGCTTTACCTAGTGAGCGAAGCATATGTTCGGCGTTACCAACTTCACCAATTGTTGCACGACATTCAGAAAGAACACGTCGAGTTTCACCAGAGCGCAAACGTAAAGTTACGTATGACGTTCCGCGAGCAATAATTTGAGCGTAAGTTCCAGCAGAACGTGCCATTTGAGCACCTTTGCCAGGCTTCATTTCAACACAGTGAACGGTAGAGCCCACTGGGATGTTACGCATTGGTAAAGTGTTACCTGCTTTAATAGGAGCGTGATCACCAGATACAACTTGGTCACCAGCTTGCAGGCCTTTTGGTGCAATGATGTAACGTCGCTCACCGTCTTTATATAAAACAAGAGCGATATTTGCACTGCGATTTGGATCGTATTCAATGCGCTCAACTGTCGCAGGAATACCATCTTTATTTCGTTTGAAATCAACTAAACGGTAATGTTGACGATGCCCACCACCAATGTGACGAACCGTGATACGACCGTTGTTATTTCGACCGCCACTTTTGCTTTTCTTATCTAAAAGAGCAGCATGTGGCTTGCCTTTATGTAACTCAGAGTTAACCACTTTAACGACAAAGCGGCGCCCTGCAGAAGTTGGTTTAGCTTTTACAATAGCCATCTCAATTCACCTCTTCGCTTACTCGGCGCCTACAAAGTCGATGTCCTGACCTTCTTTCAGAGACACGTAGGCTTTTTTCCAATTCTTACGACGACCAGACATCATCCCAACGCGCTTGGTTTTACCTTTAACGTTAAGAGTTCGCACTGACTCGACTTCTACTTCAAACATAGCTTCAACCGCTTTTTTGATTTCAAGCTTGTTTGCATCTTTTGCAACTTTAAAAACGAACTGACCATCTTCAGCAGAGATCGTCGCTTTTTCAGAAATATGAGGTGCCAAAAGCACATTCGCTAAACGTTCTTGGTTCATCCTAGCATCTCCTCAAATTTCTTAACGGCAGCAACTGTCATCAAGACTTTATCGAAAGCTATCAAGCTAACAGGATCAACGCCTTGAGGATCGCGAACATCTACTTTGTGTAGGTTGCGAGCAGCAAGGTAAAGATTTTCTTCAACGTTTTCTGTCACGATAAGAACATCTTTAAGCTCTAATTCTTTCAACTTGCCAACCAATTCTTTCGTCTTTGGCGCAGCAACTGCGAAATCTTCAACAACAATCAAACGCTCTTGGCGTACTAATTCAGACAAAATCGCCTGCATCGCGCCACGGTACATTTTCTTGTTTACTTTTTGTGTATAGTCTTGTGGCTTAGCCGCAAACGTTACACCACCTGCACGCCAAATCGGACTACGAATCGTACCCGCTCGAGCGCGACCAGTACCTTTTTGACGCCATGGTTTCTTACCACCACCACTCACTTCGCTACGAGTTTTTTGAGCACGAGTACCAGAGCGACCCGCTGCCATATATGCAACGACTACTTGATGTACTAACGACTCATTGAACTCGCGGCCAAAAGCAGTTTCAGAAACTTGCAATGCGCCACTTGCGTTATTGCCGGGAACAGATAAATTAATTTCCATTCGTCTTCCCCTTAGCTAACTTTAACTGCTGGACGAACGATAACATCGCCGCCAACGGCACCAGGAACAGCGCCTTTAATTAAAATGATATTACGCTCTGCGTCTACGCGAACAACTTCTAAAGTTTGCGTGGTGACTCGCTCAGCGCCCATGTGTCCAGACATCTTTTTGCCTTTGAATACACGACCTGGAGTTTGGTTTTGACCAATAGAACCAGGTACACGGTGAGAGATAGAGTTACCATGAGTCGCGTCTTGTCCACGGAAATTCCAACGCTTAATGGTACCGGCATAACCTTTACCTTTTGACGTTCCTGTTACGTCGACTTTCTGGCCAGCTTCGAAGATATCAATTTTGATTTCACTTCCAAGCTCTAAACCTTCAGTTGAATCGACGCGGAATTCCCATAATCCACGACCTGCTTCTACTCCTGCTTTCTTATAGTGACCAGCAGCAGCTTTCGTTACGCGAGAAGCTTTTTTACTACCCGTAGTCACCTGAACAGCACTATAGCCGTCAGTATCTTGTGTTTTAACCTGAGTAATGCGATTGGCTTCTACTTCAACCACAGTTACAGGAATAGACTCACCATTCTCTGTAAATACTCGGGTCATTCCGCTTTTGCGGCCTACGATTCCGATTGTCATGTTACGGCCCTCTAAATGACACTGGCTTTACCAGCATCTCTAGTCTTAAATCTTCAGTAATTACTGTTATTAGTAAAAACCTGCTTCCAGTTACGACAAGCTGATTTGAACGTCTACACCAGCAGCTAAGTCAAGCTTCATAAGTGCATCAACGGTTTTATCCGTTGGTTCAACAATGTCTACCAAACGTTTGTGAGTACGAATTTCGTATTGGTCTCGCGCGTCTTTGTTAACGTGCGGAGAAACTAATACGGTGTAACGTTCTTTACGCGTCGGTAATGGGATTGGCCCACATACCTGAGCACCAGTACGCTTCGCAGTGTTCACGATTTCTGCAGTAGACTGGTCAATCAACTTGTGGTCGAAAGCTTTAAGTCGAATTCGAATACGCTGCTTTGCCATCGCAAAGACACTCCAATTAGTCAATTTTTAAATGTCAAAAACCGCCCTCCCAGTCATTTACTGAGAAACGGCAGTTATACCAGTTCGAATCCCATATCAGATTCGATTGTCCTTGTTGAGATCGAAAATTACGCTCTCAAGCCTCGCTGTTACTACCCTGCTGAGCAGGTGGGTGCGCGGCATTTCATCCATGTCCCTACTACGAGGGCGCGCCATTATATGAGAAGTTCATTTTCTAAGCAAGTCGAATTCTAAATTTCTCTTTCGATTATACAAACAAGCTTTGAAAGGTATCTTTTGAAGTGAGTTTGAATGGTGAGTTTATTGGACTACTGAGTGCCCAAAGCACCACGTAAAAATTAACGACGGTAACTTGTCAGTTGGTTAATAATATAAGATGAGCACTAGTTACTTCAAAATTTTTCAAAAATCTAGACTTTCTGAGCGATCTAATACTCGATTATAAACCCCAACAAACCATTGTAAGTTAACGAAGTTTTATTAACAGAAACTTATATTGTGTTTATTCCACTTTTTGACCGAAATTTATTCAATAAGGGATAACTCTTAATAAACAACTAGTGTATAATGCGCGCCTTTTCGGCGACGAGTAGATTGAATTTCGTTTAAAAATGCCCAGAATTCAGGTTTTTGAACCAACTTTTTAATTGTAACAATGTAGAGTAGAACAATGGCTGACTTATCTAAATACAGAAATATAGGCATTTTCGCTCACGTGGACGCGGGTAAAACCACCACTACTGAGCGTATTTTAAAGCTTACCGGTAAAATTCATAAAACTGGTGAAGTTCACGATGGTGAATCCACCACTGACTTCATGGAACAGGAAGCAGAGCGTGGTATTACTATCCAGTCAGCTGCAACGACCTGTTTCTGGAAAGATCACCGCTTAAACATCATCGATACTCCCGGACACGTTGACTTCACAGTTGAAGTATATCGTTCTTTGAAAGTTCTCGATGGTGGTGTAGGTGTTTTCTGTGGTTCAGGTGGTGTTGAGCCTCAATCAGAAACCAACTGGCGTTATGCAAACGAATCAGAAGTTGCTCGAATCATATTCGTTAACAAACTTGATCGTATGGGTGCAGACTTCTATCGGGTCGTTAAACAAGTAAAAGACGTACTTGGTGCGAACCCATTAGTTATGACTTTGCCAATCGGCATTGAAGACGACTTTAAAGGGGTTGTCGACTTACTTGAGCAAAAAGCTTACATTTGGGACGACACTGGTTTACCTGAAAATTACGAAGTCGTTGATATTCCAGACGACCTAAAAGACAAAGCAGCTGAGTACCGCGAAATGCTTATCGAAACTGCCGTTGAGCAAGACGATGAGTTGATGGAAAAATATTTAGAAGGTGAAGAGCCTTCAATTGTAGACATCAAGCGTTGTATTCGTAAAGGTACTCGTGACCTAGCGTTCTTCCCGACTTTCTGTGGTTCTGCATTTAAAAACAAAGGTGTTCAAAACGTACTTGACGCTGTTGTCGATTACTTGCCTTCTCCAACAGAAGTAGATCCACAACCTTTGACTGACGAAGAAGGTAATGAGACAGGTGAAGTTGCAACTGTTTCTGTTGACGAGCCACTACGTGCGCTTGCGTTCAAAATTATGGATGACCGCTTTGGAGCTTTGACTTTTATTCGGATTTACTCAGGTAAATTGAATAAAGGTACTACCGTTCTAAACTCATTCACAGGTAAAACAGAACGTATTGGTCGAATGGTAGAAATGCACGCCAATGAACGGACTGAATTAGAAAGTGCACAAGCCGGTGACATTCTCGCGGTTGTTGGTATGAAAAACGTTCAGACTGGCCACACGCTTTGTGATGTTAACCATCCTTGCACACTAGAGCCAATGGTATTCCCAGAGCCTGTTATATCTATTGCGGTTGCACCGCGTGATAAAGGAGCTTCTGAAAAGTTGGGTGTTGCACTAGGTAAGATGATTGCAGAAGATCCTTCTTTCCAAGTTGAAACCGATCAAGATTCTGGCGAAACTATTCTGAAAGGAATGGGTGAACTTCACTTAGATATCAAAGTTGATATCTTGAAGCGTACTCACGGTGTTGAGCTTGATGTGGGTAAACCTCAGGTTGCTTATCGCGAGACAATCACTCAACGTGTAGAAGACAGTTACACGCACAAGAAACAGTCTGGTGGTTCTGGTCAATTTGGTAAAATCGACTACATCATCGAGCCAGGCGAGCAAAGCAGCGGATTCGAGTTTGAGTCTAAAGTTGTAGGTGGTAACGTTCCTAAAGAATTCTGGCCAGCAATTGAAAAAGGTTTCAAGGGCATGATGTCAGAGGGTGTTCTTGCTGGCTACCCAGTACTTGATGTTAAAGTTACGTTAATGGATGGAGCCTACCATGCTGTCGACTCATCAGCAGTTGCTTTCGAAATCGCAGCTAAAGGTGCGTTCCGTCAATCGATTCCAAAAGCCGGCGCACAGTTACTTGAGCCGATCATGAAAGTGGACGTTTTCACTCCAGAAGACCATGTTGGTGACGTAATCGGTGACTTAAACCGTCGTCGCGGAATGATCAGCGGACAAGAAGCTGGCGCAACTGGTGTTCGTATTAAAGGCGAAGTACCACTGTCAGAAATGTTTGGTTATATCGGACACTTACGTACTATGACTTCAGGACGTGGACAGTTCTCAATGGAGTTTGCGAAGTACTCTCCATGTCCAGCGAATGTTGCAGAACAAGTCATCGCTGAAGCGAAAGAGCGTAACGAGAAAAAATAATTTCGTTAAGCACACTTGCTGAAATAACTAACCCCGACTGGTTCGCCACTCGGGGTTATTTTTTTCCTGGAAATTAATATCAGAAGAATAAGGTAATATGCATCGATGTATGCCATTTTAATTGCGATAGTTCCACTGCTCAGCCTTATTGCTTTAGGGTTCGCGCTCGGACGGTTTAATTTTATTAATGCAGCTCAGTTGGCAGGCTTATCAAAACTGACGTTTACTGCTTTTATTCCTTGTCTACTGTTTCTTAGCATTTATCAAAGTGAAGATCTCTCAAGCGTAAGCTTCGATCTACTTTTCGCATTTTATTTTCCTGTTATTACATTATTTGTACTTAGCTTTATCGTGTACCGACAGTTTTTCTCACGGTCGTTCGAAAAGTCTGAGTTGCTTTCACTCGCCACCACCTTTTCAAATAACGTTTTAATTGGCATACCTATATTACTTGGTTTAATTGGGGAAAAAATACTGCTACCCGCTTTTGTCATTGTGTCGATACACAGCCTTATTTTATTCTCGTTGACCAGCTTTTTTGCAGGTTTTAGAGCCGCAAGTGAACAGTCATGGTATAGAACAGTCGCGATGAGTTTATGGATTACAACGCGCAGTCCTATCGTACTCAGTTTAATGTTAGGCTTATTGTTTAAATGGCTTGATGTACCAGTTCATGAGCTGATTATTATACCTCTAACATTTTTAAAAGAAGCCGCGCTACCTTGCGCCCTTCTCGTTCTAGGTTTAACTCTTTCACAATATAAAACAGAGTCAAATCTAAAACTGACAACTTCGGTGTTATTCGCCAAACTGATTCTGTTGCCCTTTTGCATTTACTTGAGTGCTTCTGCCCTATTTTCTCTACCCGATTGGCTGGTGGCAGTGACCGTTGTTTTGTCTGCGTCACCCGTAGGGCTAAATGTATTCATGTTTGCATCACAAGATAGCCAAGCATCGCCTTATCTCGCGAGTGCAATTTTAACATCAACTCTATTATCCATACTGACGGTACCTCTTTGGTTAATATGGCTTGGTTTAACGTAATTTAGAAATTTTTATTTAATCCTTACACTTGATAAGGTTTTATATTTCCTTATAATGCCCGCTCAGTGAACTATTACTGTTCAATTTTCAAACAAGCACCGAATTTACGATTCGGCAAGCAGGAGACTAATCGATGACTTATGTTGTCTGTGCACTTTATAAATTTGTGAAGTTTGAAAGCTTTAATGAATTTCGCAATCCACTTCTCAATGAAATGACCAACCACAATATTGTAGGAACACTTCTATTAGCTCACGAAGGTATCAATGGAACGGTAGCAGGATCACGCCAATCAATTGACCATTTATTAGCATGGTTAAATACCAATGAGCATTTGAATCCTATCGAGTATAAAGAGTCTTTTACCGACATCTGCCCTTTTAAACGCACCAAAGTTAAATTAAAAAAAGAAATTGTTACTATGGGTGTGGAAAATATTGATCCTAATAAAACCGTTGGAACTTATGTGGAAGCTAAAGACTGGAATACATTGATTAGCGACCCAGAAGTGCTGTTAGTTGATACTCGAAATGACTATGAAGTCGAAGTTGGCACTTTTGAGCATGCGGTTAATCCTCACACAGAAACTTTTCGTGAATTTCCTGATTACGTAAAAGATCATTTAGATCCAAAGAAACATAAAAAAGTTGCCATGTTTTGTACCGGAGGAATTCGCTGCGAAAAATCAACTGCTTATTTGAAAGAGCAAGGTTTCGATGAGGTTTATCACCTGAAAGGTGGCATCTTAAAATACCTTGAAGAAGTACCCAAAGAACAATCTTTATGGAAAGGTGAATGCTTTGTTTTCGATGACCGCGTAACGGTTAATCATGATCTTGAGCGTGGAGGTTATGATCAGTGCCACGCCTGTCGCTTACCCATTACAGAACAAGATAAACAAAGTGAGCTTTTCGAAAAAGGCGTCAGTTGTCCTCATTGTTTTGATAAAACAACATCAGAACAAAAAGAACGTTATGCGCAACGTGAATTACAAATTCATCTAGCAAAACAGCGCGGTGAAGAACATATCGGAAATGAAGCTGCCACCATGCTTGCACAAAAAAAGCGTCGTAAAAGAGAGCGAATTGCGAAGCAGAGAGAGCTTGCACAAAAAGTGGTTGAATAAACGATTCTTTATCTTAACTCTTAATAAAATTAAAAAGGCCTCACTCATAAGAGTGAGGCAAGATCAGACATTTATTTTTATTCTTATTGCTTTATTAGTAGCTTACAGTCACTTCGTTTGAACAGTTATCAGTACCTGCATCACATACTCGATAGGTGCCACTGCCACTGAACCAACGTCGCTCTGACCAACTACCATCATTTGCAGTTGTTGCAAGACGACTTCCGTTTCGGTAGATATCAACATTGTCGCCACTTGCGTCACTCCAACTTAAGTTGATTGTGTGAATAATCCAGAATGAATCAACTGATGCTGATAAAGTGATATCGCCACCACCAGGAGGTGCTTCAACCGTTACCTGCTGAGAAGACGAAGCTGATGCACCATCATCGTCTGTCACAGTTAAAGTAACAGTGTAAGTGCCAGCTTCAGCAAACTCGTGAGTAGGATCAGAGTCAGTGCTGCTGTTACCATCACCAAAGTTCCAACTGTATCCACGGATGTCGCCGTCAGAATCAGAACTTTCATCGGTGAAACGAACCACAAGGTCTCGAGCTGAGAAACTAAATGCTGCTGTTGGAGGAATGTTTTCGCTTCCGCCATCTTCAACAACCACCTCATCAATATATTCAGCTGATGCACCATCGTCATCGGTTACTGTTAAAGAAACGATAAAAGTTCCAGCTTCAGCAAAGGTGTGACTAGGATTTTGCTCAGAACTGCTTTCACGGTCGCCAAAGTCCCAAGCCCATGCAACAACAGAACCGTCTCTGTCACTACTTTGATCGGTAAAGTCAACGGTTAAGCCATTAGCCGAGTAGCTGAAGTCAGGAGTAGGAGGAACATTAGCGTCACCATCAAGAGCTAATAAGGCCGCATGCGCGTCAATTATTCCGGTTCCACACTGATTACACGCCGCGCCAAAACCTCTCGCAGTATCCATCAATACCTGACTAATTTCCGCAGGCGTAGCAGATGGCTTTTTCGAATACATTAGTGCAGCAACACCAGCGGCATGAGGCGCTGCCATTGAAGTACCTTGATAGAATGCGTAAGTATCATTTTCCGGACGCTGAGTTCCGCTGTTAAGCGTTGATAAAACACCGTTTGCAGCACCAGACGACATTTCACCACCAGGAGCAGAAACTTCAACTGTCGCACCGAAGTTTGAGTAGCTAGCTTTTCCACCAGTACGACCAACCGCCGCAACAGTCAAAACATTATCACAACTCGCTGGCGTGAAACCTGAAGCGTCTGCATTACTGTTACCAGCGGCTGCAACAACTAAACTTCCCGCTGCAGTTATTTGGTTAACCGCATCTTGCATTGCTGCATCACAGGCAGCTCCACCGCCCAGAGACATGTTCAATACTTTTGCTGGATTTTGATTAGATGGCACGCCAGGAACATCGATACCTGCAGCCCATAACATACCTTCTTGAATGTCTGCTAAAGTACCACCACACTTACCAAGTACCCGAACAGGGACGACTTTAGCTTTGCTTGCGATCCCGGCAACGCCTTCACCGTTGTTACTAACAGCAGCAATAGTTCCCGCAACATGAGTTCCGTGCCAGCTACTGTTCTGAGAGCGAAATGCTCCACAATCAAAAAATCCGAACCAGTCACCTTCATCACTTGCATCAGCGTCTCGTCCGTCACCGTCTCGCGCTGTGTCAGCGCTGGAAATAAAATCGTATCCACCAACAATGTTAGCTGCCAGGTCGGCGTGTGGACGATAACCAGTATCGATAACAGCAACCACTGCACCTTGTCCTTCGGTAATGTCCCATGCAGGCTCAGCATTGATACCGGCAGTACTTTCAAAATAGTGCCATTGCTCACCATACCGAGAGTCATTAGGCGTTGCCATAGAATACATTCGATAATTTGGTACCGCGTAAACAACATCACTTCGCTTTGAAAGCATGTTTACAAAGTCAGACTTTTTAAAAGCACCAGCCTGTTCAAAAGATACCAGTTGAGCACCTGTCGCTAACTGTCTTTTGAGCTTTAAGTTAACTCCGTTCGCTTTGTTGAACGCTGCTAACTTAGACTCAATTCCAGCTTTACTTAGGCCGCTATTGGAATCGAACTTTACAATTAACTCGAGATCATTCTCGAAGTTTGGTGTACCAATTTTATTAAAACCTAACGAGCTATTGTCGGACGCAAATCCCGAGCCCATAGCAATTGTTGAGGTCACAATACTTGCTGTTACCCAATGTTTAAATGAGGGTCCTATCTTATTTTTAGTCATTATTCACTCCATACATTTTATCTGTAGGGTGTTATCACCCAGCACCAGAAGTATGAGATTTGACTAAGGAGTTCAAGGTACTATTTGCTTATATTTGCGATTAACCCCGATATTGGAATTTGCAGAAAAGTAAATGAGACAATTAGAACAAGTCCTAATAACCTTACAAACTGCGCAATTCTTTCGCCTGATCTTTTGTTAAAGGGTAAATGGACTGGATAAAGCAATCAGGAAAGTTAGAACCAACCGCTCGTACTGAATCAAACTTAGCGTGCAAAGAAGCACCTGACTGATTCACCTTAATGCTTTGAGCAAATCGCAAATCATTACATCGTGCTTTCAACTCGATTAAATAAGGCTTACTTATCGAAGTTGAGATAATTAAATGATAGTCGGTCAACTCACTCCATGAATAAAAGCGAAATGTCGTAATTCTTTCAACTGACTCAAGTTTATTGTCGGCAATGTATTGGCTAACTTTATCGACTTCTTCTTCACGACTTGTGCCAGTAGTGCTACAGCCCGCAATCAACAAGAACACCCAGACTGATATTAGATTGTGCGTCCACTGTTTGATGGATTTCATACTAACGAATCTTTTATTAGCTCTCATATTCGCGAATGTCATAACGCCTCCTGTTCGAATTATTTCTGATAACGAGTCTGATTTTCGAAGTGTTGATGATTTGTTTTAGTTTACATTGATTCAAAAATTACTCAATTACTCCACTTTATACGTACAATCTAGGGTATGCGCTAATAAAGAGTAAGACGTGACAAAACAAGATAATTCTAGCAACACCAAAAGCTCGAGTAACGTGGTATCCGCTTCCAAATTGCCAACATCTCGATTGAGCAGGCTCACAAAGTTGGGCTCAATGGCAACGCGAGTGGCAGGCAATGTTTTAAAAGAGCGCTCCAAATATTGGCTACGCGGAGAACGCAAGGACCTCAAAGAATTACTGTTAACCCCTCATAACATTCAAAAGATAACTGAACAACTTTCTCACCTTCGTGGTGCGGCAATGAAACTCGGTCAGCTTCTTTCGATGGATGCAGGATCAATTATTCCTGAAGAGCTCTCATTAATTATGAGCCGGCTTCGCAATCAAGCTCAATCAATGCCTATAGGTCAAATTGGCAGAATTCTAAATGACCAATGGGGTGCGAACTGGCAGGAAAACTTCAAACATTTTGACTTTACGCCAATCGCAGCAGCCTCAATAGGACAAGTACATCAAGCAACTTTAAAAGCCGGTGACCAAGTAGCGATAAAGATTCAGTACCCAGGGATTAGAAAAAGCATTGATAGTGATGTCAATAATGTCGCTACTTTGCTCAAGATATCCGGCCTATTACCAAAGGACTTTAAACTCAAGCCTTTACTCGAAGAGGCCAAGAAACAGTTACATAAAGAAGCGAATTACCAACTCGAAGCACAACACTTAAGTGAATTTTCCAAAAAGCTTACTCATTACGACCATTTCTGTGTTCCAAAGGTTTTCACACACCTGACTACCGAAAAGATATTAACCATGAGTTATGAAGCTGGCGATGATATCGAAAACAGCATCGACAACACGCTTTCTAATCATATAACCAAGCGTCTGTTTGAACTACTGTTTATCGAACTGTTCACAATCCAAGCTGTACAAACAGACCCAAATTTCGCTAATTATAAATATAATCCTGCAACAAAAAAGGTTGTCTTATTAGATTTTGGCGCGACTCGACGATATTCAAAAGAGTTTTCTGACAACTATAAGGAACTACTTCTAGCAGGCATCCAAAATAATTTACCTGACATGAGTACCGCAGCCAAACGACTAGGATATTTTTCAGAGACAATAACCAAAGAGCAAAAAAATAAAGTTCTTGAACTTTTTGCAATGGCATTTGAGCCGCTGCAATCACCTGATAGTTATGACTTTGGCGATAGTAAAATCGCAGAAAACATCAGTGAAGCAGGCACTGCCTTAAGTCTTCAGTATAACTACTGGCATACCCCACCGGCAGACGCATTATTTCTGCATCGAAAACTCGCAGGGCTTTTCTTATTAGCAAAAAAACACCGAGCAAAAATTAATATTAAAGAAATACTCATGCAGCACTTAGATAATTAATATTTGGAGAAAGATTCCATCAAAATATTGATTAATAAGTATTTAATAAAACTGGTTTAAGGCCGCTTAATTTCAATCATTCCGGTCTCGATAACCTGCCGACGAACTCCAGGATATGGCGCTATTTGAAAAATATCGCCATTTTTCCCTACCAGCTGATGTTTTACACCTACCTCCCGAGCTATTGATGCGTTGGCAGTTAAATGCTTATCTTCACCATGAACAGGAATTGCGATTCTAGGCTTTATCCAACGATACATTGCTTTTAATTCTTCTTGGTGAGGATGGCCAGAAGCATGAATCGGTAATTCGGCGTCGTTTGCCTGAAACACATTAACTTTAAGCTGCTCAAGTTTTTTTAGTAAGCTTTCGACTTCAGCTTCATTGCCCGGAATAGTTCGAGAACTAAAAATGACACTATCGCCTTCTTCCAAATCCAATGCGAAATGGTTTTGATGCGCAAGGCGGTGCAAAGCAGTTTTAGGCTCCCCTTGAGAGCCAGTCGCGATAACTAAAACTTCTTCTTTTGGCAAATACCCAATGTGAGCAGAAGGAACCACCTCTAACTCATCAGGCCACATATTAGAATTACGCGCACAACCAATCATATTCTCAAGCGATCGGCCGAGTACAGTGCAATATCGCCCCACTTTATTTGCAACACGAATAAGAGTTTGCAGGCGTGCAACATTACTACCAAAACAAGCAACGATAACTCTACCTTTCTGTTGCTTGATCAGCTGAAATAAGCCGTCCTCTAATGCACCCTCAGATGTTGACCAGCCATCTTCGGTTGCATTAGTCGAATCACACACCATCGCATCGATATTTTGTAATCCAACATTTTGATACGTCTCTGGTCGGTATCCATTTCCCACAACAGGATGCGCGTCAAGTTTCCAGTCGGCAGTATGAAAAACTTTTCCAGCTGGCGTCTTTATTACTAAGGCTTGTGGCTCAGGAATCGAATGAGTCAGCGGGATCCATTCAACATCAAACACTCCAATTGTTTTAGAGGTTCCAGTCGAAATCACATGGACAGGAACTCTTCCCAGCAATCCATTTTCTGCAAGCTTGCGATTTAATACTTCAGCGGTAAAAGCATTGGTGTAAATTGGACATTTGAATCGTCGCCATAGAAATGCCACAGCTCCAACATGATCTTCATGTGCATGCGTGATAATCATTCCATCTAAAAGTTGTTTACGCGATGCAATAAATTGTGGATCAGCGGCAATTATTTGATGTTTGGTTGTATTCACATCCGAATTTTGCTGCAGTGTTTTGTTAAAGGTCACTCCACAGTCGACCATTAGCCAACGTCCATTGTGTCCATATAAATTTAAGTTCATACCAATTTCGCCACAACCTCCCAAAGGCAGCAGCCATAAATCATGAATTGTGGGAGTGGTTGCTTCTGACACTGATAAAGTCCTGAAAGAATTTGGCAAAGCATAGCGACTAACTGAAAAATTCTCCAGTTCAATACCTAACCTGTTCATGAAACATTTAATTACGTTTCACTTCAAACCTTTTTCAGACGGTTACCGTCTAGCTATTTATCGATGCCCGTAATGGAATGGAGGAGTTGGGGTGAAAATTGCGGATACATCTGCACAAGATGTCATTATTGAATCGAAACAATCAAAAAAAATTTGGTGGATTGCTACCAGTATTATCGCAGTCATAGTTTTATTGTTTTTGTTTGTCGGGCCAGCATTTTCCAGGTGGCTTGATGCAGATAAAGCTGTTGCGCTCGAGCGCATACGAACCGCCACTGTTACTTATGGCGACTTTACCAGAGACGTTTCGGTGCAGGGGAAAGTAGTCGCAGCGATTAGTCCTACCCTTTACTCAAGCGGAAACGGTACCGTTACTTTCAAAGTCCAAGCCGGTGAGTCGGTTCAAAAAGATCAGTTGCTCGCAGTAATTGATAGCCCAGAACTCACCAGCCAATTGAATCAAGAACTTGCCTCACTAAGCAGTATGGAAATCGACCAAGAGCGTCAGGAAATTCAATCGAAGAAACAGGCTTTAGAAAACAAAAAGACCGTTGACCTAGCGCTAGTAGCCTTGAACGCAGCCGAGCGAGAAAAAAGACGAGCAGAAAAAGCGTGGAAACGCAAAGCGATTAGCTCGTTAGATTTTGAAAAAGCTCAAGACGAACTGCTAAATGCGAAGTTGGCGCATGAACACTCAGTCCAAGATGCTCGACTCAATGATGAAAGCTTAGCTTTTGAACTAAAAACAAAACGCTTAACCGTTGATCGTCAAAAATTGTTAGTCAGCGAGCTGCAACGCCAAGTGGATGGTCTGGCATTAAAATCTCCCGTAAACGGAATTGTTGGCCAATTGATTGTCGAAGAAAAAACAGCGGTGAATAAAAATCAGGCTGTTGTATCGGTTGTTGACTTAAGTCAATTTGAAATTGAAGTTCAAATTCCAGAAACTTACGCCGATGACCTTTTAATCGGCATGGATGCTGAAGTCCAAAACAGTCAAAAAATCTATAGTGCCAAGTTGGTTTCAATCTCACCAGAAATTCAAGATAACCAGGTACTCGGCAGAGTGCGTTTCAACAATGACATTCCTACTGGACTTCGTCAAAACCAGCGATTAACGACTCGAATTCTACTTGAGATGAAGCAAGACATTGTAATGGTAAAACGAGGTCCATTTTTAGAAGCAGGCGGAGGTCGAGTCGCTTATCGACTAAATGGAGATATCGCTGAAAGGATCGCCATAGAAACCGGAGCTAGAAGTTTGGCACAAGTAGAAGTTTCTGCCGGACTCTCTCCTGGAGATGAAATTATTATCTCTAACATTGAAGTTTTTGAAGGCGCAGACAAAGTTTTAATTAACCGTTAATCAAAAAGTATTAATAACAAGTAAGGACCCTGTTATGTTAGTAATGAACAATATCCAAAAAGTTTTCCGAACGGAACAAGTTGAAACTCATGCGTTACGAGATTTTTCTTTGAAAGTTGAAGAAGGTGATTTTGTGGCAGTCACAGGTCCTTCTGGTTCAGGAAAAACGACTTTCTTAAATATCGCTGGATTACTCGAAACTTTCAGTGATGGTCAGTATCACCTTGATGGCATTGATGTACGGTCTTTAAATGATAATCAACGGTCACGAGTTCGTAATGAAAAAATCGGATTTATCTTTCAAAGTTTTAATCTCATTCCAGATTTAAATTTATTTGATAATGTAGATGTACCACTTCGATATAGAAAAATGTCCAGCTCCGATCGTAAACAGCGTATTGAACAAGCTCTCGAAACCGTGGGACTCGCATCTCGAATGAAGCATCTACCAGCTCAGCTTTCTGGAGGTCAACAACAGCGCGTCGCAATCGCAAGAGCATTAGCAGGTTCGCCTCGATTTTTACTGGCCGACGAACCAACCGGGAATCTCGACAGCTCGATGGCAGAAAGTGTCATGCAGCTACTTGAGGATATTAATGCTAATGGAACAACCATTATAATGGTCACACATGATCCAAAGCTAGCTGCTCGAACACCACGAAATATCTTTGTGAAAGATGGTGTAGTAACCGAGAAAAAAAGAAGCTCAATGGATGGTACAGATTCATTAATTATGCAGCCAGCAATCGCTTAGGGAACCATCATGTTAACTTATTATTTTCGTTTAGCGATTTTGTCGATAAAGCGAAATCCGGTTTTATCGAGCTTAATGATTGCAGCGATTGGCTTAGGTATTGGCGCTTCAATGACGACCATTACTGTCAATTATGCAATGTCAGGCAATCCCATACCTCATAAAAGTGAACAGCTATTTGCCGTTCAAGTCGACAGCTGGGATCCGAATAACCCATTTCGTGAACCTAATATTGCACCCGATCAATTAACTTATCTTGATGCCATGGCATTGATGAGAAATGCACCAGCAAAACGTCAAGCGGCAATGACAAAAGTGTTTGCAGTGGTAGAGCCAAAAGGTGATGAAGCTTTACCCTTCGATGCCACTGGACGTGCAACTTTTACAGATTTTTTCGCTATGTTTGAAACACCGTTTTTATACGGCAATAGTTGGGGTAAAGATGCAGACAACAACAATGAAATGGTCACCGTTTTAAGTAAGCAAACCAATGAAAGATTGTTTGGTGGAGAAAACTCTGTCGGTCAAACAATTACAATAGGTGGAAAGGTGTATAACATTGTCGGCGTTCTTGATGGCTATCGACCGACTCCAAAATATTACGATGTGACAAATGGAGCATTTAACGACCCCGAAGATTATTACATTCCTTTTAACTTAGTTGCCGCACTACAACTTAATCGCGCTGGCAATACAAACTGTTGGAAACCAACCGCAGAAGATGGCTTTCAAGGTTTTTTAAATTCTGAATGTGTCTGGATTCAATTTTGGGCTGAATTACCGGACAAAGAAACTCAAGACAATTATTTAGCCTTTTTGAACAACTACGCCGAACAACAAAAGCAACTCGGCCGTTTTCCACGTCCACTAAACAATCACATTCAAAATGTTATGCAATGGTTAGAACTGCAAGAAGTTGTTTCGGACAATGCTCGAGTAATCATGTGGCTTTCCATTATGTTTTTACTTGTGTGCCTACTCAACACGATTGGTTTATTACTGACGAAATTCTCAACTAAATCAGCTGAAATAGGTTTACGTCGTGCCGTGGGAGCCTCTAAAAAGACTTTATTTGCCCAGCATTTGTTAGAGTCGACTTTAATTGGTATTGCAGGTGGCTTACTCGGATTACTACTTGCTTATGGAGGACTTCATGGCGTTAAAGCATTGTACGGCTCCAGTGTTGAACACTTGGCAAAACTCGACACTAATATGTTTTTTGTTGCTCTGGGCTTAGCGATTAGTTCTGCGTTGCTTGCCGCAATTTATCCGACATGGCGAGCTTGTAATATCCAACCCGCGTTGCAACTAAAAACTCAATAAGGATTTCACAATGGAACTTAAACCAATACTCAGTGCCCTGTTGAGAAATAAAACAGGTGCGATCCTCATCGCTGCTCAAATCGCATTAACGATGACTATTATTGTCAATTCTGTTTTTATGATTATGGAAAGACGAGGCGATATGGACAGACCAAGTGGTACCGATGAAGCCAACATTTTTGTTTTATCTTACACTGGGTTTGCGAGTGACTTTAATGAGCAAACTCAAATTGTTGAAGATCTCGATTACATCCGATCTCTTCCTGGCGTAATTGATGCGATTCAATCTAATTCTGCTCCGCTCATTGGCGGAGGTTGGTCAATGAGTCTCGCTACAGAAGAAGGCCCAGATAAAAATGGAACAGGCACAGCAATCTATTTTGCTGATGACCATGCGGTCAATACCTTTGGGCTCAACCTGATTCAAGGGAGAGACTTTAATCCAGAAGACATCACGTGGCGAAATAGAACCGATACCAATTGGCCCGGGCAAGCCATTCTGACCAAGGCATTAGCAGAAAATCTTTTTAAAGAGGATTGGCGAAATGCTGTTGGGAAAACGGTTTATATTTCAGAAACGCAACCGATCAATATCATAGGAATTATAGAAACAATGCAAGCACCGTGGAATGGTTGGAACGGTTTAGAAAGAAGTATGCTAGTTCCGCAGCAAACGCTGTTCGGCGGCGGTCGAATAATCATTAGAGCAGAGCCTGGTGAGCGCGATCGTTTAATGACGGATATCGAAAACGGATTAATGCAGAACTATAAAGGTAGGTTAGTAAGAAACGTTCGCAGTATGGAAGAAATTCGAGAAATAAGTTATCAATCGCACAAAGGTACTAATACAATTTTATTGGTACTCATTACGGCACTTACCATAGTGACAGCATTAGGAATTGTCGGTCTCGCCAGCTTTAGTGTTAACCGTCGCAAAAAACAAATTGGTACACGTCGAGCACTTGGTGCCACTAAGTTCGATATTCTAAGATATTTTTTAGTTGAAAATTTTCTTATTAGCTCTGTGGGGGTAGTTTTTGGAGCGCTATTTACTGTCGGTTTAAATATGTTATTGGTTTCGACTTTAGATTTGCCAAGTATCAGTTGGTACTACGTACCATCAGGCATGATTTTATTATGGTGTATCGGACTCGCTGCGGTTTATGGTCCCGCAAAAAAAGCTTGTCAAATTTCACCTGCAACAGCCACTCGAAGTGTTTGATTGAATAGGCAAGAAATAAAAAGGCGCAATTTGCGCCTTTTTATTTAAATCTACAGAGAGTACCTTCTTCTTAATCCAATCAGAAAGACCAGTAAACTGGCAAAGATTAATGCACCGCCACCACCAGATGATCCACCAGAGTCTCCACCACCATTCGAGTCAGGAGTTGCACCTCGGTTTATTCTAAACATTGCACTGCCAATAAAATCCGAATCAGTAGAATTTCCAAGTTCAACAACACCAAACCACTCCGTATTAATCGGGTTTAAATTACTCCAGCTAACCGTTGTGTCAAAACTTGAGACCCCATCTAAAGAAGAAGGCACTACAAAAGTTAAATTTGAGGATTGTGATGTTGGGACTACCGCTGTATTAAGCGTCACTGCATCACCACTTGGTGAGCTTCCGCTGGAGTTGTGCACAAGAATCCAGTAAGTGCCGGGAAGAGGATTTTTAACGCCCAAAATTTCACTCGAACCTGATGACAAACTAAAGTCGATGATCTCAGAAAAGTCCGGTTGACCATTACCGTTTCTATCTTGACCGATATAAAGATCGAAGTTTGCAGCAGAAGAGCTTTTGGTAGACGCCATAAGTGCCTTACCCGTGCTGACCACAACCGTTTCAAAATAAGTACCATCGTTGATATCATCGAACCACCTGGAAGCATTATCACTATCTCCCTGGACAGTTCTCACCGATGAGACGCCTTGGGTTAAATATCCAGTCATTGCAGGTTCTGATTCAGCAATAGTATTAAGGTTAAGAATAAACATAGAACCTGCACTGGTTGCACTGGCTCCATGATAGATCTCTGAAAAGTTACTGTTCTTGGCTCTGGCAGACACTGGAATTCGGGAAGTACCTGCAGCGCCACCGGTAGGTTCAAAATGAACGGCGCCCATAAGCCAATTAGAGTCGGCTACTTCTCCTTCCATCGATGCCGATATCATTAATTCTTGAGATTGACCTTCCGTTAAACTAAAAGAGTTGGGAGACACACTTATTAAGCCCAACGCATCTTGATCGATCAACACATTCCAGGTATTCGATTCAGTTGCTGTTACGGTTCTATTCCACGTGCAAAGAACTTCACAACTGGCATCCGTTGCAGAAGGCAAATTTAATGTACGAGGCTGACCGCCAGCTCTTGGATTTGCTGCAGTAAAGTTGGTACGCGATTCTTCAAAAATCAAACCTGCATTTAACGAACCTGGAACATCAATTCGACCACCGCCAATATCAAATGCATTGGCATCAGTTCCCGTATGAGTTTTTAGACTTGCTATCGCAGTCGTCGCAAGCGATGAATGAACAGCGGAAACCGTCCAATCAGGGTGTAGTTGAATAATCAATGCAGCAGCTCCGGCAACATGAGGAGACGCCATCGATGTTCCACTTTTAATGCCAAAATCAGCCGGATCTAAATCAGCAGCAAGAATGTTTACGCCTGGCGCTGTAACGGTAGGAACTAAAACATCAGGAACATTCAAATTAAATCCACGTGAACTAAATTGAGCGACAATATCTGCTGCTAAAGAATCAACCGAAAATGTACTATCGGCTCCTGTGATCGTTGCTGAGTGCGATGAACCTGTTGCTAGCCAAGTGCGCAATTGATCTGCATCAGAAGCGCTAATGTGAATACCGGGGACAACATAAATGTCATCATCCAATGTGATAGCGCCACCAGTGACATTGGCCAAAACAAACCCACCGGCACCACCCGCTGCAACATTTATTGCTTTATCGACTCGAGCAATTTGTCCTCGGTCACAAACAACAATTTCACCATTGAAAGTATTTGCAGGAAAAGGCGTTAAGCATTGCTCAGGGTTATTATCTCCATTACTAAAATCACCAGCATAAACAATCGGTGCCGTTATCGAACCCGATAAACTGCGGCCGACTATTTCGGAAGGAGGAGGAGTATCACCACCAGTCATATTGCTTAACCGTTTAGTAGGAAACTCTCCTCGTGCATGTGTCGAAGCAGCAACACTGGTTACCCAAGGCGCCATTCCGGGCCAGCTAACTGTTGCAGGATCTGAGCCTTCATTGCCAGCAGAAACCACGACCACAACGCCAGCTTCACGTGCATTTAAAAATGCCAATAAATCATCAAACTCCCAAGGTGTACCAAAAACTTTTCCACCAAATGAAAGATTAATAACGTCAACTTGATCGGTCACTGCCTGGTTAATCGCAGCAAGTATTGTCGAAAATGAAGCGCTGCCGTTTTCTCCTGCGATTTTATAAGATATTAAATTTGCTCGCGGTGCAACGCCAGACAGTGTCGGAGAGTTTGCATTACCCAGATCAAATGTCACAGGGTTACCCACTGCAGTCGAGGCAACGTGTGTACCGTGACCATCTTCATCTTCATTTTCTAGACTTCCAGCAACAAAGTTATAACTTCCGATTAATTTTGCATTACAAAGGCTAGGCGTCGTTTCACAAAGTCCTAAATACACATTTGGTCCAAGTGGGTTAGTATGAATGTAACCGTCCGAAGCTTCCTCTGCGAAAGACGGATGATCATGATGAATCCCTGTATCCAGAACCCCTACAACTACGCCTTCACCACGAGCTTGAGTACTGTTAAATATTCCTGACCAAACTTGGTCGGCTCCAATCGTAAGAGGACCCTGGTCAGTTTGTTTGTGCAGCAAAAAATCTTTAACCACTGACCGTACTGCAGCGAGATGTTTAACTGACTCAGCTTCTTTATTTGTTAGTTTAACGGCAATACCATTCACAACATTAAAGTACTGATGTTCCGGCGTTATCGATCTTTTGAATTGACTCGAAAAAAGGTCTAATACCTTTTGATGCTGAGAGTTTAAATGTCCTTTGTAAGCAATAGATGCAGACGAACTGGTATCCAGTTTTTTCTTTCCATTTACTTTAGCACTCGTTGCTGAAATGCCTTTAACGCCACCTTTGTAGGTGGCAAGAGGTTCGTCCGACAAAGTCACGATATAAGTATGCAACTGATCCGGATTTTTTATTTTCAATTGTTCGGTTAATAGATTCGAATTGGCAGCTGGCTGAGATGCTACTATAAAACCACTACCCATTAGTGTCGAAATCAAAAATAATGCTGAAGTCAAAAATCGCATTGAAGGCCTCTATATTGAGCAAAGATTAACCGCAAAATCATATCAAACAGAGATTAGGTTTGAAATATTTAATATTTCAGGAAGGT
Source organism: Gammaproteobacteria bacterium (assembly GCA_013373375.1). Taxonomy (GTDB): domain Bacteria; phylum Pseudomonadota; class Gammaproteobacteria; order Enterobacterales; family Kangiellaceae; genus Pleionea. Next base: position 21,444 of record JABXHY010000001.1, read on the forward strand.
AAAAAATTCAGATAAACGGTTATGTCAGGTGTTAGACAAAGGTCAATTAACCCTGCAATAACACCGACAAGAGATATTTATAGAAACTTAAGGCAAGTACAAGTTAGCGCTTGCTAACTCAGTAAGATCTGGATCGTTTGGAAGTAACTGAACCAACTCTTTTACTCCCTCTGCTGGTATACAGTCACCCGCAGCGTCTAACTGAGAGAAAACCGTTTTAAGCTCTGGCTTCGCTTCTTTTGGAGTAAACCACAAAGTTCCGTTTTGATTTTCATATATACGTCCGACGTCACCTTCGACCCATTGTGTACCAAAGCAATCTTGAGCCAAAAAGTAAGTTGGCCGTGGCGCAGGGCGAATCATCAAATTAGTCATGCTAATAAAATATCCCGCTTTAGTTCTTGCTTCTAAGTTCTGAAAATCATTACTCTGCGCAATTATTTCTGCAACTCGATTACCATCAATATCAACAAGATCTCTTGGTTGAGCATTATTCGAACTGTACTGCTCTGGCGAAGACGACGAGCGGTCGAGCTTAGCCAATAAAATTTGCTGCGTGTTGTTTAGAGAGGCAATTTTTTGCTCTAAAGATTCAGCTCTACTCTCTGCATCTAAGTACATTCCGCTAACCACTACTGCAAAAACAGCAACCACAGCACTCAAACCAATTCCTAATTTGCGGAAAAACCTTGATTGATTGTATTCATAGGCTGACAACAAAGATTCTCGCTCAGCTTGAATTTGATTCACTAAGTGCTTTTCTTGCTTCATGTGAAATTGCAAACTGCTTCGGTGTAGTTTGTCGCCATTTTGTAAAATTTCTTCTCGGAGCTCTCGAGCACTCTTATCGACTCGGTAAGCCAAAGCAGGCGCAAGTTTATTTTCAATAAACGACTCCAACCAAACTTGCATTTGTTGTTTTTGGTTAGGAGCTTTAGCTCGAGCCGTTGCAGTCGCACTTTTTTCAGTTAACAGATGCACGCGAGACAAAGCATTTTTTAACGTTGCTCGATCGAGGGACTTTGGAATAATGTCCAACGCACCAGACTGCTTTACCTTTTCAATGAAAGGTTCATCCGATCGCGCGGTGAACATATAAATTGGGATGCTTTGCCACTTCGGATTTTTTTTGATTTGAGTGATCGCTTGCAGCCCATCCATCTCCGGCATCAAGTGATCCATAAAAATTAATACGGGTTGCTTTCGTTCCAAATACTCGAACGCCTGCGCTGCGCTAAGCACACTATCGGCTTCAATACCAAAAGACGCGAGAATACGAGTGAGTACCGCACACGCAGCTCTTGAATCATCAACTATGAGAACTTTTGAGTTTTCCATAACGCTTCGATTTTAATGATATTGTTGCGCATTGTGAATTGAACGCTTAAATACTAACGAGACCCAGTTAGCAGTTATGGCGTAAATTTTACGCAATTGCAATTCAGTTCACGGTTTTTATTGTCTCTCATTAACTTTAAGCACAAAAAAGCCGGCTCCAGGCCGGCTTCCTTATTACTTTCAACTAATCGAATCACGTTATTTCGACTAATCGACAGATGCGATTCACATTACCAAATGTGCACTCGCTCTTCGGGCGAGAGGTAAAGTGCGTCGCCAGGCTTAACGTCAAACGCTTTATACCAGGCGTCGTGGTTTCTAGGAGCAAGAGCTCGATATCGACCTGGAGCATGAGTCCCGGCTCGAAGCTGTGACAACATCGACTCTTCAGTGCGTTTTTCCCGCCATACCTGTGCCCAGGCTAAGAAAAAGCGTTGATCGCCAGTCGTGCCATTAATGACAGGCGCTTCTTTGCCATTCAAACTTAGCTTATAGGCATGGTAAGCCATTGCTAACCCACCAACATCACCAATATTTTCACCAAGGCTGTTTCGGCCGTTAACAAAGTTACCTTCAATCGGCTCGTACTTCCCGTACTGCTCTGCCAATTTGTCCGCTTTTGCTTCGAAAGCCGCTCGATCGCTGTCCGTCCACCAGTTTCTTTGAATACCCTCAGCGTCTGATTTCGATCCCTGATCATCGAATCCGTGTCCCATTTCATGACCAATAACGGCCCCGATAGCACCATAGTTAACCGCAGGATCTGCGTTAGGATCGAAAAAAGGTGGCTGTAAAATAGCGGCAGGAAACACTATTTCATTAAACGAAGGATTGTAATAAGCATTGACCCGTTGCGGTACCATGCCCCATCGCTCACGATCCGTTTTCTTTAATTCCTGAGCAACTTCTTCTTGTTGGAAGAACCGACGAATGTTATGCACATTGCCTAATAAATCATCCGAAGTAATGGTTAAGCCGTCAAATGATTGCCACTTATCGGGATATCCAATTTTTGGGCGGAACGCTTTTAATTTAGCAGTTGCGTTTGCCTTTGTTTCTTCACCCATCCAGTCTAGGTTTTCAATTCGCTCACCCAAAGCGGTACGTAAGTTTTCCACCAAGTCAGCCATTTGCTTTTTAGAGCTTTCCGGAAAATAGCGGTCAACATAAATTTTACCAATCGCAAACCCGAGTGACTCTGTGCTCGACATTTGACTGATCGCTCTTTTCCATCTTGGACGAGGTTCTTGCTGTCCGTTTAGAACTTTCCCATAGAAATCAAAATTCGCCAAATAAATATCTTCAGCAAGTAAGCTCGAGTTATTACTGATCGCGTGATAGGTAAGATAATCTTTCCAGACCGACAATGGTTCTTTGTTAATAAGCTCAATAACTTTTTTAACTGGCTCTGGTTGCGAAACATTAATATGCGGAATTTTAAACCCAGTTTGAGCAAAAAAAGTATCCCAGTCAAAACCTGAGAATTCTTTTTCAAATGCGTCTCTTTCAAATTGATTTAAAGTCAAATCTCTATCGCGACGTTTTTCGCGTGGCCATTGAGCCTCTGCAATTTTTGTCTCGAGAGATAAAATACTGTTCGCCTTTTCAGTGGCATCTTTTATATTTGCAAACTCAAGCATCTGTGCAATGTGTTTAACGTATTGCGCTCTGTATTCTGCGAAGCGTTCTCCCTCTTCCAAATAGTAAGAACGATCAGGCATCCCTAATCCGCTAACACCTAATGAAAACTGATATTCGTCGGGGTTAAGTCTGTTAAACCACATGCCACCTGAGAGCGGCGAAATCGTAGCGTCAAGCCAAGCGTTACCAAAACTTTGCGTAAGCTTTTTTGTCGAGTCAATCTCGGAGATGGAGTCAAGAATTGGTTTGATTGGCGTAATGCCTTTTTTATTAATTGTCTCAACATCCATATAAGAATTGTAGAAATCAGCCACGAGCTTCTCTTCGCCAGATAAATTTTTCTTATCTGCGAGATCGTCGATGATGGCTTTCACTTGCGCTTCAGAACGATCGGCTAATTTATCAAAAGCACCGAACCGAGTTTTATCCGCTGGCATCTCAAAGTTGTTATACCATGTACCGCCTGCGTACATGAAAAAGTCATCACCGGGCTTCACGTTTAAATCGCGAGCGTCTAATTCCACCCCAAAAGCCCCTAACTCAGGATCAGTTTTCTCAACTTCTGACATTGATTTTTCTTCAACACTTTGTTCCGCAGAATCTTTCTGCTGCATTGAAACTTGCTCAGAGGTTTTCATTTCTTCTTGCGACTGCTCGACCTTACTTTGATCGTCTGACTCACCGCACCCAGTTAGCCCAAGCAAAACTGCCGATACCGACAGGCTGATTAATGTCTTTTTCATCTTTATCCCCATGAAACAACAACTTAACTTGTATAGCGTGCCCTTAGTACTCAAGCGCACCATTGAAAATGGCTGATAACATACTAAAATCTTACGCAAATGGGAAAGTGAAATACCTAAATACGCGATATTTTCTTTTACAAAAAGTGTCTGACCTGCAAGTGGTCGTACTTCTAAGCCACTCATATTTATTGTGATACGATTTATACGATCAAATTAGATAAGTTGGTACGACTGTTTTGAACACCAGAATCAATAAGGAAAAACCATGTCAAAGAAGCTAAATCCTCTGTCGCCTGAAGAGCAACGAGTTATTCTGGATAAGGGAACGGAACATCCCTTTAGTGGTGAATACGATAACTTTTTTGAGAAAGGTCAATACGAATGCAAACAATGCGATGCACCTTTATACCGTTCGGATGATAAATTTCCTTCACATTGCGGCTGGCCCAGTTTTGACGATGAAATACCCGGAGCAATAAAAAAAGAAGTCGATGCGGACGGGCGTCGCATTGAAATATTGTGCGCTAATTGCGGTGGTCACTTGGGTCATGTTTTCGAAGGAGAAAGACTTACCGAAAAAAACATTCGACATTGCGTAAACTCAATTTCAATGAAGTTCAAGCCTCAAGACTAAATTTTATTTAGTCTTATTCCATCCTGATTTCAACTCAATTGAAATGCATAGACGACGCTGAGCAGACAGTTAAAGTTAAATGTTTAAATTAACATTTAACTTTAATTAACAGAGCCGATCACCAAACAGAAAATTTCACCTCAGACTATTTCATTTCCTCATTCTTGAGATAGCGGCAAACGTCCTCTATATTTAGTTCAATAAACACTAAACCTCTGAATAAAAACGAAAAATCATGGCGAAGCTTGTAACAGGAAAGTTTAGTTTTTTTGTCGCGACTCTGTTAATGAATCAGACGTTGGCCTATCAAGAAAATGATCCGCTCAACATGTCATTAAGCGAGCTGTTAAATGTTCAAGTCACCAGTGCAACCAAGGTAGCAACAGCACTTAAAGATGCTCCCGCCACTATGATAGTTATCTCTTACAGTGATATAAAAAATCGTGGCTACAAAAATCTAGACGATGTAATGCGTGATCTGCCGGCGGTCGATTTAGTCGATGTTCATGGAACATTTCCTTTGGTTTGGGCACCCCGAGGCGCTTATGGAGATGAAAATAAGCGAACATTAGTGCTTATTGATGGCATTGTCGAAAACAATATTTTAGAAGGCAATGTCCTAAGTGGTCCTCAATACAGTCTGCATAACGTCAAGCGAATTGAAGTTTTGTGGGGACCTGCATCGGCACTCTATGGCGCTAACGCCTTTAGCGGAGTAATCAACATTATTACCAAAAAGGGAGCCGACATAAACGGAACAGAATTAGAGTACTTAACAGGATCCTACGACTCACAAGCATTTAAATTTTTATCAGGCGCAAAATTTAATGATTTTGAGTTCAGTTTATCAGGCTCGGTACTTTCAACCGATGGTCCCGTATTTAAAGAGCGAAATCCAAACTATAACTCCAGTTATGTCGACGAGGCATATTCGTTAGTACTTAGAGCCAGCTACAACAATAACAGGTTTGGCTTTCACCGCTTTGACCGGCCTATGGGGTACGGACAGTTTGCAAACTCCGCCAATGAGCTTTTTGGTCTGCCTTTGTTCGGATATAACAATTCAGAAGGTCAAGCTGTCGATGACAGTCTTGCCCCCACTACAATCAATGGTCAAAAAGGAACACTTTGGCACTCAGTAACTTCAAGTAGTTTTGTCGAATTAAATCAACAGTTAAGCGATTATCAATTAAAACAAACTTTTTATTACCGAGAAACCGGAATAGAAGACGATAGTTATGCCTACACACTGCTAGACAATGAGTGGGCATTCATACCTTTTACTCATGAGTCATACTTATGGGGTGCAGATTTACAAATGGATCATATAAGTGACAACGGAAATCACGTTATTGTTGGATTGGACTTCGAAAACGCCGATGTTGAAAAAGGCTATCGTGAAACATTTGTTCAACAAGTGTCACCTGTAATTCGGCAAATTGGTGATAATAGAATTAGCGATACTTATATAAACAAAAGTCTTTATGCACAGTATCAATTTTCTTTTTCTGAAGAAAAATCTACTTTGTATACGTTAGGCGCTAGATATGATGATAATAATATTTATGGGAGTTCTTTTAATCCTCGCTTGAGCGTCGTCAATAAGCTATCGGAGAAGTTAACAATTAAAACACTTTTCTCAACTGCTTTCCGCGCGCCAAATAGCTTTGATCTTTTCGCAAAAACAACCGTAAGAATTGCTAACCCAGATCTTAAACCCGAAACAACTAAAAATTTCGAGATAAACCTGTCGCACCAACTATCACCCTACAGTTTTGTAGAATATATAGCGTTTTACAAACAATTGGATGACACCATTGTATCGAATGTACCGATTGGCGATATTGATAATGATGGCTCTATCGATACTCAAAATCAAAATACCGGGGGAGCCAATATCTATGGTGTAGAACTAAGAAGTCAGTTTCGATTTTCTAATAATTCAAGTGTCTTTTTTAATTTAAGTGGCCAGGAATCAGAGATCAATTCAGTTGAAAACACTTTTCAATCGGGCTTTAATCAAGAAGTTCCCAACATAGCGAAATGGAAGGCAAATTTTGGTGTAAGCTGGTATATCAATGACAGACAAAACACTTACTTCGCTGGTCGCTATGTCGGCTCTCGCAGCACAACCTTTTCTAACCCCCGAAATTCAATCAAAAGTTATTTTGTCGCAGATTTGGTGTGGAACTTTGAATACAGCAAAGCAGCTGAGTTAAGTCTTCGAATCAATAATCTATTTGATGCGACTTACTTTGATCCTGCTGTAAGAAGTGCGAATGGATTAAACTTCCCGACACAATATGAATACCCTGGCACAAACTTAGCTCTCAGTATTACGCTAAAATTTTCTCGCTAGTGAGTGCGTTTAGCAAAACGATTTTTTCGGCGGTTACTTGAAGTTTAGTTCACTATTTCCTATCCTTGAGTGAGGTGTATCATTTCTAATCACAAACGATAGATGTCGTTGGTACTATTTTTACGTTTATAAACGTGTCTCGTGCACTCGGTGAGTGCTATCAAACTCAGTTAAACAAAGCAAAAGCTCTATTCGAAAATTAACACTTAATAATCTGAGCACTGAAAGGCGTGAAGTGATGCCGCTATACGTTTGTTACATTCAAAATCAAAAATAATTCAGGAGAATGTTAATGGCCATCAAGCAGCTAATTGATAAGCACATGCAAGTTCACCCTGTTGTTTTCTTTACCTCTGTGCTTGTTATTTTCATATTTATTATCGGCACGCTGTTAAACCTGGAAAAAGCAACTGATCTTTTTAATACAACCAAAGATGGCATTACTAAATACTTTGGTTGGTTTTTAATTACATCCGTGCAATTGTTTTTAGTGTTCGCTATTTATATGGCGATGAGTCGTTATCGTAACGTGAAAATTGGCGGCGCTGATGCCAAATGTGAGTATTCATTTTTAAGTTGGCTTGCCATGTTATTCAGTGCAGGCATGGGAATCGGCTTAATGTTCTGGGCGGTTGCCGAACCTATTTTCCATTACACAAGTCCTCCCCGCGGTGAAGGAGAAACCTTGCAAGCAGCATCGCAAGCAATGGACATAACTTTTTTACATTGGGGCTTACATGCGTGGGGAATTTACGCAGTAATCGGTTTAACGCTAGCTTATTTCACCTTTAACCGCGGAATGCCTCTTTCCATTCGCTCCGCATTCTATCCACTGCTCGGCGAAAGAATTCATGGCTTCTGGGGGAACCTGGTAGATACCATCGCCGTTGTTGCCACACTTTTTGGTGTCGCCACGTCATTAGGATTAGGCGTTGATCAAGTTAACGCCGGACTTCATCACCTATTTGGTTTGTCTCAATCTGTTTGGGTCAAAGTTTTATTGATAGCCATCATAACGTCTTTTGCGACTGTTTCGGTGGTCAGCGGTCTGGACAAAGGCATCAAAAGATTGAGCCAGCTCAATCTCATAATGGCGGCTCTTTTGCTGACTTTTGTCATCGCATTAGGTCCAACTTTATTCATTTTAAAAAGCTTTGTTCAAAATACTGGGCATTACTTGCAAAATTTATTTGAGTTATCCAGTTGGTCAGAAGCTTATACAACCGAAGCAAAATGGCAAGGCAGCTGGACGGTTTTTTACTGGGCATGGTGGATTGGTTGGTCCCCCTTTGTTGGCGTTTTCATCGCTCGAATCTCAAAAGGTCGAACCTTTAAAGAGTTTATTCTTGGCGTGCTTTTAGTCCCCTCCCTCATGACCTTTTTGTGGATGAGTGGATTTGGTGGTAGCGGAATTTATTCGGCACTGTTCGGTGACGGAAAAATAATAGAAGCGGTCAATAATGATTACGCAATGAGTCTTTTTGCAATGCTCGAGTCTCTACCCTGGGCGGCGATAACCAGTTTTATCGCAATGATATTAGTCGTCATCTTTTTTGTCACATCATCAGATTCAGGTTCGTTAGTTATCGATATGTTGAGTTCAGGGGGTCACCTCGATCCACCCAAAGCCCAACGAATTTTTTGGGCAGTAACAGAGGGAGTTGTTGCAGCAGTACTCATGTTAGGAGGCGGTCTGGTGGCACTTCAAGCAGCCGCTATATCAACTGGCTTGCCTTTTGCTCTGGTACTAATGCTTATGGCAGTTTGTTTGTACAAAGCATTAAAAGAAGATTATGTCACTCAACATATTTTTCCTCGTGTCGATAAGGACTCTCCACATGTTTAATTTTCAGAGCAGTTTACTCGGTAAGTTTGCAACGAAAGCATTAAGCACTGCCGTTATTTCGCTTCTTTTTGCTTATGCTCTACCGGGTCTTGCGGCAGAAAAAACCTCACAAGAAGACACCGATAATAAAGAGATCAAAGAACAGATAAAGCAACTCCAAGAGCAGCTGAAGAGGCTCGAACGTAAAGTTGTCGAAAACAATTCAACTAAAGCGCCAAGTCCAAACAAAAGCGATGGAAAAATCATTGACTCCGGAGCTATGGATAGACTCGCCAAGTTAGAAAAGGCGTCTCAGGAAAATCAAAATTGGCCAATAAAAATTCATGGCGCGGTGAGATTTCAGTATGTCTACGAAGACTACAACCCGGCCAATGAAAGTCGAACTGGTGATCTTGATTTCGATATTTTTCGGTTGAATTTCGACGGTGAAATTGGCGACGTAATACTAAAAGCCGAATACCGTTGGTTTCAATATCAAGAGGCCGTGAAAAGTGCCTACTTTGGGTACAACTTAAATGAGCAATGGCAACTTCAAGTGGGAGTGCTCAAAATTCCGTTCGGTAACATGCCCTACAATTCTCACAGTTACTTTTTTAATTCTACCTTTTATGTGGGACTTGAAGATGAGCATGACGCCGGCATCAAAATGCAATATCGAAGTAATGATTGGGACTTTGATATCACATTTTTAAAATCCGATGAACAAGGTGGTGTCGATGGTTACGTCAGTGATCGAACCGCTCGTTATAACTACGATACTGTTGGTATTCGATTGTCTGGTGAAGGTATTTATGATGAGCCATCAGTGCCTGTTGGAGAAAGCAACAGCTGGGCTTTTCGATCCGCTCATAAATGGACTTTTTCCGAGAATGATAATTTAGAAATTGGCGCATCATTACAAACAGGAAATTTATATTCTGGCAATATTGATGGCGCAAATCCATTCGCCAGTTATGCAAATCAAAATATTGGAAACCGAAAGGCAATCGCTGTCCACGGAGTTTACAACACAGGCCCTTTTAACTTTCAATTTCAGCTTGCCGACTATCAGTATGATGTAAAGATCGACAATACTGGAATTGTTATGGCGGCTTATGCGTTTTACGACACTATTCCAAGCGAAGCTAAAATCTACACATTAAACGGCGCGTACACGTTACCGGTTTCTTTTGGTCCTCTTACTAGCTTAACTTTCTATAACGATTACAGCTTAATTACTGATAAAAAAGATTTGCAAGACGACACATGGATGAACATCACGGGAATGGCGATGGCCGCCGGTGGTGGTTTTTATACTTACGTTGATTTAGTAAAAGCTCGTAACCAGCCGTTTATTGGCGGTACCATTGCCAGTGATGGTGGAAAAGTAAATACTCGATTTAATATTAACTTTGGCTATTACTTCTAAATATCTCTGAATACATTGGTTTAATCGGGAGAGTCGCTTCTCCCGGTAAATCTGCTCCTATCCCTTCCAAAATATCTATTTAATTTGGCCTTTGCGTTATTACGAGACGAGTTCCCTCAACAATCAAATCTTAAGAATAAGCGACAAAACATTGATCTACGCCAATGTTTTGTTATGTGTGTCCAGTAGTATATTTCTTGGGAATTAAAACTAATTAAACCGACGATAACTCATTTCTGTAGGTCTATATTATGGAAATCGCTCACTCCTCCTCTGTATTAAACAGCCTTGGCAGTATTCGCCCCCCATTTCTAATGCTTACTCCTGCATGTTTACTTTTAGCCTTTGGCGCATCTGCTTATTTGGGAGCAAATATTCAAGTACAGACATTGCTCCTTGTATTTATCGCCGGTCTTGCTGCACATATAAGTGTCAACACATTTAATGAATACTTTGATTTCAAAAGTGGGCTCGATTTAGTCACTAATAAAACGCCTTTCAGCGGTGGCAGCGGAACCTTACCGCAACATCCAAGCCAAGCAAACAACGTATTGGTCATCGCCATAGTATCCTTAATCACGTGTATTAGCATCGGCTTATATTTTTCGTTCGCTATTGCTTGGGAGTTGCTGGCTCTTGGAGTATCTGGCGTATTGCTTATTGTTTTTTATACGACCTATATAACGCGTATGCCATGGCTTTGCCTGGTTGCACCGGGGCTCGCTTTTGGTCCAATAATGATAATCGGTACTGGGTTAATTTTGTTGAATAAATTTTCGCTTCCTTTGCTGTTACTATCGCTGATTACTTTTTTTCTCGTGAATAATCTTCTTTTACTTAACCAGCTACCAGACATCGAAGCTGATAAGTCCGTCGGCCGAAACCATCTCCCTATTAAAATAGGTCGTGCCGCTAGCATAAAAGTTTTTACACTTTTTAATATCTTACCTTTAATTCTTATTGTAGTGATTTATAGCTTAAATTACTTTCATAAAAGTATTTTACTTGGCGTAATACCTTTGTTAATTGCTTTAGTGTATAGCATCAAACTTATTCGCAAGCCTTACGATAACCAAGTATTGAATCAAGCAATGCCGTTTAATGTATTGGTTAATCTCGCGACTCCCACCATTATTGGCATTTCATTTTGGCTCGCATCACCATGACAACATTCTTCGCAGGTATCATTACGTTTACCGGTATCATCTTCGTACTAGTACTCGCTCTGCTCGTCGTAAAAACTCTTATTTACCACGGTTCAAAAATAATTATTCAATTTAAGCAGTCAAATCTTAAACCAATTACAGCAGAGCGTGGCGGGACATTACTCAATGCGCTTCACGATAATGACATACATGTACCTGCAGGTTGTGGTGGTAAAGCTTTATGTGGCGAGTGCAAAGTCCGAGTCTTTAGCGGCGGAGGAGCGATTCTTGAGAGTGAACTTAGTCATATCAACAAGAAACAACAACATCAGCATTGTCGACTCGCCTGCCAAGTCAAACTAAAACAAAATCTTGAAATACAGTTACCCGAGGCAATCAATACAGTAGAAAAAATCACCTGTAGTGTTATTTCTAGTCATCAAGTCGCCAGCTTTATGAAAGAAATAACATTCCAACTTCCTGATGATAAAAATTTCTGTTTTAAAGCTGGGCAATACTTGCAGGTTTATTGCCCACCATACCAACTCAATTACTCATCTTTCTTAGTCGCGCCTAAATATCGTGAACGATGGGAAGAGTACCAGCTGTTTAAGTTGCACGCGCAAAATAAATCTGAAACCACTCGTTCTTACTCCCTGGCAAGTAACCCCCAACATTCAGGACAAGTAAAAATAATTGTGCGTTTAGCAACACCTCCTCCTAATACCATAAACCTTCCAACAGGCATCGTCTCTTCTTATCTATTTAGTTTGAAATGTGGCGACAAAGTAGGAATCAGTGGTCCTTACGGTGAAATGAACATCAAGAAAAAGGACAGTGAAATTATTTTAATTGGCGGAGGTGCAGGTATGGCACCTTTGTTTTCTATGATTGAAGATCAATTACTTAATGTACAAACAGAACGAACAATTCAATTTTTCTACGGCGCTCGCAGTCTGAGCGAAGTTTTTTATCGTGAAACGCTTAACAAACTAGAACAAGAACACAGCAACTTTAAATGGCAACTAGCACTTTCAAATCCGCAACCCGAAGATAACTGGCAAGGTAAAACAGGTTTTATTCACGAAGTGGTTTTAGAAACTCTAAAAATACACCCAGCCCCAGAAGATTGCACTTATATCCTCTGCGGTCCGCCGCCAATGATAAATGCAACAACTGAAATGTTAGATGAAATTGGTGTTGATAGCGACGATATACAATTCGATAAGTTTGGCTAATTAGTAACCCTCTGGAAGTTTATGAGCAACGCCCTTGTGACAATCGATACAGGTATCGCCCGTTTTTTCATACCATTCTAGTGTATGTCGGCGTTGTGCCTGTCGGTTTTGTAAAGACAAGTCCATCGCTTCGTAACTATGACAATTTCGACACTCCAACGAATTATTGTCTTTCATTTCTGCCCAAACGCGTTGCGCCAATTCGAGTCGATGAGTTTCAAACTTTTCCAGAGTATCGATGGTACCCATAGCCTTGTGGTATAGCTCGCGCGTCGCCTTAACCTTTCTAATCATTTTTGGTACCCAATCTTTTGGAACATGGCAATCCGCACAAGTCGCCTGAATACCCACATGATTTTTAAAATGCTTCGATTCTTGTAACTCAAGATAAACGGTATTTTTCATTTCATGACAGGAAATACAAAACTCCATCGAGTTAGTGCTTTCGACTCCCCAGTTGAAACCACCCCAAAATAAAATACCAAAAAAGAACGCAACAAAACCACCAACCGGTATTCCAACAAACCACTTAATATTCATCGGCAACCACAACTTTTCCCACCAGATTTTAATTTTCTGCTTCATTGGATAGCTCCTGTTTTCTCAAGTAACTTAATAAGCCCCTAGTTAAAGTACGGTCAATTAGTTTGTAGCTGATTATTGTTGCGAAGCATAATAATGTAAAAGCGCCTCTTTGCTATCCGCATCGAGCTTATTAAATTTTTCGGCCATTTTTTCAGGCTGAAGTCGTTTACCGCTTTCATATTCAGAAAAGGTATCGGATAAATAAGTCGTCCATTGACCGGCCAGAATTCCCGCGTCGTCGAGACGATCTGAGCCGCCACTTGAATGGCAACGGCGACAATGCTTTTCATGCACTTTAGCCCCAACTTTTGCTTTTGTTGGATCGAACTCTTGAGTTACTCGCTTGAAAGTTTGCTTGGCATAAAACTGAGCTATTTCTGTAATTGTCTGATTGGATAAGTTAGCGGTAATGTCACACATACTGACAGCTTCCGCTTTATTTTCTCCAGGAAATTCTGCTACAACACATGGTCGAGCCTTATCTCGATACACCCGCAAATTATCATCTAAATAGAATTCTGAAAATCCAGCGATCGAAGGAAAGTTTTTGTTAAGACTATTTCCATTGTCACCATGACATGCATCGCATTGCTTTATAGTCGATGGAAGATCGTTCGCTATCAAATGCATACTCAACATCGATGCAAATGCGAATCGGAATAAATGAGATGCCATGTTTATTTTTCCGTTTTGCATGAAGAAGATTTCCAATTTTAATTCGAATTAAGTTCAGACTACTGACCTAAATCAATAAAGCGACATAAATTTTATTTCATACTCTATATGTCGCGATCTATTTAAATAAAGAGGATGGGATATGAGTGCTCACTTGATACCGAACCGATTGAATACTCGTTCTGACTCTCATTTAGCGATACCTAAGATTGTAAACTTTCTACTTCTAAACTCATTAATTCTAAGTATTGCTGTTCTCACGGGGTGCGCCGATGATGGAAGAGACGGTGCAGTCGGCCCTGAAGGTCCACCGGGTGACGTCGTTTACGTTAACAATGAGGCAGACAGCATCACTCTGCAAATCGATGACGTCGACACAAGTGGAAATTTTACTGTCGAGTTCAGCGTAGACGATCAAGATGGAGCTCCCTTCACTGGATTATCTGCTGGTGAAGTTCGTTTTATTATTGCTAAATTAGTTCCTGGTACAGCAGGTAATTCCGACAGCTGGCAAAGCTATATTAATCGCATTGAACAACCCGGAGGTGCAGGTCCTGGCACCGAAACGCAACTGCAGGCAACAACCGAAAGTAATGGAGAGTTTGTCAACAATCAAAACGGTACCTATCGCTACACATTTGCTACACCAATCCAAAACGTTACCCAGCCGGCAGTCATTTCTTATCAACCTGATCTGGTGCACCGAGTTGCGATTCAGGTGAGTGGCGAGTTTGCCCCGATTAACACAACGTATGAATTTATTCCGACAACAGGTGCAGATGAAAATTTAAACCAAAAACACATAGTAACCACCGAGACGTGTAATAGCTGCCACGGCGAACTTGCTTTTCATGGTGGTGGAAGAACAGAAGTGAATTACTGCGTTACCTGTCATAACCCTGGCTCAACCGATGCACAAAGTCGCAACACCGTCGACTTTAAAGTCATGATTCATAAAATTCACCGCGGAGCGGATTTACCGAGTGTTCAATCAGGTACCGACTATCAAATTTGGGGGTTTCGAAATTCCGAACATAATTACTCGGACGTTCACTTCCCACAAAATATTAACAACTGTACTAAGTGTCACGATCAGAATAATGAGCAAACGCCGCAAGCCAGCAACTGGTTTGAGCGCCCTACTCTTGAAACCTGCGGTGCATGCCACGATGATGTTAATTTTTCAGAGGGGATTGCCGGAGGGCATCCTGGAGGTGTAGTAACCGACAATAGTGAATGTACCACCTGTCATGCTGCAGGTAGAGTTGCTAGAAGTGTAGTAGAATCCCATGCTCAACCTGAAAAGCTAGAAGCAGCAAAATATCAGTTCAATATCCTTTCAGTCAGCCAGACAGCACCCGGCGAATTTCCAGTCATTCAATTTTCTATCACCGATCCAACCAACAATGATAATCCATACTCGCTTACCGAACCTGCCTGGGTCGCTGCGGGAGGCGCCAGCCGATTGGCTATTTTATTAGCGTGGAATACAGGAGATTACGCCAACAATGATTCTGGCCGAGCACCTGCTTCGGCCGTTTCTCTCAACGGTTTAATTGCAACAAACAATAACGATGGAACCTTTTCCATTACTTCGTCAATTGCCATTCCGATGGGTATGACAGGTTCTGGAGCAGCAGCAATAGAAGGACATCCTGCAGGCGATCTGGATGGCGATGGAACCTTTACCGATCGTATTCCAGTAACGGGAACGGTGTCTTACTTTACTATTGCTGACATTACACCAACGCCAAGACGCGAAGTCGCCGATTTGCAAAAGTGTCAAAACTGTCACGGCAAACTGGATGGTTTATCATTTCATGGCGCTAATCGCACCGATAATTTACAACTGTGCGTCATGTGCCATAACCCGAACAATACCGATCTCGCCATGCGTCCAACCGATCCAGACGGCACAGATAACGAAATTAACACTGCTGCAGTCGATGGACTGGAAGAACAAAGCATCGATTTTAAATATTTAATTCACGCGATTCACGGTGCAGATAAGAGAGAAAATAATTTAGTTGTTTATGGCTTTGGAAATCAGGCACATGACTTTTCAGAAGTGCATTTTCCAAATAGATCAGATAACTGTTTGGCTTGTCATAATCTAGCCAGTATCAACCTGCCACTGGCGAGTAGTGTGTTAGCCACTACGCTTGATTCTCAAGCGACCGTTAATAATCAGTCTCCATTTGGGTCAACCGACCTTGTCCCCATTATCGCGGCCTTTGATCAAAATGACGATTACAATATTGGAGCAACAGCAGCAGTGTGCTCTTCGTGTCATGATTCTGATTTAGCAAAAGCACATATGAGACAAAATGGCAGTTCCTTTAATGCTCTGCAAGGTGAGTTTGATTCTGGTGTTTTTGTCGAGACGTGTGCGATTTGCCATGGTACTGACAAAATTGCCGATGTATTAAAAGTACATGCGTTATTGGAATCGCCTTAATATGATTCCGCGTTCGTTATCAGAATGGCTCTGCATCAACAAACTATTTCTGACCATAGGTTTGAGTTTTCTGATCGCAGTTCCTGCATTGCCTTCATCACTGTTTGCGTTTAACGAGAGTTCAACAAACGAAAACAAAACCGATGACAATGAGCAAGTTGATATTAATCAACTGATTGCCAATGCAGTTGTCAGCAGACGAGGCGCAGATGGCTGTTTGCGTTGTCACGAAAGCGAAGAAAAAGTCAGTGTCGCAGCTGTTTTTCAATCGCCACATGGTATTGCGGTAAATCCACACAGTCCATTTGCTCAAGATCAATGTGAGTCTTGCCATGGACCGGGATCAGAACACAGTAAACGCATTCGTCGTGGTGAAACACGGCCACCGATGATTAATTTTAGTGGCCCGCATCGTCTTGATAACACAGCCGACATGACAGAGCTTCGTAACAAACAGTGCCTTAACTGCCACAAAGATGAATTGATATCGTGGAAAAGTAGCCAACATCACTCAGTAAACTTGGAGTGCACACAATGCCATTCTATTCATGTAGCAAAAGATCCTATAATGCAAACTTCAACGCAGGCTCAAGTGTGTTATCAATGTCATCGTTCACAGCAAACCGACCTTACTAAGTTCTCTCATCACCCGGTCAACAATGACGTTATGAGTTGCTCGAATTGTCATTCTCCGCACTCCTCTGATAATGAATTCTCACTGAAAAAATTTACTGTTAATCAAACTTGCTATCAATGCCATGCGGATAAGCGCGGTCCCTTTTTATGGGAACACTCTCCGGTAACGGAAGACTGTACTAATTGCCATGATCCTCATGGCTCAGTAAATACCGCAATGTTAAATCGACGAGCACCTTTACTCTGCCAACAATGCCATAACAGTCGCGAACACTCATCCGTTGGATTTAGTGGCTCAGACCTCACCTCGGATCGTGCTGAAATATTTTTATTATCCAATAGTTGCACCAATTGTCACACCCATGTCCATGGTTCGAATCATCCAAGCGGCGATAAACTCAATCGGTAAGCATATGAATTGTTTTTTCTACACATCGATTCAAGCGACTACAAAATTCATAGTGGCGATTTCGCTAATCGCTACATTACATGATGTTTACTCGAATGATGAAGAAAAAACAAAGTTGGAATTTACTAACTGTGAATGGTGCCATCAATTTTCGGAAGCTCAGATAAATTATTTTGCAGGTCTGTCATGGTTAAATGGTGACTATTTACAAAACAATCGCGAACTTAATTACCGTGAACCATTTGACTTTCTCTTCGGTTACGACTCTCGTTATTGGAATGATGACTTACTTTCAACTTTGAGTATTGAGTACTTAAATGAAAATAATCAAAGTTTGTATTTTTCTTTTCAAAATCCGGGAAAATATAAATTCAAACTCTATCATAATTCATTATTGTGGTACTTCGGCGATGCGCAAATAAATCTCTATACTCATTATGGCGGCGATATAGCATCACTACCAGCCGGCTGGCAACCTATTGAATCTACCAATGACTTGACTGCTTCAAATACAAAGTTCCAAGATTTTGAATCCACCACTGAATGGCTCAGGCAAGGGATGAGTTTTGATTATACGCCTAACACTAATTGGCGCAGTGGCTTGGAGCTTGACTCCACACATTATAAAAGTCAGCAATTGCAAGCAGGTAGCATGCTCACTACGGTAACTAATTTCCCATTACAACGAGACTTTACTAACGACCAACTTACAGCTTACCTTGCATATCAAAAGGACCACTGGCAATTCAAAACATCCTATTTGCTATCACTACTGAAAAACCAGTACGTAACGACTTTCTGGGAAAATCCATTTATTACTATCAACAATAATTATAGAGAGATTCCTTTTACTCAAACACCTGATAATAAATTTCACCAATTAACCTTGAGTTATGTTAATCAGCTGACACCAAGCCAGCGTTTACAGTTAAATGGAGCTTGGGGTAAAGGGCGTCAAGACGATTATTTAGCACTACCTTTTGATCCAATTCTCGGATACGACAACTCTCTTATCTTTTCAAATGCACATTTAAACGTTAGCACATCCAATATTCGAGTGAACTACTCTAATCGACTGTATCGTAATTTAAGACTTAACTACCGATATCAAACTGACAATCGTAAAACCAAAGCCAATCAGCAAATTAAAGAACTTTGGTCAAATGCTAACGGCTCAGATTACGATAACTTCAATACAATCTACGCTCGTAATTTCGACTACCAAAAACAAAGCCATCAATTAAATTTTAATTGGCGAATCAACAGGTATTTGCGTTTAAATTCGAATAATCAATGGAGAGACTATAAAAGAGTCCATGATTCGATAAGTTCAGAACATTTGAAGCATGTAGTTCGGCTAAACGTGCTCGCTGCCGATAACTATGATTTTTCATTTTCCGCAGGAACTTCACATAGAAAGGGTAATATAAATTGGTACTATTGGGATGCAAGTTCACCACTCGATGAGAGAAATATTCTGAGTCGATTTCATGCTAATAATTTTAATCGTCAAGAGTGGCGCATGAATAGCAATTGGTTCATTAATAAATCAAACTCACTAGCGTTTGATTACCAAAAACAATATGACCGCTATCCTAATGTTGTTGAGGGGATAATGCGAGCCAAACACGCAACCTCTTACTTAGGCTATCATCATGGATTTAATGACTCATTAACGGGTTCTATTTTCATGAGCAGAGAGCTAAGTTTATCAACACAATTGGGAGGTATTGACGGTGAAACTCTACCTTGGCAAAGTCAGTACCAAGACGAGATTGTCACAACAGGATTAAATCTGAACTATTTACCTAAATCATCGGAGTGGCGATACAAGCTATCTCTTCTCAATGGTGATTTTTCTGGTGACCAGCATACGCAATCGGTTTTAAATGAAGAACCATTTCCAACCATTAAACGGCAACAAACAAAAGTTAAATTTGAACCCATTTATCAATTAAACACTATAACCAAACTTAATATGCTCTATCAATATGAGCGACTGAGTAATCGCGATTGGCAACAAGATTTATTGACTATTGATGAGGTGCCAAAATTAATACCTTCAACCCTCATTGCACCAGAATACAATCTTCATTTTATAGCGTTTACAATAATCGTAACCCTTTAAAATATCACTCCGACAACTTAACCTTGGTAGTTATCAATGTAGCTTTCAACTGTGACCATTTGCAAGAACACTACAACAAAACCTCAGCTTTTCATAAATGATAATAACTAACATTATGATTCCCATGCTATATTTATAAAACTTATCGTTCGATTTTCTAGGATTTCAAGTGAATGAGAAAGTTTTAGATAGAATAGAGATCGAGGACTATCCGCTATTCATTGGATATAAGCTACCTATATCACTTTACAACAAGGAAGGTAAACTTATGTACAGCGAAGGAACCGAAATTACGACAAACATACAAATCGACAGACTGCACAAGATGGATCTGTATCAGTTGATAGACAAGATTAATCCTGAGAATCAAGAGCAGAAAAAGTTAGAAGAAAAAATAACAAAAGTACAAGTACATCCCTTTGCATTACTCGCTAAAGCAGAATTAAAGCTAGCAACCATTATGAAAAATCTGCTTTCCGATCCAGTTTCATCGAAGAAAGACTTGGAAAGTTTATCTGCAGGATTATTTAAATTAATTAATACAAACTCTGATATTGTATTGGGTTATTGTCATTGGCCTTACAACGACAGAAGCGGACTCAATCAATCGGTTATTTGCAGTGTTCTAGCCGCATCTGCCTCAATGATAATAGGTATTGAAAAGAACAAAATAATTGCACTAATCCAAGGAGCTCTGATGCAAAATGCCAGCTCCTGGGACTTCCAAATAGAATTAAATAACCAAACCGAACAACTCACGGATGAGCAAAAGGAAAGATTGCAACGACATCCCGTAGAGTCTGCCGAAATGCTCGCACGTGCTGGCATTCAAAATCAAGATATCATCGATATTGTAAAATATCATCATGAGAGGCCTGATGCCACTGGCTATCCGTTTGGACTGCCTGGAGGGGAAATTCCGCAATTGGCGAAGCTAGTCGGGATTGCAGATACTTATATCGCAATGACAACTCACCGAGCTTATCGAAAAGTATTTCCTACAAAAACTGCTTTACGAGAAATATTACTCGTCAACAAAGATCCTGAAGTAGAGCTCTACGGGAGTTTTATTAAAACACTTGGTATTTATCCACCGGGAACATTTGTTTTATTAAAAAACGGCGAAACTGCGGTTGTAATTGAAAGAAATTTGGACAACTCAATCAAACCGATTGTTAAAAGTATTATGTCACCAAATGGAACACCCTATCCAAAGCCAGAGAGGCATTCTTTAGTTGAGTCTGGATTAGAAATATTTCGCTGCTTAACCTTCGAAGAGCTTGTGCAAGCCAACTGGTATGATTTATGGGAAATACAAAAGACTGAAAAAAACTAGAACAATTTTACTATGAGATCGACTCGATTTCGAGAGAACAGAGTAATCCAGCGTTAATGACATTGGATTACTCTAATCGGAACTGAAGTCTAAAAGCTATAACTTAAAAACTATAATGCCAACCAGCACTGAAAGAAGTGCCTTCTAATCCGTCTTTATCAAACAGTTGAGTATACTCAACATTAATCGATGATTTTTTATCAATCTCAATGTTAGCCCCAAAACCATAGGAAATGTCACTTCTGCTTTCCGACGCACTTCCTTCAGACAACTTAGTTCTAGAGTACCCGAGCAATCCGTATGGTGTCACTATCGCATCAAGATCTAAGTGGTAAGCACCGAATACACCGACAAAGCTGTCAGCTTCAAGATCGTCATCGTCTGCGATCCCAAATCCTAAACGACCCTCCAGTGCAATTTCGTTAGTGAACATTTTTCCATATTTCACTTCTAAAACTGCAGGTTCCGCAGAAAGACTTCCCGCTGAAACTTCAACTAACTTATAATTTACGCCTAAGTAGTCACCGGCAAATGTGCTGACCGAGAATAGTGACGCGACAGAAAGGGCAATTGCATGCTTTTTCATGATAAAGCTCCATTTTATGGTTGGTTATTAAATCTCCATAAAATTAAAAGTGTAAATTTCTACGGTCAATATAAGTGCTTTAAAAATGTGACCTAGTTTTACCTTATTTAACATCAGAAAAAAAAATAGTTGAAAACATTAAGTCAAATCTCTTCCTATAATCTTTCCATAACTTGTCTCTTCGCTCTTTATCCCAGCGTCCAGTTTCTCCTTTACCCGGCCTTGCAGAAGCATACAAGAAGCCGATCTCCGCTTGATGGAGATAGCTTTCAGTTCTCACTGTGTATTTATCCATTGTCGGCAAATAATTTTCTAAAATATCATCAACATGATCACTTATCGGTAACAACTCTAAACCGCCTTTACGGTAAGCTTCTTTGGCGCACCAGCATTCAGGCTCGATAACGTTAGCTTTAAACAGCAGCGCCAGTGGACTATCAGTATTCAATACATATTGCTTAGTCATCGGGTACCTTACAGTAATTTTTAGTTTATTCGCCCTCAGTAGCTCTAAAAAAGAATAATCTAACTCGATTTCTTGGTTGTTCGAAACAACATCTTTTTTAATTTCAATCAAGTCGCCAATACTCAACTGCGACTCGATCAGATATAAATTTCCAGCAATTTCTGAATTAAGCTCCACAGTTACGCGACTTGTTGCGATGAAAACCCCGAGCAAGATAAATGTAGCGGTCAACATAAAAATAAAAACTGGCTTTCTCTTCAACTTTGCTCTCCTTAATTTAGATTAACTCTCACTTCAAGAGGATAACGCATCAGTTCTTGCCCACTTGAGTTCAAGAATGCAATATCTGCGTTGAACGAGTAAACCCCAACCTCGATGGTACTAGAGGCTTGAATTTGAAAACCAAATTTCAAACTAGCTCCTGAAAAACCCATAAACGACAGCTGTGGATTAGTTAGCCCACTAGGTAAGCTGCTGAACTGAACTCTGTAACTGGCTAGTTGGGACATTACCTCACTAGTCAGTGGAATTTCAAAGTCCACCAAAGTCGAAGTCGAATTTTTCATCATCGATATTTCGATGACATTAGCTCCTGAGTCAGAATTAACCACAGTCACATTCCGGTTGGCAGTACTACTTCGCCCTCCACTGTCTGTAACCTCAGCAGTAATAACGTGCTCTCCCTGAGTTAAAGCTACTGAGATATTATTTCCGGCCCCCAAGCTGCCATCTATACTTGAACGCCACGAAATACTCGAAGTTAAATCTCCATCCTCAGCATCTGTCGCAGAAGCCGATAGTAAGATATTTTCCCCTAAATCTATCGTAATACCGTTATTAGGTGAGACAATACTAATCTGAGGCGAATTGTTATCAGGTTCAGGAATTGTCACATTGATATCGACATTTCTTGAAAATAATTCATCGCCTGAACTATTTCTAAAGGTTATTTTGAGAATTATTTTATGGAGGCCTGCAGGTGCTTGATTCGAAGCGCTAAACTGGTAGCCCAAAGTAATCACGTTCCCACTCCAGCTGACAAAATTGACATTAAATGAGTTAAAAAATGAAGGGGAAGATTCAACATTCATTCCGAAGCTTGCTAATCCATTAAGCTCATCTGGAGAAGCCTCTACATTAAAACTCACAGCTTCGGTTCGACTTCCAGCTTCGACAGTTACAAAGCTATCTATACTTGATTGGAAGTTCATTACAGTAAGTATTAAGCTTTCACTGGAAACCGCACCTTCACTATCAGTAATCGTTGCTCTGACTTCATGTTGACCTTCGGACAAAGCAGTACTGATTACGCCTCCCACACCGATCGAACCATCTAGATTAGAAAACCACTCTATCAAGTTAGTAATTTCACCGTCCTCAGGATCTAAAGCAGAAGCAGTAAAAGTAATCGATTGTTCCAAGTCAAAGCTGTCACCACTATTCGGACTAATGATAGATAAAGCTGGAGATTGATTTTGACTGTTGACGACCGTAACTATAATCTCATCGACTGCACTAAATTCTCCGTCAGATATTAACGCCCTTATAGTATGGGTGCCAATAGACAAGTTCACTGTAATCGACATGCCTCTACCTAGTGCTCCATCTAGATCAGATGTCCAAGTTACTGCTTCACTTATATTACTACCTTCATCATATGCCTCAGCGGACAAGGCAAAATTATCTGAGACCGAAATAGTAACATTACTGTCTGGATTGATTATAGAAACCCTCGGAGGTTGATTTTCCTTTTCAGCAACATCAACTAGGATTCGTTTTATTGACCGCTTGATCACTCCTGAGTTCGAGTCTAGTAATGTCACGGTTGCTTCAAAAGCAAAGCTCTCTGTAACGGTCGAAGGCATGCTAATTTGATAGGTAAAATTAACCTGCCGAGTTGGTGAGTATGAAAAATTCACAAAACTAAGATTAAAATTAACATCTCTCGGCAATGATTGAGTGCTTGTTCTGAATTGTGCTATCTGACTCATTTCGTCAGCAGTAACAGCAACAGACCAATCATAAGGTCCACCTACTGTTCCAGGTACTATCGAATGGTTTTCAGTTTGCATAGCCTGCTTATTAATGACTAGTGAACTTTCGGTGACTCCATGATAGTTTTCAGCTTTTATCAAAACAGTATTACTACCGTCTTGAAGCGGCACGATTACCGAGAAACCTCCACTTGAAGATACATTAGCAGAGACTCCATTGGCCACTACACTTGCAAAAGTATCATTGACCACACCGACCACTTCAATCGAGTCAGCAGTAGTTTCTAAATTTGACTCAGGATAAGAAATAGTAATTTCCGGCTTAGCTCCGACTGATTCTAGGTTAAATCTAGAAGAAGTTGTTCCTGCATCATTTATTGCTTCAATCAAAATGCTATTCATCCCATCTGATATTGAAACTTCTGCCTCAAAAGAGGACTCTTCAAGTCGAGCAACAATTCCATTTACTTTAACTTGGTTGAGAGGAATATTGTTGTCGTAAATTCCCTTAATGCTCACCGATTGTGGAGATTCGCTAAAGTATTCTATTGTTTGACCATCCGAATGAGAAGTAACCTCAAATGAGGGACGAGGCATTTGCTCTAAAGTTATAGCTACAGGTAAAACACTTTTTTTTCCATTCCAGCCTTCAGCTAAAATATCAAATTCGTTGACTCCTGGGTTTAATTCTTTTTCTAACCTATGAGTGTACTTATCTCGAGTCGCTAAGGCTCCATCAACATAAACATTTGCAAATGCGTCATTACTAACTTTCACAACAATCTCTTCGCTACTTCTGAAGGTTTTAAATGACTCAGACGGACTAAGTAAACTTAACTCTGGTACCTCATCCACACTATCAACCAAGTTAACTCCAATATCATAATTGATAGTAGTCGTGCCAGAGTAAGGATACGGAATTCTATGTTCCGCATAATAGCGCTCAGGTAAGCTACCATCGCTATCGGGCTTGGTTTCAATAAGTATTCTATGTTTTAAAGCTCCAAAATAACTGTATTCATCTGAGTCCAGCACAGCATATTCTTTAATTCTAGAAAACTTGCGATTAAGAGGGCCTCTTACATCCTCCTTCCACCAATAAGACACTGACCTCGCAAAAGGAATTTTATCAAATATCTCTAAAGACTGCCCTAACTCAGCCTTTAATGTAACTTCATAAGGTTTATAGTTAAGTCGAAAGCTTTTCGATAACTCTTCCTGTGACTGATCTTGAGCAGAGATAATAAAGTTCTGCATGGACTCTCTAATACCGTAGCCACTAGCACTTTTGGTGGACTTGAAAATTCGAGGGTAAAGATCTCCCGACTTTCCTTGGTAAGAGAATATTTGTGCTTCAACTCCATTAATCTCTACTTTGGTTGGACGCATATTGGATACAATACCAAAAATAGGGACATGGCTCGCATGAAATGAACCTCCATCTTCGTGAGAAAGAACAAATATCTCTTGTTTATTGCTAACTGTTCCTACTCGAAAAATAACGTTGACCTTCTCAGTCTTAATTAATTTTGCGGTTTCATCATAAAACTCTAAGTCCATATCTTGAACCGGTCTAAACCCAAAAAGAGCGCCAGGCTTGAGAGCAAATTGATCCACTGCGAGTATTTTTGTTTCCATCGACACGTGGGCATACTCGGTTAATTTATATGGATTAACTGTTAAATCTTTAATATCAAAAACTTTTCCAATAAATGGATATTGAATGACGTGGTTAACATCCGAAAAACTATCCCCCCGAAGCCGAACAGAAGATACGTTCTGCATATCGCTCATTGGAAGATAATAATCAAAACTTACTGTGTTGTACTCAGGAAAATTTAGTGTCAACTCTATCGGTTGATAAAAAACCACACGCTCTACGCTCTGTATTGTTCCATCCGCGAACTCAGCTTCGACAAGCACTTTATTCCGACCTTCTTGTAGAAAGAAATATCCGGTTCCAAACGGAAGCTCTTCGGCACCACCTTCCGTCCAGCTTCCACCATTAACTCTGAACCTTGTAATCACTTCGTTACTGATTAATATTCCAGAAACTGATTGCTTACGAAGTAATTGCCGGTCAAGAATGCCACTTAGTTTTAAGTCATAATTATTTTTTACCAGATGAACGGAGTGATGTACTAGTTCCAGTCCAAGTTGAGCTTTAACAGTTATCCGATTAATGCCCTCTTCAAGTTCAGTAGTAAAGGTAAACCGGCCATTATCATCAACATCAAGCAGCTGGCCTGCGAAATAAATATCAGCCCTTTTATTGTTTACCTTACCACTTAATTCAACTAACTCTTCACTTACATTTTCTAAGTGCTGGTGCGAATCAATAAAAACTCTCAATGCATTCGGGTGGTAATGCAATTCGAATTCTTTCTTAACGACAGAATCTCCACCTACAGCTTCTATAAGAATTAAGTTATTTCCATTTTTCAACTCAATGTCATTGGAAAAAGTATCGTCGATAACATTGATTTTTATTCCATTAATGAAAATCTCTTCATAGCTCCCTAATAGCCTTCCACTAAATGTAATCTTCGACTGTTCAACCTCTTGTCCGTCAGAGTGTGATGTAATCAAAATTTCTGCCGAATTATCAATAGGAGCAGCGTAAAGTCTGTAGCGTAATATTTCACGCCTTACCGTTTCGCCAGAAACATTCTTGAAAAGAAACCCTGAGAGAAAGTCATGTACACCAACAAACTTACCTTCGTTTTTGACTCTTACCGTCGAATTAAACTGATATACGGAACGTTCACTAGGAACTGTTTCAGTCCTTGTCCAATAGATATATGAAGGAGACTGATCCTGAGCATATACAAGATCTACCTTGTCTTCCTCATCAAGACTGCCAATGTGAATAGTGTTGCTTAAAGCCACAGTTTCATTAATCGTTGCTCGTACCATAATAGGCTTTGAGAAAACAGTTATTGTTTTACTTGCACTTACACCACCAACTACAGCAGAGACATTGATGGTATTTTCGCCTTCCGCAAGTTCAATATTGTGCGCAATAAAAGATTTATTATCGATTATTGCTTGGACTCCGTTTACTACTACGCTGGAGGGAGCCTCACTCAAGTTTCCTCTTACGGTTGTAAGCTTTGAGTTAGATACTTGTCCATCGTAATGAGAATCTATTACTATATTTGCTGGAGCTCGGTACTCTACAGTTAAAGTTCGTTGAATCAAAAATCCGTATGCATCGCGATAAATAATATCGACGATATTAACTCCCTCTTCTAATGGAATATTAGTCGCAGTCAACTGGCCATTTTGAATATTTACTATATTGCCGTTTATCGAAATAGAAATGTCATTACTGCTAATAAATCCTGACAAAGTTATCGAATTAGTTGTTACAATGTAACTATCTTCAGAATAATTAAGACTCACTTCTGAGGGTGTTATATTGCTCTGTGTGAAAACGCTGTCTTGTTTCATAGTGACGATATAAGCTTCTGAGGTTAATACTTTGAAATTCTTTCCTACAACAGAGTTAGAATTAAAAGCTGCAGTCTCAAATAAGCCTGTATTAGAATTATAACGACGTATATCTAAAATCATTTCGCTACCAACCAGTTCTAGAAAACTAAACGCCGTTAACTTACTCGGAATACAATTAAAGCCGATAAGGTTAGCTCCTTTGAGTAAGTTTAAATCAGAACATGACGCTCGCTCTGGCAATTGATAGCTTAACTCTTCATTGGCATCTATGATGACACCCTTTTGACTGACAATTTCAAAGTCTTCCGAGTCAGCTTGGTTTCCATTAACGCTCAACTCATTAACCACTTTTCCTGACGCATCAACTTGCTTAATACTATTTATTTTCTGGCTACCGCCCAATAATAAAGCTAGATCCGAAGCCAACTTTAAACTATCAGTGTTAGGAAAATAAGCTAAATTAAAGCCTTTCTCTAATTTAATATTTACAAGGTCTATATTCGTGCCATTTAGCAATTCATCAGCATTTTTTGTACCATCTCCATCAAAATCCATTTCGCCATCATCTAATTCACTATCTAAGCTATTTTGGCTGAGCGGATTAGTATGCAAAATATTTTCTTCATCATAATTTGAAACTCCGTCATTATCAGCATCAGCATCACAATGGTCACCTAAACCATCAGAGTCAAAGTCATTTTGTTCTGGGTCATAGTGATTCGGACAAATGTCATTGACATTAAGTATGCCATCTCCATCGCTATCTTCCGCAGTGATATCACAAGCATCTCCTTTGCCATCACCATCTAAATCGGACTGATCAGAGTTTGGTGTAAATTGGCAGTTATCTAATGGCTGTGGGAAAAGACTAGTTTGCAGTAAATTTGTGAGGTCAGTTGGATTACTGACATAATCATTACGAAAACTTGATCCGTCTTTTGAAATAAAAACGCTATTATAACTATCATTAGGGGAATAATTAGGTAAAACTACAGTTAAAGTACCTTGATCGGTAACAATATTAAAGTTGCTTTCCGGGACTGTCATATAAAAACAGTCACAATTCGCTGCATCAATAGATACGATTAACTTACCTTCGACATTAAGTTCCGTAGCCGTTAACTGATTAATAGAGACTTTTTTCGTCTTTAAGTTAACTACAGCTAGATCAATTATTGTCCCAGACTCTAATGTCTTTTTAGAAAGACTTATTACTGCTCTATTATCTAAAATGCGCGGGATATTTATGTCAATAATTGAAGAAATACCTTTAATCACCAAGGCTTTCTCTGATGGCGTCCCAGGAGCAGTCAAGTCTAGCACGCCGTCGTTATCGTCATCGTCATCGCACACATCGCCTAGTCCGTCTCTATCATTATCCAGCTGGTTTCGATTAGGAGCACTCACGCAATTATCAATAACATCACCGATGCTATCAGAGTCCTCGTCTTTCTGATCTGGATTATATACTAGAGGCGCATTATCAAATCTGTCTTCTACACCATCATTATCATCATCACTATCGCAAAAATCGCCATATTCATCACCGTCGGTATTTTCTTGAGTTGGATTAGGGATTGAAGGACAATTATCACTTTCATTCTCAAAACCATCATTATCATCATCAATGGCTGGTGTATCTTCGGCATCATTAGCGTCAGTTCCGGTTTCAACTTCTATACCATCGGAGACACCATCATTGTCGGAGTCACTA
Organism: Gammaproteobacteria bacterium; assembly: GCA_013373375.1. Classification (GTDB taxonomy): domain Bacteria; phylum Pseudomonadota; class Gammaproteobacteria; order Enterobacterales; family Kangiellaceae; genus Pleionea. Next base: position 50,242 of record JABXHY010000001.1, read on the forward strand.
TCTAGAGGGTCCGTATTATGCGTGTGAATTTCATCATAATCTGAAATACCGTCGTTGTCGGTATCCGCATCTGTCGCCGATGTACCGAGAGTATTGATTTCAACAAAATCGCTAATGCCATCACCGTCAGTATCTCGCTCTTTTGGATTACTGCCATATAGATACTCACTCAAATTTGACAAGCCATCACCATCAAGATCTAATGCGGAGTCATCAATACCATTATTTAACCCGTGTATATCTTCATACCAATCAGGCAGGCCATCTCCGTCTGAATCCAATGCATCACCAAGAACCTCTACTCCGGCGATAAAGTGCAACTTACCTTCTTGAGTCGTCTCTGGTAAATCATAAAACTTTGTGTTTTCGACAAAAGCACCCTTTTCATCAATTAAAATCTGATTGTTTGAAATGCTTACTTGAGAATCTTTAGATGCCATGTTGCTTAAGGAAACCGCTGCAATCTTTTCGGGAAAGCTGTCACCAACTATGTGTGATATCGGATAAGCTGCTCCTTCAACTCTAAAAAATATCACTTTTCCATTTGAGTTATTATTTTCACTACTAACTTCAGCCGCTAAACTATCATTATTAAAGTACTCAACTCTTGGCAAAGTCCGGACACTAAAAAGCGGACCATTCAAGACCCTTGATACTTCCGTTTCATCCTGCGGGTTAGTATTTTTAACACTAAAATAATAAACTTCTCCGCTCACTAAACCTGATACCCGAATACGGTAAACGCCCTTCGCGGCCAATTCTTCTGACAAACCTGAACTCTCATTGACTATGTACTGAGGTTCAATGCGTATACTACTGTTAGCAAGGTCTACAGGCTCGCTTCCAGATATATCTGCAAACATTTCGAGAGCTGGCTGTGTTTTTGGGGAAGCACTCCATGTCACAATAAATGATTTATCAGTCACGTCAGATACATAAACCGAGGATCGAACGATTGGTTCTGCATTCACCGAAAAAATAGAAGTGAGTAGGACGAAAAAGACTGGAAACATTCGTATTTTTGCTACACACAATGTTTTAACGCGAATAAGTCCGTTTTTCAAAAAGCTCATTGGATTACCATTATTCATATAGTTCACTAATTTTCTCACTGCGCACACACAATGTTTTCAGCAGGAAACTCGAAATTACAAGTCACTTCTACTTCCGGAGGATTTTCTTTGAAGTTGCCAGCGGCATCCTTAACAGATGTATTACCATCAATACCTTCAATGGTTAAAATATTACTGTCTTGTAGCTCATCTGCTTTTGGGTAGTAGATAAATTGCCATTTCCTTGGTTTTGAACTTTCTGTGACTTCGGTGCCATAGTTCTTCACTATTTTTTCATCCATAACAATTTTTGCATAATGAGGATACTTGCCCAACTCGAGACTGTTTAAGTCAATCTCATTTCCATTAAGTTTGATCTTAAAACTTTTTAAATTTATTCCACTAACAGCAGGTACTCCAGGGTAAGGATCGCTAGTAGACACCTCCTGTTCTGTAGGATCTTCTATTTCTATTTTTATACTTATCGGCTCTACGTTAAGTAAATAGGCCATGGGCTTGTCACCAAAATTAATTGTTTTTTCAAAAACTCGGTCATCATTACAAGATTGATCCAATGCATTACCATTACAATAATAACTTTTTAGAATCACCGATTTTTGTTCACCAAAGTTTGCAACAACATAAACACCATTAGTTTTAGTGTTGCCGATAGTTGTTAAATGTGCGTGTCCCTTAATATATTGCAACGCGGTTTCACCATCGAAAATATTCACATGTAGCCACTCGTCGCCAGTTGGGCAAGTATTATTCGGGCATTGCATCATATTTTCGTATTCCAATTTAGCTTTATCTGACTCTAAAACCTCTACGGAATTTTCATTTCCAATATCGTAGCGTACAGAAAGATTCGCAGATTGACTCCAACCAAATATTTGAATTAAACGTGTGAAATCTGTTTCATTAACAATGCTTTTGCTTAGGTACTGATCAGTGTCATCATCTTCACCGTCAATTCTGGAAAAGAAAAATAGGCTGAATGTAGGTCTACTCTCAGAGTTATTTTCGAGATCAATAGATTGGCCTATCAAAGCCCCGGGGTTATCACTTTCAGAGTAGGCGACTACAGTCGGCCCCATATCAACATCAACCGGCAACTCGATTGTCTTACTTGCGATATTAAATGAAAGCATATAAGTAGGATGCAGACCCACTGTGTCTCGATTGCCGAATTCGTCAATAGTTGGAATTGCAGCCCCAGGTCTAACTGGTAATTCTGCAGGATCTTTCGAAAATCTATGATCAAAATACAAATATCCAGCTACCGGCTTAGCTATTGCCCCAATTGCTCCCACCCAAATTCCACGTTCGTTAGTTAGCATTGAGGGCATCTGTTTTCGATTAAAGATACCTGGTGAAACATCAATTCCAGTGTATTCTGAGTTATAACTCACAACTTCATCGGCCACTGGATTACCGTATTGGTCTTTCGCCATAAACATAACAGCATTTGCTCTTACAGAACCCAATCCAATAGATAAACTTGGCACAGAGAATTGTTGCACCTGTGACACCTCGCCAGCTCCTGCTATACCTTCAAATAATATAGGCGCAGACTGTCCCGGGACTGTTGCAGCTACAATGTGATACTGAGGTAACAACTCAACATCTCCACGTAAAATTTCATGAGTAGGATTTTGATATAACTTTTTACCGAGAGTTTGGCTCATCCGCACACTTCCATCGGCCTCGCTTCTTTTATCAGCCTTCTTTAAAAGGCCTTGAACAAAACCATCACCACTAACAACCTGCCACTGCACAGGAACGCCAGAAATACCTTGACCAAATCGATCTTTGAAAGTGATAACCCAATCCTCAGGTAATGCCTTGCCTACTTCACAACCTTGACCATTACAATCCTGCGTTCGTTGAGTGACCTCGATGGTTTTTATTGGATGCTTAACTACTACAACTTCTATCGGGCTAGAAATCGCATCTGAAATGCCAGGTATGTTAATAGATATTTCATAATTACCATGCTCATCTGGTACAGTTGCTTCTACTGCGGCAATACCATATTTATTCGTTCTGATAGTATTATTGACATTCAGGCCTTTTCTTAAAACTGCGCCATTACTCTTCTGCATATTGCTAGAGGTGTTAACTGCTTTTTTGCTCTGCTCGCTTTCATTGTTTAATGATGTTACCGACAAACCAACTTCAGCATTTGCGATTGCTTCTCCTCGTTCATCAAGCACTTGAAAAATGATTGGCTCGCCAAGTTGGCTGCCACTAGCGGCAACCTGAACAGAGCCACTTAATATTTCAACTCTCGCTTTCGTCTTTTCATTTGAAACTTGCAAATCAAACTCATAAGTACCAGTTCCCTCTGCTGACACGATCGCAGTATATGTTCCAGATTCTTGTAGCAGCTGATTAGTTATTTTCGCATTATTAGCGAATCCACTATTGTCGTCAGAGGCAATTACCACCCCGGAAGGTGAAAGTAACTCAAGCTTTAAATCTAAACCATTACCTGATGTTGAACGGGCAGACAAGGTTGCTTTTGCTCCGCTCACAGCAGAAAAAGTGTATAAGTCTTGCTCTCCGATATTTGAAATACTACCCCGTGCAGTCTGTCCACTGATTAAATTTGTCACGCCATGTTCATTTTCATCGACCATCTGGCGTTCAATATAAAAGTCGACACTATTACTGGAAAGCTCTTTAATATTAATTGTGATTTGCTTATTCCCATAACCAATATCATTTGGAACCTTTACCAAGAGTCTTTCAGGACTGGCATATAAAACTTCAGCCGGAAACTCATCGAAAAGAACTAGATTATCTTCCTTTTCAATAGAGAAGCCTTTTCCAAACAACACTATCTCCGTGCCATAAAAACCGACGCCCGGGCTCAGCATTGTTATCAAGGGAGCAGTAACTATATCGTCAAATGGCTTTACTCCTAACTTTGTTTGCAACATGCGCACAACATACGCTTGCCCCTCTATAATATCGAACTCAATCCCAGCAGGCTGTTCATGTTCGTAAAACGTTTTATCAAACTGCTCTGTTTCTTGATTAAAACTTTCGATTGATTCAACTTCATAATATGTCCCTAAAGCTTTAATAAAATCATAAGACGAGAAATTCGGCGGCACACAGTGAGCGCCAACAATATTAAAACCATTCTTTAAATCGAGCTTTGGACAAATAGCTTGACCTGGAAATTGCAACTGTCCTTCACTTGAGCTATTGAGGATATAACCTTCACCTTCTTTGATTGCGAAGTCATGGCCGTGAGCTTTATTGTTAATTATTACTGTTTGATCAAAAGCTCCTGTATCCGTATTAAACCGTTGAATACGATTAACTTCTATAGCTGATCTTATTTTTCTTAAAAACTCAAAAGAGGTTAATGTTTCAGGGACTTTCTGAGGATAACTAAAATAATTTGCTCCCTTTACAATAGAGTAGGTCATTCCCGACGGAGTAGAGACATTCGACTTGAAATCAACTCCAGTTTTATTTTGCCCTGAAAAGATTGTAATTAAAGTAGGTGTTTCACTTCCTAACTCTACAGCACTTTCATTTTCGTCGTAATATTCTGAGGGAAAATCGTAAAATACATTGTTCATAATGTAATCATTAAAACGCTTTGGTTCTAATCCGATTTTGGAACTATCAAGTGGTTCAACTTTGATGAAATAATCGCCAGGAGGAACCACAAGTTCATAAAAACCATTAGTTAATGAAAGAGTACCTTTAACAATCTCACGAGTGCTTGCGTTAATAGCATGAATATGTGCGCCAACAATCCCAATACCGTAACTGCCATCAACGATTTGTCCGCTTATAGTGCCATACTCTAATGCAAACTGTTCCTCATTAGGGTAGATATTACTCAGAGATATTATGTCATCTGAATGCGGACCTGAGACTGTATTATCTGTGAAACTTGCGATTGGATACATAACTGAAGCTTCGACCGAGCTATGATCCAGACCTGAACAATGCCCGCTTTCATGCAATGCAACCCTCTCTAGCACTGACAATTCATCACCACTAGTTGAGTTGTAAGCCAACTTAGAAAAGTCTACCTGGCCATTAAAGATGATATCTGCATCGATTATAGTACCGGCTTTATAAGTGCCTTCTGGTATATCAGCCTCTCCGTCACCATTAAGATCGACCTCGTCTAATGTAAACGTTTTATCCTCCATCAAAAAATGGGTAACACACACTGCGGCAACACCATCTTGAAATAAAAATTCATCATCGACAAAAGTGATAAGGTTTAAGCCATCTATGTTGCTTAAAACAGCTCCATCTTGAGAACCGTTAGTTGCGACTGATTCACCAGCGAATTCGAATGTAACATTAGCAGTAGGAATTGACTGCCATTTCTGGAAGCTCTTTTTGAGAGAAGAGACCAATTGTTCTTTTGAAATATTTTGACCTGCAGCTCCTTGCTCATTAATCGTCCAGCGATAAGGCAGCAACCTTTCATCCCACTTTACTTCGTAGCGCTCACCATTTGATACCATTTGGTTTACATCACCAGCAAATGACAGTTTTAAGCAGAGAATATTCAGCAGCAATACCACGATTACGTAGCGAAAAATTTGATTAATCATGTTGTATTCCGTTATAAATATTATTTATTCGTATTCTTGATTATTGGTGAAGGACTAGTTGCTTGAGTTTCACTTTTTTTAGGTTTACTAGTAGTAATGACTGTACCGCTCTCATCAACTTGCAAACTGTTAAAAATGAAGTTTTGCGTATTGTTGGTTTTTCGCCCTAGCGTATTATCAACCTCATTTTCAATCGTTAGAGGCTGCAGGCGCGTTCGTTGTTGAAAGGACTTTGACTTTCCTTTTTTAGCCGTCGCGGATATACTTGCTGATTTACTGTAAATATTTTGTTGCTCTGCTCTTTTTCTTAATACGTAGTCCATAGGAAAAACATAGTCTAAATTATCTAAGTTCTGATTCCTCAGTAAGTCCTCAGACTCATTCCCTTTAACAAGTTTAAGCTCTTCAGAAAAAACAGCGTGAGTTAGTACAATTGATAAGAGTATTAAAAATCTATTGAGAAAAATCATTACTCAATCTTCCCTTCTAAAATTATTACTTCGTCTCGCTGAATTTTGATGTCATTGAGGTTAGACCTCGGTTGCTTTTTCAAATCTCTAATTAGCTGCACAGCTTCATTAAGTGATAACTTCTTTTCATGAATAGATACTGAATTCTCAGAGTAATCATTCGAAATTAAGCCTTCTGCAGTAGTCTTCATAGCGCGTTCTTTCGCTAAGTTGTTTGAAGCAACCATAACTGACACATCAGGGAGGATTTTAGTCATCTCATTTTCATTAAATACAATTTCCCATATCCCAAACTTGTTATCAGTCAAGATTAATTCACCCGAGGTACTTGCTTTTGCGAAAATGATAACTTCATCGACAGCTTCTATATTTGGAGCATGAGATACACTCGTTTTTACTAAAGTTTGGAGTTTAGGATGATAAGCAACTCCACCTGGTGTAATAACTTCAACTAACTCTCCAGATTGCCGCTTTTTTGAGCCTTCACTCAAATCTCTTAGTACTGTAAAAACATTTTTAGTTACCACGCCATATTTGGTCCATACCCCTTCTTTGTCCATTAGTTTTGCTTGTACAATTGTATCGGACTTCTTAACAAGATTTTTTAATACGTTCGCATTCAACCGGGATTCAAGTTCATCAGCATTCGGTTTTGCACTGATATTTACATTAATAAAAGTTGATACAAAAACTGATAAAACCATTAACTTCTTAATCATATCTTTAGAACCTTAATCTAAAAATTCTGAACCACAAACTTCAACAAGCTGCGCGTTCAACTCTTCTAGCTGATAATCCCCTGTCACAATGCGAAGAGCTTCTTCACGCGAGTAATCAATGCTGCACACCTGACCAAGCCACTTGTTAACAAAAGTATCTAATGTAGAGTCGGTAGTTGGCACCAGAGCAGAATCAGGACCTTCAATAAAACGAGCAAAATTGAGGGTTAAATTACCGTTATTAGTAAGCTCTATATTGGCTGTGACTAAGATATCGTTTGTTTCTATTGGCCTCGGTTCATTGTCAGCTGAATAAAGATTATTTAAATCAAATAGTGCGTCTACTTGCTGTTCGGATAAACGAAAATCATCCGAAAATACTGCTATTGGGTAGTTGCTTGAACCAATCAGATTAGCTAATAAAATGCTATCTTCACTAGCAATTAAACTATCTGACAGTTCAACTGAGCCACGAAAGGAACTAACTATTGGTAAATACTTCCGCTGTTCGTCAGTGCGAAGTTCAAAAGATTTATTTGTAGTAAACTTGAACTCCGTTATTAGCTGCTCTTCTGACGAGATGGCTCGAATCACTATTTCAGAGTAAGGAAGCAAATTAATAATAGTCGCTGTTGGTATATTGCCAGGTGATAAGCGCACCCGCTTAAACTCTGTTTCGTCAACCATTCTGTATTCAAGATATTCTGGCGAACTATTAAGAACATCAAGCAAAATAATAGTGCCACTCCGATCGCTTACATTTACAATTAAATATTTTGATAACTCGACATTGCCAGCTGGTTGCTCAGCGCTAGATATTTTAGCGTCTAGGTTTACAATCGATAATGCCAAACCTATCGCAGCAATATTTTTTACACAAAACACAGACAGAATCACTTTACTTAAATTCATCACTCGCTTTCCCTTTCGAATTCGCCGCGTTTTACTTTTAGCTGCTTAACTTCCGGCGGTGTCGTGTCAAACAAAAAGATATGCGTTTTATCTGGTCCTTGATCGTAAGCGAACGAGCCTTTTTCCATACGATTTCCTTGATGATCAACAAATCGATCAGGTGGCTGAGTAACATCAGTGTGCCACTCATATGAGCGAACCTGATCATTCTCGTCCCGAAGCACAAAGCGCCTCGCAGGAGAACTGGGATCGGCATCAAGTTTAGTACCCACCCCTCGGTGGTTATTGACATCTTCTGCTTCAACTAACAAACTTAACCGACCATTGGGTTTCACTTCAGCTAGACGACTGAGCTCTGTGCTGTCGATCGTCACTTGCCAACAGGAAGCTACTGTATTATTTGAATCACCATTATTGATGCATCCTGTATTCTCAGGGTCATGCTCTAGGCTTTGGAAGTCTAAATTATTAATATTAAAATAAAACTCAGTACCAACATCAAAGCCAAGTTTGAAACCACTGTTTTCAGAAGTGGGAGATTTAATTGGTTCATTGAAACGCAAAGTCAGTCGAATAGCTTTTTTCGCATTAAAGAAATCGAAGCCATTAATAGTCGACCTCAAAAAACGTTGCTCGATAAAATTAGCTTTCATATAGGCATGACCTAACGAGTCTGAGCCCCCGAGCGCACCATTTTCGTAACGCATTTTTACCGTTAGAGTTCCAAGCTTATTGCTCCCATTATCATCCATGTCTGCAGACATCCATTTTTTGCCATATTTGAACTCCCACCCGCCAGAATCTTTTTCTTGCTCTGCTAGAACCTCTTCTAAGAATGGCGGAGTGTTAGCTAAGTCATACCAGTACTGGCTAAAGCCAGCAAAAAACTCAATGCTCATAGGAACTAATACTTCCGCCCAGCGCTCTGCAAAATTCTTCCCTGAGTTACAAATTCTATCTGCCGCACTGTAGGATGAGCAGGTTCTGATCAATGGATTAGACGCTCCGAATGAACGTGAAATATCTTGGCGCATGTACATTGGTTTGAGCATATGCTCATCCGCATAATCAACGCCTCGCATGATTTGTTCGAGATAGACGATATCAGAAGGAGCTCCGGGGAACTTTTTATCAATTGGCCACCAGTCAGATAAGAAGGAATCAAAATCGAGAAAGTAATATCGACCGACACCTCGATTAAATAATGTATCCAAAAGTCCGTCATTATATTTCGATGCTGTAGCAATCGCCCAGTGAGGCTCCGCAATATCCATTACATTTAAAAAGGCACCACATAAATCAGGATCTGGTTTTCCGGTCAAAATGTCATTTACATTACCAAAATAAAACATGGCACCGAGCTCGCCTTTGATACAGTAATTATTTTCCTCTTTAGCGCTCTCTACAATATCTTCATTATCATACCAACCGACTTTATAAGCGAAGGTACTCATTATCGATGGCACTTGCATATCCGCTTGGAATGTCGCCACATTGTAAGCTGTTCTAGATAGGTTAGCCTCATCAATTAAAGAAACTCCATCTCCATAAGGAAACACGCCTCCATTGCTCCAGATATTCTCAAATCCATCGACACGCTTAATTGCTCGCGCTTCATTAAACCAGCTATAGGCCATTGAGTTAGAATTAATTTCGTAAACTTGAGCGGGTAAAAAGTGCGCTTCATAATCGTCTCGCTCGCCAAGTTCTTGTGCTAGAACCGTAACATGAGCATCGCCATGAACATGTGCGACGGAACTCATATCTTCTGCATGATGGAGCGCGTGACCAAATAGAAAAAATGCAAGCGACTTACCAGGAATAGCACTTTCATTTTTACCGGAATCTTCTAGGTAGCCCATAACTTCTAATGAATCATAAAAATAATCTTTCGCCGTATCCTCACTTCTATCTACACGTCCATATAGTCCGGCAAGTGAATCCAAGTTTGCTAGAATATAACGTTTAGGATCATTGTAAAAATAGTAATCAGCCAGGTTCTCCCAGTCAGAAATATCCATTTCTTGTCCTGTATACGGGTGCTGAAAATGAGAAAACACCTTAGAACTTGGCGAGTCCTCCATCACTACGCCGTCGATTACATTTCTAGGCTTTTTGGTGGAAACCCCATTTGCACATGGCTCAACTACAAGCGAATGGCAGAAAGCCGGATAACCGTTACCTTCGTCAGCTTCCTTATCATTGGGGTTCCTAAACTGCGGGTCTTGTCCCCATAAATAGGGATAAGGAAAGTTTGTTATCGCTCGATCTTTTGAATATTTTGCGCTTATTTTCCATAAGTCGTAATAAGAGAACTGTTCATTATCTAGGCGCTTAATAAGCTCTCCCGTTTGAACAGTTAACTTAGGATGAGTTGTATTAGTATCGTGTGAATAACAAACTCCAAAATAAGAGTAAACAGCAAGGCCTAATATTACGTGCTTTTTCACCTTATATCGTCCTTATTAAAATCAGTCTTATACTTTTCAATACATTGCCCACGTTCAGAACATAAATATCTTTTATACTTTTCCAATGTTTTCATTATCCATGGAACATATTTATTCGATATTTTCTTTTTTTTATCTTGATCAAATTCATCAATATAGAAACCTCTTTTTGCATCCACTATTTGATAGTTATCTTTATTGAATTGGTACACCTCATTAGCCAAGTTTAGAAAATTCTCAAGAGTTTTATCATTTATAAAATTCGTTTCTGCGCTACTCAAAATTTCTTCCCAGGGCTTTGGACTCAGAGTGATTTTGATCGGCTTATGCTTTACGTCGTAGCCAAGTTTCACCTTGAGACTCTCTGTCTTGTATTCCGGATGCCTAATTGAAATATTTATTGGAATCTCTCTTTTTGCAGAACCGAGTAAAAAACTACTGAATGCAGACATGACATAATCTCGAGGTATAATTACTGTCTCTCCCGAAGATCCAAATTTCTTGTGTTTATAGGTAGAATAAGAGAAGTGACCCCCAACATAATATAAAGTACTTACAAGAAAGTGTTCTTTATTCGGCTCCTCAACATCAATAGTGACTTCTATAGGTCCACGACGGCTTAAGTCATAGGAAAAATAACTAAAGATTGAAATAAATGCCGTAATAGAAATCAAAAAGCTTGTAATAGGAGGAAAAGACTTTCTGTTTTCTTCACTTAGTTTCTTAACCGATACAATCTCTATAATAAGAATGATGAAATAAGTAAAAATGGCGGTATGAATATAATAGTCCCACTCAAACACCATTGAGATCGGAAAAAGAGTAAGGTTAAAAAACCACAGAAATACAATAGTAGACGATTTAAAGTGGCTTAGTTGCCGCTTCATCATTCTATAAATAAAGCCTACCACACTGAGCACCGAAAGTGATAAAACCAACATGAGCAGATAATAGGCCGTCTTATAATCCATAAATTGTTCTCTCAGTTAAGATTAGTTTACTGGTTCCAGGTTTGGACTTGCTGCCGTACCAACTAAAGAATACCCCATACGATACAAGCTTTGTGAAACAGGACTATAAAGATTACCGTCGTGTTCCTCAATCAATTCAAGCTCAATTAAAACGGTTGGACCGTTTCTCACAACATAATCTGCAACGACTAATAACGTTAGTTCATTCGCTTTTCCCTGATTATTTTTAAACAGCTGAGAAAATTCTTGATCTGATTTAGCTTCTTCTAGTTTTGCGTGTAGAATCGCGGTTTGAACAATATCGTTTTTTATATTTAATCCCTGCAAGAGCTCTTCTACTTTCTCTGGTGAGACTAAGGAAGCTAAACCAAATACGCTATATCGCAATGAGTGGCTACCCATTTTATCCGCAACCGACTTTTGAATTGCCGTTAGAATAATACTAGTATCGCTTGAGTTTCCCCAACGACCTAAAACGAAGGCAGCCATGTCACGAATATAAGGATGGTAATCAGGATTTGTGTACTCTCTAACTTTATCAAGGATATTGGGCTCATTATGGTACGCAAAATAAAGCAGCGCATTATAAACCTGAAAGCCACCACTTTCTGGATCATTTATAATTTGAATAGCATAATTTTTTGCTGTTTCGTTAGGGCCAATATCTAGTAGTTTCGAAAAGACTGTTTTATGCAGAAGAGCATTAGGGTTCGCAGAATCCGCCGCCGCGATCAACTGTGCAACCATATCCGACGAATTAGTTTTAGTAAGCGCATTCACCAGGTGCATTTTCTGAGCTGCAATGACCTGCAACTCCTGTTCAAGCTGCTCCTTCGAGGAGGCTGCAGTATTTGTGGTTGACGATTTTATGGTGCTGTTATTCGACGTATTTGCTTTAGCGGTCTTACTACTTATTTTCGCTTTTACTTTGCTAGCCTTGGCTTTATTTACTAAGACTTTATAATTATCATTTAACTCTTTATCTTTCTCGTTTAGCTTCGCTAGAGCACTACTAATAGCGGCAGCACCTTTGTCATCAGATAAATATAATTGCTTTAAAATCTTAGAGCTCTTACCATCAAACTTCGATAAATCGTGCAGCTGCTTTGAGCTCAAAATAGAAGCTGATTCTGGTTGAGTAGAGTTTTTCTTTCCGTAACCCTCAACTGAAAAAATGAGCAAAAAAAATAATAATAGAATCGTAAGTTGTTTTGGGGCAGATAGTGCGTACAAAATAAAACCTCTGTCTCCGTCTTTCTTGACGTTATTTGCTAATCCAATATCTCGATCTTATATTGTTTACTATCTCGCGTAATCGTAAATATTCACAGCTGTTTTTTTGTTGGCTCCTATTTGCTGAAAGGTAGGGGTTGAGTGGGAATAAAATTCCATCAGATAGTCGTTTCGTTCAAACTTTTAGCATGAGAAGCTAAGTGCTGAAAGTTAAGTACTAAAACTCACTAGTTGTAAATCGTCGAATAGCAACTGTTGGTTCATAAGAACGATCGAATCATCAGCACCTAGCTCTGTATTTTGTGAATATTAATAGGTGAAGCACTCACGGTCCAGCATTGCCAAAAGATTAAAACTTTGTCCTCAGCTTATTTCTTGTAATTTAGCAGCGCTACTCAACGGTCTTGATTTGCTTCTTTGGAACTAAAACGTCCCTTAACAAACTGGAAAACCCCAGCAATAGCGATTGCGAAAATAAACCAGAATTTTTTCAAGAAAATCAGAGCGGCCGCGAAAAAACCCGCTTTACTCAAAACCTTTCCAGCGACTAAAGCACCTATTCCATAAGCAGCAACTTTATCAACACTTGAGTCAAAGTCATCATAAGTTTGACCCGTTTTAAAGTTGGCCATCCCCATCACTGATTCAATTTTATTTTGTATTTCAGGTAACTGATTCATGCCTGCAATAAAGTTAAGAACTAACACGCCTTCGCGGCCCAAAACTCTAACGTTGTAGTTCAAAGTATTTTCTTCGGATTCTTCAAACTTCAATTCTTTTGCCCAATGGAGTTTGTGAGTATTCGCATCGTAATAAGGAGCAGAAGCCCATCTGACTAATTCAATGGCAGGATAGCCCATTTGTTGTCTTTGTGAGTTAGCGGCGCGTGTATCATCTTGCATCGACTCAAGAAGATCAGAGTAATCTATTTCGCTCGCATCTTCGTCGCTAACATGTCCATCATTTTCATACTCAACTGTGACAGCCCAAGCGTCAGAGTCGAATGGGGTGTAGTGATCGGGCATTAATAGGCCTTCTGTCATTTGCCCCGGAGGATTACCCCAAACTTCTGACAAAATAATTTCTGCTTGCTCAGGGTTAAAATAAACAAAGCCTTCTTGGACTTGGATTTCAGTTTTGCCATTCGGTAATTGAACCAATCCTGTTTGCGGTTCTAACCGTTCCATTACACCGTTAGCCCACTCAATATAAGCTTTCTCTTCTTCTGTATACTCTTGCTCAACTGCAGAGTTATCAGACTCATTCTGCTCTTGAGCCAAAAGTTGAGAAGATTGTACTGTGATAAATATGAGGATGGCGTAAAGGCCATAATTTAGAGATAGTTTCATTTTACTGATTCCTTTCGTTAATAATTTCAAGGTTGAAAGATACACTAAGGCACTTAAAAATAATGTGCGCCAGATGCAAAAAAGGCGCTCAATGAGCGCCTTTTTTAAATGGATAGCGTAAGCTATTAGTCGTTGATTTTCGCAACAACACCCGCACCAAC
>JABXHY010000077.1 GCA_013373375.1 Gammaproteobacteria bacterium
GTGCGTAGCATGATCCTGATTTTATGAGAAATCAAGCATCTTCAATGATCACGGGTATAAACATATTGGAACAACAATTTTACCATTAAATTTGCTTGGGATATATTTTTCATAAAGTAGCCAAAAACTCCCAAGTAATGTGTAGTTTGTCACGATACCAACAGGTAACGATTAGATTTACCGTAGTCTCCACTCTAAATATTTTTGTTCTAATTCCCCCTGTAATGAGGAAGCACTAAAGAGTTTTTTCGTCCTAGTGTAAGCATTAGCTCGCATTTGAGAATGTATATCCTTGTCAGTTGCGATTTTAGAAATAGCATCACAGAATATGTCAATATCTCCTGTAGGCGTTAGGTATCCAGTAACCCCATCATCAATTGCATCTCGTAATCCTGGTATAGAGTACCCCACAGCAGGGACACCTATCGCAGCAGCCTCTATAATTACACTTCCAAATCCTTCTCTGCGACTAGGTAAACAAAGTAAATCTGAAGCAGACATGTAATGTCGATAATTTTCAACTTTGCCAAGAGATATAACGTTAACTCCTAAGGACAAGACTTCGTTCAATTTACAGTCAATACTATCATTCGATTCATCTGGCCCAACAAAAAACAGCGTTAAGTCTATGTTCCGCTTCTTTAACTCGATCATTGAATCTAATATATCAAATCCACCTTTAACCCATGTCTTTCTAGCTAGATAAAGAACAACAAAGGCATCTTTAGGGATATTATAGTCTGCCCTCAACTTATCCCGAGTCTGAGAAAGTGAATCATAATCAATTGTCTTGTAATCAATCCCTGCTAAAGAACCACTTAACAAACATGGTATCTTTTTATCGCCATTTCTAATTCCATGAAGATATAAGTAATGTGACTGAGACTCGCTATCACACAAACAATAAGAATTCAGTCTTGAAATCAAAACGTCACACCAGTAATAAATGTTAAATTTATGATATTTAGATAAGTTCCATACCTGACCAGTAAATGTGTGAACTCTTTGATCAATTCGCATTAAAAATGAAGCCAAAGATGCAATAAGACCAGCTTTAGGCATAATAGAATGAACAATATCTGGACGAATTCGTTTAAAAACCGAACATAATTCAAACAAACACTTAAGATCATTTACTGGGTTTGGTTTACGACAAATAGGCACATCCACAAATGTAACGTTAGGGTAATTATTACTATACTTAGAAACCCCATCGCCAATAACATAAACATCGAATTTATCGTAGTCAGTATAAATAAGAGAGTTGTTTAGGTGCCATTGAACTACAATCTTATCTGTGACTACTCTGACAAGTTTAACTTTCTTCAATTTCACATCTACCTTTTTTAATATAAAAACTAATATAAACCAATATAAATATAGGAAAAAATATTGTCATTTTTGTGCTAAGTATCGCTATAAAATTGAATGTATTAGTTTTTTTATTTGGCAATAAAAAGTAAGAAAACGCTAGCGAAAGAAGCCCTAAGAAACCAAATCTAGTAAATGCAACACCAATAATTCCTAAGTCATTAAGGGAAGCAACCCTATCTAAACCTTCTCCCGAAGACAACATCCATAAATCTTGTTCGATTGAAAACAGTCCTGTGCCAAAATATAAGCTCCAATCATCCCTTCCTAATAAGTACTCAAAGAACCCTAAACGGATAGAGATTATATAATCTAACGATGAAGATATATCTAACGAACCACCTATATATACAAAGACAAATCCACCTAAACATATAAGAATCAAAACCGAAGCGAGCAAAAAATAGCGACCATTGGTAAAATAAAAGAACACACCCAAAACGAGGAACATGCCAATGATAATAGCGGCATTTGAGAAAGTTATAAATATAGAAAATATAACTAAGAAAATAATGCCCATCCTAGCTCGAGCCTGAGATAAGTTTAGATATAAAACTAATAGCACTGCCATTATTCCAGCATAAGTAGATGGCTCCACATACAAACCTGTACATCGATACTTGAAAACTGAAGACGAGAAATAATTCAAATAACGACTTTCTTGACCCATAAAAAACTTATAATAATCGATATAAATATCAAAAGCGTAAGCCAGAAAAAATTGGGAATAGAACAAAAGAATGTTAACAAACAAGGCTAATTTAAGCGCAAAAACAGAATTTTTCTTGAAGTTAACATTGTTGGATATATAAGAATAAAATAGAAAAGAAAATACACAGCCAATCAAAATAGATGCTGTTAACCCGAAAATTCCAGACTCAGAAGCTAGCCCAAACCAAGATGAAGACATTGAATTATATAAATATCTTACTAGTTCTGCAGATATAAAAAATAAAGACAATGCTAAAATAATTACCTTTGAACTTGTAGTTCTAAAGGATGGCAAAGAAGCCAACGCCATTAATAAAGTAGCCAATACAATATTGACGTTACTATAGTCCATTAATGATAGTAAAATAAAAACCACAAACAAAAGCGATTTATTCATTATCTTCGACCGTAAACAAAGCACTTAATAATTGCGACCACTAAAGCAGAAAATTTTACAACACCAAAATCCAAAATGCATTCTCTCAGAGCCAATCCCGACGCTTCGGCATAACTCAATATTTGTCTTTGAGTTGAGTTAGTATGTATCCTGTAAGATACTAATTCAGACTCCATATTATCCCAACGAATATTTCCGCTTCTCAGCATTCTTAGCCACAGATCATAATCTTCTGTATTGAATCCTGAATTATAGCCTCTTAAATTAAATATAATTGATTTTCTGAACAAAACAGTGTTATGGGCAAATGGATTTTTGAAAGGTAAAGCCTTACTTATTTTTTTGCCCTTAGGGTAATTCCTCACTCCCAAATGGTTGCCATGTTCGTCTATCAACTCTAAATCAGAGCCAACCATATCGAGTTTATTGTTCTCCAAAAACTCATACTGTAACTTTAGCCTATCTGGATGGCTTATATCATCAGCATCCATTCTTGCGACTAGATCATAATTTGCATAAGTTAATGCGAAATTAACAGCGAAAGAAAGTTGTCCTATAGGTGTCTTGAGTAGGACAATTCTACTATCTTTATAGTCATCGGCTATTTTCGAAGCGATCTCTTCGTAATCCTTCCCATTTGCAACCAGAATTAGCTCGAAACTAGAAAAAGTTTGAACAAGCATACTATCGATAGCTAATTTTGCATAGGAGTCATAGACATGAACCGGTAACACGATACTAATCATAATTATTACTATATATTTTTAATTCGTTTGTTAAATAGGACTTGAAAGAGTGGTTGTTAACAATAGTATTTCTAGCATTCAATTTGATATGCGTCTTTTCTTGTTCATTCAAGTTAAAGGCAATTTTAATAGCGCTAGCAATACTTTCGTTTGTTGTATCTTTAGAGACGATACCGTTATATTTGTCACTTACAATTTCCCTTATTCCAGGAACGGAAGTTACGATACACACCTTACCGCAAGACATTGCTTCTAACAGAGTCTTGGGAGTACCTTCGTAATAAGAGCAAAGTAGGTAAAAGTCATAACTCGCCATAACTCTAGGTATTTCGTTATTAGAAATTTTACCCATAAAGTTAGCTTTTATTTGATTCTCTTTACAAAAGGATTTTATTTTACCCTCTAAGTCTCCCCAACCATACAAGTCTATAGTTAAATCAAGACTCTTAACTGCTGTCAGCATAGCTTCAAGGTTTTTTTGGTCACTAAATCGACCAATGTATAATAACGTTTGGCTAGCTTCATCACTGTCTATAGGTAAAAACTTATTTACATTTATATAATTCGGGTTAATATAAACATTTCTTTTCCCATGTCTATCTTGCAAGTACATCTTATCAGATTGGCTAGAAACACATACATAATTAGATATTTTAAATAGTAGCTTTTCCATTGGATACCATAAAGAATATCTAATAAATCTCTTTTGTTTAGCCAAAAAGTCAGATAAGACATAGCCACACCTCATATAAACTACTTTCTTAAAAAGTAATTTTAAGATTATAGCTGGTATTGCTGCTTCAATTTGGTTAGTTTTAACTATATCAGCCCGATTAAACATGTCAATTTTTGAAAATGGCATTATAAATTGGTATAGTGTTTTGCCTATATAGCTATCAAATATTTTTGGCATATCTACAACAACCAGATTATTTTTGCATTTTCTATCTTGCAATACACTGTCTAAGATACTTGAATCATCACACCCGTATGTAAAAAGAAATACAGTTGAAACTTCTTCTCTTTCCAACATCGAAGTGTATAACTCTAGCTCTCGATCAGCTAAGCCATTTTTAACCCAATCAGACAACGATATCTTTGCACTAAAAATTAGAGCTATATTCATATCAGTAACCTTTTAAATAATAGTATAAAACGCACGACAACTTATATAACTTAAAGATTACCCCTCTATCTATATCTAAGTACTTATCTGTACCAATATGTTTTCTCAGTGACATTTTGACAGTTTCGACTTGTTCTTTATATCGAAGAGCGGAGATTGAACTTTCATTTTCCTGAACAGTATACAATGGTTCACAGATCATTTCTGTGCGTAGATTTGCACTAAGGAGACGCAAGTAAAGATCAAAATCTTGAGCAACTATACATGATTCATCATATTTCACTAATTTAATTATTTCCTTTCGAATAGCAATCGAACCATGAATTATGTGATTTCCAAATTTTAAAACATTATCATTAAATGCATATTTATATAGAGATGAAGGCTTTACTGACACCTTATTTCCAGAAACGAAGTAAGACTGACTGTACACAAAGTCTAATGGTTTAGTCGTAATTATATTATAGATTCTTGATAGTCTGTATTTTGATGATCTATCATCGGCATCATGCCGTACGATCCAATCTCCCTTGCAATAACCTAATCCATAGTTAAGAGACTTTGTTAATCCTGAATTCTTTTTTGAGTATAGTTTAATTCTAGGATCATCTTTCAGGTATCCCTTGACAAGGTTGGGAGTCTCATCAGTAGAACCATCATCAATAATTATTAACTCCCAGTCGGTAAAGTCCTGATCTATAATAGAATTAATAGCTTCAGATATATAATCCTCACCGTTATAGACACATAGTAAGACAGAGAATAAAGGGTTATCATTCATACTTAAGCCAATTTTAATCTAGTTAAATCATATTTTCTTATTCTACAAACTACCATGGATGAAAACATGCTTAATATGCACAATATTGTTGACTGAAGCATAAAAGAAGCCAAACCAATAGGATCATAAAGTAGAAATATAATATAGTTATAAAACCCAGTGAAAGCCATCGACACCAATGTGACAAAAAATAGGTTGTAACAACTTTCTTTCATTAGTTTTTTATTATCAAAAATAGTTCCTGACACTAGAAAGAACAACCTAGTGAAAGAGTAAACAACTAAGTACAAAAATAGCACTTCTAATCGTTTATCGTCATATACAATCAAGAATAATATTGATACAATAAACGCCAAAAAATTCGATCTTCTTATTATATTAAGTTTATCTTGATGATATATATAAGGAGAAAGGACATAGCATACCAAATTTGCCACGTTAACTAAATAAACGCATACTATATATGGAAGCTCACTAACATACTCACCAGAGAATATATATTTAGAAACATTATCGACTTGCAAGTATAAATAGGAAACTAATACCGACATTAATAAAGAACTAATCTTGAGCAAAGTAATTTGAGTTTCTGTAACATCTTTGCCTTTAATATAAATCGCAACTAAAGCCCCTTCAAACCTAGAGTTAACATTCAATATATTAAAAGCTAACATTCCTAATGAGGCGACTATAGAAAAGCCAGCTATTACAGATAAGTCATAATCAAAAAAACCCATATATAGTATTACAAATGTTGGTGTGGAAAAAAAATAAACCAAATTCGACAAATATACTGTTTTGACAAACCGAAACTTATAATTTTTAGAGTATGATAATCTATATATAAATTTATTCCATCTAGAAATGTTAATGGACTTATCGCATATGACTTGCCTTAAGATTAGAAGCATTAATACCGATAGTTCAATCACCATCAAGTACTGGAAAAGCGTTATTATATCTTTACAAAAGACTATCGAAGACAATCTGAGAATATTTATTAACAGTCTTGAATAAAAAATCTCTTTAAAATAGGAACGATATAAGTAAAAATTATCGATCATTATTTGATTTAGAGACATACATACAAAATACAAAATCACTGTCCAGTTTAAGCCTTCATTGAAAATAGAATAAACGGATGCAACTGAAGAAACTAAGAATAGTTTGATGATTAGGGAATTAAATAATATATATACCGTACTTCTTGTCGTTTTTGGTATATAAACCTGTAGGTAGGAGGATAATCCCATCCCACACATTAGATTAATAAAAAAATAGCCACTAATTATAAGTGAATATTCGCCATAAAACTCACTCCCCCTAACATTTGTTAACAGAATGACAAATAATGACGTTAGTACTGTGTTTAACACTCCTCCAACAGTCTGATACAGAAAATTACTCATAATTACTAAAGAATACTTTTAACTCTTGCATCATAACTATGTTCCTTTACATTTTCATATGCATTGTTGACAATCTTCTCTCTCAATAATACGTCATTAACCCCCCTCATAAAGACATCTTGAAAGTCAGACATGTCTGGGTTGTACATTAAGCAATTAGTATTATCCTCCAGCAATCCATTATAGGAGTCAACTCTCGGGCACAATATTAACGTTTTACTTGCCATCAACTCAAAGAATCTAGTGTTAAATATTCCGACTGCACTCGGAGTGTTTAACATCATTTTGGTTTCTTTAAGAAAACGCCCGTACTTTTTATCAAATGGCAGTAAGTTTCTATAAAAAATATCTCTAGCACCAAATTCAGCCCAATATATATTTAGCATATTATATTCAGGCTTTAATACATTTTTACCAAAGTTTCGCCAGTCAAAATTAGACTTAGTATGCAGTCTTTCTTTGATAAATAGCTCTTCTTTAACCTTACTCCGGTAATCTAAGTGGCTATTGTGCAAACTACCTGTAAAAGCAAAATCTATTTTTTTAGGTTCGCTATCATACCCAAAACGTTCTAAGCTAATCCCAAAGTGCATTTGTTTGATATTTAGTGATTGTTCCTTTGACCACAATTCAGCATTTGGGTGAACGGTGAAAACTTCGTCAATTTTGTTCTTCTTACAATAGTCAAACCTTAAAGATAGCTTTTTGTACTCCTTATTTAGGAAGTAGATTTTTTTTATTTCATTTAGGCTCGAGGTATTAATCTTTGGGTGTGGATCTACATTATCTTCAGATACATCATCATCCCAAGAGGTTGTCATTATAATATAATCAATATCTTTCTGATCAAACTTTGACTTACTAATTACATCATAAATATCATCATTCTTATCGTAGTTTTCATAACCTTCTCCATAAATATAAAAATCCAAGTTCTTCTGCAAGGCATCAACTAGATCCTGATGATAATATCCAGAGCGATACTTGATATAATTTTTAGATAGAATTATGGCTTTTTTCATCTTTATTTACCCTGTACCAATTAATAGTATTCTCCAACCCTTTAATTAAAGATACACTTGGTTTATACCCTAAAAGTTTATTTGTTCTCTCGATATTTGAAACTCTATTTTTTACACCGTCCCAGTCTCTTCTTTCTTTGAAGACCACTTTACTTTCTGAGTTACACATCCTTATTATCATTTCCGCTAGATACTTAATTTCCGTTTCAATTCCTGTTCCAGAATTAAATACCTCTCCATTCTTAAACTCTGATTCTGCCGCCAAAGTTAAACATTGAACAGTATCAGAAACATAAGTAAAATCCCTTGTTTCACTACCATCTCCGGTAATTGTAATATTTTCATTTTTCAATGCTTTATCAATAAAGTTAGGTATTACATTCCTATATTTACCAGCCTTTTCACCTTCACCAAAGGTATTAAATATCCTCACTGAGGCTGTAGGTACCCCAAATTGTTCAGAATAATATTTTGTGTATAGTTCCGCTGCATACTTGTTTATTGCGTAAGGGGTTTCACACGGATAGATACTGGCATTTTCTTGCATTTGTTCTACGTGACCATACACACATGAAGAAGAGGCATAAACGTATTTCTTTAAACTTTTAAGCCTCTTGCAAGATTCCAAGACATTTATTTGACCAATTATATTAGTTTTTATATCCTCATATGGATAGTCAACTGAGTTTTGATTGGCAAAGTGCGCAGCAAGATTATATATGTAGTTTGGGTTAAACTTCTGAATGATGTCATCTATTTTATCCCTATCAAAGATATCGCAATAGCTAACTAATGCTGATTCATCAACATTGGCTAACCTACCAGATGAAAAATTGTCTACAACCAAGACTTCAGCGCACTCATCTAGCAGTTTACTTACTAAGTTTCCCCCTATTGCTCCTGCGCCCCCAATTATCAATACTCTTTTACTCATAACTTGCCTTTTTGACTATTAAACATCGCTACTTCTGTTATTCAATAAATGATGTAGGTACTTTCCGTAATCATTCTTCATTAGTGGCTTAATTTTTTCCCTAACCTCGGCCTCGGTAAGCCATCCATTTCGCCATGAGATTTCTTCTAAGCAAGCAACCTTCAATCCTTGTACATTCTCAATGGTTTCTACAAATGAAGAAGCTTGATGCAAACTTGCATGTGTTCCTGTATCAAGCCAAGCAAACCCTCGACCTAACAGCTCTACATTTAATGAACCATCGTTCAAGTAAAACTCATTAATTGATGTTATTTCTAGCTCACCGCGCTTTGAAGGCTTAACGTTTTTTGCAATATCTACCACACGATTATCATAAAAATATAATCCTGTTATTGCATAGTTAGACTTGGGTTCTTCAGGTTTCTCCTCAATTGACACAACTCGCATTTTTTCATCAAACTCGACGACACCATAACGCTCAGGATCTTTGACCTGATAGCCAAAGACTGTCGCACCATGGTTCTTTATCACAGCTTGTTGCAATATAGGAGTGAAACCTTGTCCATAAAAAATATTGTCGCCAAGAACTAAACAGACTGAGTCACCACCAATAAACTCCTCACCAATAATGAAAGCTTGAGCTAGCCCATCAGGGGTTGGTTGGATCGCATATTCTAGTTCGATGCCAAAATCAGACCCGTCACCAAGTAGGCGCTTGAAACCTTCATGATCTTCCGGTGTAGTGATAACTAATATTTCACGAATACCAGCAAGCATGAGTACTGACAACGGGTAGTAGATCATTGGCTTATCGTAAACAGGTAGTAACTGCTTAGATACGCCTCGCGTGATTGGGTATAGACGAGTACCAGAACCACCAGCAAGAATAATACCTTTCATTATGCACCCGCTCCTAAACGTTCAAGACTATATGAACCATCAAGCACACGTTGCCACCATTGCTGGTTGTTTAGGTACCATTCAACGGTTTTTCGAATACCACTTTCGAATGTTTCTTCAGGAGCCCAATTAAGCTCTTCAGCAATCTTTGTTGCATCAATTGCATAGCGTACATCATGGCCAGGTCGATCTTTCACATACGTGATCAACGATTCATAAGATTCGACACCTGCCGGTTTATTTGGTCGAAGCTCTTCAAGTAACGAGCAAATGGTTTTCACTACTTCAATATTCGCTTTCTCATTGTGACCGCCGATGTTGTATGTCTCGCCAATTTGACCTTCTGTCACGACTTTGTAGAGTGCGCGAGCATGATCTTCAACGAACAGCCAATCACGGATTTGCATACCATCACCGTACACAGGCAACGGCTTACCATCCAAGGCATTCAAAATCATCAGTGGGATCAGTTTCTCTGGGAAATGGTAAGGTCCATAGTTGTTCGAACAGTTGGTCACCAATGTAGGAAAACCGTAAGTGCGCTGCCACGCTCGAACAAGATGATCGCTGGACGCTTTAGAAGCTGAGTACGGGCTACTTGGAGCATAGGGTGTGGTTTCAGTAAACAAATCATCCGTACCTTCTAGGTCACCATACACTTCGTCGGTTGAAATATGATGGAAACGGAAAGCGGCTTTGCGTGTCTCATCCAGTGTCGACCAATATTGACGAGCCGATTCTAGAAGGTGATACGTACCCATGACATTGGTTTCAATAAATGCCGCTGGTCCATCGATGGAACGGTCTACATGAGATTCAGCCGCAAGGTGCATCACGAGATCTGGTTGGTGCTCAACAAATACGCGTTCAAGCTCGTCGCATTCACAGATATCAACACGCTCAAAGTGGTAACGTTCACTATTCGATACTTCAGCTAAGGACTCTAAATTGCCAGCGTAAGTCAATTTATCTACGTTAATGACTGTATCTTGGGTATCACGAATGATGTGCCTTATGACGGCAGAACCAATAAAACCAGCACCACCAGTTACTAGTATTTTCACGACCAAATACCCTTTGTATCAATCATATAGTCGGAAACAACTGCTGTATTTTTAAATTCTTTATGGTCCACCAATAATACGTGAACATCAGCCCCCTTCGCTGCAACTTCAAAATTTTGAAGTTCACATTGATTTAGTATCTCTGGTAGTTGCTGAATGTTTGGCTCAACCACCATTACTTTTCCTCTGTGGAAAGATGCTACCTCTTTCACTATTTGCATTGCCGGACTCTCTCGCAAATCATCTATGTCAGCTTTAAAAGCTAAGCCATAACATGCAATAGTTATCTCTTTTGCAGTTTTATCAGAGTTATCTTGTAAAAAATCAGCAATAAGCATTTTAGTTTTGCTTACAACCCAATGAGGTTTGCTGTCGTTAACTTTTCTTGCTGTATGAATAATCTGGGCTTCAAGTGGTGTTTTTGAAACTATAAACCAAGGATCAACAGCAATACAGTGACCGCCAACACCAGGGCCAGGTTGAAGAATATTCACACGTGGGTGACGATTTGCTAGTGTAATCAACTCCCAAACATTAATATCCAACTTGTCACAAATAACAGATAGCTCATTTGCAAAAGCTATTTGAACGTCTCGAGAACTATTTTCTGTAAGTTTCGCCATTTCCGCAGTTCGTGCGTTAGTGATGACACACTCACCCTGAACGAAAGTCTGATATAACTCAACAGAACGCTGAGAGCACCTAGGGGTGAGGCCACCAATTACACGATCGTTTTCTACTAATTCACGCACAACATGTCCAGGCAGCACACGCTCAGGGCAATGAGCAATACTAATATCAGCATCTTCCCCATGAGTTTGGGGGAAAGTAAGATCCGAGCGTGCTTGAGCTAGCCAATCAGCCATTTGCTCTGTCGCGCCTACTGGAGACGTTGACTCTAAAATCACTAAGTCACCTTTCTTTAAAACAGGAGCAATCGCTTTACTCGCAGCTTCAATGTAAGAAAGGTCTGGCGCAGGTACTTCACCATCTTTACAAGGTAGGAAGGGCGTTGGTACAGCGATAAGAAACGCATCTGCAGCTTCCGGCTTA
>JABXHY010000051.1 GCA_013373375.1 Gammaproteobacteria bacterium
TGATGCGGGGTGGAGCAGTCTGGTAGCTCGTCGGGCTCATAACCCGAAGGTCGTTGGTTCAAATCCAGCCCCCGCTACCAATTTTCAGTGTAATCAATTAATCCTCTTATCTATACGTCTCTAATATTCTTAATTTACTTTCGAAATTATTTTTTCGTGAATGACCCAAGCACATTCTTTTAGCTATCATTAATCAACAAGAGAGCAATTTAAAAGTTGTGGTAAGATTAAAGTCGTGATGATATTAAAGTTTTGACGATATTAAAGTTGTGGCGATACCGCCCAAAGCTTTTCAAATTGTTTAATAAACGCACTAACAAGATGTGG
Organism: Gammaproteobacteria bacterium; assembly: GCA_013373375.1. Lineage (GTDB taxonomy): Bacteria > Pseudomonadota > Gammaproteobacteria > Enterobacterales > Kangiellaceae > Pleionea. Next base: position 328 of record JABXHY010000051.1, read on the forward strand.
CTGGGAATCAACTACGATATTTTCCTGATTTTCGTGGGATGCACTTCTCGTCCAGTTAAAACTGCCATTTATTAATATCAATTGATCAACAACTGCGAATTTATGGTGCATATGACTCGCTCGTGAATCGGTCCGCACTTCAATTCCTGAGTTTGCAAGTTCTTGTACATCGCTCCCTAAATCATGAACTTTTAAATTGTCGGTCAACACCCTAACCAAAACCCCTTTGTTATGAGCTTTAATTAAATCGCTTTTTAAATTATCGTCAGATATTGTAAAAACACAGACATCAATCGAATGCTCGGCATTAGATATCAATTGCTTTAATCGATTAATAATCTGTTTACCAGGACTGAAAAAAACTTCTGGTTGTGACAATTCATTATCGCCTTGTCGTAGCCCATCAATTGTCTTAATAACTTGTTCGAGCCATTTTAAAACTCGAAAATAGGTCGAGCGATTCATTCCATCAACATTTCGAGCGACTTTGAAAGCTGCGTTGCGAGCAAAATTTAATTGTTCAACTTTATTAAAGTTAGCTAGAGACTCTCGAATAGTAGACTTTTCTTCACTCGATAAAAGATAATCTTCAAATGACAGTTTTAGAACTCGCTCAACTTCAGAAAAATCAACCATACGAAATTGACTACTAATTAGTTATTGTTGCCGCAATTGTTTTAAGGCTTGCGCAGCTTTATAGATAAGAGCCGGCCCTTGGTAAATAAAGCAACTGTAAATTTGAATGAGACTTGCTCCCGCTTTAATTTTTTCGATCGCAGATAACTCATCGTGAACGCCCCCAACGCCAATCGTTGGAATTTGTCCTTTCAAAGCTTGATTAAGTTTTGCCAGAACTTCTGTACTTTGCGCAGCTAACACTTTACCACTCAAACCACCCTGCTCTGTTGCAAACTCCTGACCAGACACCTGCTCACGAGAAAGCGTTGTGTTAGTTGCAATCACGCCATCAATTTTAAACTTTAGAAAACTATCAGCGACTTGCTCTATTTCTTCATCAGTCAAATCTGGTGCTATCTTAACTAATACTGGAACATGCTGATTATGAATACTGGTTAGCGACGCTTGTTTTTCTTTTATCGACTTAAGCAGTTCGTCGAGCACCTCTCCAAACTGTAAATTCCTCAAACCAGGTGTGTTGGGAGAAGATATATTAACGGTAATATAATCTGCATGTTCATAGACCTTCTCCATCCCAATTAGATAATCATCTACGGCTTTTTCTTCAGGAGTGGATTTATTTTTACCTATATTAATTCCTAAGACGCCTTGGTATTCCGACTGCTTAATGTTTTCAACCAGTTGATCGACGCCATCATTATTAAAACCCATTCGGTTTATTATGGCTGCAGACTCCGGTAAGCGAAACATTCTAGGTTTATCATTACCTGGTTGTGGCTTTGGAGTAACAGTGCCCACTTCAACAAAACCAAATCCCATTGCGCCAAGTGCATCTAAGTAGCGACCGTTTTTATCTAAGCCTGCAGCAAGCCCTACTCGATTCGGAAATTTTAGTCCCCAAAGTTCAAATGGATCATCAACCTTTGACTGGTTTAGCAGAAATCTAAGTGGCGAATCATGCAAATTACGCAGAGCCGCAAGTGAAAAGTCATGAGCTTTTTCAGCATCCATTAAAAAAAGAAGTTGTCGGAGTAATGGATAAATTGCGCGCATGAAAGCTCCAGTCGAATATCAGATTATCAATGAATAGGTAACTGAACCGCTACTTTTTCGATGGCGCCGATTAAAGCACTTTTTTATACAGGTATCAACTTCGGACAATTTATATCTATTTGTGATGTTCGGAATCAATAATATTAATGTTGAAGATGTGAAGGCGAACAAGAAGCCTTGCTCGCCTTGATTAACAGATTGTCTATTTCTTTTTTGATTTCTTTTCAGTCACTTGCCAGCGACCATTATTGTAATGAGCCGTCCAGCCAGTCGACTTCCCGTCTTTTTCACTCATTACATATTGCTCTTTGTTCTTCCTACTGTAGCGAACAACAGTTTTGTTTCCTTCACTGTCTTCCGTCGGAGCCTTAGTTAAGTATTCAAACTTCGGATCTAGCTTATCTTTAACGCTCAGTAACTCTTCGACTAATGGGGCACGAGTCTCGCGGTTTTTCGGAAATTGGCTCGCCGCAAGAAAAATTCCAGATGCACCATCTCTAAGTACATAGGTATCTTCGACTTTTTGGCATTGTAAGTGCGGCATTGGAATTGGATCAGCTTTTGGTGGAGCAGGCTCACCGTTTCGCAGTAACTTACGAGTATTTTTGCAAGACTCACTGGTGCAACCAAAGTATTTACCAAACCGACCAGTTTTAAGCTCCATGTCGGCGCCACATTTATCGCACTCGATTACCGGTCCATCGTAGCCTTTGATTTTAAATGAACCTTCTTCGATTTCATAACCATCACAGTTCGGTGAATTGCCACATACATGCAACCGTCTGTTTTCATCGATTAAAAAAGAGTCCATTGCAGTTTTACATTTTGGGCAACGTCTTTTCAATCGAAGGTTTCGAGACTCAGCTTCTTCATCTTTGTCCACGGCTTCAATTTCATCGCCTGGAATTAAGTTAACCGTATTTTTGCATTGCTCATCTTTAGGCAAACTAAAGCCGGTACATCCCAAGAAGACTCCCGTTGTTGCCATTCGAATCGCTAAATGGTTCTTTTCGCATTTTGGGCAGGTTAGATCCGTTTCGACGGCCTGATTATTTTTCATTCCGCCATCTTCAACCGGCTTTTCCGCGTTTTCGAGTCGGCTTTCAAAGTCTTTATAAAACTCGTTAAGCAACTGCTTCCAATCTTTATGGCCGCTGGCGATCTCATCGAGATCGTCTTCCATGTGTGCCGTGAAAGAGTAATCTAACAAATTATCAAAGTTGTCGGTCAATCGATCCGTAACGATTTCACCCATTTTCTCGGCGTAAAAGCGACGGTTTTTCATGCTGACATATCCACGATCTTGAATGGTGGATATGATTGAGGCATAAGTTGATGGACGACCGATGCCTCGTTTCTCAAGTTCTTTAACCAGAGCCGCTTCACTGTAACGCGGAGACGGTTTGGTAAAATGCTGTTTTGGATCCAGCTTTTTAAGATCGAGCACTTGTCCCTTCTTAAGATCCGGAAGCGTAATGTCATCGTCATTTTTCTTTACTGGTGGTTGCACTTTCGTCCAACCATCGAAACGCATAACACGGCCTTTAGCTTTTAACTCATAATCGTCTACTTTGGCGGTTAGAGTGGTGACATCGTAGCGCGCGTGCGTCATTTGACAGGCAACAAATTGTCGCCAAATCATATCGTAAAGTTTTACTGCATCCGGTTCCATTCCCTGAAGATCTTTTGCTTCGGTTTCAACATTCGAAGGACGAATCGCCTCATGGGCCTCTTGCGCACCGTCTTTGTTAGCATACTTAACAACTTCGGGCATTAAATAATCGTTACCGTAAGTGCTTTCTATATGCGAACGGCAGCTATCCAAAGCATCGTTACTTAAAAATGTCGAGTCGGTTCTCATGTAAGTGATGTAACCGGCCTCATATAATCGTTGTGCAAGCATCATGGTTTTCTTTACCGAATACTTTAACCGAGTGCTCGATGCTTGCTGCAGCGTCGACGTAATGTAAGGTGCAGAAGGTTTACTTTTCGAAGGCTTATCTTCTCGTGACACAATTTCAATGTCACCGGCCTGAATAACTTTAATGTCTTCGTTGACGACTTCTTCTGATGTTGGACGATATTTGTTTCCGGCTTTCGACGTCACTTGCATACGAAGTGCATCTTTTTTTGCGGCTACATCGGCAAAAAGTTCCCAATACTCTTCCGGAATAAACGCTCTGATTTCTCTTTCACGCTCAACGATCAATTTAACAGCGACCGACTGCACTCGTCCTGCTGATAAACCTCGAGATACTTTTTTCCAAAGTAATGGCGATACCATAAAGCCCACAACACGATCCAAAAACCTACGTGCTTGTTGCGCATTAACGTAATTCATGTCCAGGTGAGAAGGTTTCGAAAATGCCGCCTGAATAGCTTTCTTGGTGATTTCGTTAAACACTACTCGTTGAAATTTATCGTCTTCTCCACCAATTATTTCTCTAAGGTGCCAGGCAATCGCCTCCCCTTCTCTATCCAAATCCGTTGCGAGAAATATGTGATCGGCCTTTTCCGCATAACTTTTAAGCTCTTTAACTACTTTTTCTTTGCCGGGCAACGTTTCGTATTGGGCTTCCCAGTTTTTCTCTGGGTTAATCCCCATTCGCTTAAATAGTTGCTGTTTTGCTTTTTCAGCTTTATGTTTTGCTTTTTCTTCCGGAGCCATCTTACGAGTGATGGCAGCTTGACGTGCTCGTTCCTTTGCATCAACAGGGGTTTTACTTCCACCTCCTGTTGGCAAGTCTCGAATGTGACCGACACTCGATTTTACTATGAAGTCTTTACCCAAATATTTATTTATGGTTTTCGCTTTGGCGGGTGACTCTACTATTACCAGTGATTTTCCCATAAGAAATCAGCTTGCTCCTAACATGTGATGGTTACTTCTGTACCCACTCTTTATTTTATTGGCTGAATAATATGTATGAAATTTAACCTAAAAAGGTTTTCATAAGTTTTTGCGATGCTCATTTTAAGCCGCAGTGTAATTTGTTTTTCAACAGGATCAAGTTAATCTGCCCTTTTATTTTTGGTACAAACGAATCACGAAATCAAATGATTTTTTTCCTTGAGTAAAAATTTAACTGTCTCAGCAATCCTTTATTAGTCACTTTTCACTAATAAAATCATACAGTTACCCCTTATTCAAAATCGCAACTGGAGGCAACGAGAAAACTTGCCGATTGCCCAATGTTCCGGCAGGAACGATAAGCAGTAATCCAATTAACGGAGCGCCCAACCATAACCACCAATGAAATTGCGCAGACATTTTGAATACCTGTTCGTACAGAACATAGGCCAATCCTTCACTGGCAACAGCAGCTAAACCTCCAGATAACACTCCAAGTACCCAATACTCCACCAAGGTGGTTTTTCTCACAAAAGCTTTATTGGCGCCGAGGGTTTTTAACAGAGCCGACTCATACAACTTTTCATCTAATGTGGCTCGAGTAGTTGCGAATAGTACCGCAAGTCCCGCAAGCACAACGAACACAAGTACAATTTCTACTGCCAACGAGGCCTTTTCCAAAACTTTTCGAACTTCGGTTAAAATCAAATCAAGTTCTATCACTGACACCGTCGGAAATTGCTGTACCATATTATTTAACAATGGCTTTTCTTCTGGGGATAAATAGAAGCTCGTAATATAAGTTGCAGGAAGCTGATCAAGCGAACCACGATTAAAAATCACGTAAAAGTTAGGCTGAAATGAATCCCACTCGATTTTTCTGATGGAATTGATAGTCGCCGTTATGCGGTCACTGCCCACAGAAAATGTCATAGTGTCACCAAGTTTTAATTGCAACCTCTCCGCCATCCGATCTTCGATCGATATCACAGGTTGAGCACTGGGTTCCATTTGCCACTCGCCCTCAACTAAAGAGTTCGCTTCTGGAAACGTATCGCTCCAAGTTAAATTAAGCTCTCGACGGAGAGAGTTATGTCCTCTCGATCCTTCTCCCAAGTATTCCTTTGGATCTTTTCCATTAAGCTCAACGACTCTTCCACGCACCATAGGGAAAACATCGGAGGCCGTCACATTTTTCTCTGCAAATAACTGAGTTAATGGCTCGACTTCTTCCGGCCGAATATTCACCATAAAATGATTAGGTGCCTTCTCTGGCAATTGCGCTTGCCAGTCTTCTATTAATTCGTTGCGCACTAAAAGAATGGTTGCAATTAAAGTTAAAGTTAATCCAAATGCAGTGATTTGAATCAGTGATGCCGATCGGTGACGACGTAAATGCTCAACTCCAAACTTAATAGCAATTGAACTATTTTTGGTGGCCTTATGGGCGAGCCATAAAAAACCTGCCGACAACATCAGACAAATCAAGGTAAGCAAGCCACCACCTAAAATCACTGCGAGTACCAAGGTTAAGTTTTTTGCGTACCAGTAAAGCACAACGCCTAACGTAAAAACTGCAGTACCAATAGTAAACCAACCACTTAACGACATCGGATCCAAATCTTTTCTTAAAATACGCATCGGTTGTACCGAACGAATTCGAATCAGTGCGGGGAGAGCGAAGCCCAAAAGAACAGTTAAACCAGCAACTAAATTCACTAAAAAGGTGTCAAAGTTTGGCGGCGGTACTTGCTCAGGAAGCAAGTCGGCAAGGGACATAACGAGAAGCTCATTAATAAAATAACCAGTAATCCCTCCCAATAAACTTCCACTGAAGCCAGCCATCAACAATACCCAGCAGAAAGTGAACAATACTTGGTTTTTCTTTAACCCCATGCATCGTAATAAAGCGCTGTGATCGAAGTGCCGGTTAGCGTATCGATTGGCGGCAATGGCTATCGCTATGCCACCCAACAACAAACCAAGGACGCCCGATAAATTTAAATAATTTTTTGCGCGACCTAGGGCAGAACCCAATTGTGGTGCTCCTGAAGTTGCACCAAGTAAACGCTGAGAATTATCCAACTCTGGTTTAATGGCCTCATCAAAATCGATTAGTGCACTTTCTTCGCCTGACACTGCCAATCGGTAATTAAGCCTGCTGCCTGGCTGAACAACTTCGGTAGCAGGCACATCTTGTAAATTCATTATTATCGTAGGAGAGAAATTAAAAAAGCTCGAGCCGCCTGGCTCTTTGATAATCAAACCATTGACTTTGAACTGCTTGATACCAATTTGAATCTGTCCGCTATTTTCTATGTTTAGCAGATTCAAAAGCCTTGGAGATACCCATACATTACCTGACTCAGGAGCACCTTGCGTTATTTTCCCTTCTGCAAACGCTTTATCTCCAATTTCGAGTTCGCCAGCGAGTGGAAAAAAGTTATCGACTGCTCTTATCGACGACAACTCGAACTCTTCTCCGGCAACCGCAACAGTGCTGAACCATAAATTATTGGAAATCGATAAACCAAGATCAGTCGCTGTTTTCTTTATCGAGTCATTAATCGGTCTTGGACCAGAAACGATACGGTCAGCGCCTAACACTTGAGAGGCCTCTTTCGTCATTCCTCTATCGATTCGATCAACCAGTAAAGTAACTGCCGTCAAACCACCTACAGCGATCCATAAAGCAAAAATAAGGACGCGCAACTCGCCACTTTTCCAGTCGCGCCAAAATAACTTCCAGGCCAGTGAAACGCTAAGCATTAACACTCTCCTTGAAGTCTTCATTCGATTCAGTTGGCTTATCGTTGTTTTTCACTTGGCCTGCTGATAATTCAATTTGGCGTTGACATCGCCCTGCCAATTTTAAATCGTGCGTTACCATTATCAAAGTTGTGCCTTGGGACTGATTTAGCTCAAATAATAAATCCGCGATATGTTGACCCGTCTTCGTATCCAGATTTCCCGTTGGCTCATCAGCAAAGAGTATTTTCGGCTTTGCTGCAAAAGCTCTCGCTATCGCAACACGCTGTTGTTCACCACCACTCATTTGATTTGGGTAATGAGTAAGACGATCGCCAAGCCCGACTTGTTCTAATAGTTTTTTCGCTTCATCCTGTGCACTTTTCCCTTGTTTAAGCTCGAGAGGTAAAGCGACGTTTTCAAGTGCGGTTAATGTTGTAAGGAGATGAAAGGATTGGAAAATAAAACCCACATTATTTGCACGAAACTCAGCTCGTTGATCCTCTGCTAAATCAGTAATGCGTTGCTGTGAAATATCCACACTCCCAGAGCTAGGTAAGTCCAGTCCCGCCATTAAACTGAGCAGTGTTGACTTGCCTGAGCCAGAAGCACCGACAATCGCAACTGATTCTCCGGGCTCCACTTCAAAGTTTATATCGTTTAAGATAATGAGCTCACCGTTATAGGTTGAGACTTTTTTGGTTAAGTGTGACACTGAAAGCATATTGATACGATTCTCTAGTAACTAAATTTAGATATTGGGTTAACCATACATGAAATATAACAAGTATTTGAGCTGCATTTTGTTAACGATTATGTCGCTTTATACGTCCATTGCGTCAAGTCAGACTCTATTAATTATGGGAGATAGCCTCAGCGCCTCTTATAACATCCCTCTTGAAAGTGGCTGGGTCGAACTATTAAAACAACGCATTAAACAAAATGGATATCCAACAACTGTGGTGAATGCCAGTATTAGTGGTGAAACCACAGGTAACGCAGTGAAACGTCTTCCTGGACTTCTGGATAAACATAATCCGGATATCGTTTTAATCGAGCTCGGTGGAAACGATGGATTGCGCGGCTTTGAGCTAAAATCAATTAAACAAAACCTCAGCGAAATGATCGAAGCAGCTCAAGCGAAAGGAGCAAAGGTGATTTTGACAGGAATCCATATTCCCCCCAATTATGGTCCCGCATACACACAAATTTTTTACAATGCCTATTTAAATCTATCAAAAAAGTACGAGACCTTATTCATTCCTTTCATTTTAGAAGGAGTTGGCGACAAACCGCAACTCATGCAAGCTGATGGAGTTCATCCAACCAAAGAAGCACAACCGAAGGTTCTCGATAATATGTGGCCACAAATTAAAGCTGCAATAGAACCGTCAAAAAATGCTCAAAACTAATGGGTTGCTTACAGTATTTGTAAGATTACTATGTAATTTCTTAATATAAAAAAAGCGAGCAAAGCTCGCTTTTTTGTTCCAAACTTGATTTTTTAGATTATGTTTATGCCGACAGAATTATTGGCCAACTACCTTCTGAACACCTTTTTCCAATGCTGCTAATCCTTCATCAATTTCTTCATTTGAAATTAACAGTGAAGGCGCCATTCGTAAAACGCTAGGTCCTGCCATTAATACTAACGCTCCGTTTTCGAGAGTTGCGTTCATAAAATCTCGAGCTTTTCCTTCATAAGAATCGTTGAGCGCTGCACCCATTAATAATCCTTTGCCTCGAATTTCTGAAAATACATTGTATTTTTCATTTATCGCTAATAATTTTTGCTTAATATACTCGTGTTTTTCTTCAACGCCTTTTAATACTTCTGGCTGGTTAATAATATCAAACACCCTTTCTGCTACCGCGCATCCTAATGGGTTGCCACCGTAAGTACTTCCATGCGTTCCTACCACAAAACTTTTAGCAACTTTTTCTGTAGTGAGCATTGCTCCAATTGGGAAACCACCACCGAGTGATTTAGCGGTACTTAAAATATCAGGGGTTACACCAGTGTGCATGTAGGCGTATAACTTTCCGGTACGTCCCATGCCCGATTGAACCTCATCAAAAACCAACAATGCGTTATGTTTATCGCAAAGCTCTCGCGCTTGTTTAATAAACTCATTGTCAGGAACAATAATACCGCCCTCACCTTGCATTGGCTCCATGACGATTGCACAGGTTTTGTCAGAAACAACTTCTTTTAGTGCCTCAATGTTATTGAACTCAACATGCTTGATCCCACCGGGAAGAGGTTCAAAACCTTGAGTGTATTTTTCTTGCCCACCCACAGAAACTGTAAATAAAGTTCGACCATGAAAACCTTTGTAAAAAGCAACTATTTCATTTTTTTCTGGACCAAAATTATCACTAGCATAACGTCGAGCAAGTTTGAAAGCCGCTTCGTTAGCTTCGCCGCCAGAATTTGCAAAAAACACTTTTTCTGCGAATGTATTGTCGATGAGCTTTTGAGCGAGTTTTAATGCTGGCTCGTTAGTGTACACGTTACTCATGTGCCAAAGTTTGTTAGCCTGTTCGGTCAGAGCATTGATCATTTCTGGATGACAATGTCCTAGCGCGTTAACCGCAATTCCACCCGCCAAATCAACGTACTCTCGACCTTCAGAATCCCATACCCGACTCCCTTTCCCTTTTACAGGAACCATTTGCATTGGTGAATAGTTGGGTACCATAACTTCGTCGAAAGTTGCGCGTGAAATAGAGCTCATTGAAACACCTTTTTGAAATTGACTGACTTGCTGAATTACTCGGGGGAGCATATGCTCCGAAGACCTTTATCTTCGCGGTTTTAAGGCAAAATTTCCACCTTTTTTTGGAAAATATTTATTCAACCAACCTGTATATTTATTCAATAAAAATAAGCACTTAACTAAATGTAGGGTTTCGATATATAATAGGGTCAGTTTGATCGGTAGTTGAACTAGTCTAAGCCAACCGACAACATCAATCGAAGCCCATGCCAGGGCCAGTAAAGTCAAAGTGGCCGTCATATAATCGTTGCCACAAAACTCAACAAAATTAACTGTAATGTTGTGACTTAAATTCGTGTTTCCGTCGATTAGTAAATTGTCGGAAACGAACCCGATAGGAGTTAAGCTCAAAATGCTATTATTTCGACCTGCAATTATGGACGATGTAAATCAAATTGCGGAGCTAGCAGCGCTCACTGGCACAGGTTTAACTACTCTCCCTAAAGACCATGACAAAATTGCAGAAAAAATAGAACTGTCTATTGAATCATTTGCCTCAAATGTCGAGCAACCAGGCAATGAATATTATTTGTTTGTATTGGAAAATTTGGAGACAGGAGCCGTAATGGGCACCTCAGCTCTAGCAGCAGCAGTTGGTCTTGAACAACCTTTCTACACTTATAAAGTAGGAAAAACAGTGCACGCGAGTCCTAGGTTTGGCGTTCATAAAACTATTCCGACTTTAATTCTTGGACACGACTACACTGGCACTACAGAAATCTGCACCTTATTTTTATCACCCGAACATCGCGGTGGTTTTGCCGGAAAACTACTCTCAAAAGGACGATTTTTATTTTTGGCAAACCATCCAAATCGCTTTGCCAAAAAAGTGATCGCGGAAATGAGAGGCTACTCCGATGAAAACGGAACCTCACCTTTCTGGGAAAGCTTAGGAAGAAAGTTTTTCGATATGGAATTCGATAAAGCAGACACGCTTAGCGGTGCAGAATCAAATGAATTTATTGCCGAGCTAATGCCCAAATATCCAATTTATGTTCCGATGTTAAGTCAGGAAGCACAAAGCGTGATAGGTAAGGTGCATCCCGACACTGAGCCGGCATTGAAATTGTTGAAAAAGGAAGGGTTTCGATATCGCGGTTATGTCGACATATTTGATGCTGGTCCAACGATAGAAGTTAAGCAAGATAAAATTGATACCATAAGAAAAAGCTTATCAATGGAAGTCAACGCCATTAATAATATTCAGCAACCCGACCAATATTTGATTGCGAATGAAAAAGTTACCGACTATCGATGCGTTGTAGGACGTGTCGACACAGACCAGGGAGCAATAGAAAGCAGCGTTGCGGAACAGTTGGGAATTTCTATCGGTGACCCGATTATCGTTTCTAAATTAGAAAGCTAGTTTAAATTGAGAGTCAAAATTAAGTTTTAAACTAAAGCTGATAATGACTACAACAGCGCTTCTTTTTGTACCTTAGATAATTTTTTGATTGCAGCTTCTCGTTTGCTCGCATCACTGCGTGAGTTAAATTCCTCGGTGAAAACGACTTCAACCGGATCTCGCGCCCAAAAGAAACGCGCTCCTTTTTTTTCTTTGTGCTGTTTAAATCGGCGTTCGATATCGGTTGTTATTCCTGTATACAAAGAATTATCTGATGCACGAATAATATAAACATACCAACAAGAAAGTGGTTTATTTAATATTGGTTTAGTGTCTGTCACGGATTTTTATAGTCTTAATATTCTTTTAAATTATAGGTTTGATTATTTGACTGAATTAATCGACATTCGACTTACACACAACTTCTGTGCTGCGAATGACGTTCGAGTAATAAACTATGCATGAATCACTGTACCGAACCGACCTTCTTGATGCACAACTGATGTAAATGCATCGGGGTGTTTTGGTGAAATGATAGCGATTTGTGAAACACCTTCACTTAACAAAGAAATAGCTTCTTCCACCTTTGGAATCATACCGCCTTGAATCACGCCATTATTGATCAACTGTTTTGCCGAATCAGGCGTTATGTCAGTGACTCTCGACTCAGGGCGCGCTAAGTCTTCAAATACAGCTCCCACTTTGGTTGTTAATAACAGCAGATCCGCTTTTAATGCAGCGGCAATTTTTACAACGGTTGTGTCAGCGTTGATATTGAATATCCTACCGGACGCATCACTTCCGAGTGTTGCTATGACGGGCACTACACCTAGCTGAAGTAAGCCATCAAGCAGCTTACTATTGATACCGATAACATCACCAACCTCGCCATAGTCGACTAATTCATCACCGTGTCCCGATACTTTCATAGGTGGTCGTTTTGTTGCTTCGACTAAAAGACCTGATGCGCCATGGCAACCAAATGCAGGCACCCCAGAAGAAATCAACGATGCAGTCAAGTCTACATTTACTTCTCCAGCGATCGCCTGCTTAACTACCGTTAGATCTTTTCTACTGGTGACTCTTCTGCCACTAATTTTATTCGCTTTCAAACCAACTTTCTCTTGCAACACATTAGTTTGAGGTCCTCCACCATGCAATATAACCACTCGCCAATTAAGTGCGAGAAGCTTTTTGACATTTCGAGCTAAACCCTCTCGTTCGAGTCGATCAAGCAATACATCACCACCGACTTTAACTACCGCAGTTTTATGTTGAATACTCACGGAATCACCTCAAATTTAACTTGATTTATTATTGGAAAGTGTCGCTACTGTAATTTAACTTTTACGGCCACATTCCAGGATTATCTAAGCCGAAGTGCATACTCCGTCCTGTCATTATATTGAAACTTTGAATAGCCTGGCCTGCTCCACCTTTGATCAAATTATCAATTGCAGATGTGCAGCAAAGTGTTTTTACGCCGGTTTCTTCATCAACTCGTACCGTAATACCAATTTCTACTCTAGCAGTACCAGAAACAGCAACAACTTCTGGAGAAACACCAATAGGCATTACGGTCACCAATTTATGCCCCTTGTAGTAGTCTTGATATATTGCCTGGATGGATTCTGCTGTATGCCCCTCAGGTAAGTCGAGTTGGCTCACGGCTAAAATACCTCGAACTAATGGTGCTGAAACAGGAACAAAGTCGAGTGCAATTTTATCACCGCCAGCAGTTTTTAGTGTTTGAATAATTTCAGAACGATGCTGATGATGTAATGTTTTGTAAGTTTTTAAATTATTAACTCGAATCGCATGATGCGTACCCGCTTGAGGCTTTACCCCTGAGCCAGAAGATCCTGTCATTGAAACATTTCGAACATTCACATTATTTAGAAGACCAGCTTTTGCCAATGGGAGTAATCCCATTGCAATTCCGGTTGCAAAACAGCCTGGACTCGCAACATGTTGCGCAGTTTTAATTTTGTCGTCGTTTAACTCAGGCATACCATAAACAAAGGTACCAAGTCGTTCAGGGCATGGGTGCTCAGGAGCGTAATCTCTTAAGTAATCGTCTAAATTACTCAATCGGAAATCACCCGATAAATCTATGATTTTCACATCTAAATCAAATAACTCCATCGCCACTTTTGCGGTAATGATATGTGGCATTGCTAAAAATACAATGTCAGCACCTTCAGCACATTGTTTGGGAGGAATGTCTTGTAGGATAAGATCATCAAACCCAACTAGAGCACGATGAACTTTACTTACCGGCTCACCCACATAGTCTTTGCTCGATATCCTGAGTATTTCAACATCGTCTCTCACCAGCAAATGACGCAAAATTTCAGCTGACCCATAACCAGCACCACCGATAATCGAAACTTTTGTCTTTTTCATAAATCCTCCTAAGGAGTAAATTAAATTCAATACTGTGTAAAAAGGTAATACTTTTTAATCGTAAATATATTTATCTTTCATCACTCAAATAAAGAAATGATTAAGCTTCTAACAACTAAATATCAACGCGTCGAACAATTAATCCTGCTCTCTGTCCAACAGGGATATTTGCATTCGGAAATACAATAGCGTCGCCTGTCTTTTGCACTATATAGTCAGCACCTTCGTCTGAGGCTAAAACAAAACCTTCTTGAAAATCGGAAAAATTTTCTACGTCATCAGCAATATTGAGTTCAAACTTCTCAGACTTTTTAACTAATTCATCAATGACTTGAAATAACTTAAAATCATTATTCTCGAATGGCTTTGTTCTAACTGAATCACCGGCAATCAATTTACGCAAATTTGACTCTATAGCATCAAATTCTGAAGCGTCATTTTCACCAAACGGTTTTACCTTTCCCAACTCCACGGTAAAACCATGTGCATTAAATTTATGGCTAGTAAAATACGAAAAGGTTCCGGCTGGTTGGTGTCCTAATAAAACAGTCGAAATATCCGATGCAAGAAAAAACTCTAACTGCTGCTTATTCCAGGAGCGACCATCTGGATAAGGATAAACAGCAAATTTCTTGTACTTAGACGAACGTATCGCTGTGTGTAAATCGTAGTGACGACGTTCGCCGGAATCTCCAGATTCATAAAACTCCTGAACTAATGACTCTAAAAGTTTGGCTCGCTCAGCTTCATGATGATCTTTTCCTACATGCTTGCCATTGAAAAGACGATTCATGTTTTCAATATCAAAACGTTCACCTTTATTCATAGCTACAGGATTACCAATTATAAATAGAACTCTATTTTTCACTGGTAGATTGCCGGAGGTAATCGCAGCCACTAACCGATCAACTATCTCAATTGGCGCAGTCTCATTTCCATGAACGCCAGATGAAATAATAAGATCGATGCTTTGTTCTGAATTGCTTTGGTGCTCAGGTTCAACCTTTAAAACGCCAGACGTAGCAAGAGTAAACTTAGTATTATTTTTATTTTTGAATGTTAGTGGTGAAATCTCTTTATTTTCGAGCTTTTTGGTTAATTCTAAAAAGCCATTTTCAACTAAAGATTTATTCAGATCTTCCTGCATAAATATTCTTTACCTTAATATTTTAGCGACATGCATACACTCCAGTCATCATTATACAAAGTCAGAGTTCTTTTAAAACACCTTTACAAAAATAAATACTTTATACCGACTAAAACAGCTTATCGAAGCATCTTTTATGTACGAAAATATCGACTCAACTACATTTTAGTTTGAATACCTTTAGTTTTAAGAAGTTTAGTGCTAGGATTCTAGCATTAGTTGGCAGTGATTTAACGCCACTAAATCGGCAAATTAATCGGCAATATATCCTTAATCAGGATAAAAATTCATTATAAGAAAACTGGCCTTTTTTACAGTGTCCTTATCGCGCTTTAGCAATATACGTTATTACTTAAGTAAAACCGGTGACGGTAACATTTTTTCCAGGTCTTGCCGAATAGCTCTCAGATAATCAGGTTTCTGCAGCATTAGAATTAAATTAGTTTAATGCGCAGACACGAGAGCTGATGTATTTAAAGATGTTCGGTTTCAATATTCGGTTTTGAATGATTTGATGTCAGGTGACTAAATTATGAATGCAAGTGAAGTTAATTTTGATGGTCTAGTGGGTCCAACTCACAACTATGCAGGCTTATCAGTTGGAAACGTGGCTTCTCTATCAAACGCAGCACAGCAATCCAACCCCAAAGAAGGTGCTAAGCAAGGCTTAGCAAAGATGAAAGCACTCAGTGATATGGGATTAAAGCAAGCACTGCTGCCACCTCTCGAACGACCCGATGTTTTTACACTTCGCAAGTTAGGCTTTTCGGGGTCAGATGCAGACGTCATCAAAAATGCTTATGAAAAAGCACCACAAGTTTTCGTTGCCACCTGCTCAGCTTCGAGCATGTGGACGGCAAATGCTTGTACGGTTTCTCCAAGCGCTGATACAGCTGATCGAAAAGTGCATTTTACAGCCGCAAACCTCGCTAACAAATTTCATCGCTCCATTGAGTCGCCGACGACAGCAAGAATATTATCGAGTATTTTTTCAAATGAAAAATATTTCGCTCATCACGAGCCCTTGCCCCTTGGCGATCACTTCGGTGACGAAGGTGCCGCTAATCATACTCGCTTTTGTTCAAATTATGGCGATGCTGGATTAGAGTTTTTCGTTTACGGAAAGTATGCGTTCGACAACTCAAAACCAGCGCCAACAAAGTATCCTGCTCGCCAGACTAAAGAAGCCTCACAAGCCATTGCGCGTTTACATCAACTTAATCCTGATAAAGTTGTATTTGGCCAACAAAACCCGGCGGTTATTGATAAAGGTGTTTTTCATAACGATGTAATTTCAGTGGGTAACCGAAATGTACTTTTCTACCATGAAGAAGCATTTCTCAATACTCATAACTTGTTCGAAGAAATAACAACCAAGTTCGGAGAGCAGCCTTTTTATTTTGTAAAAGTTCCATCATCGGCAGTGTCGGTAGAGGATGCAGTAACCAGTTATCTTTTTAATAGCCAGTTAATATCGATAGACGATAAGTCGATGGCGCTTATTGCTCCAGGCGAGTGTGAAGAGAATCCTCGAGTCAAAGCCTATCTTGATAACCTTGTTTCTGGCGACACTCCAATCAAAGAAGTACGTATTTTTGATGTTAAACAAAGTATGCAAAATGGCGGCGGTCCTGCCTGTCTCAGACAACGAGTTGTGCTCACAGACGAAGAAATAAACGCTACCAATCCGAATGTGTTTATAAATGATAAATTGTTTGCAGAGCTAAATGTATGGGTAGACAAACATTACCGTGATAGGCTCAGTGCGGCTGATCTTGCTGATCCTAACCTCCTTGTAGAGTCTCGTAGTGCACTCGACGAACTGACCCAAATATTAAATTTGGGCTCAGTCTACCCTTTCCAGCTCGTTTAAATTTACAGTCATTTTTCCACTCAGTAAGGCACCATTGAAAACTATATGCTTTCAATGGTGCCTTTACTCAGAGATTAGACTGTCTGTAAACTGAGACTTAGAATTCATTGTCGTACCGGAAAACTGAACCTTTTTATGGAATTGTTAACGCCTCTTAATGCCGACGAACTTGATCAACTTGAATTGATGCTCAAAGAGCATCAGGGGATCGACTTGTCGATGCTTGATGGATTGCTCACGGCCGTCGCCTCAAGTCCTGAGTTTCTATCTCCAGAAGTCTGGTTGCCTGAAGTATTCAAGCAAACTCTTGAAGAGCTAGAAAAGGTAGACTCGTTTAACCCGGTATATCGATTCATCATACGCCACTTTAACGGTATCGAATCGATCCTCTCACAAGCGCCTGATAAGTTTGAACCGTTATTTTATGAGCGAGATATGCACGATAGCGTGAATGTCATTGTGGATAATTGGTGCCGAGGTTATTTGACCGGAATACGCCTATGCCAAAGCCAGTGGCATAATAATATGGAAGCCCTTCAAGCATGGTTATACCCCATTTTGATTTTTGGCGGAGCGTCTGGCAAACAAGTGCGCGAAGAATCAGACCGTGAACAAATACTTCAGTGGAAAGCAGAAATTCCTTCAGCTGTAAGAACCATCTATCAATATTGGCTTGAATATCGACCAAAACAGGAACCTAGATTGCAACAGCCCTTCATCAGAGAGAATCCGAAAACCGGGCGAAATGAGGCTTGTCCCTGCGGTAGCGGGAAGAAATTCAAATTATGTTGCGGCGCCCACTAGTTGCAGCGCAAACAAACAGGGACCATTGAATAGATTTATCTCGGTGATTTTCACCAAAACCAGTGTTGCGCTTTTACCCCGAGTGGATTCCTGATAATCTTAAAAGTTAGGCTTTGCATCCAATATGAAGAGCTGCTGGCTAATCATTAAATCATCAAAACGACAATTATAACGGGACTGTAATGATTAAATCTTTTCGTCAACTAAGTTTAAGCGCGCAAATTTTCATTGGTCTTATTGGCGGGGTTCTATTCGGGATATTACTGGTAGGTGCTGGCCAAATCAGCGACAGTGTTAGTGTGGGAATAACAAATTACATAGTCCCAGCTTTTGATATTGTAAAAAGATTATTCATCAATGCCCTAAAGATGGTTGTTGTTCCTCTCGTGCTCGTATCACTGATTTGCGGAACCTGTTCTTTAAGTGATCCCAAAAAGCTCGGTTCTCTCGGCGGAAAAAGCATTGCGCTCTATTTACTGACCACTGCTATTGCCATCACGTTAGCACTCATTCTGGCGAATATTTTTGATCCAGGCGCAAATATCACGATGGAACAGACAGACTATGTGATAAAGAATGCTCCCGCACTAACGGAAGTGTTAGGTAGCTTAGTTACCGACAATCCATTCAAAGCAATGGCCTCCGGCAATATGTTGCAAGTCATAATATTTGCACTACTGTTTGGTATTGCAATATCCAGAGCAGGTAAAAGCGGAGAGAAAATTGCAGAATTTTTCGATGCTTTAAACGACGTCATTCTTAAGTTAGTGACAATTATTATGCACATTGCTCCTTACGGTGTGTTCTGCATAATGGCCGTGGTGATTTATGAAGTTGGATTCGAAGCCATCGCTAAACTTGCCATTTACTTTTTGCTGGTAGCGGTGACACTGGTCATTCACGCGTTTCTAACTTACCCCACTCTACTGACGCTTTTTGCAGGATTAAATCCTGTCATGATGTTGAAAAAATTAAGGCCTGCTCTGTTATTTGCGTTTTCAACGTCCTCTTCAGCAGCTACTCTTCCCGTAACCATGGAAGTTTGTCGAAAACGTTTAGGTATCGGTAAAACAACGGCCTCATTTTCTTTACCTTTGGGGGCCACCATCAACATGGATGGCACCGCTATTATGCAGGGCATAGCGACTGTATTTATTGCTCAAATGTACGGAGTTGATTTAACTATAACGCAATACTTAACCGTTATATTGATGGCAACTCTTGCTTCCATAGGTACGGCTGGCGTACCGAGTGTAGGACTTGTCATGTTAACAATGGTTTTGAATCAGGTGAATCTGCCTTCCGAGGCCATAGGTATGCTGTTAGGCATTGACCGCTTCCTGGATATGATGCGAACCGCAGTGAATATTACAGGCGATGCTACTGTAGCTTGTATTGTGAGCAAGTCAGAGGATGATTTTGATCCGGAAATATTCAACGACCCTAAAGCCGGCTTTGATTTTGAAAAGGTGGAAGAACCAAATAAAGCCTAATTTATATCGGCTATTTTTTACAACGGAGAGTACCGCTCGTGACAGAGTCAATATTTCAATATCGTGGGCGTTTACCTAAACGCTCAGATGGCAAAGCACGCAGACAGGCGTTGCTCGAAGCCACTTTAGAAATTATAGTGAAAGACGGTGTGCGAGGTGTTCGTCACAGAGCGGTTGCCGAGCAGGCGGGTGTCCCGTTAGCTGCGACAACTTATTATTTCGATGATATTTTTGATCTCATTCATGATACTTTCATCTACTTTTCCGAAAAAGCCATGGAAGAAGTGAATGAATTTGAAAATTCTGTTTTTGCTCAGCTCGAGGAATTTCAATCGAGCAATACTGAACTCTCTATAATCGTGAGTTCAGCCAGCCTTTCGACTATCGAGTACTTCACCCACTCTTCCGCGAAAAAACAATTACGTTTACTTGAGCACACTTTTCGCACCCAGGCATTAAGAGATTACCGAGTCGCGGAGATGGTCAAGTTAATTGAGCGGCAACATTTAAGCTCGATAGAAAAGTTTTTAGAGCAGCTATCCATTGAACACTCCGCTATTCGCGCAAAAATTATTTATGCTGTTTTCCAAAGAATAGAATACGAACTCACGCTTGGAGTTATTACTTCCGAGCAGGCTTTCGAGGTAATACAGCAAACCTTGATTCAATTATTTAATAAGAATACATAAAGCAAAGTTGTTGCCATCAAACAGATTTTGAACAGCAACAATTCGATTATTATTTCGGGAATCTAAATGGCTATTTCAGGCAGACTCTCTTCCGCATTAATTCCTAAAACTTTCCTGTAAAAATACAGCTCAGCTTGTAATGCTGAAATGATCGTAGCTTGTTTTCTGAAGCCATGCCCCTCGCCTTCAAATTCGATATAGGCATGAGGAATATCTTTTTCTTTCAATGCTTCGACTAACTGTAAAGACTGGGATGGCGGGACAACTTTATCGTCTGCACCTTGTAGTACCAACAAAGGACACGACAATTGCTCTGTATGATGAATCGGTGAGCGTTGTTGATAAATATCTTTTGATTCGGGATAAGGCCCAACTAATTTATCTAAATATCGAGACTCAAATTTATGCGTGTCAGACAATAAAGTTTCTAGATCGGCAACACCATAACGCGTCATACCTGCGGCAAAATCATCTGTAAACGTTAACGCACACAAAGTCGTAAAACCGCCGGCAGACCCCCCCCTTATTAACAATCGCTCTGGATCGGCTAGTTCGTCTTCAACCAAATAGCGTGCAGCGTAAACGCAATCGTTGACATCGTTGATACCCCAACGGCCATTTAACGCCTGTCGATAAGCTCTACCAAAGCCTGTACTACCAGAATAATTAACATCGACAACCGCAAACCCTCGACTGGTCCAAAACTGAATCGCCAGATTAAGAGTAGTAGACGTTGCTCCTGTTGGGCCTCCATGTGACATCACGATTAATGGAGGGTGCTCGTCACCTGAACCACAATAATTTGGATTAACGGGCTCATAAAAATAAGCATGAGAGTCTTCGCCAGATGCAGACGTAAAAGTGACAGGCTTAGCAATCGATAGATATTCACTGTCCACCGGGAAGTCGCTGTCACCCCCGATATTTTGGTAGTGACTATTATCTGTACTAATAGCAAAAACACCACTACCTAACGTCGGAGCACCTGCTATACAAAATACTTTCCCCTCTGCGAAGTGAATCTGTCCAGGATACTCTCTAAAAGGCAAGCCAAGCGGCTCTATATGACCAGTATCAACCGACAGATGAGCCAACTGCTGTTGGCCCTCTTCAAACACAGCTACGTATATTTCGGTACTGGTCGCAAATGAATAAGACGAATAACCGAGATTCCACATTGGCAACCCGCAATCATTATCAGTTGGCATTAGTGCATTCAAAATGCCATCTCGAAATGAATACAGATTCCACCAGCCAGAACGATCTGAAATAAAATGCAATACGCCGTCGGGGCTCCACTTTGGCTGAAGAACCGATTCCTGAGAACCACCACAAACCAAGTGCTCTGCCGATGCAGCACCATCCAGGGCAATGTCGGCTACCCACAACTCAGTTCCATCCCACGGCATCTGAGGGTGATACCACTGCACCCATGCTAGACGTTTACCGTTCGGAGAGAATGCCGGAGATGCATAAAAGTCCGCTCCCTCGGCAATAACTGAAATATTGCCTGAGTTCGTATCAATTAAAACTAAATCGGTGGTAATCGGAGTGCAATCATGACGCTCTCTAACAGCAACCAAAAATTGTTCATCGGCCGAAAGTTTCAAGTCGGCAAATCGCCAAGCACGTGGCTTCTGACTTACTTCAGTTAGTCGTTTGCAGTTCTCACTTGAAGCAGCATGATAAACAGCTTGGTCATCGTGATTGCAAAAGAAAAGTCCAGAATCACCAACCACAAAGTCGCCTCCACCGTACTCGTGTACCATAGAACCAACGCTCATTGACTTTGGAGACCGGTCTTTTCGATTAACACCATCGAATTCGACAACGACACCTCTACCCTGTTCTTGCGGTCGCGACTCTAACCAATACACAGAGGAATTATGAACCTGCATATGTCCGAGCCGCGTTCCTTTTTGCGCAACTAACTCTGCGGTTACTTCAGATGGCCAAGCGCCGTAAGGTGCAATAGCTTTTTCAGATGATTCTTTGCTCATGAAGGATTCCTAAATAACCGCTTTACATTAATTCTATTCGATATATGGTTTCAAACAAGTCCTTAAGACCTCTGCTTGAAAAAGCAGGCTCTTTATCAATAATTGACTTCCGCGACAAACATTCTATTCGGCTTGCTGATTGAAACAGAGACTTTACCTCATCGGGGGCCACACTGTAAGGTGGACCTGCCATTTCAGTTTGGCTGTAATCCAATGTTATCAACCAATACTCGATTGGCCGCGGTAAAATGGAGAACAAGTGATCGAGGTAGTTTTTCCGCTCACTCTGTGGCAGCGCTATTAAGGCAGCTCTGTCGTATACCTGACCGCAATCAAGCACATCTTGGTGCTTTAAATCAAAAATATTGCCTTGCAATAGATCGAGTTGCTGAGTGTGATAACGATTAAATGCGCCCGATTTTTCAGGGGTCATATCGAGTTTATTTTCATGGCTGAATTGTTCGCATGCAAGAGTCGACAACTCAACGCCTAACACAGGTTGATACTGCATCAGATACAGTAAATCTAAAGACTTACCACACAAAGGGACCAGAATAGTCCCTGACTGTTTGGCTAGAAAATATCGTTTTAATAAAGGATGAACTTGCGGCAAATGAAAACCTAGCTCATTCTTCTCCCACTTTTCTAACCAGAAATTATCGTTCGTCACCTAATTACCGCAATCCGCCTTTCTACCCGTTTACTGAAAACCATTTTAGCGATTAGTTCATTTCTTTATTATTTATAAAACTTATGATGCTCAGCTCGATACCATAAGTTAACCGCCGCCTTCTGAAGATTAGCAAAAACAGAAATTGGCAGACGCTCAGACAAAGGTTTTTTAATTTCATATTTTACTTTAAACACCTGACGTTCTTCGCTAGCTTCTAGAATAATATCGTCACTTGTTTTTATCTCATCTACGAGACCTAGCTCAATTGCTTGACGACCATACCAATGCTCTCCAGTAGCGACTTTTTCAATATCAAGTGTTGGTCTATTCTCTTCAATAAATGTTTTAAATAACTGATGCGTTTGCTCTAGATCTTGTTGAAATTTTTCGCGAGATTTATCAGTGTTTTCGCCAAAAACTGTCAGAGTTCGTTTAAACTCACCTGCAGTGTGCTGCTCAAAATCAACTTTGTTATGTTTCAGCAGTCGATGAAAGTTTGGTAACTGACCCAACACACCAATCGAACCGATAATTGCAAACGGCGCCGCGTATATGCGGTTCGCAACACATGCCATCATATAACCACCACTTGCAGCAACCGCATCAACGGCTATCGAAAGTTTTAATCCTTTATTTTTAATACGCTGAAGCTGAGAAGACGCCAAGCCATAGGTGTGCACCATTCCACCAGGACTTTCAAGTCGAACCAAAATCTCATCGTTGCTGTTGGCAATACCTAAAATTGCTGAAATCTCTTCTCGAAGATTTTCTACAGCAGAAGCTTGAACGTCGCCATCAAAATTAAGTACGAATAACCTGCCTGACTCCTCATTATTAGAATCAACTTGTGTGTTACCTGTATCTTTTTTAGCGTTCAAAATCTCTTCATCAGAACTATTGTCGACTCGCTTCTCAGAGCCTTCCGTACTTTTCTTACTCTTTTCGGCTTGTTTTTCTTTTTTCTTCTCTTGCTTAACAAATGCTTTAAACTCTTCTTTGCTAAGAATCTCTTTGCGAATGTCGTGATTGAGCTCGTCAAACTGTTCCGTCAAATTAGTAATTGTAATAGAGCCGGCCGAGTGGCCTGTTTTCGCTTTTATACTGGAACTCGCAATCATTCCAATTATCAACATAATCGCGACCACAATTGTCACAGCCTTCGCCAAAAACAACCCGTAATCAGTTATAAACTCCAAAGTAAGCTCCTAAATTTTAAAGCGACAAACAAAAATGCCCTCACCTTTCGGCGAGGGCATTGTAACTAATATTAACTAAAATTATTAGTCAATTAAGCTTGGGTCGACAACTTGAACCGCAGTACCGTTCGAAGCGATGAACGAAACAATGTGGGTCTGCATTTCTGCTGTAGTCGCTGCAAACTCAGCTGCTCCATTTGGTCCAGCAGGCGTCAATACAGTTGAATGTAAACCTTGGTTAAGTCTGGATAATTGACGAGCACCAAGTGATACGTTTCCATCACCCGCAACCACTGGCGAAAGATTCAAATAAGCCGCCAAAGGATCAGTACCAGAAAGAGGTGCTGTTGGTGAATTATTCGGCACAACTGCATCACCTTCGGTTCGAAGCATTAACGTAGGAATGTTATTGCCTAATGCTGCGGTCGTTGTGTTGATAGGGTCGCCACTATCGATAGCTGTTTGAGCAGCAAACAAGAATTGTCGATAAATTGCTGGGAACGCAGGATCCGTCGGAGAAACACCGGCACCCGCAGCAATACCTGCGCGAATAGTTGGACCAAAGGTATCAGAAGCATCCAACAAGCCAGCAATACCACCACCCGGGTTCGCTAGTATGGCAATTTCTAAACTGTCTGAATAAGCAACATAGCTTGAACCGACAATCCCACCAAGCGAGTGCCCCATGAAAGAAATATTATCCGGGTCAAAGTCAGGAATACCGTTGCCATCAACATCCATGGCCGGTACTGCTTTCTCTAGCGTCAATAAATCGAAAATTGCCTGGCGAAGGTTGTCTCGCGAAACAAGAAGGTTTCTCAGGTTAATAAAGTGAGCACCTGAACTATCAACATTTCCATCTGGACCAGGAGCTGAAGTCGTATTATCAACGTAATCAACTCCAAAAGTTCGCTCACGAACACCGCCAGGATTGTAACCTACGAAGAAAGCTCCACCGTTGGTTGCATTAAGACCATGCAATGGCAAGTCAATTGAAACAACCGCCGTACAAGCACGAGCCATAGTGTCAGCGATTCCAAACATCGCTGTTCGGTTTGAAGTAATACCGTGTTGGAACAACATCACCGGGTAAGGTGTCGGACATGCTGCATCAGACGGTACAGACACTAACAATGGAACTGTCTCACCGCCTTCTAACAATCCAGGAATAGTTACCGAACCATTACGCTGTGGCAACTTGTTAACATAAGTTGTAAATCCACCCGCCAATGGGTTTGGAACTGGACCTTGTGCTGTTGGGATTTCATCTGCACCAACATAGAAAGTATCTAATGGCGCTGTTGGGCTTTCCAAAGTAGGAATTCCAAGCATGTAGTTAAGAGTGATTTGACCCACGCTAATTAATGCATCGCCGCTCAAAGCTGGATTAACCAGATTTGAAGGAAGCCCTAAATTTGTGAAACTGGTTACTGGACGAACACCAGCCGCAGCAATGGGACCGTCAATGTATGCTTGTTTCGCTGTCATAACGACATCACCAACCGACTGAGTGGTGAAAGCAAATGAAACAACGATATCGGCTTTGGTCACACCTCCAGCAGCAGCAAGATTTTCGTAAATGTTAACTAACTGCCGAACTGGCTCAAGAGCGGCAAGTGATCCCGCAAGCGGCGCCTGACCTTTAACCAAACCATACTGAGTATCAACAGTGGTCTCTAGGCCGTTAACGGTAATCCCGTTAGTCGCAACAACAATATAGGTGCTTCGAGGACTCAAAGGTTTAGTTGGAACAATCGCAACACTCATGCCTTGTGGAATAGCCACGTATTCACTAGAAGGCACTTCGCCAATCAGTTGATAAGGAGCAAAGGTCGGTGCTTGACCATTTAATGGATTGTTGAAATCGGTGTCCGCGAGTACTTCGAAAATTCGAACTGTATCGCCAGCAACAACGCTCGCTGGGTCGAGAGCGTCTGACTCCTCAAGAGAGGCGAAGCTGAAACTGAACGGAGCTGTCGTCGACCAGCCGTCTAACGCTGACAATGCATTAGTTGGATCGCTGAAGTCATTTGGATCAGCAACCGGAAGGTTCAAGGTTAGATCTTGAGTTCCATTGAACAACAAATCGTTCGGGATTGGTATATTGCCATCCGCCGGCACATACACCGCCCATGCTTTAGCTTCTAGATTGGCCGGTTCAGCAGTTTCGTCACTGCTACAGCCGGCTAGAAGGAGACTCCCTAAAGTCAACATTCCTAGCGTGAATTTTTTCATCTAACTCTCCCAGTACTGCGGTAGTTGCTGATGCAAGCGAGGCAGTTCCCAAAGCGCTTGTAAGTGGCTTAACCGCAAAAAGTTTTTCTAGTTGTTTAAAATTGTTTTTTTATCCGAGGTCAATGCTAACCACACTTAACAACCAACGCAAGTGGGCAGACCAGTTTATTCAATGTTATCGGCAACTTATTGAATAATCGGAGGTTTATTTTTTTACTCACACCTTCCCCTATTTTGCGCCGCAACAAACCATTTTTTGAAATTTGAGATTTCAGTAAGTCAGTTTTTTGATATTAGCGCAGCAATTACTTTACTAACAATTTGTTATTAAGTGAATTTACACATTTAAAAAATTTAAATCTTAACTATTCTTAAAGTAAGCGAGTTGTACAAGTTGACTTGGTCGAGTGCAACGGCTTACTCCAATAAAAAAAATAAAATAAAACCAAGCCAACGAAGGAGATTTTATCAGCACGTTAATTAGAGCGTAAACGCACATAACTAGAGGTGTTAAATGAGCATTTTTGATAAGTATCAGCAACGCTACGAAGATCACCAACAAGAGGAGTTTTCTCTCCAGGAATACCTCGAGCTTTGTCGACAAGAACCGCTTACCTACGCCACTTCAGCCGAAAGAATGCTCGCAGCGATCGGTGAGCCAGAATTAATTGATACAGCCCAAGAACCAAGACTTTCCCGAATTTTCTCTAACAAGGTCATAGCCCGCTACCCTGCTTTTGAAGAATTTTTCGGAATGGAAGATTCCATCGAACAAATTGTTTCTTACTTCAAGCATGCAGCCCAAGGTTTAGAAGAGAAAAAGCAAATTTTATACTTACTTGGTCCAGTCGGTGGTGGTAAGTCGTCATTAGCGGAGAAACTTAAAAAATTAATGGAGCAATACCCCATTTACGCGATTAAAGACTCACCAGTTTTTGAGTCGCCTCTTGGCCTATTTGATCCGGATGAAGATGCTTCAATTCTTGAAGAAGAGTACGGTATCTCACGCCGTTATTTAAGAAAAATACCGTCACCTTGGGCAGTCAAACGTTTAAACGAATTTGGCGGCGATATTTCTAAGTTTCGAGTGGTTAAATTGCAGCCATCTATTTTGAATCAAATCGCCATAGCCAAAACAGAACCCGGTGACGAAAACAACCAGGACATTTCTGCTTTGGTTGGGAAGGTCGACATTCGAAAACTCGAAGGTTACGCACAAAACGACCCAGATGCCTACAGCTACTCAGGTTCACTATGTCGTTCAAATCAAGGCATCATGGAATTTGTCGAGATGTTCAAAGCGCCAATCAAGGTACTTCACCCACTCCTCACAGCAACTCAGGAGGGAAACTATAACAGTACCGAAGGATTGTCGGCGTTACCATTTGAAGGCACCATTTTAGCGCACAGCAACGAGTCAGAGTGGCAAAGTTTTAAAAATAATAAGAATAATGAAGCTTTTCTGGATCGTGTCTATATCGTAAAAGTACCCTATTGCTTGAGAGTTTCTGAAGAAATAAAGATTTACGACAAGTTACTCGATAACAGCTCACTTAGTGAAGCTCCATGCGCGCCAAGCACTTTGCAAATGCTTGCTCAGTTCAGTGTTTTATCGCGCGTTAAAGAACCAGAAAACTCCAGTATTTATTCAAAAATGAGAGTGTATGACGGCGAAAGTTTAAAAGATACCGATCCTAAAGCTAAGTCTTACCAAGAGTACCGTGATTATGCTGGCGTCGATGAAGGTATGACAGGGCTTTCGACTCGTTTCGCATTTAAAATCTTGTCACGAGTGTTTAACTTTGATCAAACTGAAGTCGCTGCAAACCCAGTGCATCTTTTATATGTACTCGAACAACAAATTAATCGTGAGCAATATCCACAAGAAACTCACGATAAATATCTTGAATACATCAAAGGATTTTTGGTTCCCAATTACATCGAGTTCATTGGTAAAGAAATTCAAACCGCTTACCTTGAGTCTTATTCTGAGTACGGTCAAAACATATTTGACCGATATGTCACTTATGCTGACTTCTGGATTCAAGATCAAGAATATCGAGATCCAGAAACCGGTGAGAATTTTGACCGAGCGTCGTTAAACGAAGAGCTCGAAAAAATCGAAAAACCTGCAGGTATTTCTAATCCCAAAGACTTTCGAAACGAAGTGGTTAACTTTGTATTGAGAGCGAGAGCGAACAACAAAGGAAACAATCCGACCTGGACCAGTTACGAAAAGTTAAGAACCGTAATCGAAAAGAAAATGTTTTCTAACACAGAAGATCTTCTTCCTGTTATTTCTTTCAGCGCAAAAGCGTCTGAGGAAGACAAAAAGAAACATGAAAATTTCGTTTCGCGAATGGTAGAGAAAGGTTATACCGAAAAGCAAGTAAGATTGCTTTGTGAATGGTACTTGCGCGTTAGAAAAGCGTCGTAATCCTTTTTAAAAGCATTCTAAAAGGAGTAACCATGGCGCAGTTAATTGATCGCCGACCTAACGCAAAGAATAAAAGCACTGTCAATCGGCAGCGCTTTATTCGGCGTTATAAAAAACAAATCAAAAAAGCCATTGCCGATCAAATTGGTAAACGAAGTGTCACCGATCTAGAGTCTGGCGAAAAAATTTCGATTCCATCGAAAGATATTCGCGAACCTACTTTTAGAAGCGGCGATGGAGGTAAAAAAGAACGCGTATATCCCGGAAATAAAGACTTCGTTCCGGGTGACAAAATTAAACGACCTCCTCCTGGAGGTGCTGGACAAGGCGGCAGACGCGCGAGCGACCAAGGTGAAGGTCAAGATGAGTTTCTATTTGAAATTTCAAAAGATGAATATTTAGACCTGTTGTTTGATGATCTGGAACTGCCAAACCTAAAGAAAAATCAATTAAAGAAAATGACGAAAACTCGTTCTGTTCGAGCGGGTTATACCACCGATGGTGTTCCAACCAATATCAATATTGTTCGCTCACTACGCTCCGCGATGGCGCGGCGTATTGCTTTGAGAGCCGGACCGAAAAGAGAAAAAGCTGAACTAGAGCAAGAGCTTGAACTCCTCGAGAAAGAGAAGCCTCGACCAGACCTAAAAATATTAGAGCTGCAAAATAAAATTTCTCATCTTGAAGAAAGAATCAAAAAGGTTCCTTTTATTGACACCTTTGATTTACGTTATACCAATTATGCCCAAAGGCCTGATCCTACGTCTCAAGCCGTAATGTTCTGCCTCATGGATGTTTCCGGCTCAATGGACCAGGCAACTAAAGAAATGGCAAAACGTTTTTATATTTTGCTGTATCTGTTTCTAACTCGAAGTTACAAAGACGTTGATGTAGTTTTTATTCGTCACCATACGCAAGCTAAAGAAGTTGATGAGCAAGAGTTTTTCTACTCACAAGAGACTGGTGGTACTATCGTTTCTAGTGCACTTAAACTAATGGATAAAATAATTAAAGAGCGTTACCCACTCGACCAATGGAACATTTACGCCGCTCAGGCTTCTGACGGAGATAACTGGAATGACGACTCACCGTTATGTAAAAAGATTTTGACCGACTCTATTTTACCAGCGGTTCGATACTACGCTTATGTTGAAATCACCCAACGAGAACACCAAAGCTTATGGCATCAGTACGAAAGTCTTTTAAAAAGTTTCGATAACTTTGCAATTCAAAATATTCAACAGCAAAGTGATATTTATCCGGTGTTTCGCGAATTTTTCAGGAAACAAGCCGCATGACAAAAAAAAGAAAACCAATATCCACATCTGCAGAATGGTCGTTCGAAACGATACAAAGATACTATGACGAAATAGAGAAAGCTGCAGAAAGTTATAATTTGGATACCTATCCGAATCAAATAGAAGTTATCACTGCTGAGCAAATGCTAGATGCTTACGCCAGTGTCGGCATGCCGATAGGTTATAGTCATTGGTCTTTCGGAAAGCACTTCATTAGTAACGAGCAACAATACCGTCGTGGCCACATGGGACTGGCTTATGAAATAGTCATAAACTCGAATCCATGTATAGCTTATTTAATGGAAGAAAATACCATGATGATGCAAGCGTTGGTAATTGCTCATGCATCCTTTGGACACAACTCTTTCTTTAAAGGTAACTATCTCTTTAAGACATGGACCGATGCTGAAGCGATAATCGATTATTTATTATTTGCGAAAAACTATATCGCAAAATGTGAGCGTCGATATGGCATTGATGAAGTTGAAAGTTTACTAGACGCGTGCCACGCACTTATGAATTATGGTGTCGACCGATACAAGCGCCCTCATCCAATTTCAATGCGAGAAGAAAAGCGCCGACAAAAAGAACGAGAAGCTTTTCTACAGTCTCAGGTCAATGATTTATGGCGAACCATACCAAAAAAACAAGCAAGTGAAGCCGATTTGGATGCGATTCGTTTTCCACATGAACCTCAAGAAAATATCTTATATTTTATTGAAAAGCATGCGCCCCTGTTAGAACCTTGGCAACGTGAAGTTGTCAGGATTGTTCGCAAGATCGGTCAATACTTTTACCCTCAACGTCAAACTCAAGTAATGAATGAAGGATGGGCGTGCTTTTGGCATCATACTTTAATCAATAACTTATACGATCAAGGGCTGGTCACCGATGGCTTTATGATGGAGTTTATTCAAAGTCACACTAATGTCGTTTACCAACCTGATTTTGACTCGCCCTACTTCTCAGGAATCAATCCTTATGCGCTTGGTTATGCCATGATGCAAGACATCAAGCGCATTTGTGAAAATCCTGATGAAGAAGATCGAAAATGGTTTCCTGACATTGCTGGTTCAAACTGGCTGGAAACGCTCGACTTTGCTATGAGAAACTTCAAAGATGAAAGTTTTGTTGCGCAATTTCTGTCTCCGAAATTAATTAGACAATTTAAATTTTTCGCGCTTTTGGATGATGATCAAGAAAATACGTTATCCGTTGAATCAATTCACAATGAGTCAGGTTATCAAGAAATAAGACAATTACTTTCAAACCAATACAACTTGAGCATCAATGAACCGAATATTCAGGTTTACAATGTTGATGTGAAAGGCGATAGAAGTATCACCTTAAGGCATATACAGCAGAATCGAGTTCCACTCGCAGACACTACAGAAGAAGTACTAAAACATCTGCACCATTTATGGCAGTTTCCAGTCAAGCTCGACAGCGTCGATCCAGATGGGCAGATTCTGTCATCAGCACAAATTCCGCCGCAAAGTGAGTTAGAAAAGAAAGTTTCTTAAAATTGAAAGACGACGCTCAGGCTGATAAATAACTAGAGTTCTTTTAAATTAGAACTCTAGTTATTTCTAGTTATTTGAAGAGAAGTTGTTCGCTGTTGAACGCTAAATTAACGGCGTCAATTTAACTTATTTATCCTCGTCGAGCTCACTCAATGCAGTCAATTTATCTCGCATTTCTTGCCAAACCGTGCCAGATTCATGACCATATTGCCAAAGCGCTTCGATTAACTTTTCGATATCACCCGAACGAATAATACCGGTTAAACTGGAATAAAATTTTCTTGCTAAGTCACGAGCTTTTTCGTTACTAAAATAATAGAGGCCTATTCGATAATAAATAGTTTTAAAACCATTTAGCATCAATGTATAAACGGGATTACCTGCAGCTAGAGTCGCAGAATGGTGGAAGCTCCAGTCAAAATGAATGAAGCCTTCAGCAGTGTCTTCTACTTGTTCAAGCTCAGAAAGTAGCTCAATAACTTTTTCTTGATTACTTTTTACTGCAAGTCGTAAATAAATTGCACTCATGTTTGTGCGAGCATTTAACAGTTGATCTGCAATCGTTAAAGACCCTTCATCATCGAGCCGAACAATTGTATCTAAAATATTCAGACCTGCGGTTTCCCAAATATCATTAACCTGAGTAGGTTTACCATGTTGAATGGTTAACCAACCGTCTCTGGCCAGTCGTTGTAGTACTTCTCTCAGCGTCGTACGTGTCACCCCGATAAGATCGGATAATTCTCGTTCAGCGGGTAATATACTTCCTGCAGCAAATTTTCCACGCCAAATAGACTCTACAATATATTGCTCCGCGAATGCCGCTGGACTTTTTGCCTTTATCGGCGTGGTCATATGATAAGTAACTTTATTCTGATGGTCAGTCATGGAGTCATCTTCTTAAATTATCGCAGTGCAACATAACGTTTCTTCAATTTACTGCTTTGCACTGCGCTTAGTATGTTTAAAACTGGTCTGAGTTCTAACCTGAGGGTTAAGCATAACTCGGTTCGACGATCTTGAAAAGACACTTACTCCTAAACTGTACGCAAATTTAGCTTCATATCGATTCTATAACGAAAAGCCTTGGCAGCAGTTGTGCAAACAAGTCAAAACCGTCTAAAATTTGCTTGAATGCTATTTACATGAAATTTAACGAAAAATAATCATATAAAAAACGGGATATTCCTAATATGGCAAACTCAATACGCGCTGCCGCTCTTGAAAACTTTCTTGGACAAGCGCCGAACTGGTACAAAATTACCATTGTTGCTTTTTTAATCATAAACCCCATCGTTTATTTCGGTGCTGGCGAAGCTGGCTCAACAATTGCGGGTTGGTTATTGATTATTGAGTTTATCTTTACTCTGGCGATGGCGCTTAAATGCTACCCATTACAGCCAGGAGGTTTACTCGCTTTAGAGGCTGTTTTTATCGGATTAACCAGCCCAGAAACAGTTTTGCATGAGGTACAAGCTAACTTACCTGTACTTCTTTTACTTATTTTCATGGTTGCTGGCATTTACTTTATGAAAAGCTTGTTGCTTTTCACTTTTACCAAGATTTTACTTGGTGTTCGATCGAAAGCGTTTCTTTCAATCCTATTCAGCGCTGTTTCTGCTCTTTTGTCGGCTTTCCTCGACGCACTAACGGTAACCGCAGTAGTAATTGCTGTTGGCGTCGGCTTTTACGGAATCTACCATAAGGTTGCTTCTGGCAAACATTTCAATAATGACCATGATCACAGTCATGATGATGAAGTCCAGGAACTGCATCGTGAAGATTTAGATAGATTTCGCTCCTTTCTTCGCAGTCTGCTAATGCACGCAGCAGTCGGTACTGCTTTGGGTGGTGTTTGCACATTGGTCGGCGAACCTCAAAACTTATTAATTGCACAACGAGCAAACTGGGGCTTTGGCGAGTTTTTTATCCGTATGGCACCCATTACCATTCCTGTACTCATCACTGGATTAATAACCTGCTTTATTTTAGAAAAAGTAAAATGGTTTGGTTACGGTGAAGAAATTCCTGAGAAAGTCCGAAAGGTTATGGAAGAATTTGCTGCAGCAGAAGACGCTAAACGTACTCGAAAGGAAAAAGTCGGTCTTGTTTTCCAAGGCTTAGTTGCGGTTTGGTTAATAATCGCCTTGATGTTTCATTTAGCCGAAGTCGGATTGATCGGACTTTCAGTAATCGTATTAGCCACATCATTTACTGGCATTATTGACGAACACAGTATCGGAAAAGCGTTTGAAGAAGCGTTACCATTTACTGCATTACTTACCGTCTTTTTTGCAATAGTCGCGGTTATTGCTGACAACCAATTATTTGCTCCAGTCATTCACGAAGTATTGAAGCTTGAAGGTACAACTCAGGTAGCCATGTTTTACATCGCAAATGGTGTTCTTTCTATGGTTAGCGATAATGTATTTGTCGCAACGGTATACATCAATGAAGTTGCACAAGCCGCACTGAATGGAAGTATCGATCGTGATACTTTTGATATGCTTGCAGTTGCGATCAATACAGGTACAAACATTCCGAGTGTTGCAACACCGAATGGTCAAGCAGCATTCTTATTCTTATTGACTTCAGCGCTTGCTCCTTTAATTAGATTGTCTTATGGACGAATGGTGATTATGGCTCTTCCATACACAGTTACCATGAGCATAGTCGGCTTACTAATGGTTATGTTCACTCTTGAGAGCTCAACGGAATCCATGTACGAGAAACATCTGATCAATCATCACGACCTACAAGATCTTTGTCGTTCAATGCAAGGAACATGGGTAAACGATCATTGCGTATTAGCGTCTAAAAAGTCTGGCGGCCACTAATAGGCTTATTCTTTTGTAAAAAATTAATCGTAGTAATATAAAAAAACAGCGGCCGAAGCCGCTGTTTTTTTATACGTCAATAATTTTAGTCGAAAGCTAAGATAATGCCTTTTAGTTAACCATCACTATTGAACTACTTTTTCCCAAATCGACTCTTTACCCGATGCTTTTCGAATATCCTCGAGCTTTGATTCATGCTTAGCCAGTTCATCGGTATTCGCTT
This sequence comes from Gammaproteobacteria bacterium, assembly GCA_013373375.1. Taxonomy (GTDB): domain Bacteria; phylum Pseudomonadota; class Gammaproteobacteria; order Enterobacterales; family Kangiellaceae; genus Pleionea. Next base: position 34,578 of record JABXHY010000051.1, read on the forward strand.
TAATTACTTTGAGCGGTGAACTTCTTTTAATTCTCCGAATACCCGCGTTTTGTTTACCTTGATTTAAAAAATCCTGATGCGACGACAAAGTGAGTGCTGTCTGCCCTCCTGTCATAAATAAATAAACGTCAGCTAAAATTTCCGAATCAAGTAAAGCGCCGTGGAGTGTTCGGTGTGAGTTATCGATTCCGTAGCGTTTACATAATGCATCCAAACTATTTTTTTGACCTGGAAACATTTGTCGAGCCAACACCAAAGTATCCAGTACCGTACAATAATCCTCCATCTTACCAAGACCACGATCGAGACACTTGAGCTCCCAGTCGAGAAACCCGATATCGAAGGGTGCATTGTGAATTACAAGCTCAGCACCATCGACAAACTTAATAAAGTCGTCAACCACTTCATAAAACCTAGGTTTGTCGGCTAAGTACTCATTCGTAATTCCGTGCACTTCAATCGCACCATCGTCAACAACTCGATCAGGCTGGATGTATTGATGGTAATGTCGACCGGTTAGTTTGCGATCAATCATTTCAACACAGCCAATTTCGATAATTTTGTGCCCTCGAGAAGGCTCTAAACCTGTGGTTTCGGTATCTAGTACCACCTGACGCATATTTATTCCTCTAACGCTTGAGCAACGCCTCGATTAGCCAGCTCATCTGCTTTTTCATTTTCAGGATGACCACTGTGCCCTTTTACCCAATGCCAATTGACACTGTGTCGTTGCACAGCTTGATCTAATGCTTGCCAGAGATCTGCATTTTTTACTGGTTTTTTCGCAGCCGTTTTCCACCCACGCTTTTTCCAGTTCTCCAGCCATTCAGTAATGCCTTTTCTGACATACTCCGAGTCGGTTGTCAGCTCTACTTCACAGGCTCTTCGTAAAGCATTCAAGGCTTCAATTGCAGCAGTAAGTTCCATTCGGTTATTCGTTGTATTGAGTTCACCGCCAAACAACTCTTTTTCGAATTTTCCAGATCGTAATAATACTCCCCAACCACCAGGGCCGGGATTACCTTTACAGGCTCCATCGGTGAATATATGAACTTTATCCAAAATCTATTCGCTTTCTTGTGTTTTAAATCATAAGGCCATTATAAAGAAGCGACATTAATAGTCTTGAACTTTTTTTAATTCTCTTTCGACCAGGTTGCGCACACTCGGCTCTGCAAACCTCGCAGGAACGAGCTTTTTATTGTTACGCCAACTTGGGCGAATTGGTGTTGGAGTGGAAACTTTCTTCTTAGCAACCAGCAAGTAATGGCTACTAAAATGCGACGCCAACGGATGCCAAAGTTGGGGCGATTGCTGCCCGGCAAATTCAAGCCCTATATAATCTTCGACCTCAAACCCGATGAGTTTTATCCAGTCTTTGAGGCGTGACAGGCCAATAAGTCGCTTAACTGGGCTTTTTTGACGCGCAAAGCGTCCGCCTAAATGACGCACACCGTACCAACTGTAGGGGTTGAGACCAGAAATAATGACTTTTCCTTCCGGAATAATCACACGCTCAACCTCTCGTAGCAAATCGTGAGGCTGTTGAATAAAATCGAGAATATGGGGCAACAACACAATATCCAGAGAATCTGAGGCGAAAGGCAAAGCATCATACTTTGAGACCCCATCAACCCATTTATGGTGTCTACACGACACTTTAAACCAGTGTTTTACAGGGCTTTGATTAAAGTGAAGGGTTTCTGACAAGGGGCCAATGCTGGCTGCATAATAGCCGAAAAACTCTGGTAACACCTGATCGAGCGCAGACTGTAATTGCTTGCTCGCACGTGCGCCTGAGGCAAAGCTTCGCCAGGTTATATCGGCGGTTCGGCGGTTGTGATTGGAATAAGGTTCTTGATACATTATAACTATCTTACGGCATTAAGAGAGAAACTATGCTAGCTGTCGCTCCAATTAAAGCATTCACTGATAACTATATATGGGCTTTGATAAATAATCGAGCAAAAACCTGTGCAGTTGTCGATCCTGGCGACGCCTACCCCGTTATTGAGTTTCTAGAACAGGAGCAACTAACGTTATCGGCTATTCTAATAACCCATCATCACAGAGATCACACCGGTGGTCTGCTAAAGTTAAGAAATCTTTTTAATCTAAAGGTTTATGGGCCTGCTAACCACTCAATTAAAGGCATAGATGTTGCCCTTGTTGATGGTGAGAGCGTTAATTTAGATAGCATAGATGCAAAATTTAAGGTTATGGAAGTTCCGGGACACACGCTGGATCACATCGCCTTTTTTGGTGAGGGATCACTGTTTTGCGGAGACACACTCTTTGCCGGCGGTTGCGGACGACTGTTCGAAGGAACTCCACAACAAATGCTTAACTCACTGCAAAAGCTGGCTCAGCTTCCAGAAAACACAAAAGTGTATTGTGCTCATGAATACACATTAGCCAACTTAACCTTTGCAAAAACAGTCGAACCGGATAATCAAGCGCTGATCGATCGATATGAAAGTGTTGAAGATTTAAGACACAAGGATCAAATAACCCTGCCTTCGACAATTCAATTAGAGATCACCACCAACCCATTTATGCGAACTAATAAACCAACAATAAAGCAAGCCGCTGAAACTTTTTTAAGCACTCCATTGTCTACTGAGTCAGATATCTTTGCAGCTATTCGCAAATGGAAAGATAATTTCTAAAAAAATTGCAAACTATAGGAATGCAAATCAGTTTTGAAGTGGCTAATTTGACAGATATCTCCTATAAAAATATGATGTGCGTCCCGATTGTCAGGTAGTCAACTTGCTATGCTTCATCGGGCTTTTTAATCCAACATTTTGATGAGTCTATGAAGTTTGTTCGAATAGTTTTACCAACAGCATTGTCTTTCCTTACGATAATTGCGCTCTCTGGCTGCAAACATTTACTAATGACAGCAGAATCCAAAGGAGAGTTGGTTGAACCAACGAGCTTGTCAGAGCCGACAATTGACAATTCAGATGAACATTTAGTTGATGAACTAGAAGTCACGGTTATTGAATCAACAGATTTAGAGTCAAACGTCGCTGCAAATGATAACTTATGGTGGTTAATTCGTTCACAGCTAACAATGGAGATTCCCGAGAACAATCGACTTGTCGCACAACGAAACTGGTATGCGAAGCATCCAGATTATATTGCCAGAGTGTCAGAGAGAGCCTCACCCTACCTTCACCATATCGTCGAACAATTACATTCCAGAAACTTGCCTTTTGAGCTAGCTCTTTTGCCGATAGTTGAGAGTGCTTTTGATCCTTTCGCGTATTCACATGGTAGAGCTTCAGGAATGTGGCAATTTATTCCGGCAACGGGAAAACGATTTGGCTTGAGACAGAATTATTGGTATGACGGTCGAAGAGATGTTTATTACTCAACTATCGCTGCACTCGACTATCTCGAATACTTACACCGAAGATTTGATGGCGACTGGTTACACGCTGTTGCAGCTTATAACTCTGGCGAAGGAAATGTCTTACGAGCCATACGCAAAAACAAAAAGCGCGGCAAGCCAACCGACTTTTGGTCCCTAGATCTACCGCGTGAGACAGAAGCCTATGTACCCAAATTACTTGCGCTGGCCGATTTGCTCAAACGATATGACCATTTTAATTTAAGCTGGACGCCAGTGAGTAACCAACCTTACTTTAAAAAAGTTAACGTAGACTCACAAATAGACTTGGTTGTTGCCGCTGACCTAGCGGAAATAGAAATGGACGACTTTTACACTTTGAACCCGGGCTTCAATCACTGGGCAACAGAACCTAAACGACCGACTGATATTTTATTACCTGCAAGTGCGGCTGAGAAATTTGAGCTAGCATTAAAAACAACACCCAAAGAACAACGAATTGCATTTAAACGACATGTTATCCAATCGGGAGAAAGTCTCCTCAGTCTGGCGAAAAAATTTAATACTACCGTCGATTTGCTTAGAAGCACCAACCGTATTCGCGGCAATATTATTCGTGCAGGCCAGGCGATATTGATACCAACAGCAGCCTATCAATCAGGAAGTTATTCAAAAAGTAGTCATAATCGATTGACAGCAAAGCAAAACAGAAAACGAAATGGCGAAAAAGTTACTGTTTATGTGAAACAAGGTGATTCATTCTGGAGTTTGTCTCGAGAATATAAAGTTGGCATGCGACAACTCGCTGGCTGGAATAATATGGCGCCAACTGATCCGCTCAAAATTGGTCAAAAGTTAGTTGTGTGGACCACAGAGCCGCAAGGCTCGACAGCAAAAGGCGGCATAAAAAATAAAACCAGAAAAATTCGATACAGCGTTCGTCGTGGTGATTCAATCGCACGCATAGCCGGAAAGTTCAATGTTCGAGTGTCGGATGTCGTTCGATGGAATCGTATTAGTACTGAAAAATACTTACAACCCGGTCAGCGTTTAACACTTTATGTAGATATTACAAAACAATATTAAGAATATACTCGACTGTTTAACTCAAACCATGAAATGTAGCTTGTTTCTATTGAGTGAGTAATACCGCAATTATTACTCATTACTCTCGGCTTTCGGAGTTAACTCAAGTAGTTTTCCTTGTTGACTATCAGTAAGAACCAAAATATTGCCATTTTTTCTAATCAAAATGTCTCTAATTCGATAATTAAAACTTTCTAATAATTTAATTTGTTCGAAACTCTTTTCTGGAAAAACGATATAAATACAACGGTCAACTAAAGCGCCTATCAATAAAGCACCTTCTAATTCAGGAACGCTAGAACTTCGATAAATATCCATACCGGATGGTGCAATCGATGGCGTCCAATTTACTTTTGGTTGTTGCATCCCTTCGTACTCTTTAAAAGGCGTTATTAGAGCGCCGGAATAGTCCTTGCCCTGGGTAATTACAGGCCAACCGTAATTAGCGCCAGCACTTATAATATTAATTTCATCCCCTCCAGCAGGACCATGTTCATGCATCCATAACTGACTAGTTAGTGGGTCATACACTAATCCCTGCGGGTTTCGATGGCCATATGACCAAATCTCTGATCGAGCAGATGCTTGGTTGGTAAACGGATTATCCTGCGGAATACGCCCATCAAATGTTAAGCGAACAGATTTACCGAGCAAACTATCCAATCGTTGCGCCTGTTCTCTGTAATCAAATCCATCTCCTGTAGTCATCACGAGCATGTTGTCAGGTAGAACAGCAATTCTCCCTCCAAAGTGCACAGGAGTATCTTTGTAAGGCTCGACCTCAAACAAAACTTTTTCATCAACTAAAGTGTCGTTTGCTAGCTTTGCACTCATAAGCCGCGTCGTATTTGCCTCGTCACTGCCGTGCGCGTAAGAAATAAATAGGGTTTGATTTTCAGAAAAGTTTGGATGCAACACCAGGTCTAGCAGACCACCCTGGCTTTTTACATACAGAGAAGGTAGGCCTTTAATCGTTGACACAGAACCATCATTTTTCAGATGCTTCAATTTACCGGTTTTCTCTGTGACTAGCAGTGAGTTATCAGGAAGTTCGGCCACCGACCAGGGAAAACTTAAATCTGATGCAATTACCTTAACGGAAAAATTAACTTTTTTATTATTCAAAATAACAGAGATACTCTCTAGCTCTGCCTGTTTTTCATCTAATGGCATTATTTCATCAGCTTGCAAGTTCGCTAGCATTATTGCAAAGCTAACTAAAAATAAAACTAAAGTGAGTCGAATAAAATTCATATCGTAGATCTCATTGAATAATCACAGCTGTATTTTGTCAGGTTTAGGCTACTTCCGTAAACACCTGTTCAACATCTCTCTAATTGGTTAACATTATGAAATTAACGCTTAATCAAAGTAACGACTTTGACGGAAATAGGTTTGACGGAAACAAATTTGAAACAAACAGGGTTGAATAAGACTCAACTAGTGTTGAGATTTCTATTGGCGACATTAGTAACTTTTGCGTTAGCTAGTATTGCACACACACAGTTTGTCTTATTTGAGCTTTCTCAGCTTTCGATTGAGATTCCATTCACCACTTGGATCACCACTACACTGAATGACCTTGTTGGGCTATTTCCCGGCTATGGTGGCATTATATTAATTGGTCTGCTGATTGGCTTTTGCTTCATGTGGGGCATTAACAAGCTGACAAAACTCCCAAGACCTGTTGCTTATTCAGTTGCCGGTGCCCTTTCTCTGATTTCGATTCATTTATTAATGCACCCGATTTTCAATATAACCCTCATCGCAGGCGCTAGAACTTTTTGGGGATTACTGACACAAGTATTATGTGGCGCTATTGGTGGCTATTTATTTGGTAAGTTATTAAAATAAGGCCCTTTTTATTTTCTGCATTGACACTGTGTCCGATCTCAAACCTAATCCATTTTACAAACTTTACGATAAAGCTATAAAAACATCGGAAAGACCCTACAACGGTAGAGGTATTCTTTTAAAGCGCTGTCCACAATGCCAATTAAGCAAGCCTTACTGCATCTGCAACAACATCAAAACAATACAATCAAATATTGAATTTGCTTTAATTTTTCACCGAGATGAAGTGTTTAAGCCAACTAATTCAGGACGCTTAATTGGCGAAGTATTTCCTGAGCAGAGTCATTTTTTTATCTGGGATCGCACCGCTCCTCCTGAGCAGTTATTGAAAATGATTAATGATCCCAATAGAGATTGTTATCTACTCTTCCCTGCAGACTCTAAAGAGTTGCATAATTGCGCCGAGCGATTACAGACAACAGCAAAAGATAGACTTATCACCTTAATCGTCCTCGATGGCACATGGCGTCAGGCAAGAAGAATGTTTAATCGCTCAGAATGGTTGCAAGGCCTGAAGGTACTTACTCTTAATCCACAGAAAGTAGCCGAATACTCCACTCGAGAAGCAGCCCATGAGCACTATCTCTCCACTGCAGAGTCGGTGGTGCTAGCACTTGAGATAAGTCAATATGAATCTGAGCGAAGCGCTTTACAGCAAGTTTTTACCCTGTTCAACAAACACTATTATTTGATGAAAAACAATATTTTACCTTCTTAAGTGCGAGCACTGAGAGTGACGGCTCAGAAACATTAGTGTGTTAACGAGAAAACGAAATCAGCCGTAGTTTCAAGATAAAAAGTTAAGCTCTAACTATTCAAGCACCTTTAACCCTGTATGTCTTATAAGCTATATCAACTCAAAATAATCCCTTTAAAACAAATACTTAAGCGTTAAAAGGTTTATTTTCCAACCTCCTTAAGCTAGCTATTAAATCTTAACAAAGCGACATCAAGTGGAAGTTATAATCCAAAAGTTGCTAAAAACGCCGTTTTTGTCTCGAAATGAAAAACTCCTTAACATTTTAGACCTGTGATAAAGCCAGCAAACCAGATAGACTGGCGTGTTAAAAAATTAGAGTCAGTAACTAGGAGTACATTATGTTTAAGCAAGTGAGCCTTATTGCAGGGCTTGTAACTTTGGCGCTTACCGGTTGTGGAGATCAAAAACCAGACACTCCCGATTTGGCCAAACAGGCAGACAAATCAGCCACAGTTGAACAGCAAGCCGGCTCTTCGGCAAAGCAAGGCACTAATCCCTTACTGCAAGAGTGGACTGGACCTTTTCAAGGCGTCCCTGCTTTTGACAAAATGAACCTAGACGATCTCAAACCTGCGCTCGAGATAGCGATGGCGCGACAAATGGAAGAAATCGAAACCATCGCCAATAATCCGGAAGCTCCAACTTTTGAAAACACAATTGTAGAAATGGAGCGAGATGGTGAAGACTTGGGACGCATTTTCACTTTTTGGGGAATCTGGAGTTCTAATATGTCGACACCAGAGTTTCGTGAAATTCAACGAGAAATGGCTCCAAAACTGTCGGCCTTCTTTTCAAAGATCAACCAAAACGAAAAGTTGTTTGAGCGAGTTAAAACTGTCTACGAAAGCGAAGAAATGAAACAGCTTCGCCCTGATCAACAAAGATTAGTATCTTTAGTTTACGACGGATTTGCGCGAAACGGCGCAACGTTAGACGGCGAAAAGAAAAAACGCTATGCCGACATCAATCAAGAGCTGGCGAAGTTACACACTCAGTTTTCCAATAATATATTGCACGACGAAGAGTCCTACGTTTTATACATTGACGAAAAACAATTGTCAGGGCTTCCAGAATCTTTTGTCAAAGCAGCTGCGGCAGCCGCAGAAAGTCGCGACAAAAAAGGCACGTACGCCATTACGAACACTCGTTCATCGATGGATCCCTTTTTAACTTATTCTGATGAGCGTGGCTTACGAGAGCAAGTTTGGAAAACTTATTATAACCGTGGCGATAATGGTGACGAATACGATAACAACGAGTTAATCAAACAAATTTTGCAATTGCGTCACGAGCGAGTTCGACTGCTGGGTTATGAAAATTATGCCGAGTGGCGTTTGGAAGATCGGATGGCAAAAGATCCCAACCAGGCATTTAAATTAATGAAAGCAGTCTGGCCTGCAGCAGTGGCTCGAGTAAAAGAAGAAGTCGCCGATATGCAAGCGATAGCCGATCAGGAAATGGCAGCCGCAGGTAAAGAAAAAATCGAAATTAAGCCGTGGGACTATCGCTATTACGCCGAAAAAGTTCGAAAAGCCAAATACGATCTTGACTCAGACCAAGTAAAACAATACCTACAACTCGATAAACTGCGTGACGCAATGTTTTATGTTGCTGGTGAACTTTTTAATTTTAAATTCACACCTGTTAAAGAAGGATCTGTTCCAGTATTTCATTCAGATGTAAAGGTATGGGAAGTTACGGACCTAACATCGGGTGAAAACATTGGTCTTTGGTATCTCGACCCTTTTGCTCGAAAAGGTAAACGCTCTGGTGCATGGGCAACCAGTTACCGAAGTCACACAACCTTTGATGGTCAAGAGAATGTTTTATCCTCAAACAATTCCAACTTTATTAAAGGCGCTCCAGGAGAGCCGGTACTGGTATCTTGGGATGATGCAGAAACATTTTTTCATGAGTTTGGTCATGCATTACATTCACTCTCATCGAAAGTCGCCTACCCAACACTCAACAGTGGCGTAAGAGATTACACCGAGTTTCAATCTCAATTACTGGAGCGCTGGCTATTAACTGATCCCGTCATTAATAATTATCTAGTGCATCATGAAACTGGAAAGCCGATTCCAAGCGAGCTGGTACAAAAAATTAAGAACGCAGCTACTTTCAATGAAGGTTTTAAGACCACTGAATATCTTGCTTCAGCAATGATTGATTTAATGTTGCACACGACCGATCCAGAAAATATTGACCCGGATAAGTTCGAGCGAGAAAAACTTGCTGAATTAGGAATGCCGGATGAAGTTGTCATGCGCCATAGAACACCTCATTTCGGTCACATATTTTCAGGAGAAGGTTACTCAGCTGGATATTATGGATACATCTGGGCGGAAGTCTTAACGTCTGATGCCGCAGAAGCTTTTGTTGAATCACCCGGCGGCTTTTACGACAAAACAGTCGCTCAAAAGCTAGTTGATCATTTATTTTCTGTGCGAAACGCAGTGGATCCAGCAGAAGCTTATAGAGCCTTCAGAGGTCGCGATGCAAAAGTTGAAGCACTGATGCGCGACAGAGGTTTTCCGGTAAAACAGTAACCTGAAGTTTTTACTTTAAATAATTATTATTTTAAGCGTCTCTTTTTAGAGACGCATAACTTTTGGGAAATATAACAATGTTCAAAAAGATACTCTTAAGCACTATATGCTCAGCAGTGCTCGTTGGCTGCGGAAACGAATCGGGCTCTACAGATAAATCGCAAGTTCAAGATAAAGTTGTTGAATCGACAACGACCGTGGATCTTAAACTTAATCAAAATATTCAATATCCAGAAACTAAACAAGGTAAGGAAATTAATGAATATTTTGATATGAAAGTTGCAGATCCTTATCGCTGGCTCGAAGATGACATGAGTGCAGAAACTGCCGAGTGGGTAAAAGCTCAAAACAAAGTCACATTTGGTTATTTAGACCAAATTAAATATCGCGACACAATTAAGAATAAGTTAGAAAAGTTATGGAACTACGAAAAAGTGAGCTCTCCATTTAAAGAAGGAAATTATACTTATTTTTATAAAAACGATGGTTTGCAAAATCAGTATGTCTTATATCGAACCAATGAGAAAGGTGAAACAGAAGTATTCCTGGATCCCAATAAATTTAGCGAAGATGGTACTACATCGCTTGCAGGCTTATCATTCTCTGACGATGGTAGCTTGGCAGCTTACCTTATTTCAGAAGGTGGATCAGATTGGCGTAAAATTATCGTTATCGATGCTGAAACAAAACAGCCCATTGGCGAAACTCTGGTTGATGTAAAATTTTCTGGTGTTGCATGGAAAGGTAATGAAGGATTTTTCTACTCCAGTTATGACAAGCCAGAAGGAAGCGAGTTATCAGCAAAAACCGATCAGCATAAACTTTACTATCACAAATTAAATACACCTCAAACTGAAGACCCTGTTATTTTTGGTGGCACAGAGCAACAGAAGCACAGATACGTTCAAGGTTATGTAAGTGACGATAGCCGATTCCTCTTTATTTTTGCAGCTGTATCCACATCAGGCAATAAGTTGTTTATGCTTAACCTTGAAGATAAAGACGCTGAGTTGGTAACCATTCTAGGAGATACTGACTCGGACACTGGTGTTGTTGACACTAAAGATAATCAATTGTTTTTCATAACCAACCGAAATGCCCCGAATAAAAAGCTTGTAACAGTCAATGCTTCAAACCCTCAGCCTGACAATTGGAAAGATTTGATTCCAGAAACTGAACATGTATTAACTCTTACAAAAGGATCCGGCTACTTTTTTGCTGAATACATGGTCGACGCGATTTCAAAAGTTAATCAGTATGACCATCAAGGTAAACTTGTGCGGGAAGTAACGCTTCCTGGAGTTGGAAGTGTTAGCGGGTTTGGAGGAAAGCAAGAAGACGAAACTTTATACTTCACTTTTGCCAATTATAAAACGCCGTCAACTATTTACGCATTTGATCCAAAATCGGGCTCAACCGATATCTATAAAAAGCCCAGTATTGATTTTAATAGCGAACAATATGAATCGAAGCAGGTATTTTATACCTCAAAAGACGGTACCAAAATACCGATGATCATCACTTACAAAAAAGACACCAAACTCGACGGAAAGAATCCAACAGTTCTTTACGGGTACGGTGGTTTTAATGTCAGCCTAACACCTAGTTTTTCTGTCACTCGAGCTATCTGGATGGAGCTAGGTGGAATTTACGCAGTCGCTAATTTAAGAGGCGGCGGTGAATACGGCAAAAAGTGGCATAAAGCCGGTACTAAAATGAGTAAGCAAAATGTCTTTGATGACTTTATTGCTGCGGCTGAGTATTTAATTGAGGAAAAATATACAAGCTCAGAATACTTGGCGATTAACGGTGGTTCAAATGGTGGCTTACTTGTTGGGGCAGCAATGACTCAGCGTCCTGAGCTATTTAAAGTAGCACTCCCTGCAGTGGGTGTTTTAGATATGCTCCGGTACCACACCTTTACCGCAGGCGCTGGCTGGGCATATGATTACGGCACAGCGGAAGACAGCAAAGAAATGTTTGAATACTTAAAAGGTTATTCACCAGTGCATAACGTAAGACCTGGGGTAAATTATCCAGCGACAATGATTACTACAGGTGATCACGATGATCGAGTAGTTCCCGCTCACTCGTTTAAATTTGCTGCAGAGTTACAAGCAAAACACAAAGGCCCTAACCCGACATTGATTCGTATTGAAACAAATGCAGGACACGGCGCGGGTACACCAACCAGCAAACGTATTGAGCAAGCAGCAGATGCTTACGCGTTTACTCTTTATAATATGGGGTTTAAAGAGTTACCTTAAGAGACACTCTCAATACTATTAATCGAACTAAAAAACGGCGCAATGCGCCGTTTTTTAGTCTGACTCCCACCAGCGATTTACGGTTTCCAGAATGCCTTGCTGACGAATTAACTTTCTAACTTTATTACGCTCTTTCTCAACCAAAAACCCAGCGATCGTCTCTTTATTACTATCATCTGCGAGTGCTAATTTCAGTTCTTGCATCGAACTCGAGGGCTTTATTACTTCAAGTGTTGTCTGCTTTCGTTCGAATTCGACTCGCCTTTCCGGCTGATAATGACCTTCAAATAACGTAATTTTTTTATCGCCAAATACCAACACTTGTTTCTGCTGAGTACGATAGTTCACTTTTATTAAAAAATACCCCACGAGTGACACTTCAAGACCTGCAAAAGGTAATACAATCCAAAAACCAACCAATGCCCAGACGATTGCGATTAAAAAAGAGAGAGCCGCAAGTAGCCCTATAAAGGCATACACTTGTTGGCGTGACGCTGAACAATTTGGTTTTAACGACAGAGTAAATTTTTCATCTTGAAGGCTGTGCTCAATCATTACAATCTCCGCTACATTCGCCATCCCCACGACACTAATCCTCATTAACACCATAGCATCGTCGAAAAATCACTTTTCGAATAGATTCAAAAAAAGCTTAATTAATGGATACGCCCAAATCTAACTCATGTCAAAGTTCCCAGTAAGATAGGTTTGACAATATTTACTTTTTCCCTCAAGTTATTTTCAAAGAATGAAACATACCTCTTCAAAAAGACTAGCTATGAATAACTGGGAAGAAATAACAGACTACTGCCCCTATTGTGGAGAGCCAATTTCGCTACTAATTGACTGCAGCGATCTAAGTCAAAAATACATAGAAGACTGTGAGGTTTGCTGTCGGCCGATCACTGTAAATATCGTTATCACTCCAGATGGCGCCATCGACTGTACACTTAAGGACGAGAACAGTACTTAAAAAGAGTATAACTACCCCTATCCCATCCTCGTAACAATCGATTAAATCTATCAGAAACCGCTCCAGATTGGCTTTAACCAATGATATAATCAGCTGAAATTTAGAGGAGCCTCAGGCATGATTGCAGTAATATCACCCGCTAAAAATTTAGATTTCGATTCTCCAGTTAAAACCCAAAAATCAACGCAGCCCAAGTTTCTAAATCACTCTGAAGAACTCATATCAGAGCTGCAAAAATTAACTCATCAAGACATTGCCAAGTTAATGAAGCTCAGCGATAAATTAGCAGAGCTCAACCTGCACCGATTTCAAGAGTTCAAAACGCCTTTTACCAGTGATAATGCGAGACAAGCTGTCTTTGCCTTCAATGGTGACGTCTATCAAGGGTTGGATGCTTCCAGTATGACCAGTAAACATCTTACTTTTGCGCAAAAACACTTAAGAATCTTGTCTGGACTTTATGGGATTCTCCGTCCTCTTGATTTGATGCAAGCCTATCGACTCGAAATGGGCACCAAATTTGGCAACAAACGCGGCGCGAATCTGTATGAATTCTGGGGTAATTTATTAAACCAAGCACTCGCCAAAGAGCTCGATAAAACCAGTTATCCTGCACTTATCAACTTGGCTTCTAACGAATATTTCAAAGCCGTAAAAGCAAAACAGCTTCCTTTTGAGATTATTACTCCACAATTTAAAGATTTTAAAAATGGTCAATATAAGATGATCAGCTTTTTTGCGAAAAAGGCACGTGGGCTGATGGCAAGATATATGATCGATAACGAAATCGACAACCCTAAAGACTTAAAGTCATTTGATGTTGATGGATATCGGTACGATGCGAAATCAAGTACAGACAATGATTGGGTTTTCTTGCGAAAAGCTCAGTAACCTTTGCTACACCAATAGCCAATAGCCAAAACCCAAATCAACTTCGCCTGCGATTATGCGCACTGAGGACTTAAAGAGAGTTTTGCTCTAATGTGATTGAGCAAATCTCTCAGGCGACTTAGCTACCTATTCTGTTTTCAATTACCCATCCGCGCGATATTATAGTCTCATAGCATCAAGGAGGATGATTATGAAACTCGTCGGAAAAGGAATTAGCATATCTCTGGCACTTATGCCGCTTCTAATCAATGGAACGGAACGTGAACGCCCAGAGTTTTTACTTGCAAAAGAATATCAACCCGGAGAAAAACTCACTGATTTTCTTATAAGCGAAAAACTCGACGGCGTGCGCGCCTTTTGGAATGGAGAGTCTTTAATCACTCGCGGCGGAATCAAACTAAATCCACCAAAGTGGTTTACACAAAACTTTCCTAGAATGGCATTGGATGGAGAGTTATGGATTGAAAGGGGTAGATTTGAAGAGCTTTCATCCATCGTTCGTCAACATCAGCCAACCGATGAAGATTGGCGAAAAATCAGTTATATGGTCTTCGATCTCCCTCGTTCACTAAAGCCATTCCTCGCAAGACATAATGAGCTTTCTATTATGACCGATGAACTGAATATACCTCACTTAAAAACAGTTAGGCACTACACAATACAGTCAAAACAAGAGTTGCAAAAACAATTGGATAAGGTAGTTGCTAACCAAGGTGAAGGATTGATGCTTCACCGCAAAGACTCACTGTACCAAGCTCGCCGCAGTTATGATTTACAAAAGTTAAAACCGCATTACGATGCAGAGGCAAAAGTGATTAAACATTTTGAGGGCGAAGGTAAATACGCGGGTATGCTTGGGTCAATGTTAGTGGAAACAGACTCTGGTATTCAATTTAAAATTGGTAGTGGTTTCGATGTATCAGAACGACAAAACCCTCCGCCGGTCGGTTCGGTTATCACTTATAAATATTTTGGATTTACCAATAAAGGCACCCCAAGATTCGCTGTATATTTAAGACGATATGAAACACTTTAAGCGATACAGTTGAGTAAATACATTTTCAAATTTACTTTAGGTGAGTCAATAAATTGAGTAGCCGATTAATTTTCTGATTACTGAGCTGCCGGTAGTCAAAATACGGTGTGACAATGTGATAGGGATTTCCAGAGTCATCTGAGCGAAAGAAAAATTCGGCAGTGCGATCCCAGGAATCTAGATCGATTGATAACTTTCTCGCCGTCACTAAACCCGAAATAAGCTCAACTTTTTTATTTGATGTGCCTATCGGTTCATCATGATCTGAGTAAAAGAATTCCGAAGCAATGGAAGTGTTTTGACGCCTTCTTTCAGGAAAGTGTCCGTCAATATCAGGAAAGAGAATCTGTTCTTGAGAATTTTTTGTCAGCAATCGAGTATCTCGATAAGATTGCCATGACTCGAAGCTTTGGCCATACAAATCATAGCTAATCTTTGCAAAGCAATTGATGATTTTTTTCCAATGGTTATCACAATGCAATAAAAAATGACTCATTGCTTTTTGATCAAGAGCTTGCGTTTTTCTATCGGAGTGAAAATTAAACGCTGTCGGTCGGTGCGGGACAAAAAGCACTAATGACGCAGATTCAATTCCTACACTCCGACAATTGGAATGAAGCATCAATCAGTTTCTAGTAAATCAAGAGACAAGTCTAAAGGCTCTACTTCCTCTCCAATAAGCTCAACAGTCCAATTAACACCTACAAGCAACCCATCTTTTTGCATTCCCGGAAGCCAGTTGTCAATAAAGTCATCCAACTCAATTGCACGAGGATGATAAACATTCCAATCCTCAGTACACGTTTGACTCGCGAATGTTTGGCTCGAAAATACGACTAAAACAGCCCGATTTGGATCTTCTTCTGATTCACACATAGCAAATTCGGCATCTTCGTCATCGCTCGTTACAAGCGCCCAAACGAGTCCAGTATTAATGGCATCAGCAAGAAATATTTCATAATTTTTCTCAGGATCCTTCGACAACTCACTCATAAAATCAACTTCTACCTATATTGAAAACTGGACTTAATATCTCAACTTTGGAACTAATTTTGACTATACTTGCCTGATAACAGTTAGAGACACATTAATAATTTGAGGTTCCCATGCGATTCTATCTCACTATTCTGCTTTGTTTAACCCTCTCCAGCGCATTTGCGAAAGAAATCACCTCTGTTTCGGAACTCCCAGTAGATGCGCGCCCAGCAAGCACGAATTTAAAGAGCTTGCTGTCCCCGGTTGGCTTAGTCGAGCTGCCATCGATTGATGTCAAACAACTAAATGAGAAAGCTTTGAGTGATAAAGCAGGCACTGGTCCTTATCGATTTGCGGAACCAGTCGAAGATAAATCACTTTGGCAGAATAAAGTCGCATGGCAAGTGGTCGGTGACACAGCAGTAATGAAAATCAAATTTGTATCTAACGGCGTGTCATTAAATATTGGTTTAACCAATGTTTTTCTTCCAAAAGGAGCAAAGCTTTTCTTCTATACGCCCGATGGAAAGCAAGTCGCCGCTTTTGACGACAGTGATAACAAATCTCATGGGCAACTCTGGAGCCCAGTGTTCGAGGAAAAAGAATTAATCCTGGAAGTTAACACACCCGCTCAGATGCAAAAGTACACAACTTTTAACATCAAACAGGTATCTCAGGGCTTTCGCTCAGTGAAAGCAACCTCTTTAAAATCTGGCGACTGTAATATAAATGTCGTTTGTTTCGCAGGAGACGCCTGGCAACAAGAAGCGAGCTCAGTAGCGCGTATCGTAATTAGCGGCTCAGGACTTTGCACAGGAACACTTGTCAATAATGTGCTAGAAGATGAAACTCCCTATTTTTTAAGTGCCAACCACTGTGGATTATCGGAGACAATAGCGCCAACGCTTGTGTTTTATTGGAACTTTGAAGCATCACAATGCAACATGACAACAGACCAAGCAGACGGCTCGTTAAATCAATTTCAAACAGGTTCAACATTTAGAGCTGCACATCAAGCTTCTGATCTTGCATTAGTTCAGCTCGATACAACACCCGATGCCGGCTTTAATGTATTTTATTCAGGTTGGAGTAATGATCCCGCCGCCCCAACCTCTGCCGTCGCCATCCATCATCCTAATGGTGACGAAAAGCGCATCAGCTTTGAAAATGACGCTCTCACCATCACCAACTATTCGTCTGACACGACTGTGACAAATGGTACTCACCTCCGTGTTGGCGCCTGGGACCTAGGGACTACCGAAGGGGGTTCATCTGGCTCCGCCATCTGGAACGCCAATCGACATATCGTCGGCACATTACATGGCGGCGCTGCGTCTTGCTCAGCTCCAAATGCTCCAGATTGGTACGGTCGCCTTGCAGTGCAGTGGGATGGTGGTGGAACAGCTGCAACCCAGTTAAGTGCATGGTTAGATCCCAATGCAACTTCAGCGGTTTCAGTGGATGGACTGGGAGCTTGTACCCGTCCAACAATTGATCTGACTGTTTCAAACTCGGCACCAGCACTCGGCAGCTCAGTTACCTTCTCTGCGTCAGCAAGTGGAGGTTCAGGTGCTGGATACACCTATCGCTGGGATTTAAATGGCGATGGCGCGGTCGACGCTACGGGAACAACAGCAGAGTTCACTTATAATTTTTTCTATCGCGACAACATTTACGTATCAGTAAGCGACGGTAGCGGTTGTGTTGAAACTGCAAGCAGTGCGATCACGGTCACTGAACCTGCAACAGAAATTTTTACTGAAAATGGAAACATCCCATTAAACTGGAACCAACCAAGTGGTTCTGCAGCTGAGTGGCTCGTAGTTTCAAACGAAGCCTTTGAAGGCTCAGTGTCCTTACGGGCTGGTAACGTTAGCGATAATCAAATCTCCAGTATTCAAACAACCTACGAATTTACTGAAGCCTCTGGCAACTTTATTGCTTTCGCGGCAAAAACATCGTCGGAAGAAGGGTTTGATTTCTTAACCTTCTCTATCGATGGTGTTCAACAATTGTCTCTTTCTGGTATTTCTGACTGGAACACTTATTATTTTGAAGTAACGCCTGGCACGCATACTTTACGTTGGAGTTACGAAAAAGACGAAAGCGTTTCAGAAGGTTCAGACACTGCATGGATCGATGCCGTTACTGGCATTACTTTAGAGCCAGGCACAAGCACTGGTGGCTCAGGAGGAAGTTCAGGCGGTGGCTCTGGAGGAG
The DNA here is from genome assembly GCA_013373375.1 of Gammaproteobacteria bacterium. Classification (GTDB taxonomy): domain Bacteria; phylum Pseudomonadota; class Gammaproteobacteria; order Enterobacterales; family Kangiellaceae; genus Pleionea. The sequence goes on from JABXHY010000051.1 coordinate 52,547, forward strand.
GCTCCATCTCGATTTGGTTATTAACGTTGTTACTTTTCCGTCGATTCGTGAAGTTTCCAATTAAGGAGAAATAATAGTGTATAAAATACTGACGTTATTTATGGTGGTTGCGCTTCTAGTTGGTTGTAAACACACTGAACAACCTAACCTGGCGTCACCACCGTCAGCCAAAGTTAGCGTAAAAGTGTTTCCTCTTGCCAATAAAATGATGTATCAAAAAACCGATCCTAATTATGTGGCAGAGGTAAACCAGACTTTCGATAATAAAGCCTTGGTTTATGTGAAAATTCGACCACGTTATACACACAAGGTTTTAATTAATAATGGCCGCAATGAAACAGAATGGTTTTTTAACGAAGCTGGCTTTGTAGAGCGCGCAGACAAAACCAATTCGACTATCTTTAAAATAGAAAAGCCGGAACTAATATCAGATTTATTTTTCAAAAAATAAAAAAGGAGCTTCAGCTCCTTTTTTTTATTAAAAGGTGATATATACGACTCTGATTTTTACGCTGTGATTTCAAACGAGTTAAACGCTTTTTCCACTTCTGACATTTTAAAATCTATATTAGTCACTCTCGAACCTTCTGGCCCTTGCCTGCACCAGTCGAGTAACTTGTTTAGTTGAGTCTCTTTGCCAACGGCAAGCAATTCAACACGTCCATCGTCAAGATTTCTGACCCAGCCCGTGAGTTGAAGGTTTTGCGCGACTTTCTGAGTATTGGCTCGATACCACACACCCTGAACTCGCCCGGAAATATATGCGTGTAGTTGTTGATTCATTTGCAACAATTGGCTCCATTGGCCGAAAAGGTTTTTTAGTAGAATTATGAGTAAACACGTTAATCACCTTTAAGAATAATCTAAATCTGAGCGCTGTAAAACGCCATTTATAAATTTAATAATCAATAAACGATACAAATTGATTAATTATTTGAAATCAACTAAGACGGCTTCATTATGTTATACGAAAAGAAGGATGACAGATCCGATGTCATTGTAAATTTTACAGGTTGTGATCGATATCTCATCGATAAAACAAACCAGTCGACTTTTCACTAGGTGTTTTGTTTAGAGTTTCTAAATTTTTAGTACCAAATCGAAAAGAAAAGCCTGGTAACCGTCGCATCAAACGCATACAGAGGCTCCTGCCCAACTGCGTATTCACCTGGATTTGTATCGTGAACTAATACATTGCGGAAGTTATCAAATTCGAAACTAAAAAAGTCCATATTAAGGGTAACGCCGAATTTCTTAAAGATACCCGGTGAGTTAAATTCTTTCTCATAAGAAACTCCGAAGCCGTAAGAAATATTTGAAAAGGCACTCATTTCTTTATCTCGGGCTACGAATTGTGTGTTTTGCGAAGGATCGGTCGGATCAATTAAATCTCGATAAAAATCCGCTTCCGTCTGTGAGTAGCTCCTAAATTTACCCTCAAATATCCAATGGTCACCGTAAGGATGAATATAAGCCAATTCATAGTTACTCGACTCGATTCCCCATGTCCCACCAAACTTTCGCGCTTCAAATTTAATTGAAGCGCGATAAGGTAAATAATACATCGTCCGAATCGCAACCGCAGTGGTAGTTCGAGTCTCCGGGTATACTTCGGTTTGATATCGAAAACCTAGACCTGTGCTTGGGTCTAAAATTCGAACCACTCGATAAGGATTATTGAGGTATCCTTCATCGGTCACAGTATTAACGCCGATGCTTGCTATCCAGTTTTTAGTTAATACCTGGGTCCAGTCGACTTTAAAGTTATGCCGATTAATATGCTCTTCAAAATTTAAGTCGCCACGCTTTCCAACAGTATCCCACCCTTTTGCGTAACCTATATTCAAACTTGACAGGTCACCAAAAAAATCTTGAGAGACTCCCAGGTAAGCAGTATTCGCTTCGTAGTCATTTTCTGTGCTGTTAGTAAATGAAGTGCTGACGGTCGTTTTCTGCGTCAAATAATCCAACCCTAAAGTATATTCATTACGTTTTTCGATATAAGGGCTGGCATTAGCAAGTACATCAATGGAAGCTGCTGAAACATTATCAATGTAATAATTAGCTGAGACAGAAAACTTTTCTGCAACAGCTTTTCTAACTAAAACTGAAGGTCCATCAATTACCATGCCGCCGCCTTCATAGCGATGGTAAAGCGCTTCGGTTCTATCTTCCGGTAACACCGCGGATTGAACCGAAGTAACCATTAAAAGAAATAAAACTGCGGTAACTGGGTTTGAAGGTCTTAGCATCTTACTTATTTTCATTTTTTTAATTACAACCGCAACCACCGCCGCCGCCGCCTTCTGCACCACGAGCGCCCTCTCGAGCCTGATAAACATGGTGCATATATGTAGACGATGCAGCATCGCGACTAAACGCCATGATAGGGTCAGCTAAATTATCCCTCTCATATGGCTTAACCCAAGGCTCAAGTTGGCATCCTGACAACAAAAGTGTAAAAACGATAAAAGTAAACTTCATACCGGCAGCTCTAAAATTTTATATTATTCACGCATTAACTTTTTCATTAACCGCTTATATTCATTTTCATCACCTGGCTTATAACCACGATGTAAAAATCTCATATTCCCTTCACGGTCAACCAGAACAGTACTTGGCATAGCGTCAATATCGTACATCTTACTGACTTTGTTAGTATTATCATAAAGGATAGGAAAAGAAACAGGGACTTCTTTTAAGTAGCCTGCCGCTTTCGACGAATCTTCTTCCACATTGACACCTAGCAATACAAATCCAAGTTTGTTGTACTTTTTGTAAAAGTCATCGAGCAAAGGCATTTCTTGACGACATGGGCCACACCAGCTCGCCCAGAAGTTAATCATCACAACATTGCCGCGTAGCTCGGAAAGTTTTACGTTTTCTCCGGACATACTTTTCAAAGTGAAGTCAGGTGCAGGCTCTTTTACTTCTTTAGCTAACGAGCTCAAACTAAAAACTAAAACTGTAACAGTCAATATGGATTTTAAAAGTCTCATAGGGTTACCTTTTTAAAAGAAAAATGAAAATGAAAAACTGAATTCTAAATTATGTGTCGCTTTAACCTCTCCGACAGGATACTCACTATTGAAACGATGATCTCGCGTATCGACAGAAAATGAGAACCAGTCGTTAATAAGTGCTCTATAACCAGCGCCATAAGTCAGTGTAAACTCAGTGTTATCAAGAAAAGATGTGTTTCCTGCACCTGCTACTATATAAAATGCAGTGTTCACAGCCACATCTTCGCTCCAGAATCCTTCGCCCGGCAATATATTCCAGCCGAGGTTTATATCGTAAAACTTAAAATCTCTGTCAGTTGAGATTAATACGTTACCTGGGAAAAGCTGTTCTGCACTTGATAATCCTGCTTTCGCATTTCCAGTCGATAACTGTAAGAAAAAGTCTTCGTTAATAAAATAATTAAATCTAACCCCATAAACTTCGGCAGCACCAAAGTCTTCGATACCAAGGGTGCCAAAAAACACCCCGACTTCGAAATCTTCATCATCAATTAGCGCTTCGTCAATTTGCTGCTGTTCAAGCTTTGGATCATAAATTTTATCCGGCGTTGTTTCTGCCGCGATGCTTATTTTAGCCAGAAGAGTTAAACTGGCTAAAACTAAAAAAATACGCTGAATCCTAATGTCCATTCTTCAATTTCTTCGTTGGTTTCTTGAGTAGTTAACACTGCATAGTGGCGATATTCTGCTCGCAGTAAAAACCGCTGAGTTATATAAGTTTTGATCCCTGTTGTCACAAAAACAACTTCATCTTGTCGATCCACTTCTTGAACTAATGCGGCGCTCGGATTGACTTTTACTATTCCAGTACCCACACCGAAGTAAGGAGCAACTGTCCACTCTGGCCAGGGCGTATTGGTAATTGCGCCTGTTATTTGTCTTACTTCTGAGAAGTCACCAATCCCCTGCCCGTACACAAATTCAGCAGAAAGATTTTGTGTTAGCTGCCACGCAAATGAACCTGCTAACACATTCGCACCTTCAAAGTCTCCTGTGCGAAATCCAATTTCCCAAGTACGATCTAGATAATCATTTTCACTGAAGCTTGAAAACTCTACCAAGGTACCATCAGGGTTTTTCATTTTTATCATATCGCTTAATTCAACCCAACCGACTTTTCCTTTATGGGTTGTCACGAAAAACCAGTTCACTTTCCGTCGAATAATCCACAAGCTCTGATCTTGCTCTGCAATATGGTAAATGGGATAGCCTCGACCGGCTCCTGTTTGCAAATTTACGAAAGGTTCGCCTACTACAACTCGTTGGAGCTCATTTAAATTTAGCAGATCCCCCTCGTTTGTTTTAATTTGTGCCGGAAAATTTTTAATATCGTTTTCATCGATATCTTTTTCAATATTCGATACCGCAATAATCTTGTCGCTTTCTCCTTCCTCTGCAGCGAGCAGAGTGCTCGAAGAGCAGAACAAAAAAAAGTACAGGAATATTTTAAAACTCAATATGCCGTCCTTGGTCGGTCGTAGACTCAATAGCATTAATTCAATTCCAAATTTTAATTTTCGGGTGCTAAAAAGGGATTATTGAAGTATTGACCGCCAATATCAAGCCACTCAGCTATTAATCTGAGCTCTGCATCGGTTAATCGTCCATCATGAGTGCCGCCACGGAATAATTGAAAAAACTCAGAACTCGCGTTCGCGCCCGCCGTATTTAAAATCGGAGTTACCGGAATTGGCTGAGTTAATTGATTTGGCTCAGGCACTGGTAAAGCAATTGGCAATGGAATTGGATTACCGTTTTGATCGAGTATCAGGTTTCCGTCAGCATCCGTTTCGAACAAAGGATTGCCCTGTGCATCTGTCTGATAAATAGGCGTGCCGTCGGTATCTGTCATCTCAGTAGGTAATCCTGTTATTGGATCAGGCTCAGTCACAAAAAGGCCGTCATCATCTAGGAAAAAGATAACCAAACCATTAGCATCAATTGTCTGATAGATAAATTGTCCATTAATCACTATCGGCTCTTGCTGTTCGACAACCGCTCCGTCCACAACTTCAACCGCATTATCATTGAAAAATAGTTCACGATAGCTTCGATAATGGAGCGGTTCATCAGGTGAGGCTAAATCGGTAAGCTCAAGCTGACCTGCAGGCGCCTGCACAACATTATTAACGGTATCGAAAAGACTGTGGCATGATGTACAGGTGTTATCGGCAATTTGATTACCCATCGCATCAAAAACAGGTCTGTCTAAATTAAAAATCGGTTGTATGTGCTCTTCAAAATTAATGGTAATGCGACATCCTGCATACCAGGAAACCTGGCAAGCACTCGAAATGGGTGGAGTTGTGGTTAAGTCAGCGTAAAGTAAATTGATATCACTAGCTGGCGTTGCAACAGTATCGTCTGTCCAAATATCAGTGAAAGTCACATCAAGAGATGGTTCAGGAATGCCGTTTTGGCGAGTGTAGGCCTCTGCCATTGTTTCGCCGTCATCTGCAAATAAAGTAGGATTACTGTTAGGGAAAGTGGTGTTACCAATTGAACCTAAATAAGCGGAGTCAGGATCTGCATCCGCTCTTCCGTGCGCCACTTCACTTTGTCGGGTATGACATCCGTTGCAAGTTTTCACCTCACCTAGCTGTAACTGCAACCAGTTTTGATGTCTTCCAGAAATGCGCTGACCGTTCTCGTCCAGAACACTAATAGCGAAAGGAACGTTTGCAGGAACTTTCACAACTACCGAACCATCTGGCTCAATCGGCACATAGCCCAGTATTTCTCTCATTAACTGCTGTCGGCTGCGACCAAATGCAGAGTTATCAAAGTCGTATGTATCTTCATCCGGAATCGAGACGCCTTTAACCACTCTCAAAAACCTTGCTGGGCGTGTTTCGGGAGGCGTCATAACCGGATCGGCCATAGTCCGAATCCCAAATTCTGTCGTATCTACGCCATCAAAGTCATACACTGATCGAATGTTTAAAACGCCAACATTATCGGTAACCAAATCTTGGTCTAAATCGATTCCGGGAATGCCATCGGGGATAAATTGAAGTCCAATTAAGCGACGTTGAAAAATCACAGGATCCGTGAGCCAGGTACCAGGCTGGGCTATCGCCACTGGCGACTGAGTATTGTTGTTTCTGTTCCAAATCCAAACACTATAACTGGGCCTTGCATTCAATAACTCTCCATCAAGGTATCGTTGCAAGTATTCGTCTATGCAGGGATATAGCGTTTCTTCCATCGTATCAGGATCAACTTCGCGTAATTGGCACGGTGACCAGCTCATTAGAACTCGACTGTCTCCAGTATCATCCCAAAGAGGGGAAACACTGTGATACAAGCCACTGGGTGATGGAGTATCGTCGGTATTGACGATATCTGCAGCGATCGAGCGTTGTCCCTCTCCAGCCGTACCATCGAGCATTGCATCAGCTTCTATAAAGTCCAGATGATTGATGACCACAGGGTCGCCACCGTAACTCAAGCTTTGCTCAGGTTTACTCAGTACTAACAAATCGCCATTTGGCATTGCTCGAGGTCGTGTGAAGTAGGCTTGCGCTCCACCATTCCCTGTTCTTTGGCTGTGGTAGCCATAAAGTCGTTGTAAATTTTGTCCGTCTGGATGAACCGTATACAGAGAAACTGCATTAGCGGCGCCCATTTTGTCCCAACGCAGAAAAGCAATGCGCCCATCAATTAATAATGTAGGGTACATATCATGGCTGTGATTGAAAGTTATTTGTTTTAAATTGCTGCCATCTTCTTCCATGGTATGCAACACAAAAGCATGCACATCTAAATCTTCTTCAAGTCCTGAAAACTGTGGCTTTCCCTCATCGAGCAAAATCGCTTTCGCTTTACGTTGACGAGAAGAAGAAAAAACTATCCGCCCATCAGGTAAATAACTTGGCATGACATCATGGCCATCTTCCGCAACTATGTTAGAGGTGATTACTCGTGTTAACTCATCCGTTTCCAACTCGTATTGCCAGATATTCCACTTTGGCTGATCAAGCTCATCGGCATTCGGAATCTCAGGTGCGCGCATGGCAAACACCAGTTTGGTTCCATCCGGCGAAATAGATAAATCCTTTACATCGTAAAGCGGTACGGTATCGGGATCGTTTGGATCGATAAATGCGCGACTACTGATATCTCGAGTTGCAGCACTCGGTAAGGCTCTATCTTTTAATAGCAAAACCGCGCCTGGATTGAACGCATCTGGCTCGTTGACATTTTCCATCACTGGATTGCCATCTTCGTCTGTGGGTGCCGGACGCTGAATATACGCAAGAGCGTAATCTGAAACGGTCGGATCAGGTTGTTGTGAACTGTCGGCTATCGGGTCGTCGCTCGAACATGCCGTTAATACACCAAAAGCTACCGTCCATAGTCCAACGCTAATAAAACATCTAATTTTGCTATTTTTAATCATAAAAATTCCAACATGGTCGCACCTGAAGGCGCTAACACACTAATATTAGCTGGGATTGAGACATTATGAACCACCTTGTTTTTTATTCTGTGGTGAAATTCACGAAACTGATCAAGATGAGATACTACAATCTGTACAGTCTTAAATTATTGTTCACTTTAAAAGGGTAACAATAAATCGTTCAGAGGAAGAGTTATGCAACATTCCAACCGCCGTTCTAAAGAGCAACACAATACTCGATGGCGACAGGGCCTTTGTTTATTTTTAGCAGGAGCGCTAAGTACATCAATAATGGCAGGTCCGAGAGAGCAAGCTAAAAGGATCCACGACCGAATCGCCGGTACCCACCCAAGCGAAACTGTTTTAGAAGAAATGACTCAGCTTATTCAGGCGGCCAATCCGCAAGGGGCTGCTCAGTTAGCTATGGATAATGATGCTTTTTACAACGTCACTTTAAAAAACATGATTACGCCGTGGACCAATGAAGCTCAAACCGTTTTCGCACCACTGAACGATTACACAGCAACAGTCATAGGGCTTGTTCGAGATGAAGCTGATTTCCGCACCATTTTATTTGATGATGTGATCTACACAGCAGATGCCGCGGCAGGTGCGCCAGCCTACAGCAACACTAATAATAACCATTACGAATACTTAGAAGATAACAACATTAGTTTAAAAGACATGCTCGTAAGAAGAGCGCAGTCGAATGTTACGGGTCTTCCCTCTTCTGCTACATCGGGCGTTATAACGACTCGAGCGGCAGCAAAAGCCTTTTTCATTGCGGGAACTAACAGAGCGATGTTCCGCTTTACTTTAATCAACCACATGTGTGGTGACCTTGAAGTGTTCAAAGATACCTCTCGTGTGCCTGACAAAATACGTCAAGATGTGAGCCGAAGCCCTGGTGGTGACAGCCGAATATTCTTAAACTCTTGTGTCGGTTGTCATTCCGGTATGGACGCATTAGCTCAAGCTTGGGCTTACTACGACTACGATTACGATCCCGACGGCGATCCAGAAGGCGAAAATGGTCAGATAGTTTACAACGGAGAGGGAGCCACAGATCCGGTGACCAACACCCGCGTTCAAGCTAAGTATTTTAATAATAATCAGACTTTCCCTTACGGTTTTGTCACCACGAACGATAACTGGACAAACTACTGGCGCGAAGGCCAGAACAAGCTGACAGGTTGGGACCAAACCCTTCCTGGAAGTGGCACTGGCGCAAAATCGATGGGTCAAGAACTTGCTTATTCGCAGCGTTTTGCACAATGTCAGGTCAAGAAAGTTTTCAAAACGGTTTGTTTACGTGATCCCGGCGACACAGCGGACAGAAATCAAATTACGACCATGGTCAATAACTTCACTTCAGCGGCAAGCGGCTACAACCTAAAAGACGTGTTTGCAGACAGTGCTGTTTATTGTATGGGTAACTAGGCGGAGTATACGGAGATGACAACTATGAAAACTAACGCACTCAATCCGATGTCCGCTTTGACAAAACAGGCATCTGTCGTTGCCTTGTTAGGTCTGCTGCTAGCAGGCTGTACCGGAGGTGGCCCAGAGAATACATCTAATATTGAAAACCCAGGTAATGACGGTGGTGGCTTCAACTATTCAGGCCCACCTCCTGCAACCGAAGATATTCAGCGTTTTCAGAACAACTTCTGGATAAACATTATTGATAAATGTGGTGATTGCCATAACGAAGGTGGGCAAACCCCTACTTTTGCTCGTATCGATGACGTGAACCTTGCGTATGAAGCAGCGAACACTGTAGCAGATCTATCTTCACCAGCCGACTCGCGCTTAGTCATCAAAGTTGGCGAAGGTCATAATTGCTGGCTAGCCAGCAATCAAGCCTGCGCCGATACAATGACTTCTTATATTACAAACTGGGCTGGTGACAGCGGTGGAGCATCCACAGAGATTGTACTTTCAGACCCCCCAAACCTCGAAGATCCCGGTGCAACCAAAAATTTCCCGGCGGATCCCTCTTTGTTTCAGGCAACGGTTTATCCACTGCTGACTCAATATTGCTCAGACTGTCATACAGAGTCAGGCAATCCGTCGATATCGCCATTCTTTGCGAGTGACGATATCACTACCGCTTATGCAGCAGCGCAACCAAGAATAAACTTGAATAATCCTGCAGATTCTCGTTTCGTAGAACGTTTACGTAACGAATTTCATAACTGTTGGGATGTCTGTGAGTACGACGATCCTAACTTGGTGTCTGACAGCGACGAAATGCAAGCTGCAATCCAGCAATTCTCGGACTCTATAACCGTTTCAGATCTTCCTCCAGAGACGGTGAGCAGTAAAGCAATGACGCTTTACAACGGTATTTTGGCAAGCTCTGGTGGTCGTTATGAAGCCGACGCGATAGCAACATGGCAATTCAAAGCAGGCGTTAATAATACGGCATTTGATACCAGTGGTGTTGAGCCAGCTCTAGAGCTCACCCTTAATGGCGACTTTGAGTGGGTCGGCGGTTGGGGTATTAACCTCAATGGCGGCACCGCTAGAGGTAGCACAACCAACAGTAAAAAGTTGCACGATCTAATTAAAGCCACTAACGAGTACACCATTGAAGGATGGGTCGCCCCAGCAAATGTTACTCAAGAGGGTCCTGCTCGAATCGTGTCTTACTCGGGCGGTCCTAACACTCGAAACTTTATGTTAGGTCAGACGCTTTATAATTATAACTTTTATAATCGCACCACCGAAACCGACGCAAACGGTGAACCGGGCCTCTCAACAGCAAATGCCGATGAGCGGCTGCAAGCCACTTTGCAACATGTGGCCGTCACATACGATCCGGTTAATGGACGCCGCATCTACGTTAATGGCGAATACACTGGCGACATGGACGGTGTAGCTCCGGGTACTGTAAACGACTGGGACGACACCTACATTTTAGTGCTAGGAGCTGAAACCGATAATGACAACCAATGGCGAGGTGTGATTAAGTTTTTAAGTATCCACAACAGAGCATTGACTGATGAGCAAATTTCTCAGAACTACAATGCTGGCGTTGGTGAGCGGTTTTACTTGATGTTTAACATCTCACAAATTATCAACCCAACAGACGCACAAAACGGTACAAACGAAGCTCGAGCTTACATCGTTTTTGAAGCGGCTCAATGGGACAGTTACAGTTATCTGTTTAACGAACCCTTCTTTATCAGTTTAAACCCTGACTTCGTGCCAAATGAAATCCCTCTTGTGGGCATGAGCTTAGGCATTAACGGTAAGGAGTCTCCCGTAGGACAAGCCTATCGTAATCTTGATATGACCCTTAACGAGAATGAATATAACGTAGACTCTGGGCAAATCATTTCAACCTTAGGAACGGTTATCGGTTTAGAAAACGGGCCGTCAGTAGATGAGTTTTTCTTAACCTTTGAGCAATTAGCCGATCAATCGAACGTACGCGTAGAGGCCGATCCTCAACCGTTGCCAACGCCTCCTGATACCAATCCGGTTGCGTCTCGCATTGGTGTAAAAACCTTCGATGAAATTTACGCAACCCTATCGCAAATGACAGGTGTGAGCATGAATCATCCCAGCGTTCGAGCTATCTACCTAAAAGTTAAGCAGCAGCTGCCGACTCAAGAAGGCATCGAAAGCTTCCTGTCTTCGCATCAAATGGGTGTTACGCAAATGGCTATTGAGTACTGCTCTGCGCTAATGGAAGACACGACACTTCGTGCCAGTACCTTCCCGAGTTTTAGTTTTGATGCAGCAGTTAGCAGCTCTTTCGATACAGAAGGACGCAATGCCTTAATCGACCCATTACTAGTGAAAATAATGGGTACAGGATTGACCTCACAACCTGCAGATGCAGACGTGAAAGGAGAGCTAAATAGCTTAATTGATACACTGACAACTTGTGGTGGTTCGTGCGAAGCAGGCAGAACATTGAAAGTTGCAAAAGCGGTTTGTGCTGCCGGTGCCGGTAGTGCTGTGATGCTTGTACAATAGAGGTGAAAAACATGAAATCATTTAAAAATTTTACGCCACACCCGGATGCACCTCTTTTTCACACGGCGCATAAAAGACCGGTTACTCGTCGAGACTTTTTAGCTCAGGGCTTTATTGCAGGAACAGGAACTGTGTTAGGCACCTCATTGTTAGGTGCGCTATCAAATCCTCTTTATGCAGAGCTGTCTCCAGATGTTGCAGCCTTACGAGATGGCCTTTGTGGACTAGCCGCGCAAGGCGCTGGAAAAATTCCATTTATCGCGTTTGACCTAGCTGGTGGAGCCAACATGTCTGGTTCAAATGTTCTAGTTGGTGGACGCGGTGGTCAGTTCGACTTTTTAACGACTGAAGGTTATAGCAAACTGGGTTTACCAGGTGATATGACCCCCAACTTAGTCGACCCTACGACACAGGAAAACTATTACAATACTGAGCTAGGTTTAGCTTTCCACAGCGACAGCGCTTTCTTACGCGGAATCTTTGATAAGTTTTCAGCTTCAAACCGCGCCAATGTAAACGGTGCCGTTATTCCTGCTCGCTCTGAAAACGACACCGGCAATAACCCTCATAATCCAATGTATGGCTTATACCGATATGTGAGAAGTCAGGAACCTGCCTATGGTTCACTACTGGATCTCATTGGTTCTCGAAACAGTCAGTCTGGTGGCAACTCAATGGCACCATCGGACTTAATTTTGCCGGCCGCTCTTCCAACTAAAGTTGATCGCCCGAGCGATGTTACAGGCTTGGTTGATGTTGGTGATTTGCTAAATGTTCTCAACCAAGATGAAGCCGTCAGAGTTATGGAGTCCATTCAACGCATTTCCGCAATGAAAATGGCTCAAGTAGATTCAAATGTTGCTCGCGAGCAAGACATCGACGATTCCGTTAATTGTAATTATGTTAAAAGTGCCGACCTTGCCGACCGGTTTGGTGATCCTTCGAGTTTGGATCCCCTACTCGATGCCGAAATTGTTGGGCCAAGTGGTATTTTCTCGCAAGAAGAATTTGATAACGACGGAGAATTCCGCAAAACCGCTTCCATTATGAAAATGGTCATCAATGGTTATGCTGGCGCAGGAACTATTACGATGGGCGGCTATGATTATCATGGCGGTGGACGTCGTACCGGTGAGGTAAGAGACTTTAGAGCGGGCCGTTGTATGGGAGCATGTCTCGAATACGCCGCTCGCCGCAACATGCCATTAATGATGTACGTATTTAGTGATGGCTCACTTGCTAGTAACGGCATGATTGATAATACCGAAGACGGTAGAGGAAAAGGTATGTGGACTGGAGATAACTCATCTACAGCAGCATCCTTTTTCCTTGTGTACAACCCAGGCCAACGTCCAGTTGTCATAGGCGCCACACCTGAAGCACAAGCTACCCATCAACAAATTGGTTACATGCGACCTGATGCGTCGGTTGAAACCGCAGGCTCTCCAGCGGCAAACAACGTTAACCTTCTGGTTCAGACTGTCATTCTCAATTATATGGCATTGCATGGCGAACAAAACCAGTTTGCCAGTCTGTTCCCGGGTCATGGCCTCGGTAATAGTACTATGATGGATGCATTAACTGCATTCGAGCCAATTGTTAATGGTTCAATTGGTGGATAAAAAAATAAATGTTATTGTACTTTAAGTATTAACAATTAAAATAAAGGCACTGTAAAAGGTGCCTTTTTTTATGTTTATTGTTATTCCCACAGAAGTATTGCCAAGCAAAAAAAATATCCCATGGCTCACGATTGTTTTAGCCATAGCACTGATATTTTCTTTTATCGTATTTCAATCGGACGATGAAAAAAAACTTAATAATGCGATTCAATTCTATCAAGCATCCGATCTTTTTACGGAAGAAGTAGAGCTATTCAAGCGTTACAAAAATACAGAACAAGGATTGAACCGCTACACCGATTTATCCATTGTCGATCTTGAAGGTCCTAGTCGAATTTATCTAATGATCCTCGACCCAGGTTTCAGACATTATGTGGCTCTTCACCAAAGTGAAAATCAAAATGAAAATCCCGACAATTACTTGAAGTGGCAATCTTTCAATAAGCAATTGGATTACCTTGTTAATCAAATATCTTATGTTCAATATGGCGCCTCACCTCAAAATCAAAGTGTTTTAACACTAATAACTTATCAGTTTTTACACTCAGGCTGGCCTCATCTTCTGGGGAACTTACTATTTTTGTTTATTTTTTCTACGGGTGTCGAACTGCTTTATGGTCGTATAACCACTGTTTGTTTATTTATTTCCACAGGCATTTTTGGGGGACTATTATTCAACGTGCTAGCAGGCACAGCCTTTACTCCATTGATTGGAGCTTCAGCATCAATATCTGGGTTAATGGCTGCTTATGCAGTTTATTTTGGCTCAAAAAAAATCAACTTTTTTGCATGGCTCGGCGTTTACTTCAATCATTATCAATGGCCAGCATTTGTCGTTTTACTTTTTTGGTTACTCAAAGAATTGATATTTCAAGTAGTAGATTCAGAATCTGGAATCGCCTATCTGGCGCATTTTGGCGGATTATGCTCAGGCGCTCTTTTAGGACTAACCATAAAGTATTTATTGCCATTCATCTTACGCACGAAGATTGAGACTAATTTAAATACTAATCAAAATGATAATTCACACGAAGGTTCAACTCAACAGCAATCAAAATTGAAGAGTCTCGAGCTATTTCAATCCGCTCAGGAAAAAATAAGAACACTCGATTTTAATCGTGCAAAAAATGATTTAAAACTCAGTTTAAAGCTCAATCCAAACAATCTAAAAGCCGCTGAAAGCCTATATCATATTGTTAAGTTGCAACCACAATCTGAAGATTTCAAATTTTCGCTAAACTCAATTTTCGAGCAACCTCTAAAATTTGAACAATGGGATTCATTTTGTCTAAAAGTTTCAAATCAGCACACTACCGATATCAGAATCGAGAGACTTTCTATTGACAGCTTTTTTAACTTACTTCAACGACAGCTACGAAATGATCAAGTTGATTTAAATAAGGCTAAAGTGGAACAGGCGAAGAAATATTACGCTCAACAAGAGCAATTGCCACAACTATTATTTCAATGGAGTATGGCGCTTGCGAAAAGAAATCGATTGCGAACAGCGGTAAAAGAGCTCAACTACCTTGCTAACTATTACGGCGAAACCTCTTATGGCCAGGCTGCCATAGAGCAATTAAAACGACTAAAGGGATAGCTGTATAAAGGTAATAAGTTAATGGCAATAAACTGAAAGTCTAACTTTGCAAATCACTAATGTCTTTGAGTACTGCCAAATAACTTGCAAGTTCTTCGGCACTAGAGTCATAAAACTTTTCAAACCGACAGCCTAAAATCATATCTAAACTGCTAGTTCGTCTTAAGTATACAACTCCAATTCTAACATGTGGTGGAGTAAAAGGCTTAGGAAGGCGAATAGATAAGTCAAACTGAACGGTATCGATTGGATACTCTCGGGATAAATTCGGAAACAATTGATGAGCAAACTCTGTCGATGCCTTTATTTGAATTCCTGAAAAAGACAAATTAATTATACGCGCATCAATAACATCTTGCTTTGCAGTAACAAGCTCACCTTTTAAGTCAATTTCGTATCGCGCTGCACGACGTCTTTCGACAAGCTCCATACTCTTAAACATTCCTGGAGAAAACTCAATAATCAATACCTAATTATAGACAGAGAATAAATAAATACTAACCTGAGCAGTTAACTTTCAGCTGTTTAATAATTTCAAATAACTTTGCATTGACTCTTTAAGTTCGCCAGATGCTAAATTGATACCCCATCGAATGATCTTTGATGCATCTTCTCTTCGATTAAGCTTCTCGGTGAATAGCTTTCCAACGATAAAACAAATGTCTGCCAGATCAGGATAATCCATATGTTTCTGCTTCAAGTACTTAAACAGACGATAAGAGTGAGCTACGTCATCTTTTCTATTTAGGACGATAATTAAACTGTGTATGACCTTTGGATCTTTCGGTTGATAATCTGGGATAAGTCGGCTGGTATTCAAAAAAACCATTCTCATTAGATTTCTTTGCTTTGTTTGATGCAATATTGTTAAATGCTTTTCTGTCAGCTTGGCCAGCCAGTCGCTATTGCCTCTTAGCTCAAACAAACGATAAAGCATCTCATAGATTTCATTATCTTGCTCATTAACTTTTAAGGCATCAATGAGAGTATCTTGAGCTTCCTGATATCGTCCTTCTTGAATATAAATACGAGCTTCTTTTAAGTAAGCGCCATCACCCTCCTGACTGCTCTTACTTGCATTTTTGGAGTTTCCACTAGCAACACTTGCACGACTTGCAGCTACATTTTGATGTAATGTATCTCGAAAAACCGAAAAGCCAAGCTCGTGATGATATTGATAGATCGCATAACCTATCATGGCGTAAAGAGCAAAATTGAAATACAAATAGGCCAAGTGAGCAACACTTAACGACAGATGCCGAGGTAAATTCTCGAACGCAAGTTCTTGCGTAAAAGTAATGGTCATACTAAAAACTAAGGTCAGCGCGAATAGTATCCAATACCCCTTCCCCATAACTGACATTACAAAAATTAAACGCAAAGGATTAATCGCCGACAAGATACTTTTATCAGTGCATAAAACTATATTCATAGCTGGATAAGCCAAAACAAAAAAAATCACCAGGATCATTCCGAGAGCAAAACTAAAGTTCATAACTTTAATCGTCACAAAGCCGAGAACAAGTCCTATTGCAACTAGTTTTAAAAACACCCAACCATTACTGAAAGATAACAACTTCGAGAAATCCATTGCCTCATGATGCCCCTGAGCCAGGTATTCCATAATTGAAAAACACAGACGAATGACAAACGACATCCAAATAATTAAAATTGCAACTGAAACAATCGGCGTTCCAGAGGAAGGTAAAATAAGAGGCAAAATTAAGGACGAAAAAATCATTATCATTAACAAAGGAATGGCTAATGGAAATGTAAAAAACATACTTAGCCGATTCCAGAATGGAACGATCGAGCGACTAATACCAAGCGTTTGTAAATAGCTTCGACATAATGGACATTTTGGCATGTGCTGGCTAGCTGGAATACATTCAATGCAATAAGCCACCTCGCATCGATTACAATTCCAACTCGCAGGTTCCTTAGGATGATATTTACATTCCATCGCAAGCTCTCTTCGACAAATCGTTTAAGTTTCTTTTTGAGCAAGTTGCTTCAAAGACTCTCCACTTACTCTCTGCACAGTCCAGCCATCCATACCAATAGCTCCCATCGCACGATAGAAGTTAATAGCGGGCTCATTCCAATCTAAAACAGACCACTCAAAACGTCCCAAGTCTTCTTCAACAGCGATTTGAGCGAGTTTGACTAATAGTGACTTTCCGACTTTCTTTCCGCGATATTTTGGGTCAACAAACAAATCTTCTAAATAAATTCCTGGCTTAGCTAGAAAAGTGGAATAGTTGTAAAAATACAAAGCAAAGCCTGCTGGCTTACCATCGAGCTCAGCAATTAACACAAAAGCTACAGGCTTTTCAGAAAATAAAGTGTCTTTCAACAACTGTTCATTGGCAGTCACTTCGTTGGCTAACTTTTCATATTCAGCAAGCCCTTTTATAAAGGATAAAATTTGCTCGCAATCAGATTGCTTTGCTTTACGAATTGTTATAGCCATGTCACACCTTATTTATTTTTTAATAATTGAAGTACCTGTTGATGTCGCTCCACCATGGTTATCGAAGGCATTTGAAATTTACTAACAACCAAAATGACAACAGTGGAAAGTAATACGCCTGGAATCATTTCGTAAGTCCCGGCGACCCAACCTCCAATCGAGTCTTTATAAGTAATCCAGAGAATTACCGTGAGTGCGCCAACTAGCATTCCAGCAATAGCGCCATTGCGTGTCATGCCCTTCCATAACAGACTGATAACAATAACAGGACCGAATGCGGAGCCAAAACCAGCCCATGCGTTACTCACAAGCTCTAGAACTCTCGCATTTTTATCAACTGAAATTAATATAGCGATTACTGCAATTAATAAAACGGCAAACCGACCTACCCAAACAAGCTCTGACTCTTTTGCATCTCGACGGAAAAAAACACGATAGAAATCTTCGGTAACTGCGCTTGAGGAAACTAATAATTGCGAATCTATAGTACTCATGACAGCAGCTAGAATTGCAGCGAGCAAAAAGCCAGCAACCCATTCATTAAATAAAACCTGTGTGGCTAGAATAAATACTTTTTCACCGTCATTACTTAGCAAAGCTTGATGTTCGCTGCCTGCGAAATAAGCGATTCCAAAATAACCGACGGCTAATGAGCCAATCACGCTTAGTATCATCCATGACATACCGATCCGACGCGCTTTATGAACTTCACGTATCGACTTTGCTGCCATAAAGCGAGCGAGTAAATGAGGTTGTCCGTAATAACCGAGTCCCCAAGCCATTAGCGAGAAAAAACTAATTGAAAGAAAGAATTCACCCGGAGACTTACCATTAAACCAATCTGCTAATTCAGGGTTCACGCTCGTCACCGATGTTGCAATAGAATCAAGATTACCCAATTCAAAGAACATAACCACCGGCGCGACCACTAATGCGGTGACCATCAAAAGTCCTTGAACAACATCAGTCCAACTAACCGCCAAAAACCCACCGAAAAAAGTATAACTCACAATCACCAGTGCACCGATTAGCAATGCATTCACATAACTAATCTCAAACGATGCCTCAAATAACTTGGCTCCAGCAGTTAAACCCGATGCAACATATACGGTAAAAAAGACAACAATCACCAGCGCCGATATTACTCGCAAAACATGACTGGTATCTTCAAATCGATTAGTAAAGTATTCGGGTAAGGTTATTGAGTTGTTAGCTAACTCTGTATACACCCTGAGTCTAGGAGCCGTTATTCTCCAATTGAAATACGCGCCGATAATCAGGCCGAGTGCAATCCAAGTTTCCCCTAAGCCCGAAATGTAAATAGCACCAGGTAACCCTAATAGTAACCAACCGCTCATGTCAGACGCACCTGCGCTAAGAGCAGTGACTAGCCCACCGAGCTTTCTCCCGCCTAATATATAATCTGACAAGTTACGCGTTTGAAAATAGGCCCAAACACCAATACCTAACATGGCGCATAAATAAATTAAAAAAGAAATAAATGTGGCTGTTGACATTATGTCACCTCAACTTTTATTTTGATTTTTTTAGGTGACTGCAGTTATGCAGATTATTTCACTTTAAATACTTTTGACTGCGAATACTTTAAGCAAAGTAACTCGCCAAAAACTCTTCAAAAGTTTTGTCGTCACCCTGTTCCATCGCCAACTGTTTATCAATCGACTTTTGTACTTCTTCTTCTAAAACATGTGCTCTTGAACCCGAAAGTTCTCGAGTTGCAAAATAATCACGATACTTCTTGGACAGTTCCATTGCATAAGGAAAAAATCCGTCTCCCCTGCTTTGGATCTGCTGAACAATTTGTCCAGATATTGTGGTTTCGGGTTCGTCAATCTGAGAACGTAACGTTTTAAGCACTTGGCTGTAATCGTGAGTGTTATAAGCTTTATCAAGTAGCTCTGCAGCTTCATCAAAACTATCAAACAAATTGTGCGCTAATATTTTAGCCGATACTTGACGATTTTTTCGCCACAGATAAAGTTCAGGGTCTCGCCCACCTTTTACCACCCGAGCAAAATTCTTTTTAGTTTCTGCTTCTTCTCTTTCAGTAATCGGACAAGATGACTGCATCGCGCAATTTAATAAAAACACATCGAGAAAATCGAGTTGCTGTTGAGTAACACCAACTTTATCAAATAAGTTGATATCTAACGCGCGAACTTCAATATATTCAATACCTCGATTGCTTAAAGCCTTTGTCGGTCGTTCCCCAGATTGGCAGGTTCTTTTTGGTCGAATATTACTGTAAAACTCATTTTCAATCTGTAATACATTCGCGTTTAGTTGTTTGTACACATCATCGACTTTTACGCCTATGGATTTGTAATAAGGATCTTCAGTCCTTATTGCATGCTCTAATGTCGCAACATAAGACGCCAGGTCATTGGTTGAAACCCGCAACGCCGACTGAACATTATTTTGATAACCTAAATCACTCATTCGTAGTGATGTCGCAAATTTACCAAAGCGAGTGCCAGGAACGAGCAAATCAAGCTTTGTTGGTCGACCTTTCAAAAAACTTTCGCATAACGCTGGAGATGCCCCAAAAAGCATTGGAATTATCCAGCTGTCACGCTGAAAGTTTCGAATCATTCCCATGTAACGATCTGATTGAAAATCTTGGCTGTTTAATTGGTGACCATCGATCGCTTGCTGAAGTGCCTGCCACAATTGTTTAGGAAATGAAAAATTAAAATGCACACCCGCAATAGTTTGCATGAAGCGGCCATACCGATGTCCCAATCCTTCACGGTATACGGTTTTCATTCTTCCACTGTTTGAAGTACCAAAGTAGGCTAGAGGAATATCCTCATCGTTACCCATGATACAAGGCATACTGGTCGCCCACAAAAGTTCATCATTTAACCTTTGATAAACGAAAGTGTGAATGTCTTCTAACCAATCTATTGGCGCAAAGCGTTCATCAGTCGCAGGAGTTATAAATTCGAGTAAGGCTTCTGAGTAATCGGTAGTAATATACCGGTGCGTTAAAGTAGAACCGAGAGCTTTGGGGTGCTCAACTTGCGATATCATTCCCTGAGCATTGATTCGCAGACTTTCTTTCTCGATTCCGCGTTGTATTCCGCTTAAATAATGAACCGATTCTTGCTGCCAAAACTGCTTTTCGGAAACACTATTAAAATTAATGCTCATAATTCCATCAACGTGGTAAAAATTTGAGTTCACTATGCCATAAAGTGGACTTGTTGACCATTACTTCAAAAGTCCAATCAAGAGCTCAAACCCTCATCAAAAGAGGGATTAGCCATCCATCAATATCCTGGTCATTAAAAGCGCTCAATCAATTAATAACCTTGTATCACAAGTCTTTAGAGAGTGTGGTTTTTATTCGGTTATTTGCTGCTAATGGACGATCTCTCACAAATGCTATCAAGATTGTCTGATTGAGAAGGACCGACCTCTCAACGATAATCTGAGTATTATATTTGGAGAGGTCTACATGGAAGACTTACAAAATGAAACACAGATGCTTTTCAGCAAGCTGGTTGATGCTTTCAAACTGCATCGTTTCAAACGCGAAGACGCTCAAGATTACCTTAACTGGATAAAGTTTTTCCTAAAGCATTACCACAAAAAATCACCATCCTCACTCGATGCAGAGGATGTTAAAGCCTTTTTAAAGTATTTGTGTGACGACAAAGGTTTAATGCCTTCAAGACAGAAGCAAGCCTACCAAGCGATTAACTTTTTCTACAATAACGTTTTAAAACGTTCTTTATGGTCAACTATAAATTCCAGTGAAAACACAGACAATCTCAGTGCACTCCAAGTCCCCTCCACAATCGACAATACACGTAATGATGAATCAGTGGATTGGATCAATCTTTTAAAAGAGCCTTTTCAACTGATTGCCAGCTTACGTTTTCAATGCGGACTTAAAGTGGAAGAAGTTCTAAACATCCGGCTGGAAGACATCAACTTTGACAGGCAATTTCTCAGAATACGAGATGCTTTTGGAAATTATTCGGAAATTAAGATGTCACCAGACTTGTCTAAATCGGTAAAGCAGCAATTCGAAAAGTCGAGCCATAGCTTGGCGCTTGATAAAAAAGGTAAAAACCTATTCAAAACTCCCAGTGCGCTGAGTCGCAATCAATTAACCGATAACGATAAACTGTATTTTCTGTTTCCAGGTACATTACAGTTAAACATTCAGACTCAAAAGAGAGTGCGTGAAAGCTTGGATGCATTAATTGTTGAACAGGCATTTCAAGAAGCTAGAACTCGCAAAAATCAACAAAAGCTACGATTTAATCAATCCAGTACAACCGTTAAAACAGCCGCACTTTAAACTATACTCATAACTTCGCAAGATTTTAGTTCGTAAGTCTTTAGGTTGGTTGACCACGCTCAACAATTAATATAATTACTTCCGTGTTCTCGTTCGATTTGAAGGACGTTTACTTTTATATTTAAAGTGTTTACGACGTTGCTGCTGAGAGTCATCACCACGCTTAAACTTTCTATTTGACACTGTAAGACCGACAGACTTCTCGATATCATTTACCTGTCGATTATCCAGCTCAAGCCATGAGCCACGTCTTAACCCTCGCTCTAGAGTGACATCTCCATAACGAACTCTGATTAATCTGGATACCTGACATCCCACGGCTTCCCACAATCGTCTTACTTCACGATTACGACCTTCTTTAATCGTAACGTGATACCACTGATTAAACCCTTCGCCACCAGAGTGTCGGATTCTATCAAAATGCGCCATTCCGTCTTCCAGAGGAACACCTGACTTTAATTGCGTCAGAGCCTCTTCGGTAACCTCGCCATTTACTCGAACTGCGTACTCTCTTTCGAGCTCATATTTTGGGTGCATCAATCGATTGGCTAGCTCTCCATCGTTGGTAAACAATAGTAGCCCAGCTGTATTCAAATCTAATCGGCCAATGGCAATCCAGCGACCTTTTCCCGGGTTAGGTAATACATCGAATACCGTCTGGCGCCCTTCAGGATCTTTTCTTGTGCAAACTTCACCTTCTGGCTTGTTATACGCAATAACTCGACGAATCATAGAGCTTTCTTGTGGTACAGAAATTACTCGACCATCAACACGAATTTTATCTGTCTCTGAGGCACGCGCACCAAGAGCGACTATTTCGCCATTCACAGAAACGCGCCCTGATGCGATCACGGTTTCCATTTCTCTTCGAGAACCAAGACCTGCCTTGGCGAGAAGTTTTTGTACTTTTTCAGTTGTCAAAAGTGTTTTCCTAAATACTTACTTGCGTTCTTGTTCTTCGTCAATTTGCTCTTCTTCACTTTGAACTGCTTCAAAGCTTTCATCTTCAGAGCTATTCGATTCTGTTAATTCATCGTCTAAATTTGTTTCTGTCGTTTCACCTTCCGCTAATGGCTCATCGTCGGTAAACGGATCATCTTCGATCAGATCTGTTGCTTCAGACACATCATCATCATTTTCTTCGGTCAAAGACTCGGGCTCAAATGCATCATTAAAGGTTGATTCATCAGCAGATAGGTTCGCTTTGTCGGCAAGCTCTATAGCCTCTAGAATATCTTCATCATCGAATTCTTCCGGCATACTTGCTTTTGCTACCAATGCATCATCACTTGATAAATTAATGTCGTCAGTCGAGTCTTCATCAGAACCTGAAGCCATTTCATATTCATTGGCTGAGTCACTCTCACTCGATTCTGGCTCGTTTGTATCACTTTCAGAATCTGTATCAACTTTATCACTATGACCTTCTGCTGATCCTGCTTCAGAAATTTTTTTCGAATTGTCACTAGAGTCATCAACCTTATCATCAAGATCGAGCTCAGCATTAATCTTATCGAGGTCGCGGATCTCAGAGAGCGTTGGTAGTTGCTCGAGACTTGATAAATCAAAATAATCGAGAAAATCTTTTGTCGTCGCATACAGTGCAGGACGGCCTGGCACGTCACGATGCCCAACTACTCGCACCCACTCGCGCTCAAGTAATGTTTTAATAATATGCGAACTTACGCTTACGCCACGCACGTCTTCAATTTCAGAGCGTGTTATTGGCTGCCGATAAGCAATCAAAGCTAAGGTTTCAAGTAATGCGCGAGAATAACGCGGCGCCTTTTCTTCCCACAAACGAGCAATCCACTCTGCGTATTCCTGGCGAGCTTGAAAACGATAACCACTGGCGACTTCTTTCAGTTCTAATCCACGATCTTCGTAGGAGTCGTTAAGTGAACTTAATGCCTGTTTAATTTCACTGGCTGACGGTTGCTTATCTTCTTCAAACAATTGCATCATTTTGTCTATCGACATAGGTTTGCCATAAACCATTAAGGCAGCTTCAAGTAAGTTTTGAAGTTTTTCCGGTGTCATACTACTCATGATAAAAGCTCATCCGTTTCGATTTGCGCCCGCGCTCTAACATGAATTGGTCCATAAGGCTCGGTCTGTACCAACTCTATTAATTTTTCTTTTGAAAGTTCCATCACTGATAGAAAAGTCACAACCACACCCATACGACCTTCTTCAACAGTGAACAATGCAACGAAATCGGTAAACGCATCCGCCGACAACATAGCCAGTACGTTGGTCATTTTTTCGCGCACCGATAGAGTTTCACGTTCAATATGATGATGAGTAAACATGTCAGCACGTTTTAAAACGTCTTTAAAGGCGTGCAGTAATTCTTTGAGATCAACCTCAGGTTGAGGTCTTACTAAATTGAGTTCTGGAGCTTTTGCATCGACAAGAAAAATATCACGCTCAAGACGCGGCATTTCGTCAATGTCTTCTGCGGCTTTTTTAAATCGCTCGTATTCCTGAAGGCGTCTTATTAAGTCAGCGCGAGGATCAATTTCTTCTTCTTCATCTAATTTTGGACGCGGCAGTAACACTCGACTTTTTATTTCACAAAGCACCGATGCCATAACCAGATATTCTGCAGCCAACTCTAAATTGAGCGACTTCATTATCTCGACATACTCCATATATTGCTCGGTGATGTGAGCAATTGGGATATTGGTGATATCAAGATTTTGACGGCGAATTAAGTACAAAAGTAAATCGAGAGGACCTTCGAATGCTTCCAGAAAAACCTCGAGTGCATCTGGCGGAATATAGAGATCTTTAGGCATCTCTTTCACCGGCTCACCATTAATCAGGGCAAACGCCATTTCCTCCTGAACAGGTTGACCTGCAGGTGATGTTTGCTCTGATTTTTCCGAAGCTTGTTTTTCAGTATTTTCCGCTTCAGTTGTGTTGTTCTCGTCTGCTGTTACCACATCAGAGTCTGTTGAACTTTCCGACTCTTGGCTTTCTGCATCAGAGACAATGTCACCATTTTCACTCATGGTTCAATTCGCCCTTTTATCGGTATCCCACCGAGATTACTTATTTTGTTTTAACGATAGCTAAGTCCCATAGCTTGTCTTACATCTTCCATGGTTTCTCTGGCAACGTCACGAGCGTGCTCACTGCCTTCATTGACTATTTGCTTCACTAAATCTGGGTTTTCAATGTATTCCTGAGCATTGTCGCGAAACACTTGCTGCTCTTTAATCACACAGTCAATAACAGGTTGTTTGCATTCAATACAGCCAATACCAGCTGTCGTACACCCTTCTTTCACCCAGCTTTGCACATCTTCATTCGAATAAATTTGATGAAATTCCCACACTGGACAGTTTTCTGGATTACCAGGATCATTTCGACGAACTCGAGCTGGATCCGTTGGCATTGTGCGAATTTTCTTTTCGACTGATTCCGGCTCTTCTCTCAACGTAATGGTATTACCATACGACTTGGACATTTTTTGTCCATCTAAGCCCGGCATTTTTGAAACTGGAGTCAATAACGACTGTGGCTCAGGCAATATGACTTTGCCACCACCCTCTAAAAATCCATACAAACGCTCTTTATCTGCAATGCTGATTGACGCGGCACCATCAAGCAGTGCTCGAGCAGTTGCGAGAGCTTCGTCATCGCCTTCTTCTTGGTATCGTTTGCGCAATGAAGAATACAGTTTGGAGTTTTTCTTACCCAACTTTTTAATCGCTGACTCAGCTTTCTCTTCAAAGCCAGGCTCTTTGCCGTAAATATGATTAAAGCGTCGCGCAATTTCTCTTGCCAACTCAATGTGCGGCACCTGATCTGCACCAACAGGTACCAAACCTGATTTGTAAATAAGAATATCAGCCGTTTGCAATAACGGATATCCGAGAAAACCATAAGTGGATAAATCCAGCTCTTTCAGTTTTTCCTGCTGTTCTTTATATGTCGGCTGACGCTCTAGCCAGCCGAGTGGAGTAATCATCGACAACAATAAATGCAATTCGGCATGCTCAGGCACTTTAGACTGAATAAAAATAGTCGAATTACCTGGGTTTACACCAGCCGCTAGCCAGTCGATGACCATATCCCAGATACTTGGCTCGATAATTGAAGGGTCTTCGTAATGCGTTGTTAGCGCGTGCCAGTCGACCGCGCAAAAGAAACACTCGTATTCATGCTGTAACTGAACCCAGTTCTTGAGTACACCATGATAATGGCCCAAATGTAGCTTTCCTGAAGGCCGCATTCCCGAAAGAATCCGTTGATGCTGCAATGCCACCGAATTCAAAATAAAACCCCTTTAAAGTTATCGATAAAATCGTCGAACCGCACATTATACAGGCAGGTCGAAAATCCAGTAAATGATTAAATAAATGCTTTGAAAATTTGCCGAGTTGTTTTAATGATTTCTTAGCAAATCAGGATCGCCGGCACCCTCTCTAAGAACTTCAGGCGTACCTTCAGTCAAGTCAACAACAGTAGTCGGCAGGTCCCCACAGTAACCACCGTTGATCACTAAATCCAACTGATTGCCATAAGCTTCGTTGATGTCATACGGGTCACTCGGTTGTACCTCTAAATTCGGCAGAATAAAGCTCGACGACATAATGGGTTCACCCAACTGTTCTAACAAAGCAAGTGCAATAGGGTTGTTCGGAACCCGAATGCCTATGGTTTTTCGTTTAGGATGCATTAAACGCTTCGGCACTTCCCCAGTAGCGCGGAGTAAAAATGTATAAGGGCCTGGAGTAAAGTTCTTCAATAATCGAAAAGTTGCATTATCAACCCGAGCATAAGTGGCAAGTTCGGACAAATCTCGACATACCAAAGTAAAATTATGGTCTTTATCCAACTGCCGTAAGCGGCGAATACGATCAAGCGCAGCTTTATCTCCTATGTGACAGCCAAGGGCATATCCCGAATCGGTTGGATAAACCATTAACCCGCCTTTTTGTACTATCGCCACTGCTTGCGAAATCAGCCGGGCTTGAGGGCTTTCTGGATGAATGTCTAAATATTGCGCCATTTAACTTCGTTCCTATCGCTTATGATGCCGGAACACCGCTTGAGCCGAACTGTGCAGTTTAGCGGTGACGTTTTAGATTTTTTATTCTAACTTGCTTATTATTTGTTCGATTAGCTTGTCAAAATGCTCAATCGTTCGAACACAGGCTCAATTTCCTTTGGCAAGCTAGGAAAAAAGCCTGGTTTTAGCCACTTCCATTCGGGGTTATGAAAGTCAGCCCCTTGTGAGCCAAGCAGTTGATGACTCTTGGCTAATTCTGTTAGCCATTTTATCATTTGCGGTTCAGCATTGGGATAAGAAAGTTCAATTGCCTCACCGCCAGCAGATGAAAACTGGTCCACAAGTTCTCGCAATTGTTTTCGGTTCAGTTGATAACGACCTGGATGGGCAATGACTGCAATCCCACCAGCTACTTTTATGGTATCTACGACTTTTTCAATGCTTGGCCAGTGAGCTTTTACGTAGGCTCGACCTTTACGCCCTATCAGTCGTTTAAAGGCTCGCTGAGGATCTTGGACAGCGCCCATTTCCACTAAAATCTGAGATAAATGCGTTCGAGTCAGTGAGTCTGCCGTCAAGCTGTTTATTTTTTCACCAACACCTGATATTCCGACCTTTTCTAGTTTTTCTGCGTATTGCTGTAAACGATCCCGCCGATAAGCTTGTTGATTTTTGACAAAGCAATTTAGTCCATCGTCGTGAATATCGATACCAAGCCCAACAATATGAACTTCACGGCTACCAAACTGTGTCGATATTTCGATTCCGGGTATAACATTTATTGTGCTATCAAACGAATGAGATGCTCTTAGTGAATCAATTTCTAGATGCGCGCCAATCGAATCATGGTCAGTGATAGCCAATGTTTTCACGCCATGCTGATCCACATGTGCCAATAGCTCAACGACTCCCAGACTACCGTCTGAGTAGCGAGTATGAGAATGAAGATCGACTGAATGCTCTTTATTAGGCTGCATAGTTATATCTGAGTAACTCATAAAATTGGCGGTTTCGGCTGAGGCACAGTATCATTAGGTCTTTCTTGCCACAAGCATCAGGTTAATTTTTGCTCATGAAGTTGCTGCTCGACTTTTTTCCAATATTAGCATTTTTTATTTCGTACAAATTTTACGACATTTATGTTGCCACCGCAGTGTTAATTATTGCGAGCTTGTTGCAAACCATTGGGCACTGGGTAATCAAGAAAAAATTTGAAAAACTACACGTCATTACTCTGGTCGTTTCTATTGTTATGGGCGGCTTAACATTAGCGCTTCGAGACGAAAGCTTTATCAAGTGGAAAGTTTCGGTTGTTTACTGGTTGTTGAGCAGTATCATTCTAATCTTTATGCTAAGAAAACGTATTGCATTACAAGAACTGTTTGAAGGATTGTTCAAACAGCCGCTCGGATTAAAGCCTGCGTTATGGCATAAAATAAATGCTCTATGGGCCATCGTCTTAATTGCAATGGGCTTTATCAATCTTTGGATTGCTTACCGTTTTTCACTCGATACCTGGGTTAACTTTAAAGTCTGGGGAACTATGATCGTCCAGTTCGCATTGATGATTTTTACTTTCGTTTTAATATTTAAAAATATGCCGGAAGAAAATAAAAAATTGTTTGAACAAGACTCCGAATAATATTGGGTTAACATTGACTGAACATTTTGACTGAATAAGGTAAACCTCAATAATGTGGTACGTGATTTACGCAGAAGACAAACCAGACTCTTTAGATAAAAGGTTGGAGGCTCGCCCCGCACACCTCGAGCGATTAGAGTTACTTAAAGCGCAAGGCCGACTATTTGTTGCGGGCCCCTGCCCAGCCGTGGATGCTTTAGATCCTGGAACCGCTGGTTTTACCGGAAGTCTTATCATTGCTGAGTTTGATGATTTAGACGATGCTCAAAACTGGGCCGGTCAAGACCCATACATGGCTGCAGGTGTATACCAAAAAGTCACCGTTAAACCTTTTAAAAAAGTTTTACCTTAACTTATGAATAACGAACATAGAATTATTGAAATCCGACAACGCCTCAAGCAAGCTTTTAACCCTGAACATTTAGAAGTCATTGATGACAGTCACTTACACGCAGGTCATGCTGGCGCAAAAAGTGGAAAGGGTCACTTCACAGTGGTTATACAAAGCGAAGCATTTAACGGACAACGGCCTCTAAAAAGTCATCAGGCAATTTACGAAGCGCTCGGTGAGTTAATGCAAACCGATATTCATGCGCTTTCCATTAAAATCCAGTAATCTTTATCGCATCAATTTCCGTTACAGCTGTTTAACAACTCGATCACGAATATTGGTAGTGACTATTTCAATGGTCGCTGTTTGAATCATTTCTATTTGGATAAAAAATATTCTTCGTCAAAGGTTTTCATCCACTCAGGATAAAAAACCGTAATCGATGAAACGATTACCCCATTAATGAAAGCTTCTGGGAACATCGCAAGTAAAATCCACTCGAATTGCAATGATGTCCCCTCACTCACCAAGGCGATATCCAAACAATAACTCAATCCTGTGCCAATTGTGCCTACGAGAGGGATAGTTAACGCACTGCCAATAAATCCAAGTCCAAGTGTATAAAAAAATAAATTACTTGGGTTTTTCGAACGCAACCAACGATTGCTTCCCCAAATAAAGGTCGCGGGACATGCAACATTCAATAAAAAATGTCCTGCGACATTAAGCATATCTATAACCGAAAATGCACAATAAACGGCAGACGCAATAGCGCCTACTAGTAAACAAAATCTAAGCCCAACCATTAAAACGACACTGGTAATCATAATTGGATGAATGATCACTAAGGGTGTCAAAGCGAAATCCATTAACCAAAAAATGGTAAGCCCAAATATACTGCCAAGAAGTAAATTTTGTCGTAAGCTCACTTCAAAAATTAATGACCAAGGCGCTTTAACAACTGCCCAGACAAAAATGACGATAGCAACACCATTTATGAGCACCAGTCCAAAAAAAGAAGCAACAGTAAAATCTAAAACCACAATTCGCCAAATAATGTTATAAAGCACCTGATATTTATTATAAGCTGTTGTTAACAACTCTTCGATGGCTATCGAGTTTTTGTCAAACGAGTCTTTATGCAGTTACTTTTATTTATTGGCGGGATAGCATTATTTTTATTTGCGATGCAATTGTTAGAGCATTCGGTGCGCTCTTTGGCAACCGCCCGTCTAAAATCTACGCTTTTGCAATTTACTCGAACACCGCTATTAAGCGTCTGTACAGGTATTGTTGCCACAGCAGTTTTACAAAGTAGTTCTCTTCTTGGGTTAATTTTACTCGCATTACTCGCCGTTAAGGCTATTCCACTTAAAAATGCAATTGGCGTTATTCTGGGAGCAAACCTTGGCACAACTATTACAGGATGGTTTATCGTAATCTTTGGATTTAAACTTGGGTGGGAATATTTAATTATATTGTTACTACTGTTACTTTTTATAATTCTAGTTTTCAGTAAAAATTTAACGGAAGTAAGGTCTCGAGCAAAAGCCTTTTTTGCATTTTTCTTATTGTTAGTCGCCTTGTGGTCAATGAAAACAGGCATCGAGTTTGTTTATCAGTACCTTGATATTAAAACCTTCAATCAATCACCGATTTGGCTATTTTTTATTATCGGAGCTTTGTTAACCAGTGTCACTCAATCATCGTCAGCGACAATGGCGATTGCACTAAGCGCGGTTAATGCCGATATTATTGAGCTACCGAACGCTGTAGCATTGATAATTGGCGCCGACTTAGGTACGACAAGTACTGTCATTCTAGGAGCTGTTAGAGGCGCAAAAATAAAACGGCAACTCGCTTTCGTTCATTTATCGTTTAACACCATTGTTGATCTACTGGCATTACTCGCGTTGCCAACTCTCTTGTTCGTATCCACTGATTTATTGGAGATTACTGATTCCTTAATTATTTTAGTTTCAATTCACACCTTTTTTAACTTAATTGGCTTGTTAATATTTATGCCCTTTTTATCGCAACTGGAAAGTCTAACAGTGAAACTTTTTACAAAGAAAAGCGAGACAAACCCACCATTTTAAAACCAATTACCCATTCCATCTGTAAAAAGTGACCGTTAATTCAGTATTATTAGTAAATTTCATCTCTTATCGATTATATTTAAACTTGAATCCTCACACATTGGCAGGTCAATGATGGAATCAACCAATACTCGTTGGGTAGACTTTTATCAGCACAAGGCAGCAGATCACAAAAATCGTACATTGGTCGATTTGTGGACTCAAACCTTTGATGAACTGGAAAAAAATCACGACTTTATCCAATGGATGTTTCCACTCCCAGAACCCAGTCCTGTTAATCCTCTAGCACCTCTGCTTGATGCAAATACGCTCGCTGCTGCCCAACAAAATAATCAAGTAAAACAAAACCTGTTGCGTTCATTTGATACTATGGCTGCATTTTGGGGTTTCACACGTAATGATGAAGGTGGAGTTCAACCAAGTGCACAATTTTCAATTCAAAGCAAAAAGTGGTGCTGTTATAACGACCACAATCAACTTCGTTTAACTCGCATGCTTCGCTGTATGTCTCTTATTGGTCATCACGACTTAGCCAGTCGAACCGTCGAGTTTTTACTCATGCAAATTGCTCAGGCAGGAATTGATTTAAACTCTGTATCTTCGATTAATTATTGGATACAAGCGGTCGAAGATGTCGATGAACTCGAATTGACGATGGAAGATTTTGAAGAAAACTCTATTCAGAGCATAAATTTATAGTTAAATGTTTTACATGAAAACCTTGCTGTAACCTTAAGTCGCTTTGCAATTAGAATATGGTTATGAACTCTAGTTCGCTTCCCAAACTCTTCAGTTGCGCTCATAAAGCCTCCATAATTAACTCTGAAAATTCTCGATAATCAAATCTTTATAAGTGAAGTGCTTCGCTTTCTTAATTAAAACTTCTATACGCGAAATGGCCATAATCATTTTCACATTGCGATTAGCATCTTATTGACAAGCAACAAAATGTTTATCGTTCACTAACCCCCACTTTTCTCCTTAAAGTGAGCGCATGGCTCAAAAAATTTTGAGCCATGCGCAGTTGACATAATTATCGATAATATCTCGACAACTCTTATGACAGACATGAGAGGTTCTAATCATTTTGCAAAGCAAACACTAAATCGAATCAAAACAGAAGAGTGACACCAAGTTTTAACTCTTCGCCGAGCCGATCTAACTTTGAGTACTCAAGGTTTAATCCAACTGGAAACCTTGGCGACAGCGCCATATTTAAAGTTGTCCTTGTCATAGCAATATCATCCCCGGAATCCTCTCCGTCCCAACGTACGTGAGATAGCTCAGCTCCTAACCTTACGTAATCGTTGACTTCAAACTGATAACCGACACCAATATCCCAAACACCATCAACTATTGAACCTTTATCAGAAAATGTTTCGCAGGAAGTACCCATACAAAATGTCTCTCTATCAACATATTGATAATCGGTAAAGTCTAAAAACGAATAAGTCATTGAAGTTTTGGTTTTCTCGGAGATAGCCAATCCTATACCACGCTCAATAATATCGAACTGCTCGGATCCGAACTCGTCACGAGAGTCAATTGATGTTTTCGAGTGTCTTAACCTTAATAAAGTACCCTCAGCAAACTCCCAATTAGCTTCAAAAGCAGTACCTTCAAGTTCAATATCATCTTCGTCGCTATCTTGACCGATTAGCGTCAAAGTGTTGTCGGACACTGTGATGGATGAGGACAGAAAATCTTTCGATAACACTGAGCCACAGGACAAAAGTAAAAGTATACCTAAAATGCTTTTCATTATTGCTTCCTTATTTACAACTTAATAAATCAGGCGCAATGATATCCATATCGCAAACACAGTGCCGGTCAATGAGTTGCACGACTGCGACTTTCGTTTTCACTGAAACGACAAATAATTTTTATCTATTTAAAAACAATGGGTTACGATTGATGGGATGTGTACTTTTAGATGCAGGGACTGATTGAAGGGACAGATGTCAATTAGCATAACCGTGAAATATCTAATATCGCTCCTTGTTTGCTTGACCGTTAAAATTCAAGCAAACAAAAAGCAAAACTCGACCGAGCAACACACTACTCGGCGATACCACCAGTACAATTTTGGCTACCTATATTGCAACCAGTTGGAGGTTTAGGTTTATAGTCTAGAGCACCAAAAAATGGATCTAACGCATGTTTCGCTCTACCGTGAATGGGGTTTTGCCACCATAAATACTTTCTGATGCAAACCTCTCTTAACTCACTGCTAAAACACTGCATAGACGAAGCATCAAAATCTCCCTTCTCCAATTCATCACCGAATTGATTTTCAAGTTTCCATTGAGGAGTTGTCATAGCACTTTCGGTTAAAGAATAAACCACAGACCATGTCGAGTGCTCTACTACGTACATCATGAGCACTATTCGCTCGTCACTTGTGTAAAGCTCAACCGACAGAGGTGTATCAATGAATTTGAAAGGGTTAACATTACTATTATTTAATACGGCACCTAGTTCTAAGCTAATCACTTCGGCAAAGTCACCGGGTTGCCAAGCAGCATCTACCACCCCTAAATTGAAAACATTATCCACCACTCCTAGTGGTGCATACTCTGTTAAATCCTCTCTTGATTTCAAATAACGGTTCGCTGCGAAATTTTGCTTCGATTCAACATACTCTTCGAAAAACGCCTGATCGGATGCTGTGTTACTTTGAACAAATCCCATTACAAATGGGGCTGAACCAGCAAAACTGGATTTAATAACCTTGACGGTGTAGAAAGCATCAGTTGTGGAATTCATTACGACATAGACTTTGTTGCCAGTAGAATTTTGACCAAACAAGCCTCCAGCATCTAGACCTGTTCCCGGCTCTCCAGTACCAGAGCCCGAAGTCGTCATTACAAAGTTCGGGTCAACTAATGCCTTTTCTCTTGCAGCTGCCACATAATCATTAACAGTCTCGCAAGACTGACAGGGTATATACAGCTTGCCCGCTAGTGGGATTTCCGCGTGTGCCATTTGCAACATTAAAGATAATGGCACCAATAGTTTAAAAATTTGTTTCATAAGGTAAATCACCTACTTTCATCTCGATTGAGGATTATAACCAAAGAATACTTCCAATAACCTGTTAATATTCCCTATTGATTCACTCTCAACCATTAGCTGAAAGAACAGAAGTTCACATCAATGATTAAGTAACTTCCTAACCTACGACAGCCTTATATTTAAAACTTTACCTTAGAAGAGCTTATCCCAAATATTCAACACTTCAGTGGCTAAGAATGCCAGAAACAAAGAGATTTTTGCCCTTCCGACTACAATCTTACTAAAATTGATAACCCACATTAAAAAATAAGAATGCATCTTTCTCTATGCTGTTCCCATTCCGCTCAATACGACCGGCGAGAAAATCTACCCCATACACGAGACCAGTCTCGTTAAATCCGTTCGGCCGATACTGATAATGGTAAGTAACAGCACTTATGTCCGCGAAGACGGTTTTTCGATAGACAGAAACTCCCCAAGCATGGCTTTGATGCTCACTATCATCAAATGCAGCTAAATAGCCAACACTATAAGCTCCATACCCAACTCCTAGGATGCCTTTAGACGATTCAGATATATTAGCAGAAAGTTGCATACCAATAGTGCCGTAGGGTACTCCTAATCCAATCGCAAAATTTGACTCTTCGGCATTTCCAAAGGTCGAAATAAACAACAGAACAACAAATATTTGTTTCATAAAACTTTTCCTTTTCAACATAAATTACTTTCCTATCATTTTTCTGTCTGTATAAATAAATCACATCAGGTGATAAAGCAGTTAGAATTTATATGACAACAAAAGTCCTTTTTCCGAATAACCATTTCTATAGTTTGCATAATTATAGAAAGCAGAAGTCGTCCAGCTTTCTGAAAGCTTATATTCGACTGCAACACCTAGCAAAGCAGATACTTTCATATCATTACTGACGTTGATTAGCCTATAATCGTCACGACAAAACAAAAAATTCAAATCCGAATTATTGCACTGTTGTAGTGCTATTTTCTCTTTAGCAATCAACACTCCGACTTTTCCTTGAAAAGAAATATTTTGATTTAAATATGTTCGATAAATATTCTCCAAACGATAAAGATCAGCTCTAAACTTTACTCTTAATAGCTGATCCGCTCCAGTAATCAGACTATCGCCTTGACCATTTTCTATATCAGTTACTCCGAATTGAAGGCTCCAGTTTTTAGAGTACTGATAATCAATACCCCAGGTATGATTAAAAAACATACCAGCTCCGTCAGCATCTACATTAACGTTTTGATAGCTAAAATCTGACAGACTTTCACTCATTAGACCTAACTGAATTGATAGTTTCGACTCAAAACCATCAGCAAATGCTGTAGATACAACAAATAAGTAAGTAAATAAAATAAATTTAATATTGAACATTGGAATAACCTTTCATAATCCTAATACTTTATTAAAAAGCACTCTGTCATTTTCGAGTTTATGCAGAATTGACTTTTTTGACATATTAAAAACCGAGCTCCGACCTTTATCGCCATTCATTTTCAATAAACCTCATGTTTGCTGCTTGTTTACACTATTTAACGGCTATATATTCACAACTAAGTCCGTTTAAATGTTTGTTAGCTCAATAATTCACTTAAAACTCTAAGCACCCTACATTGCCGCCATTCCTTAGCAGCGAGAACAATAGTATTCATGCGAAGTGATTTTTTGAAGCGACATGAATGGTAGTAAAACGACTTTCTATTGAACTACGACGACACAGTTAACTTACAAACGAATACCCTATGCTTGTCAGGTCACTTTTAATATAAAGGGCTTTTAAAAACGGTATCCTATAACGATCTAATTACTTGAGGCGCCTTATTAGAGGTATTTGAATTTAAACAAACGAGGAGAAACAATCAGTAGAACAAAAATAAGTGAAGCGATATAAATTTTTAGCCAGGCTTTAAAAAATTAATCTAGGCATTCACGCCAAAAAATAGGATTCATTAAAATCGAACAATTCCTATGGATTAGTAAGCATCAAAACTAGACTAAAGGAATTAATGCTCTTACTTCAATCCACTTTAACTTACTCTCCTACAGTATCGAAAGAAGGAAACGATAAGTTGATACAATAGGACAAATTAGCGGTGATTTTCTGAATGCTTACTTTTTGCTTTCATCAAAAGAATAAATATCAGCCGTTCAACTTTTAAGTTGCTTTGGAACAATCACTTTCACTTGCTTGAAGCGCTTAATCCAAGCAAGTGAAACGGTTGAGCATTAATCGCAAACCTACTCGACTGTACCACCACAAATTTGGGTGCCACGATTACACCCTGTTGGAGGTGACGGCCCAAACTCAGTAGGACCAAAAAATGGATCCAGTGCAAGCTTCGATCTTACATGAATCGGATTTTGCCACCACAGGACATTCTTGATGCAAACTTCTCTTATTTCACTACTAAAACAATGCATAGTGGAGTCATCGTACTCTCCTTTCTCTAAGTCATCTCCAAACTGATTTTCGAGAGCAAATTGAGGAGTGGTCATATAACTAGCAGTTATGGAGTAAACTACTGACCATTTCGAGTGTTCGACTACGTACATCATAAGTACTAATCGTTGGTCACTCGTGTAAAGCTTTACCGACAGACGAGTATCAACAAATTTGAATGGATTTACATTGCTACTATTTAATACCGCATCCAACTCGGAACTTATCACACTCGCAAAGTCACCGGGTTGCCAAGCAGCATCTACCACCCCTAAA
>JABXHY010000049.1 GCA_013373375.1 Gammaproteobacteria bacterium
ACGATCAAAGGTCGCCCTGCCCATGCTGGCTTAGCACCAGAGCAAGGCATTAGTGCAATTCAAGTCGCGGCTGACGCCATCATGCAAATGAAGCTGCTACGCATCGACGAAGAAACCACGGCCAACATTGGTATCGTCCAAGGTGGTAACGCAACAAACATCGTCATGCCAGAGATCCGAATTGTCGCTGAAGCGCGTTCATTGAATGACAGTAAGTTAGAAGCGCAAGTCGAGCACATGATTTCGACCTTCGAGACGGTAGCCGCCAAACACGGTGCCGAAGTCGAGATCGAATCAACTCGTGCCTACAACGCATTCGTACTGGATGACAACCATCCTCACATTGTTGCTGCCAAAGCATCTTTCGAAGCGATTGGCGCGTCACCTTACACCAAAGGTACGGGTGGCGGCAGTGATGCGAACAACTTTAATGCCAAAGGCCTAACGACGATCAATGTTTCAACGGGTATGGCAAAAGTTCACACCACTGAAGAGTTCATCGCTATTGATGATATGGTTAAAGTGACTGAGTTTGTTAAACATTACTTAACGCACTAGCTTAGTCTCCATTAACAAAAGAGCCACATCAATGATGTGGCTCTTTTGTTATGTGTAGTAACTCACACTCGCTCTTATGCATCTGCTGGTTAGCCACGACTAGATCATACAGTCTGTCTGCTGGTGTCATAACTCTCAATTGGACAAAAATGAGTTTCGTTTTCACGGAAGTATCTCTTTTCAGATTAGTTCAGGTAGTAAGAAGGTAAGTTTTGATGGTCATATTTGGCATCCAAGTGGTGGTTTGAATGACAGATTACGGTTTTGTGGGGTGAGGTGAGATTAACGTTGGTTATTGGATTGAATGAAGTTTTCTCAAAAAAAAGCGGATGAAAGTTATAGAAAACTGAACACAACATACGTTATTTTATGTTCAAGGTTTCAAAGGATGATCCATATAAAATGAATAGCCACCCAAGACATGATTTCCTAAAAAGTACAATCACCACATTAAGGGAAAATGTTGCTGGTCTTTGTTCAAACCCTGACTGTCGTGTTTTAACGGTTGCATCTGTATCCGATAAGGACAAAACGTTGAACCTAGGGGTTGCAGCTCATATATGTGCTGCTGCTCCTGGTGGACCAAGATATAACCCAGATCAAACAAAGGATGAAAGGCGAGCCTATGAGAATGGTATATGGCTCTGCTCGACCTGTTCGCGGTTGATAGATGATGATTCGGCTTCATATCCAGTAGCATTACTTAACAGTTGGAAAAGCCAAACCATTGAATATGTAAGAAGTAATGTTGGAAAACAGATGCTTCCAAAGGAAGAAATTGAGACTAGAGCTATAAGCGAAACTTTAAATTATGTCGGAGGTCGAGATCCCGCTTCGCTATTCAATAAGGGAGCTATGGCAGTCAAGCATTTTGACAAGCATTTAAGTCAACTAGACAACAGGTTTTCAGTTCAAACAAATGTCATAAATGGTAATACCCAAACACTTATTACACCCATTGCTGAGAATGTTAGTGTAAAGGTGACAATGGACCACCAGACTGGCCGATTTTTCGATAGCCAACTCAAAGAAATGAGAACATCCGGTAAGCCTGTAACGATACCTACGAGTTCAATTTCGTTTTCAGGCTCTAAACTATTCGAAGCGGTTACTGATGGCCTCGGTGAAAGTGGCGAGCTTCGAATAGAACCGCATGCGACAAAAATTAAGTTGTCTTTGTACGCGATATTGAATGACAAACATCTTTACTTAGGTGAGTTCAACGGAAAACAATACATTTTGGAAAATGGGCTTAAGTTTACGGCCTATGCTTTCAATAAGTTTCTTAAGATCACAATGTTCTATGACGCAGACAGAGGAGCTCTCCAATACAACTTCGTTGCTTCTGTTAAGCAGTGGGATGATAAAAGTCTAAACAAAATCCCGTATTTTAAGAGACTCTTGTCTGCAAAAGATATTTTGCTGAATGGTGGTATCTTAGGGGTCAGCATTGAGTTTGATGAAGAACATGAACTAAACCCATTTGATGAAGAAAAGACTCCCCCTCTGGAAACAAAACGTT
This sequence comes from Gammaproteobacteria bacterium, assembly GCA_013373375.1. Lineage (GTDB taxonomy): Bacteria > Pseudomonadota > Gammaproteobacteria > Enterobacterales > Kangiellaceae > Pleionea. Next base: position 2,081 of record JABXHY010000049.1, read on the forward strand.
TTTTTGCCAGTATTGGTGAGCTAGTCCATGTAGTCGATTGTGTTAAAAAACTATCATCACACTTCAAACTGCCAGAACCAATTTTTGGTGATTTTAAAATCTCACATGATGAGTTTGAAGCACTTACCACGGCTAGTCAGCTGACCGAGGGTGATATTCATACGAATGGTACTGATGTAAGCTCTTTTGACTTCTCGCTATCTAATGAAAATTACCAGCAATTGCCTGAGCAAGGGAGTGAGTTCTTACTTGAAAGGGTCTCTTTTATAGAAAACAGTCCAATCCCTACCGTTTTTGGGACAAGTTTTGATTTTCTCAAAATTGAACATACATACTTCAATATGAATGTTAAAACGGAAAAACACGAAGAATCGGTTTCGGTATATTTAGAACCAACGGATCAGTCCAGTTGTGTCGTTAGCTTATTAGATGAAAGAAATAAGAATTGAAAGCAAATTTGTCGGCCAAATGAAGGTTAAATTCTAATACCTCATCAACAGTGATTCTGTGCCAGATCGGAAGTATCATTTTACCTTTATGGACTTCTTTAGCATACAGACTTTGCAGTTCTATTTCCGGCCAGCGCTTTTTGATAAAATTGAAAGAAGGCAAACGGGGTCAGGTCTTGCCTTTTGCCAATTATATTTTTTGTATTACAAACACTAGATGATTATGTGAATTCGGGCTTCGGATGTAACGTATTTTGGGGCAGAACCGATTTAGGGCAACCTGTCAGATGTAGTCACATCGAGATAACGAAACTGACAGATTGCATTCAGACTAATTCATGTTTTGTGTATACGACAGACAATAAGCCGATTTACTACAAACCGAGTTCTTCAGATAGTGCCTTCATCTGCTCTAGATCCATCTTGTAGACGCTGATCATTTGATTAATCTGGCTAAGGCG
>JABXHY010000053.1 GCA_013373375.1 Gammaproteobacteria bacterium
CTGAGGAAGATTGTGGCTTGAGAAAAATAGACAACCACAATCTTCGATAACAAACAATTAAGCACGTGTCGGATGGTTTAGGATGTGATCTTATTATCCCAAAACATAACAATGATTTAAAATCAATTACTTAACTTTAAATAAATACGTATATGGCGATGAGGTGGCGACAGTTATTTTTTCCTTAGTGGGTTTGGTGACTGTCTAGGTATATGCTTTTCAAGTACAAACTTCTCTCCTTTGTACTCAATAAACGGATGTGGAAACGCTAAGAAAACTTCATGACCGCAATTGCTGCAGTTGTGTCGCCATTGGTTGCAACTTGGTGTCGCTGAACGCGCTACCCGGTAAACTCCTTGGTTGCATTTTTCACACTGAAATTCGACTAGTTTCGCTGGGATATCTTTGTGTTGGCGCATGGTAAATTAACGTATAGCCAACTTCTGTAAAGCCATGACAAGAGCATTAAAATTTGGTTTATACACTCTTTTTAATTCAACACCCAGCTTGTATAAGCGATAACCCATCATCTTTTCGTCTTTTTTCCAATTCTGATGCATCACCACTTGACTAATTACCTCTTCCCTGCAAGTGCAATCGGCCACTCTTTTGCTTAATTGATACCGATCTTTAATCACTGGATTGTTCATTGTTTTAGCTCTTTTTACTGGCATTAAATGTATCTTGCTCTTGTTATTTCACTTTTTCAATTTTGAAAAAACGTTTTTATGACGAATGCGGCTCTTAACCCTTGTCCCACAAGGCTTGCACACACGCCCACCTGATCATTAAATTTATCATCCAGATCATTAAAACTGTGACCGAATCTATACCAACCCTTATTTATCAACAGCTTACACAAAGCCAAGCACCCTTACAGATCATCTAAGCGCGATCTTTTTTCAATTTTGATCAATTGATGAAATTCAATTAACAGCGTTTTAAGCGGCTTTTGGCGTATCCACACGATTGCCAGCCCCTTTGTTATATAAGACTTGAGCGTTGATTAGGCGTAGCGTATGCGCTGATGAAAATGCGCATCTCCAAAAGTGCGAAAAAAGTGGTGAAAAAACCTCGCAGGCGGGTGTAGAGGAGCGCGGATTAGGTGGGTGAAAGGCTCGATTAGGTGAGTATGACACGCTGTGCGCCACATGAGAGACGTGTCCACTGATTAGGTGTTATGTTCGGGCAAAAAGAAACGCAGCGGTTAGGCTGCGTTGGTGATGGGGATTATATGGTAATGATTTATAGAATAGGCCACTGTCCGGCAGAGCTGCCGCTTGTTACATTCGCTTTAGCATCTCTGTTAATTACAGTTTTCATCGCAGCGGCAATGGCTTCCATAAATGCATCGTTCATTTGATGATCGCCTTTAGTCACAAAGCCTCTTGCCTCAAGTTCTTTGATTAACTCTGTTTTGGTTGCTTCTACTGTAACTGCCATTATTTGCCTGCCTTAACGGTCGTTGATAAATCTGAATGCGGTTTCCCAGTGAATTGGCAGATACAATCGCCCTGCACTACACCTTTGCCGCCATTCATCGTGATGAGATCAGCGGTGAAGCGCATGTTCTTAGCACTGGCTTCCCAATCTTTCTCGATGGTTTCTAGGCGATTGCCCATTACTTTGAGTTTGTCGTCCTGAGCAATGACGATATTGCGCAGCTTACCGATCACTTCGACCAGTTCTCCAGCCGTTGCGATGTGCGTATTACCTAGACTGCCGATTTCTACGTTATCGCCGGCAACCAGCTCGATTGCGCCTAGTGCTTCGATGAGCTTTTTGCCTACGATGAACTCTTTGCTGTGCTGCTCGATGTTCAGCTCATGCGAACCGTAGTCACCTTGATAATGCGTTGCTTTGTCTTGCTTTCGGTATGCCTGTTGCTTTTGCTGTTGGTCGGTCTGTTCCGTGGTATTGCCTGCCGCATCTATTCGCTTGCTAACTTCTTCACGCTGCTGTTGCAGTTGTTCACCTGGTGCGACGGTTGGTAGCGCAAATTCACGACCGTAGATAGCTCGGATGATTGGCAAGTCATTGCGGCCATAAGCAAAGGCGATTTCAACAATGGTCCCTTCTAGCGGATAACCAAAGTTACCTGCTTCATGGCCAGACATGGTAATTGGCAGCGGAATCGACTTGTACAACGGTACACTGGTGTCTGCCTGCATGTTTTCGTTGAGTAGTTGCACGTCTACTGCATATCGAGGTCTGAACGGATCAGCAATATCGCCGGATGTAGTTTCATCTCTTACGGCTTTGATTTGTCCAAAGCGCGGAAGATGATGCCCGGCAGCCAGCTCGGGGAAGTCTTTCAGCACTTCCTTTTTCTTCTGGGTTGGTTCTGCTTTGCCGTCTTCCCAGTGAATGGTCATTTCATCGCCCACTAGGTCTATGCGATTCACACGTTTGCCATTGACGATAGCTGCAGGTCTTAACACAGGAATCGGCGCAATAGTGATGCTGTTTGATGCCTGCTTAGTCGGTAAGTCTAGTGGTAAGCTGACTTGCTTTCCGTGGTAAAAACTGTGCTCAAATGCACCAATGTAGATGGTTTGGTCTGTTTTTTGGTACCAAATGAAGTCTGGAATGTTGAAAGCTTTACCAATCGCTTGTAGACACTGGTAACCCGTTCCTTGGCTGGTAAAGTTCGGGATTGGTTTGTCGGTATAGTCTGCGTTTTCTGGTAGGTCGAACTCAAGACCTATTCTCTGGCTAAGGCTATCTAGTACCTGGCGCATGGTGGCGTGTTCAATCGCTACAGGCCAAGGCTTGTTTAGAATACAACTGTGCTCTTTGACGAGTACTTTGTGGCTACCATTTACACTTGGGTAGACTTTCTCAACCGTCCCTTCAAACCACAGCTTTGTTTGTTGCTTGAATCCAATATCCAGCTGCACTGAATCAAAGCGGTTTGGTGCAGATTCATGCTGATAGGTAAAAATCGCGCTGCTGCCAATCGAGTGATACAAGCTGACTTTGTTCTCAGACAATGCGACTTCTTGCCCTGCGACGAATAGGCGTTTATCTAACTTCATTTCAATGCCTCTTCTGCATCCATTAGCGCTTGTTGATGTTGTGTATTTTGGTTTTGCTGTGGTTTATTCTGCTCTCGGTCGCGCTTTTCGATTTGCTCTGATACCGAGTTATGCTCTCGCATCGAAAAGCTGATTTCCCACGCCATGAGTGTTGAATGCTCTTGCGAAGATAGTTTGCCAAAGAACTTGGCCTGACGAACACGGAACAATCTCGCCGCACGGTTACCCACCCGAAAGACTTTGCGATCACCGTTCTCATCCTTTTGCGAAAAGATGTCATAGAGCTCAGTCAACAACAGTTCATTTTTAAATGGAATGGTCCCAGATACCGATATCACTACGCCTTTGTCACCTTGCTCTGATGAATGGGTAGAGGAAGACTGGCCGCTCATGTCTTTATCTTTGTACTGCTTCGAGCAACTGACTTTTAGATTATCGATTGGAAGCAGTTTTCCATCCAAACTAAACATTCAATAACTCCTCAAAGAAAGTAAGCGGTTTGTTGCTAAGCAACAGGCTCATAATGGTGTGTTGATGAGTGTTAGGCATAACGGTGTTTTGCAGTTGGCTTGCGATACTGTCAGTTGAACCAGAAAGCTTTATTGCCCACACGCTGCCCTGTAGGTTTTTAAGTGCGTTGAGCTGCGCCTTAATCTCACCCATTTTGTTGCTGCGCTTTGACGCCAGCGAACGCAACTTACCGATCACGTTAGTCGCGTCACTGGCGAGTGATTCCAACGTGGCAATTTCTGCAGCTTGTAGGTGTTCGTAGTCATAAAGCGGTGCGGCATTCACTGTCGCTTTGGGTTTAAAGCGCGGCTGAACAATTGGGGCAGGAACGTGCAGTTTGTTTTGATCGTTAGACACTAGCGCGTTGGCTTGTCGGCTCGCTTGCATCCAATCCGGTAAACTGAATACTTGTGTGACCGTTGCCAGCTCATTAGCAAAACTGTTTTTGTTTTGAGCGCTAAGCATGACAACAACACAATGCAATGTGCCTTTTGGCCTATGGTGGTCAATTTGGTCACGCAGCTTTGTGACCAAGACAGTTCGCGCCTGTTCAGGTGATAGGTAATGCCCAGATTCTAGCTTTTGCCCTACTTCAAACTGATAAGGCGTTGCTGATATGACGGTACCTTGTGAAACCAGTGATTCGAGATCACCACGCAGTCCAAGTAACGCACCTGCCTCATTACTTAAAGAGTGACGCTCAAAACTGGCGTCACTTTCTAATCCTGATAGCCGGCTAACTGCCTCATTCATTGTGGTGCCGATTTGGTCGGTGACTGATTCGGCACTGGTTTGAATGAATTGGGCGGAGTTAGGCCAAGACACCAACGACTTTGACATACGTTATGCCTCTGGCGGCAGTGGCCAAGGGTTATCTTCACGGATTTTTATATACGCGGCGTCTGCTTGCGCTTCGTAATCCAACGCTTTGGCTTCGTTGCCTTCCGTTCTGCGAATCATCTCGGCTTCACTGTTTAAGCGATCAACGATTTGAGAATACAAACTTCCTCGGATACTGTTTACCTGTTGATAGTCGTACTCGTACTTAGCTTGTAAGTCCGTTACCCAATCGTCTAACTGGCTGTCCCAGTTATCAAACTGTGTTGCTGGTTTTTCTAATGTGTAGTCATCTGTGACTAATGTTTTATCGTCGAACTGTTTAGGCTCTTTGGTTTCTTTGTGGTAGGCGGTGACTTGCTCAAAACGTGTTTTTATCTGCCATGTACAACCGTTTTTGTCCGGCCATTGATTTACATTACCGTTTTCATCCAGCATGGCGAAATATTCGTTTTTAGCTAACTCGACACTTGGTAGTTTTTGAGATGTCGTAAAACCAATGACATGTTCTAGATTTTTAGATGCGATGTATTCGCCCGAAACATTGCTAAAGTAGTGTCTAAGCATAACTGAATACTCCTTTCGGGATTACGCGGTAGTGGTCTAGGAAGAGGCCCATTGAGTCTGTGTAGGTGTCCGTTCTGGCTACTAGAGATGCATCAAAAGATACCCCCCTTGCAATGGAGAATGATGCACTATTGAGTATGTCTATAGAAGTACCTGTTTTATATGGTTCTGATTCGGTTGACCCTGAATCAGATTGGAATACACCTGAAAAAGAATCATCAGGAACAGATGAAGATACTTGAACAACATCACCATTACCTGCACCATTAATAGAACCAGTAATGTTCTGAATATGGTCTTCTTTCGTCGAACCAGACGCACCATAGCCACCTGCGACTTTGATGTTCATCATCAGTGCCCAGTCATCAGTGGTGAATGTGGTTTCACCGTCACCCGTTCCCCAGTGACCTGCATAGGCGCGCGGGTTTGCATCAATGGTTGCCTGGTCTGTGAAGAATGCAGATGCGCTGACGATTTCAAATACGGTTGGGTAATCTACGCGTAGCAGTTCCACTCGCCCAGCAGGTAGCCAAATGTTTGGATCTGGGTCTGGACCTACCGCTGACATTGGCATGCCTTTAAATAGCATGTGTTTGAGCCATTCTGAGCGAGATAAATATTGTGGGTGGGGGTCGTTAGCGGCTTCATGCTCACCCAAACCACCTTTAACCCGCCAATCATCCACGCTGCCATCCGCATTAATACCTGCCAGTTTTGCGACATAGTGCTGATCACCATTGCCATCGACATAATCAGTTAATTCAGTTTGTGAAGCGGTGATAGTGACGATGTTTTCCCAGACAGACAGCGCGGTACCTTGTCGAACAACATCAACATACAAACCGTTTGGTTTAGTGGTTATGGTTTGCAGCACATCACCAGTTAACACACCACGTAAGCCACCGACATACACAATACCCGGCGTGACTTGGTATTTGTTTGGATCAGCTTGTTGGGTAACGTCGAACCCTTCAACAAATGCTGTGTGGCCGTAGTTATCTAGGCAGGCTAAACGGTGGTCTTCTTCCATCCCGATTAGACGCGCTTGATAGTCGATTTGCCAAGTTGCGGCGTCAACGGTAATACCTGCGATTTCTGCGGCTCCCGCGTAGGCTTGCACTAGCGATTTGGTGCTCGCCATACCGTTTTCTTTGGTTTCTTCGGCTTTGTGCACCACCATGCCGCAAGAGCTAGGCACGTTCTTATCGCGCAGATAAATTGCGTTAAAGGTGAACTCTGCAACGGTACCGGGAATCACAACTGAATACGCCAATGCGTTGTCGCCCAACTTACCCACTTGGTCAATGTCTTGTTGGTGAACCCAAAGCGATACATCAGGCAAGCCGTCACTACGATCAATAGGCTGACTTGCATCTAGTCCCGGTATGTAGGCAAAAATCATTTCGTTCATGTCTGGCGCATCACCAAGACTGATCTGATTTTGTAGATAGCGCTCAAATTCGAGCGGGATTGCCGTCTGGCTCATTGGGTTTCTCCCCCTAGTTTCAACCTCTACAGGCTGGCAATAAATACTTGTTGTTGATGTTCAAGCTGTTGAGGCTTCACTTTGATTTCTACCTCTTGCTTAGACTCAGCCATGAACAAACTAAAACTGTGTGCGAATGTTCCACTGCCCATGATTACGGTGGTTTGGAACGTCACTTGAAAACGGTACCGTCGGCATGTTCTGCCATACTGTTCGATCAGCGTTTGCACCAATCTACTGTTCTGAGAAATGTCACCATCGGTGAGTTCTATCGTGCATACATCCCACTGGTCAGCGTTTTCCCTTTCTTTAAAGGCGACAATACCAATGCCTAAGCGCTCGAAAATCCGTTTAAAGCCCACTACGCTTCCCGCGTCTTCCGCGTTGATTCGAGCGTATTTAACCCGCTTGCGGTATAGGCTTAATGGCTCACCTTCAAAACGTGTGATGTCTCTGTCCCACGCCATCAAGTCGAGTAAGGTTTCGCTACAGGTGAGCGCGTCCAATTGTTTTAGCGGAAACGTCATCCAGCCGTAGACACGTTTCCAAAAAGCTTTCACGCCTTGGGTGAGGAAGTACGGTTCTTTCTTTTCATCTGGGATGGTTTCACCGTCTTGCCACCAAGGCAGCACGATTTTGACTAACTCTGGTAGGTTCATGCGATCACCTCGTTAATCGTCAGGCTTTGTAAACGTGGCTGTTCTAGTTCTGCTATGATGTCTTCTTGTACTTGGCCGTCTACGGTAAAACGAACAGACTCGACTGTGCTCATGTCTACATGGATTTCACTGCCGAGTTTCGATAGAGAGAAGCGGCTTTGCGGTTTCGCTCGGGTGATTTCTTGGTGCGCGTTCGATTCTCTGAATGCTGCACGAATCCGGTTCTCCACTTCCTGTTTTTCGCTGCTTTTGGTTGCTTCGCTCAGATTGGTTTTGAATACAACCTCAGCCAGCATAATGACGTTTTTGTCTGGTATCGCTTGGCAGGTAAGCACGTCACCGTGGCCGTGGTACCCATCATCCATAATGTGGCTATTGAGTTGGTCCAAGATGGTTTGCGGGGTTTGCCCGACTTCCATCAAAATGTAGGCCGTCGCGGTGCCTGGAGTAATATCGCCGGTGTTTTGAAAGAATACGTTGTCACTGCGAATCCCTGCCACACTGGTAATGATTGAGCGATAAACATCATCAATGTGCCATTCGCCAGAACTGGTAAAGGCATTTTGCAGGCGCAACGCCAGCTCGTCGTCGGCCTCAATATCTGCGCCAAGGATGGTGATGTAGTCTGGCAAGTTCTCGGCTGAGACAATGCCGCTGATTTCTTCTGGTATCACACTGTAGTAACCGGCAGATAAATTGAACGCTTGCCCTTCTGTTTCGGCTTCACATAAGACTTGTCCAGTTGTCTGACCTGATGCAATCACGGTTTCTTGCGATACAAATAGGCGGTAAACCACACCGTCGATGGGAGCGCTTTGAATGATTGAACCGGCAGCAATGGTGGTTTCATCTTGTGCGTTGGCTTTGCTTAGCGTGATGTAGCCTTGCATTTTTACCGCTGGCTTTGGATCTACTCCTAGTTCCCACGCTTTAAGGTCTAACGCCCAACGTGCTGCTGTGGCTACGAACATATTCGGCATAACATGCTTGGCAACAAGCGTTGTGATCAGCCAATAAACTGGTGACACGACCGCGGCTTTTACCCAGCGCCAGAACGGGCTCATTTCAGAGTCATTTGAAATCTTACTGCCAGCCGCTTTTACGTCTTGCTCGATCTGTTCGGTGATGGCCTGCTCAGTGGTTGGGATGCCTTCTTGTTCAAGAACATCCACAAAGTCTACGTTTGGGCGCTGGCTCATGGTGTTACCTCTGCTTCGATGTTCTGTGAAAATTCATAGGCTTTTGCGGTTAAGTGGATAGTTCCGCTGGTTGATTCTGTTGCGTAAGCGCTACCGGGGATCACTCGGTAGTCTTGCTCTGCGCATTGTTCGATTTGTACTAACACGTCAGCTCGCAGGGTTGGGTTGCGTTCAGCAACGAGCTTTCGCGCCAAGCCAGATTCCATAATGCGGTGTTTTACATCTTGGGCGATGCTGTAAAGGTCAAATGCTTGGTCTGGTTGTTGACCTGCGTCCATGTTCCAACCGCCTTCAATAACTTTAATGTCGACGTGTTTTTTAGAGTCGTTAGCCATTACTTAACGCCTCCCACTCTTCCATTTGTTCAGGCGTGAATCCGCCCTCAGCCGTGATATATACCTCACCAATATGAGTTTGATTACCTGCCGAACGTGACGAGGCTGGCGCGGTGAAGTTCTGGACCATTTGCGGCGGCAGTTGTGCGGTAGTTTGAACAGTGCTTGATGCCGAGAAATCTTCCATTGTTGGAATGGGTTTGCGCTCTGCTTTTTCGGCTACGGTTGCGGCTTCTAACTCTGGGCTACCCGAGCTGCTTAGGTCGATGTCAATGCCCGGTATCATATTGAGTTTGTCGATCACCCAATCAATAGTGTCTGACAGGAACTTAAATACGGCAGTGTCACCAAAAGAGGCTTTTAGGTCATCCCACCAATAAATCATTGCGCCCACGGCAGCAACGAGAGCAACAATACCCGCAACCACCCATGTCATAGGGTTTGCCCACAAAGCCGCGTTGAACAACCAAGTGGAAGCAGTCATGGCTAAGGTGCTAATGCGAAGTAATTTGAGCACACCATTAAGTGTTCCCATCGTCACCGCCCAGCCACCACTCATCATCTGACCAATACCCATCGCAAGAGATAAACCAGCAACCACACCACCAAGCGATAATCCCGCGATCGCGGCATAACCGAGTAATTCAGTTAACCATGGGAATTCGTCTGTCCAACCAGTTAGCCAAACGAGACCATCGGCCAGTGAACCGACAACGGCGTTAATGGAAGGAAGAATGGCACCAAAGACGGCTGCACGAACGGCAAACCATGAGGATTCTAGCCGCTCCCATTGGTCTGTCATTTTTGAGGCCATTTCTTCGGCTTTTGACATACCTTGGACGTTGCCAAGTGTCTCGATACTCGATGCAAGTCCGTCAGTATCAGCCATCAGTAATTTGATCATGCTGACGGCTTCTTCTGAACCAAATGCTTTCTTCAAGTCAGCAGCTTCGGCTACGCTTAACGTGTCACCGTACTGTCCTTTCAACTTATCGAGAATGTCCAACATAGGCAGCATTTGCCCTTGGCTATCAGTAAACGATAAATTGAGTTTGTCTTGAGCTTTGGCAACCCCAGCTAAGAATGCTTTGTATTTGGTACCTGCTTCACTACCACTCATTGTGGCTTGCAATGTACCCAAGATCGCCATTTGTTCAGACATCGCAATGCCTGCTGACGTCGCGTTCGCGCCCACACTGGTAAATGCAGAACTCATTTCTGCACCAGTGGTTTTGAACATTTGTACCGCGCTAGCCGTTTGTCCTGCGACTAGCTCAACCCATGCCCCTTTGCCCATTTCCGTGGCTTGGTTTTTAAAGATGCCATACATGGTACCCATGTAGTTGGTAATGGTTGATGTATCGGCTTTTGTCGCGGCGGCTAATACGCCGGAGGCTTTGGTAAACTGAGAAAGTTCATTGCCATCCAATCCCGCAATAGCAGATTGAATATCATAGGAAGCAGCCACAAAATCGGTGGCTGACTTACCATATTCAGCAGAGAACTCCAGCGCGGTGACTTGAAGCTGTTTAAGGGCGTCACCAGTTACACCAAGCGATGCTACTTCACCTAGCTTTCTATCCATTTCAATGGCTGGCATTAATGCGTTTTGCACGGCAAAGCCTGCCGCCACGATACCTGCAGTACCTGTCGCGACATTCTGTAAACCTTGCTTACCAAGCTCTGATGCTTGGGTCATCTCTTTGGTGATGCCCTGCAGTGGCTTGGTTACCTGATCAATCAGGCTCATTTGCATTAGTAGCTTTTCATTCATTGAATGGTGGCTCGCTATTTTTTATTGAAGAGATTCGCGATGGCGGTTTGTACTGCGGCTTCCATACGGTTTCTCTCTCGTTTTTCTAGCCACATGGCTCTGGCTAGGTTTTGTTCGTCGTCTCCCTCATTTGGGAGATAGTATCTGCGCAGGGTGAGCGCTTGCTCGATGCTGTTTTGCTCAATGCGCTCAACCCGCTGGTTTAGTTTTTTAGGGTGATTTTGATGTCGCCTTTAGCTGCTTCACTTACTTTTTGATAGAGCTCCATCACTAAGTGCGGAACAGTATCTAAGTAACCCTTTAGCTCGTCTTTCTGTTTGCTGTCGACACTTCGAGTAAGGTACTTATACGCAGGGACAACTTTGTCATCTGGCATCACTTCGTTGGAATAGTTGTTCGCGTCCGTTACGCTTGGAGTGAACGTGAAATCTGTAGTGTGAATAGTTACTACTACTGGCTTAGCGGTAAAAGCAGGGTTACTCATGGTTTTGTCCTTTGGTTGTCGTTGGCTGCAAAGCTTCTTGCTCGGCTCGCCAGTTTAAGTAATCTTGTGTTTGTCCAGCGCATTGGCTGACGGCTTGTTTCAGCCTTGGAATATCTTTTGTGACCACTTCTGGCCACGTACCGATCACATCAGGTTTTTCGCAAGGCACGACCAAACCTGCTGGCGGTAACTTCACAATGATGCGTGTTTCAACACTGTCAGTAGGGTTCGCGCAAGCGCTCAGTAACAACGGCAGGGATATCGCACTCAACATTTGCCATTTGTTGTTCCAGTTGGTCGATTTGTTCATTGAGCTGCCTTTTGTCTTGCTGGTTTTTCTGCGCCCTACTCACCAATAAGCGGTTTAGATACTGCTGGTCATGCTTCAGAGTTTCAATGGTCGCTTGGCTGGTTTGGTTGGCTTGTTTTGCGGCATCTAGCCTTGCTCTTAGCGCGGCCTGCTCTGCTTTACTTGCTTTTAACATCAACCACATTGAAGCCATTGCGATCACCACTGCTGCGGCTAAAAGCCATTTAATCCAACGTGATGCAGCGACCATATTCGAGCCCTCTGCGAGTGACCAATCCTGTTAGCTTCTTGCCACCGCCATACACCCATCGTTTAAGCTCTTCACAGGCGCGTGCGTATTCCCCTTGTCCAATCAATCGGTAAATCTGGGTGGACGAGCCATTGGCATTGTTTTTAAATCTGGTGCATCCAACATTGAAAGCAAACGAAGTAAATGCGTCGAACTGTCCTTGCGTCATGGCTTTGCCCGATTGAGCTTCTGCTTTAGTGACACACCGTTCTGAGTCTTGAATATTCCTCACCCAGTCTTTAGCAATCGTTTCTAACGAAACCGCTTTGTCAGGCACACCATGAGTATTTCCAATCCCGTTTGTGATGAGTCCGGCTGGGCATTGATACGGAGTACGTCGACACCCTTCAGCATTACCAATGATTTCTAACGCGAGTGGGCTGACTCGAAGATCACCTACGGCTTGCTGTTCAATCACTACCGCGCCGACAGGCTCTGCAATATTTGAAACAGTGACACCGCCTGTCACTAAGCCGATGACGGCCGTGACTGAGCAAATAATTTTTTTAGTCAGCTTCATTTATCGTGACTCCCTTTTCTGCGGCAATACGTTGAATGGCAAGTTTGTGCCAAAAGTTAAGCCCTAATGCGATCACACCAATCAGCAACGATAAGGTGAAATACCACTGTTCATAAGTCAGCTTGCTAAGCCCCATACCGAACGCGGACATAAGATAGGCAATCCAACTCGTAAACCTGTCGAACCAGTCTTTGATCATAATTGCCCTCTGTCCGCTAACTGCTGGCAATCAATACAGAGTTGGCAGCCTTTGCTTGCTTCTCTTCGCGCTTCTGGGATTTGCTCGCCACACTCTTTGCAATCCAACGCGCTTTCTTTTTCGGCATTCTGGCTAGCCCGTAACAGGTGGTTAGCCAGAGCCATTTCGGTGAATTGGGTTTCTGTTCCATTTGCATGGTCGATCAAGTCCGTCATTTATCGTTCCTATTGACTAAGGATGTGGCGCGTATCTTCTTTGCTTAAGTACGGCACACCATCAATTTTGATAAACAACGGGCTAGTTACTCGGCCTTTCAACTTGCGCTTGGATAAGTCAGTGCTTGATGGGTCAATGTTTAGAATGTCTTCAACCGTCCACTTAACTCCGAAGAACTCAACCTTTTGTTCTTCATCGCCAGTGTTGGCGTAACACATAAGGTCATCGAGTGGCAGATCACGGTAACTTCCGGCCGCTTTCGCCGCCGCGTGTACTACTTTGAAGTACTTAGCGCTTAGCTCTACTTCGATTTCACAACTCACTTGCCCTGCGGTGTGACCGTCAGGAATACCGCCACTAAAGGCTGTTTCTGAACCGTCTTCAATGCTGGCGCTAAGGCTTTCAACATGAACAAATTCACCAAGTAAGTTGGTATCAAAATTACGACTTGAAATGCGGCTCATTAGGCTAACTCCCCTTTCTTAACGCTTATGTAGACTTTGATTTTTACTGGGCAATCGTATGGCTGGACTTGCATGTAAATTTCAACTTCTTCATTGGTCACCCATTTGATGGAGATGTCTTCATCTTCTGGCGGAAGGATTTCACCTGGGTTGCCCGTTCTCGCCATACGTCTTAAGTCTTGGGTGAAGTAGACTTTTGCGGCTTCAATTGAGGCAGGTGTTGAATTGAATTTACGATCACCGATTCGGGCAATGGCGCGAATACGTACAAAGCGAGCCGCTTTCATCGCAACACGGATATGGCGAATGTCTTGATAGTCGCCACCTGGTACATCGAGGGTGTTACCTGTTGTCCAGTGCTGCCCCGGATAATCGGGATAGTTCATAGGTACCGACAAACGGCCAGCTTCTAACGCTTTAAGGTGCGCGAGCTGTAGGCTGTCGCCGTTCTTATCAGTCATAAAGTCTGTTTTACCCAATACTGAGCCTGTCATGACTCGTGCAGGTGAATCGGCAATCGAGACTTCACCATTGGCTAAACGCCCCGCGTATTTACCTTGGGTGTCTAAGTCTTCGTGAACGGTTGGTACCACTGTCACGTATTCGCTGGCGACTTCGGTCACAATCGCAATGCTTGCTGCAATGTATTGCTCCCAAGTTTGCCCTGCTGTTGGGTCGTCGTTGATTTCTGGCAATCGGCAGATCACGAAGACTTCACGGCCAAGTGTGGCTTTAAGCTCAGTTCGTAGCGCAACCGCACTTTCAATGAGCGTTTTATCGGTCGCAGGGATGTGCAGAACAATGCCTTCAAAACTGGCGACTTCATTGGCTTTCTTCACGGCATCTTGCCAGTTGTCACCTTCGTCTAAGATGAGTACGCCTGCCGTCCAATCTTGTTTTGCGTTTAACTGCGCGGCTTTGATGTTAGCTAGGTAGTCTGGGTTTGCGTCTTTTAGCTGTTCGTCCAGATTGTCACTGGTTGAATCCACCATGTACAAAGCGCGTTCTTCGCCTGTTACTGTGCCGTACCCAACATATAGGAAGTGGTTGTCTACAGTGGCGATAGGCCCTTGCATTAGGTTTTGGATGATGATGGTAACGGTTGGCCATGCCATAGTTACTTACTCCTGTTGCGTTTGAGTTCTCGCTTAATCATCATTGCCATGCGTTTTGGGCTAATGCCGATCAGCTGTCGTTCTGGTCTTCCTACTTTCCAATCTCTCGCTGGGGTTTTGTTTTCCAGCTCCTGAATGGTTTTTGCCGCTTCCCCAAGTGTCATGTTTTCTCTTATCCACTTGAGGGTTGGTTTCTTGCCGCGTTTCTGCCTGCCTTGAGGCTGTAATCGAAAACCAAGGCCACGCAGGGTTTTGGCTTGTTCGCGGGTTGCGTTGTCGTCTTTGCTTGGCTCTTTGTCTCGCTTTGCCTGACGCTTTCGCTTAGCTAATCCGCTTTCTTCTGCAATCCCATGATGGTGTTGATAAGCCACTTTGCCTCGGGCAGTCGGCCAGCCAACGAACAAGTCACGATTGCTGTTTCGCTGGAAGTGCTTCACTTTGCGAGTGAAACCCATCAGCATTTTTTTCCTGCCTGACTTGCGCCCTTTCCACTTGGTGCCGTCAGGGTTGGTTTGGGTTCTTATGTTCTTTTTGGTTAGCTTGACGATTTGGGCGCCCAGCTTTTTAAGCAATCTGGCGCGGGTTTTCTTATCAAGCATGAGCACTTCAATTTGCTCTTTGGCTCTTAGAAAGCTGCGCTCGTCGGCCTTAACTTGGAGCATTGCCGATCACCACGTCTTTTAGCTTGGTTGCTGTCCAAATGTCGTATTCTTCAATTCGGTATTGCTTGCCACTCCAGTAGATAGGGCCGTTTGGGTCTTCAATGACTTTGACTGGCTCTTCAAACATCACCTCTATGATGATTTCTGCGCTGTTGTCGTCTTCGAGTACCACTTCAATTTCTGGATCGCGCAGCTCACTAAGCTGTTGCTCTCGGTCTTCATCGTTATCCATCAACCAGCCACCAACATTGGCGAACAGTACGGCTGGGCTTTGTTCTTTGTATGGGAAGCGGTCAAAGTAGAACTCCGCTTTGTAACGCTGGATCATTAATTGGAAACTGCCGTTGCCCATAAACTTGGGAGACAAAACAAGCTCTATCTCGCCCATTTCAGCGCTCATGCGTTTGGCGACCTTGTCCCCGACTCGCTCCTCGATAAAGGCTTTCAGGTCACGCAGTTTGTAACCGGCTTGATACTGTGGCTGTTCGCTCATATCAAATTAACCCCACGGTGGCGCGTGTTTTTCCGTTCATCGCTCGTATTACTCGAGCACATTCAGCCAGCAGCTCGTTTTTGATTTCGAGGCTACGTTCAGCAAGGTGATCACCTTCTTTCTTTTGGTGCACGGTGCTGAAATCTGGCAGCAAGTCGGCTTTTGCTCTGGCGAACACGGCGGCTTCATACTGGATAACAACGTTGTTTTTACCGTTTACAACCGGAAAGGCTTTGATGTCTGCCGCTTTGACAATGCCTTGTGCCTGGTACTTTTCTTTCAGGCTAACTAGATCTAGGTTGCAAGCCGATATTGCGTTAGCAAGCGCAAAGGCGATTCGCTCGGCATCTTGAGCAGGAGGAGTGCCGCGACGGCGTTCGAAATCTCCTGCATTGATGTCTGGCCAGAAACCATCATTGGTAATGGTGGTGTCTTGGTAGCCGTTGCTTCCGCCTGTGAACATTGCTAATTCCTTAAATAGGTGCGCCTCTAGCCACTGGGTCGACGGTTTGGTAATGAACCACGCGGGTTATTACTACCTCGCCAGCCGAGGCGCGGCGGCGTAGGAGCCTTTAAAGGTTTTTACCTTCTTGAAGCGCATTGATGCGTGATTGCACTTCTTTAATCTTGGTGGTGACGCCTACTTTGTTGTGCTTTTCGTGTGCCTTTTCCATAAATGCCAGCGACTGCTCGAGTGTTTCCACACTACCGACATCGCTTGGTTTCACCTGGCCTTTTGGATTGGTTAGCAGCGCGTAACCTGCGAACTTGAGCCACTTAGCATGAAGCTTTTCGTTGATTGCCCATTCGTTCTCAATCTTCTCCAAGACTTGATTAAAGTAAGGCTGAATGCTGTTGCCTGTTGGGAATGTCTTTTCGGACCATTCCAGTACAAAATCGGCACACACTTCTGGCCATTGGCGCTTGAAGTTTTCTGGCGTTGGTAAGCCTTTTTCGATGGCTTTGATACACCAGTCGATCGCGGTGTCGAGTTCTTCTGCATCAAATAGCCAAACAATCAGATCACTGAAGATTGGGTTTTGGTAGGCTTCACCTGCTTCTAGGTATGCCTCTACCGATGGCTTCCATTTCGGGATCAGGACGGTCTTTTTATGTTCAACGCGTTGAACTATTTGGGTGAACTCTTTAAGCGCGAGTTTGTCTTGCTCAAATTCAACCAGTTTTAGGTGCAAGCTGTCTTCTGATGCCGCGAGCACTTGGCTCGCAGCGTCAGTGGCAACCGTAGAACTGTTTCGTTTGACGCGGAGTAGGATTGCGTCACGCTGTTTCTTTAGTGGGCTTGCCATGGATTAGTCCTTAAGGTGCTGGATTAGGGTCTACAACATCGACCTGTTCAATCGCGGCGAATTTCTCAAAGCGACCCACACCGTAGCCTTCCATACGTAGGTAAGACGTTTCAAAACGCTTGCGGTCTTCTTCGTTGCGCGATTTACGCCACTGAGTACCTTTCTGCGTTAACACTTGAAGGTTCTTCAACGTGGTAATCCACATTGCTTT
This sequence comes from Gammaproteobacteria bacterium, assembly GCA_013373375.1. GTDB lineage: Bacteria > Pseudomonadota > Gammaproteobacteria > Enterobacterales > Kangiellaceae > Pleionea. Next base: position 16,676 of record JABXHY010000053.1, read on the forward strand.
AGGCGGGAAGAATGGCGGCGTGTACACTTTGCGCCCATTGATGGTTTTCGCCAGGCTTTGCGCGGCTTTGTGTTCGGTTGGTTTATCGGCCGATTCAAGCAAGCGGTGTTGCTCTGCTGCGACAAGGTCGCGGCCAACTAAGATCACTAACTCATCATCACCTTGGAACACTTCATGAATGGTGGTGTTCTCTAGGTCATTCGCTAACGAATCAAGGTTCTTGTATGAACCAGCAGTTTGACCTGTTGGGTCTAGCGTAGCTGAGGCCAATACTTGTGCTGGTGCTTTTTCTTTCACAATCGCTAGCCAGCCCTTGTTCACGTCTTGACCTAGCGGATAAGTCACTGGGTCTGTGTCACCCGCTGCAATGTGAGTACCGTGGAAACCGACACGCAATATGTCTAAACCGAAGTTACGCGTGATAGCGTTGTTCATCAGTTTCATCCACTCCCCCTTGCTACCCGAGTTAGCCCATTGGGTCATAGTTTCCCAGTTAATGTATGCACCAGAGTCCGTTTCAACTAGATCGTAAGTGTGACCACCTTGACCAAGTTCGGCATAGAACCTGGCACCTGTTTTACGACCAGTAACTAAGCCACTATCACCAACATCCACCACTTGGCCTTTAACATCGTCAACAGGCATAATTGAGATCATGCTATTGAACGCTACTGAGTGCATGATTGCCTGACGCAGTTTGGTTTCCATTGGCGGGGTAATGTTGAACTGCTTGGAGACGTCAGCGACTTCATTCGCTTTTGCTAGTTCTTGGCAGTAGGTTTCAAGGTTCTTCGTTGCGATAGCATTGAGCATTTACACGATCTCCAATGTTTCACCTTGACCAGATGGATCTGGGCGTTGTTCTGGGGTTTCTTCTGAAAGCTCGTTGAACTTTTTATCTAGCTCATCTTGCTTGGTGATGATGCCGTCCAGCTTTTCGTTAAGCTGAGAGAACTGCTCAGGGCTAATACCTTTTTCAGGTTTTTCTGGCTCTGGCGAGGCTTCTGGCGTCTGTTCTGGGTTTAGCTGCTTACTAAACTCATTTTGCTGCTTTTCAAGATCAGCTTGTTTGGTTTCAATACCTTCAAGCTTTTCCATCATTTGGTTGAACTGTTTTTCGTTCATTGGTTCGTCATCCTCGTTCTGGGAATCATTAGGCGTTTCTGGCACTTCATCGCCAGAAGAGAAGAAGGTGCTACACATCGCGAAGAATTTTTCGCTACGTGAAAAACAACTAGATAAATCCAGCTCTTCTAGGTGGTTCGCTTCTAGTTCTGTGTAGTCACCACCTGCAATACGTGAGAAACGTAGGCGAGTTGTACCTGATGATGCTGGGGAGTCAGTCACAGCTAGGCCCAACAGGTAACAACGGCCTTTTTCTCTGTAGTCAGGTTCAGGTTCTATTGAACTAAACAGCTTTTGCCCGTCTTGGTTAGCTTCTAACAAGTATCGGTTTGGGGTTATTTTGGCGAATAATCGAAGCTGGTCTTTGAACATACCTTTCTTCAACTCTTCTACTTCACCCCAGTTTTTCCCTTCAAACACAGCCCATGAACTGCGGAAATGTTCAGGCCAAATTAGTGCTTTAAATTCCTCTGGGTCATACAGCTCAGCCATGTCATTGATCCAGCTTTCGCTAATGACGCGACCATCAGAAACCGTGGTTCCTTGTGTAGCGATAATTATCCAGTCACTAGTTTTTGGCATGTTCGATACCTGTTATTGCAAGTCATTTCGTTCGATTTAAGGCAAACATACGCTTTTAAATTTGGGGTTTCATTGGGTTTGGTTCGGAGCAATTCGGATATGGCGAAAAACGGAATTTAGCCGAATTTTGCTAGGCGAATTCGTGTGTTATCGGGGCGTATCATGCGCTTATGGCTTATTCAAAACAGATAAAGGAAGACGCGAAGCAGCTTTATATTCGCGGTGTTCCTCCGAAGCAGATTGCAGAGAATCTTTCTCTGAATAGTGATCGCATTGTTTATACCTGGGCGGAGAAATTCGGCTGGGCGTTGTTGCTTGATGAGTTGTCTGTTGAACAGATGGTTAACCGTCGTTTGGCGGTGTTGATTGATTTACCAGAAAAGTCCGATCAGCAGCTCAAAGAAATGGACAAGCTGATTGAGCATCACGTTAAGCTACTTAAAGCGAATGAGGATGCTAAAGCAAAACTAGAGCGAGCTGCACAAGGTGACATTGAACCGGCACAACGCAGTAATGGCGGCGGCAATAAAGGGAACAAACGCAAACGTAAGGTTAAGAATGATGTTAGCGAATTAACTGAAGATAGCTTTGCGGAGTGGAACAACTCTCTTTATGCGTTCCAAAAGGTGATGCGAGAAAACCTTCACCGTCGTATTCGAAACATTCTTAAATCCCGTCAGATTGGTGCGACTTATTACTTCTCTGGTGAGGCACTAGAAAACGCCATCCTCACAGGTGACGATCAGCTTTTCCTTTCTGCATCTCGTGCGCAGGCTGAGGTTTTCCGCACTTACATCATTCGTATTGCGAAAGAGTTCTTAGACATCGAGTTAACAGGCAACCCGATTGTTCTATCGAATGGCGCGACTCTTCGTTTCCTTTCTACCAATGGAAAAACTGCGCAGTCCTACTCTGGTCACCTTTACACGGATGAGTACTTTTGGATTGGCAAGTTCGCTGAAGTTAAGAAAGTTTCATCGGCTATTGCGACCCATAAGAAGTGGCGCAGAACGTACTTTTCTACTCCATCGAGCAAAACCCACCCGGCTTACCCGTTTTGGACGGGTGATGAATGGCGCCAAGGCAAAGAGACCCGCAAGAACGTACCGTTTCCATCGTTTGATGATTACCGTAATGGTGGTTCACTGTGTCCTGATAAACAGTGGCGTTACGTCATCACGATGGAAGATGCGGTTCGCCAAGGCTTCGACTTGGTGGACATTGACGAACTACGCGACGAATACAGCGACAACGAGTTTAAGAACTTGTTTATGTGTATTTTCGTGGATGGTGCGGCGTCTATCTTCGAGTTTAACAAGGTTATGCGTTGCATGGTGGATACCAAGCAGTGGCAAGACTTTGACCCGAAAGCGAAGCGACCTTTTGGTGCACGTGAGGTATGGCTAGGCTATGACCCATCCCGCACACGAGACAATGCCTGTTTAGTTGTAGTGGCTCCGCCAGCTCTGCTTGGTGAAAAATTCAGAGTGTTAGAGAAGCACTACTGGAAAGGGCTTAACTTCCAATACCAAGCGAAACAGATTGGTGAGGTGTTCAAGCGCTACAACGTGACTTATCTCGGCATCGATGTGACTGGGATTGGTGCAGGCGTTTATGACCTACTCAGCAAGCAGCACCCACGCGAAGCGGTTGCCATCCATTATTCGAACGACAACAAGAACCGCCTTGTGATGAAGATGATTGATGTGATTGACGATAACCGTTTGCAGTTCGATGAAGACCATAAAGATGTCGCTATGGCATTTATGGCGATAAAACGGGTTGCCACGAATTCAGGCAATAACATGACTTTTAAAGCAGACCGAAGTGAGTTGGTCGGCCACGCGGATGCATTTTGGGCGCTGTCTCATGCGTTGATAAATGAACCGCTTGATCACTCTACCCCTACCAAATCTAAATACGTGATGGCGAATGCAGCATGACAGACCAACTAACGACACAACAAACTGAATCGAATAATGACGAGAGAGGCATCTCGTGCTTTTCATTTGATAACGCTCAGCCGATTGATTCCAGCTCTTGGATGACCAATTACTGCGAGCTGTTCTATAACGATATGGACGACTATTGGGAAACACCTGTTTCGTTAAAAGGGCTGGCTGATATTGCGAATGCCAATGGTCACCACGGCTCGTTGTTAAAGGCACGTTCTAACTATGTGAGTGGTCGATTTATTCAAGGCGGTGGTATGACGCCCGATGAGCTGAACAGAGCATCTTGGGATTGGTTTGGGTTTGGTCACTTTGGTTTACTTAAGCTGCGTAATTCTTTCAAGCAAGTGGTTGGTTTAGCTCCATTGCCCATGATGCACATGCGCAAGCGTAAGAACGGCGACTTTGTGCAGTTGCTTCGCGACGACAAGAAAAAAGTGTTTAAAGCTAAAGATGTGATTTTTGCTGCTCAGTATGACCCGCAACAACAGATTTATGGCATCCCCGATTATTTGGGAAGTTTACAGAGCGCGTTATTGAATAAGGACGCCACGATGTTTCGCCGCGCTTATTACAAGAACGGCGCACATATGGGTTACATCTTTTATACCAGTGACCCTAACCTGAGTGACGAAGACGATCAGCGTTTGCAAGAAGCGCTTCAAGGTGCGAAAGGACCAGGCAACTTCCGCTCGATGTACATCAATATTCCCAATGGTAAAGAGAAAGGTGTTCAGATCATTCCGGTTGGGGATATTGCCACTAAGGACGATTTTGAGCGCGTGAAGAACATTTCAACGCAAGATATTTTTGCAGGTCACCGTTTCCCTGCAGGTATGGGTGGCATGATGCCGCAGATTGGCGCAAACATGCCCGACCCTATAAAGGTTAGCCAAGTATATGATAAGTATGAGGTGATTCCGGTGTGCAAGGTGTTTATGCGTGCGGTGAACAATGACCCAGAGATACCAAAGCGTTTGCACTTGCAGTTTGACTTGGATGTTGGCTTAGGAGACTAGTTGTAAAACTGTACAAAAACACAGCTTATTGGCGTATTATTACTAAGTCAGTCAATTTGCTAGGTTTTTGTTATGAAGGTGATTTGCCCCGAGTGCGGTTCAAAAAGTCGTATCCAGAAATCAAATAGAATGAGTACCAAATACGCCGATTTGTATTGCTCATGCAGTGACCCAGAGTGTGGGCATACTTTCGTGATGAACTTGTCTTATAGCCACACTCTCAGCCCCAGTGCTAAAACCACCTCGCAGTTAGCTTTTAATATGGTTAAAGCTTTAGCACCAGAACAAAGAGCAGAGCTACAACAACAGCTTTCAATGTTGTAGAACCTATAACTTGAAACAGGGTGAATCCGCTTCTGAAGCCATCTCGATAATACTCAAGATGGCTTTTTGCTTTTCTGCATCCAAATTGCCTTTCATGTCTGCCATGATCAGGCCCGTAATGTAAACGCCTGCGTGTCGCATTAGTTTGGTTGCCTCGCTACACGCGACACCATCAATCACAATTTGCAACGCCGCAAGTGAGACATCTTCCTTTTCGTAAACCTGATCGGTTGGTACTTCTTTTAAACCAGACATTTAGCCTCCTAACTGACGATTTACTGTATATTAATACAGTAGTTTTAGTCTAACAAATTTTATGGGGAGTTTTGTGCCCTATGCTGATTTTCCTGTCAGCGTTTGGACCGGCGACTTCATGCCTAACTAGTCACGTGATTGGCTCTGAGTTCATACATATATATTGCATCCCTCATTATTCCCATATGTTGGTAAATGGCTATTCGCTCCTCATCAGTCTTAGCTTCACTTATCAAATAGCTTTCGAAGACTTGCACTAATATGTATGTAGAAACGTTCTGGTAGGTCACCATAAATTCTCCTTACTCTCGAGATGACTGTCTTTGAGCGAACATCTTAAATTTCTCTTGAGAAGCAAACTATCTACGCCGCTAAAAAATGTTACTGACAATAACATCAATTAAAATCGGTTGCTTCTAAGCCAAACTATCACTGCTTTTGTATTTCCAAAGTCGCCCGTAACGACTAGGTTAAACCGTGATTAGAAGGCACTAACTTACCAGCATTATTTTTGTCTCTTCGTTTTGAGCGGCAATTTGTGCATAAACAAAACATCACTACCAAGGGCAGTGCTCAAGACGCAATTGTGCTTAGTAAAAATCGAGATGAGGGAATTTTGGAAAGGAGGGTGTATTTATAGTTGCGGTTTGATGGTTGGGTGTCAATGACCTTATAAGGCGAGCTATGTGTGTATATCGCCCATTCCGAGGGATATACACACGCACACTTTTTTGGCCCCATATAAATCAATGAGTTACGCAGTCAACTTTGTTCTGCTTTTGAGGGATAGATCACCCAACACTCCCATCAAAAGTAAACGGCTTTCGCATTGCACAACGCGCAATACTTGATAACCATTACCCAAAGCTCTTCGATATCTGAAGACTCAAAGTAACCGGCATCCCCTAACCTTTGTCCTACATGTATAAGATTGCCTAGCTCGTCTTTAAAACGAAAACAAGCACAGTAGCGATTGGCTATAGGTTCGATATCAAATGCAATGTATCTAATGTGGTTATTGAAGAAGTTGAAGCTTGAGAGGTCCCATTCCGTGCGAAATGATGTAGGCCAATTGGGTTGCTGTTTGATGATGGGTCTAGGTTGGATTGGTAAGGAGGCTTGGGTTTCTTTATCGAGTATATCGAGCACCCACTTTCTGAACTGTTTGGCTATCGAGGTTCTAGCGAACATAGCGATAAGGTGAGCGCCACGAAGGGAGAAAAATCTAGTCGACTTGCTGCGAAGACTGTTGTTGATACCATTCACCGTCAAATTGACGGTCATTGTCATTCCATTAGTGAACTCGTCTTTATTTCGGTTAAATATCTTCCGAACTGCCGTTCGTGGATCTGTATAGCCTAGTGCCGTACCAATTTGGTACGCATCCAAATAAATCTGATTGTTGCGTTCAACTACATCGAAATTCGTATTTTGAAAAGTAAGTGCTGAAGTCATGGTGACCTCCGTGAGAATTATTTTGCTAAATCACCACTCAAAGGTACCAATCAATGGGTGGTGAACTGAACAAGGTTGGTACTACCGCTCTCACGAAACGGCCAGCCGAAGCTGCCCTGCCCAGCCCACCATAATGCAGATAGTACAGTCCGATATATTGGACTTACTATGTTTAGATGTGCCGAAGCCATACACATAAAAAAACCAGCAAAAAGCTGGTATATGTGCAGCGTGAGAGTTCAAAAACGGGGTACCAATCCCGGCACTGGATTTTGCCAGTGCACGTATAATCTATAATAGAATGAGGGAAAGCGTCAATGGTGATATGTGCGGGTATATACGGATATTTGTGGACATATGAGACATATGAGATTGACGAGACGGTCAGAATGATCGAGAATTGTTCTAAATTAGAACACTAAATTACTATTAATTTCCCTTTAGGCAATCCCGCCGCTACTTTGGAGATATCACATGAGCACTGCTGCAAAAGCGAATGCAGCGATGATGAGTGGCAAAAAGCTATCATCTTACGATTTACCTAAAGACGTAAAACGTAAAATTGCTGCACGTCGCTACTCCCAACAAGAAATTAATGAGCGTTTCAAAGCCTACCGAGCATCAAAGGTGGCTTGTTAACTGATGTGGAAACATAATACATTTGGCGACATCATTGAAGAAGAGGGTGATTTCGTAGGCTATGTGGCCTACGCCCTCTACAAAGAACAAAAAGTCAAATGGATTCACGCTTACAAAGATAAGACAGGCGAATTTCCCACTCCTACTCAAATCGAAATCTATTTCAACACCTTCCATTCATCACAAGATTGCATCGACAAGTTCCGAGATGATGCAGAGCGAATGCTAAACGAGTACATTGATTTCTCGTTTTCAGAAGAACTACAAGCATACCAAGAAGCCGTTAAAGATGAAGCGATCGTACAAGCCGTTCATAAGCCGTTTTGGACGGGTGTAAAAGAAAATGTAGTTGCAGGTATTGTAGCATCTGTAATTACAGGAATAATTTCTATAGGACTATGGCTACACTCCGAAATGAAATCCGCTGAACGTAGAGCAGACTTGATTGACCGCTTTCCTGTTGCTGAAGAGTTTAAACAACTATTAAAAGACACTGAGTAGTTCGCTATACAAGTAACTAATTGGAATTCATTTTAATTTTACTAATTTAACCCCATCTTAAATTTGCAAATTCACACCAACGGCCAGTCGTCATGGTCTAGTTCGTCCATGTACTTAGCCCACGGTTTGTTTTGTCTTTCGGTTGTGCCAAACAGCGCCAAATCTGGCTGCTGGTATTCAAATTCGTTGTCGTCGTAGTCCGTATCGAACATGTTGATATCACTCGGGCTACGTGGTTTCGTCTCTGTTTGCTGGTTTTGGTCAGGTTCGATGAGCCAGCTCGTGTCTACTTCAGGCTTGTTTTGGTAAATAAGGTGATCAGGTTGTCGCTCTGTGGCTGCTAACCTGAGTTTTACGCTTTTCTCTTTGCTGAGTTTTATCCAGTGACCTTTGAATAAGTCGCTTCTGAAGCCATCAGATAGCCCGTATTCGTCTATTAACCTGGCTATTTCATGTTCCAACATTGGACTGAGTGTCCGACCTGTAGCTTCGCCACTTTGGGGCTGCGTACAGTTATTGACAGAACTCCGAGAGGCAGCGGAGCTGCCAATGGCGGTCGCTTCGCTCCCTTGGGTGCTCGCGTCCGGCTTGGTCACTTCCACAAATGACACCGTGCGCTTTTTGAATTTCCAAGTGGATGGATTGTTGCTTGGTTTCTCAAACTCGTATTCCACTTGCTTTTTGACTTCTGGCTTTGCCTTGGTGGTAATGGTGAAGTTCTTCAGGCGCGTTTTGATTTGCACACCGGATGCATCAAACCCTTTCAACTTACTCACCACATCACCGTGCGGAGAGGCGAACTCTAACTTTTCATACACATTGGTGATCAGCAGGTCTTTGCGTTTAACGAACGGACCACCTTGCCCCATGATGTAACCGTGCCAGTTGCCTGTATCGGCGGCTTTCATTACTTCGATGGCGGTGCTGTTTTCGTTTTCCATGCTTGGCTGGTAGATCTCACCCAGCAGGTTAAACAGGTATTTGCTGTCAAACTTCTTACTTGCTTTGATTAGTTCCGCTGGAATTGGTGGACCAACGAGCTTTCTGCCTGCTTTGACTTCCAGCTCTTCGTAAATGTTGTAAAGCTGCTGGTAAGTAAGCTGGGTTAGATAATCCATAAAGCTGGCTTTATCGTTATTGGCGAATCGGCGCAGCTCTCGGTAAGTAGTGACAGGTGCACCACCAAAGAATTGGAACTGGCGAATGTTCCAGCGGCTTTTCCATGCGCTGACGTTCTTCGCCATGTCTTTCACTGACTTGCCTGTTTCGTCGGAAACAAGATCATCCATCGCGTAACCGTCGATGTTTTTCGAGATGTATTTTGCGATGTAGCCTGTTGCTGTGCCTTTCTCTGGGTCTATGTAGCCAAAATCACAACGAGGTTTGTAGTTGAGCGGCCCTTGAATCGCTTTCTTCTTCTCGGCGCGTTTCGGGTTGCGATCAAAGCTTGGGCTGAGTTCTTCGCGGTCTTCCTGCGTCGCGTATGAGATGAAAATGTCACGCACTTGCGCCACATCTTCTGGTTTAACCCAAATGAGTAAGTGCCAGTGCGGTGTACCATCGTGATGCGGCTCAGCCACACGAACGCCAAACCAACGCAACCCTTCATTACTCAGTTTGGTTCGCATTAAACCCCAAACATTATTGAGGTATTGCTGTGCATCGCGTGGGCTGGCTCCGTTCCAGTGGTCAATAAAGCCACCTTTCTTATAGGTGTTGTGGTACTTAGATGGAGTGGTCAACGTTAAGAACAGACCTTGCAGCCCCAGCTCGTTACCAATGTCTTCACAGCCACGGCAGCGCACCATCAATTCATGTCTACGAATCGCAGGATTGGCTTGGCTTTTGATCACCATGTCTGCAAGCGCGAACTCTTCTTCTGTGTCTTCATCACGCAGCAACATGTTTTGGATAGCGTCCCAGTTACGTTTTTGCTGGGCTTTGTGCTCGCGAATGCAATCCCAAGATGCATAAGGCGAGGCACTGTTCGAGACTTGCCCCATGGCAATGGCTAGGTGTTCACGCATGATTTTGCGAGTTCTGACTAAGCGACCAAACCACCAGTTATCATCTTCTAGTCGCAATAGGTCTTGCGCTGCAGATAGGCCGCTTTGCTTGACGTATTTTCTAGGTGGTTTTATGCCAAAGGTTTGGCTGACAAAACGCGCGGCCACTTCGTAAGTCATGACCATACATGCATCAATGTCTGGTTCTGATTCTGGTTGATGCACTTCGCGAATTTTGGCGGCACTTGTCGCGATGTAAGACTTGAGGATTTTAGCGAGCTGGTACGACATTTCTTTCAGCTCGTCGCGCTCTAATTCTGCCAACAAACGAGATTTAACTGGCTTGCGGTTTTTCTCGGCTTGGTCAAAGTCAAATGTGAGCTGTTTGCGTGGGTAGTCTTCTGGGTTGCCAGACTCTGTAAAGAACACGGGATGAAAGGCATCTTCTTCACCTTCTCCGAATTCTTTAGACAGTAGAGCAACCTTTTGTGTGGTAGGCAGAGACTTGTATTGTGCCAGTACCTTTTTAGCGCGGTCGGCGGCAGGTGCAACCTTAGTTCGTAGAAAAGAGTTAGCCTCTGTTCGACCTTCTTTTTCCAATACAGTGGTGTAACGCTTTACGAAATACCGTGTTAGATAGTCCGGTAAATCTTTGATTCGGTCTTTTACCCATGCGAAGTCTTGCGCACTGGCTTCAAACAGCCTGCGTTCAAGTACGCTTAGGTCTTCTGGCTCTATATCAACACGCGGACGATACGCAGGTTGAATACAAGCGTCCCTCTCATCAATAGCGATAAGAGGGGCTTGCCATGGGCGCTTAAGTGGTTTTACTGGTTGATAGTAGGTTTGCATCAGAATGGCACATCATCACTATAAATTTGCTTTCGCGCTTTGTGAATTTCCAAGCGCATTTTCAAGTCAAGACAGCTACGTCCTATCAAGTGCCCTTGCCATAACCATTCTGATTCTTGACTCGTTGGCGCAACGTAAATGAAGTACCAATCCAACGCTTTATTTACTTTTTCAGAGTTGTTGCTCACAGCAACTTGCCACTGCATCGTGGTTAAAAATAATCGCTCAGCAAAATTTACAGGTGCGCTAGACTCAAACTTTATCAAGTTGTTTATGTACTTACTGGATACGTGCGGATTCATCATGCGCTCTAAGCGATAGCGCAGTTTGAACAGCTCTTTTGGTGGGTAGCAATCCACTCGTTCAAACAATTCGATTCGTTCTACGGTGTACTTTTTGCCTTTCTCATCCAACTTCTTTAGTACCGGATTAAGATCGCAGCTTTCATTAAAGCTTTTAGCACCAGCCAGACACCAAGCCGTTTGAACTTGTCCTTTTTTGCCGAATCTGGAGAAGTAGCGACCGTTAAGCATGATCACTTTGGTTTGTTTTACTGGGTTGTTTACGATTGTGCTCATACTTCATCCAACTCTTGCGTGGTGACCAACATGAAACCGCCTTTCCCACGACCTTTGCTGATGATTCCCTTGTCTACTGGGTGCATCACGGAGCAATCTAGATCGCGGCAAGCTTGGTTCATGGCATCTAACATCGAATCGAAATCACCCACTAAAACGTTGGCGACTTCCTGAGTGTCTTGATGGCGAACAATGCCGCCATCAGGACAAAGGGCTACGGCTGCGTATTGCATAAGTGCTCTACTCCTTAACTAAAACAATGCCATCAGGTGTTTCTATGGCTCCGGTGATAACCGTTCCGTCCTCGGTTCTTACCAAACCAAGTTCTTCTGCTTCCTGAATAGCGACTCGTACTTTTTCAACCAACGAAGTGGCTGGTAGTGTTTTCGCTGCTTTTAAAGCGGTGTTGTACTGGTCTGCATTAACCCAGACGATCAGAGCTGTTTTCTTGTTGTCCGCTAGGTCTGTAGCGCCTAGCCCATCGGTTTTGAACTTGATAGTGGTTAGCCCTTTGCTGTACTGAGCTGAATCCATACATTGATGAAGCGCTTGAACAGTAACGTTCTCGTCACCGATTTGATTGATTAGTTCGCTAAGTGAAGCCATTACTCAAAATCTCCGTCTAAACACATTTCACATACTTCCTGCCCTTGCTTGTTCTTGCGCATAAACAAACGGTCTAGTTGCAAGTGACACTGGCGGCAGATGAATTCCAATCGTTGAATTGACATATCAAATCTCCTCCAACTTTGGCGGACAGCCGTGAATAGGCGCGCACTCTTGCCACCACGTTTGCATGGTGCTTTTTTGGCTTGTGCTTTTGACGCAGGCAGAAACAAAGAACAATGCTCGGATTGCACCTATAGCCTGATGGTGTGTGGCAGCGTCTGTGGATTGGTTAAACACGACTACCCAGTAAACCCACCACGCAGTGATGAAGTCTTCTAGGCATAAACCTTGTTCAGTACCGTTGATGTTCACCAGCATGGCGCGAGTAGAATCGAGCTCTAACATGTCACCTTGGCTTGATTCGATTTTGTGGAACACGCGAACAAACTGTTCGATTTTGCGTGTAGTGAAACCTTCACCACGTAGGCCGTGCTCAAGGTCTTGTTTGAAGATGGTTAGGATGCTCATGCGTCCACCTCTGCTTTTGCTTTTGCTTTTGCTTTTGCTTCGGCTTCTTCACGGGCTTCAATGATTAGCTCGGTGAGTTGGGTTTCGATTGAAAGGAGTTTTTCGAGTGTATCTTCACCATCCAACCACACATTTTCGTTTATCAAACTAATGTGTGGATGCCCCTCTTGGTAACACGTATCAGTGGCGTTAGCGTGCACATTGAATTTGTCTACATGCCCAGAGAAACTAGTAAAGACATGAATCACATCCGTATTTGCCATTGCCAGTACATTGATAGCGTGGATGATATCGAATACATCTCTGCTTTTTAGAGCACCAGCAATGTCGTTGTTCATACCAACTAACTGTTCTGGTGAGCTGTCATTTTCGACAAACCCGATAACAGTGCCGTTTGCTAGCACAATGTTGTCAGAGATTTGCTTTGGCAGTAGCTTGCATAAAGCAAAACTAATGCGTCGCTGATTCAACAGCATTTCATCATGCATGTTTCTAGTGGCGGCTATCTGCTCTTTGGTTTCTTCGTTCAGTTGCTTTGCAATGGCGTTTGCTTCACGCGCCATTTTTAGCGCTTCTTGCGCTGTAAGGTTTGGATCACTCATCTTCTATGCTCCTACGCTAAGACGAAAAAAAGCCCCCTTGGCGAGGGCAAACGTTGGCTAGGTTTGGCTTAAGACCAGCGCTCAGTGATGCGTTGCGCTGTTCTATCGATTCGGTCTATCTCTTTAATTAGGCGTGTGCGTTCTAGTGCGGACGTGTCTTCGTGATTGGCTTTAGTTGCCAGCTCGGTGCGCTGTTGGCGCAGTGGTTTAAGCTGCTTTTCGCGCAGGTCTGCACGTACTTTTTGTAGGCAAGCCAGCCCTTTTGCTTTTTGAGCAGCGTTAAGGCTGTGGTATGGCATATCAGGACAAGGTTGGTGACATGCGGTTTCAAATGAATCAAGGACAACTGACATGATGTTTGCTCCTATGCTAAGCCGGGGATTGGCGCACCGTTGACCAAAAACTCTGTGCCCATTTGTACCAATGGCTGCAGGCCTGTAGTGCGTTCTTCTAGGTCGTTGATTAACAAAACGAGGTTGCCTAATGCGGCTTGCGCAACGGCAAGTGTTTTGCGTTTGGTGGATCGCGGTAAACGCTCTGCGGTGCATATTGCGTGTGCATTGCTAGAAAGCTCACCAGAATCTGCCGAGAGTTGTAGAACCCTCTCAAGGTAGGTTTTGCGCTCCTCTTCCGAGCGAGGTACGGGAATAGTCACCACGCCATCTTCTGAAAAAAGCGTGTTTGGGATGGTGTAATCGCCAGACGCATAACAAAGCATTGCCATGACCGGCACAGTTAGATGACGCGGCTGCGACGGGTTAAGCATGTTTCGCAATACTTGCCCGTCCATGCCGATGGTTCTCGCAATCTTCTCAACATCGTGATTGACGACGAAATCACAACAAACAGCGTCGAAAGCTCGTTGTTTGCGTTCACCTAATTCATACATAGCGACGTTTGCACTCATAAGTCACACTCTTAAAGAAATGGAGGTACGAGAATGACTGCCCAAGCAAAGATATGTAGCCAAAGTGGGCAGTGGTTTTTTGTCGGGATTAAGGAGGAAAAACGCATGATTAAAGCACCTGTTCAGCTAACACAGCGTTCTTGGCAAACAACGCCACCAAGTTGATTCTTACTGCACTGTTTGGGCTTTCTTTTGGGAGAATGGGGTAGTGTCCCTCGGCGATTTGCTTCTCGATGTATGAGATCGACTCCCCAGTTCTTTCAGAAAATATCCTTTTTGAACAATGAGGTGCCCAAGGAGCTACTTGAATGGTTGCCATAATGGTATCCTTGATTAGTTTGCGTCTATGTATGGGTATACGGGCGCTTTATGTTGAACACACAAGGATATTAGATCGCATTTGAGTTCAAATCAAACTTAAATGAACGCAAATAGAACTTATATGTGATCGATATCAAATGAGTAAGGTCTATATGGACGCAAGAAAACCTATTCTTCCATACGAGTATTTGAAGGGTAATGAGTTCGTTGAAAAGCTAAAGGACACTCTAAACTGCAGATCTCACCAAGAATTAGCTGAATTACTTCACATTCCGAAGTCTACTTTCTCTACTTGGAGTAAACATGACCGGACTTCACATGAGCTCATAATTCGACTTCATTTAGCCTTGGGCATTCCGGTTCAGGAACTTGCTTTGAAGCATGATGAACTCAAACAGCCAACAGAAGAGACAAATGAACCACGAGCTCTCTACAGCCTGAATACACTTCAGCAGCCTCCATTGACACAGCAAAGCAGCACAGTTGTTATCCGTAGTTTTTGCCTATCAAACGGCAGACTACTCGATACTGGCGAAATACCGTATGCAGCGCGCATTTTTAATAGCTGGAATTTGAATAACAAAGACTCTGTTGAGATTGAAACGAACGAGAATCGCTACATCGTTGACAAAACGCATAACGACGCAGTTAGCGGAAACTATCTCATCGAGATAAACGGACGAATGTCGATCAACTACATTCAGCGGTTACCAAACAAACTAGCGGTTGTTTTTGGTGACAACACGGTTGAAGTAGCAGAAGAAGATATTAAAGTACTTGGCCGGGTGGCGGTAACATTAGGGAAATGCTGATGTTAGATCAACTTGCAGAAATTTCAGGCTTAAAAGAAAAGCTCGGCAAACATCTTGAAGACCCAGTGAACTGGGTAGAATTTATAAAAGCCAATAACCTAAATAAAGAACAACAACGGTTTTGGCGAGATCACTTCAACTTACCTCATAGCTTTGATGGTGAGTTGGAAGCGTAAAAATAAAATATATATTGGTTGGCTATTAGAAAAATGAAAAAGAAACTACAGCAGTCGGACAGAGAATTCTCTCATTCTAGACGCTATCTTTCGTCATTAAACAAAGGCACAAAAAGCAAGCACGTTTTCAAAGGTAGCGGAAGTACCATAATAGAGCAAATGTCGTTGAATACACTATTTGGTAAGCCTATTTTAGGCGTACCGACGATAATGAATTTTGTCGCGACAAAGCTAGATGACGTTTCAGCAAAGTTTTTGGCAGATCTTGATACCGTACTTTCCAACTATAGACACATTTACTTATCTTTTGCGAAAACGAAAGACGTCAAACTTCCTATGCTTCTTACTATTTACGCAGTCCAAGAGAAGTACAATGCAAAGATATCGATCATCTGGTCAAAGGAGTCTGGGTGGGTTAACCGATTGCTATCAGAGTCCGGTAGGTTTTCTTCTGCAATGTACAGAGACGAGTGCCTATTTAATTCAGAGGTGCCATACATACCTGTTATAAGTGGCAGTAATCAAGAGTTTTTAGATTTGTCTGATCACCTCGTCGATGCGATTAACGATAAGTATTATGGTGGGTGCATGCCTGATAATATTGAATCTCGTATATCGCAAGCAATTATCGAGACGCTGGAAAATGTTGGTCGTCATGCCTACCCACACGATCCCGATGAAATGAATAAAAAATGGTGGTTAATCTGTTCTGTATCTCAACCAAGGCAAAAAGACGAAAGGTTAATGTACCTAGCAATATATGATTCAGGTCGTGGTATCCCCCTATCCTTTGAAGATAGCAAAGTATTTCAGCACCGTGTTAGGCAGCATTACCCCAATGAGTACAATCAGTTGATACATGGTACAGAAAAGGATGGGTCTAAATCTGGGCGAATTAGACAATTTGTCAGAACGATGAATGCCATGATTTCACCACTAAGAGAGTCTATCGGTGATTCAGGCTTGATTTATGCGTCAATGATGCATGATATGACAAGACTAGACGACCCAAACCATGGCCAAGGCAGTGTATCTATCAAAGATGTGGTTACTGATGACAAGGACAGTAACTTAATAATTATTAGCAATAAAGGCTGCTACCAATATAATAAGGGTAGCGAAGAAGAACACATAATGTTCGAATTACAAAATGAATTACCAGGTACGCTTTTACAATGGAGTATTAAATTAGATGAGCTCTGTTAGAACCATAATGGTTACCAAAGAATTTCATGCGAGACCAAAAGGTCGCTACAAAACGGACGCACCAGGTTGCGAATTTACAGCAGGCGAAGTTTTTCGAGAAAACGTTTTAGCAAAGGCATTAAAAGAGAATGACAAAGTCATTGTCGACCTCACTGGTTACAATCGATATGGAAGGTCTTTTTTAGACGAAGCGTTTGGTGGGCTAATCTCTCGTGATAATTTCACAAAAGATGAATTGGATCAGAAGTTAGAAATTAAGCATGACACTGTAGAAAACTTTGTTACAACGGCTTACGAACGAATCCAAGCGGCAGAAAACAAGAGACTAGCAAATGGCTAAGGGCTTTGTTTTTGAGTGGGTTTTTATCAGTTGGATGCTCAGTTTGTTCATCCATCACCACAACATTAAACGAGCATCAATCTCCTCTTTAAAAGATGACCTAATTGAACTACTAACTAAGGTCACTGAGTTTAAGTGGCTAGAAAGTTCTGACGTACCTCTCTATCAAGAAGAGAGGTACAACACCAAGGTTTCGCGTGTATCTTGGAAACTAAAGCAGTTAAACAAACTTGCTTCTACTACTCTGGTTTCGGAAGAAAAACTAAATCCCTTATATAACTTTGATTTCGAAACTTTTACCAATCCAACTACGAGTGAACAAGATAAAGAAGCTCTAAAATATTCTCTTCAAGAATGTTGCGATGACATAATTGATACAGTTGAAAAAAACCATTTCAACAAAATCATGTCCTCAAAACTCTACATTTTTTGGTCTGCTCGGCACTCAGTTTTTGGCATTCTATCCGGACTTGGCATCGTATATTTGTTTCTGCAAATCATGAGATTACTCTTTTCCTAGGGTCAGTATTACAGTGTCTATACGTAACCTAAAAGACGGAAGCAAAAAGCCGTGGATAGTTGAGTGCTACCCAAACGGACGTGCAGGAAAGCGCGTCCGTAAACGTTTTGCGACTAAAGGCGAGGCGGTATCTTACGAACGGTACCTTCTCAAAGAAATCGACGATAAACCGTGGTTAGGTGAAAAAACCGAAAGCCGTAGTTTGTTAGATATGATTGACCTTTGGCAAGAACGACACGGCCAGTCTTTAGTTCACAGTAAATACACTTACAACAAACTAAAGGTTATCGCTTTGGCAATGGGCGACCCGCTCTATACCAAAGTGACCCCTTCGATGTTCACGGATTTTCGCAGCCGACGTTTAGCAGGTGAAGTCGCAGATTTGCGTGGTAAGAAAGTGGCGGTGTCTTTTCGGACCTGCAATAACGAACAAGATTTGCTGAACTCAGTGATTGTAGAGTTGATAAAAATGGGTGAATGGAAGTGTGCAAACCCGTTGACCTCGGTTCGTCAATTTCGCCTGCATGAACCGGAAATGGAGTTTTTGACAGTCGATGAGATGCGATTGCTGATTAGTGAGGCAGAAAAACACACTCACCCAGATTTACACAAAGTGATTAAGCTATGTTTGGCAACTGGCGGACGATTCAGAGAAACGAACAATCTCACTGGTGCCCAGTTGACTAAGTACATGGTGACGTTCACGCAAACCAAGGGCAAAAAGAATCGATCGGTAAAGATAACGCCTGAACTTTATGACCTTATTTACAAGGAAGGTTCGCAGCGTCTTTTCAGTATCGGGTATTCGACGGTTTATCGCTTCATCGTTAGAAACGTCCCCCGCCTAAATCAGCAAGCAGCTCATGTTCTTCGTCATACGTTCGCAAGCTATTACATGATGAACGGTGGCAACATCATCGCCCTTCAACGCATTCTTGGTCACTCTGATATCAAACAGACAATGCGTTACGCCCACTTAGCACCCGATCACCTAGAAGATGTAGTCACAAAAAATCCGCTTACGATGCTGTAGCCGTCGCCATTATTTGCCGCCAAAAAATGGCGACAATGTGGCGGCAAATTTTACGGACATGTACGGATATACATGTGTATTTACGAGGTAGGGAGTTTTACACCCTTGAAAACCCTTGTGTTAACTAGGCTCTACTTGGGTGATTTAAAATGTGATCCTCCCAATCCACCACGTCGATTTCATATACCACTTTATTGCGGACACTTTCCCCCGCGGCGTGCATCGCTGATTTTGAGCCCGTAATCAGCGGGTGCCATTCTGGTAACGGCTCACCTTCCGCCAATAAGCGGTACGCA
>JABXHY010000017.1 GCA_013373375.1 Gammaproteobacteria bacterium
ACAGTTCATTCAATTACAGTTCATTCAATTACAGTTCATTCAATTACAGTTCATTCAATTACAGTTCATTCAATTACAGTTCATTCAGTGAATTTTTTTCAATTACAGGTCATTCAATAACAAACCTATAAACGAGTTAGAAGACTTGGGTTTTGTTCCAGATGAAATGCCGCGACAGAATTAAACCCGACCAACTCCCATTGATTTTTATGGTAAATAACTTCTGTCAAGCTGCCGTTAAAAATTCGCAATGCCGCTTTTAACATTGCTTTATTATCGAGCCCAAGAATTGATTGTACTATGGTTGCGATTACTCCGCCCGACGTCACTAACAATAATGTTTGCTCAGTGTCGTGCTGCTGTTTTAATTCAGCTAGTCCAGTTAATATACGTGACTGAAACTGATGAAAGGACTCACCGTTAAATTCTTTGTCTTTCGACCATAGTGTCACCAGATCGGTAAATACTTGTTCAAAATTATCATGAGAAAACTCCAGCCGCCCTTCTTTTTGAGCATACTCTAATTTCTCTTGATAAGTTTGTACTAACGAGTGACTGTCCAATTCATTTAGCCACTCAAGTTGTTTTATCAAACCACTATCATCCAAATCACCTTCATTTGAATCATCTTCATTTGAATCATCTTCATTTGAATCATCTTCATTTGAATCTTCACTATTCGAATCAGAATTTGAAATATATTTGACTAATTCGCTCGCAGTTTGCTGTTGACGATTTAAAGTACCACTGGCAACCAACGAAAAATCGATACTGATTTTTCGTAAAAATTTACCTAATACTTCTGCCTGCTTATGGCCGAGTTCCGATAAATTATCGTAATCGTCCGATGCAAAGCTGGCTTGCCCATGGCGCACTAGTAAAATTCGACACATATTATTTCCAGAATCAAGTGTTAGCCAGATAACTCGGAGTGGCTTTCTACAAAACTAATGGACACAAGCTACTGGTTCCCGAGCCAGCTGTCAATATCGAACGGTCGTTCGTTTTATTTTCCAGAAAATTGCGTTATGATGCGGTCAATACATTATAAGAACTGGGACGCCAACACATGCTCGAACGCTTCAAACATCGCAAAGTATTGATAACAGGTGCGGGCTCCGGACTAGGCAAAGCTTTGGCAGAAAGTTTTGCCAAACTCGGATGGTCGGTTTGGATCGCAGATATCAATAAAGACGCGGCTAGCTCAGTAGCAGAGTTAATCAAGCCAAACGCCAATGACGTTGCCAGCTCACACTGCGACATTACCTCTCCGGAACACTTTGAACATCTCGCGTCCGAGATTAAAGATAAATGGGGCCAACTCGACATCATTATCAATAACGCCGGCGTTGCCTCATCCGGCTTTTTACAAGAAACTCCACCAGACGTTTGGAAACGAACCATGACGCCTAATCTCGACGGTGTCTATCACGGCTGTTATTTTTTAGAACCCTTATTACCGATTGATGGTCCGGCACATATCATTAACGTAGCCTCATTCGCAGGAATCGCTTCGGCGCCAGGAATGCTTGCTTATAATGTCAGCAAAGCATCAGTTATTGCATTGAGTGAAAGTTTACGAATTGAAATGGCGGATCGTAACATTGGCGTGTCAGTCGCCTGCCCTGCTTTTTTTCAAACTAATCTCGTAGACTCGATGAAAGAAGCGAATGATAAAGTTAAAGCTACTGTCAACAAGTGGATGGCCGCCTCAAAAATTGACGCTAACGATGTCGCAACGGATATTATCAAAGGAATAGAACAGAATAAGTTTTATATTATTTCACACGATTATGCGCGAAAAATATATTGGTTTAAGCGGTTCTTTCATGGCCGTTTCTTAAACAAAATGATCAGCAATGCACGAAAACTAAAATCCAAGCTGCAAACACATTAAGGGGAATTCATATATGACAAACACAACAAGCAAAGTCATGGTTTATGGAGCAAATGGTTACACTGGCGAACTTATCGTCGCAGAAGCCGTTAAGCACCAAATAAAACCCATAGTTGCCGGAAGAAACAAATCCGCCATCGAAACCATAGCAAACTCTCATTCTTTAGAGTCGCGCATTTTTGATTTGTCAGACACTGCAACAGTGGCGGAACAATTAGCCGACATTGATATTGTGATTCATTGTGCAGGACCTTTTTCAGCAACCGCTAAGCCTATGATGGAAGCTTGTTTACAAAGTAAAACACATTACACTGATATAACCGGTGAAATCGCAGTATTCGAATTGGCGCAACATTTTAGTGAACAGGCAAAGCAAAAAGGCATTGTGATTTGCCCAGGAGTCGGCTTTGACGTTATTCCAACAGACTGTTTAGCGAGTCAATTAAAAGAAAAAATGCCTGATGCAACTCACCTTGCTCTTGGCTTCGACTCGGGTAGTGGATTGAGTCCTGGCACTGCAAAAACATCGGTTGAAGGATTAGGTCAAGGTGGGAAAGTCCGTAAAGACGGCAAAATTATTCAAGTACCACTCGCTTATAAATGTCGGACCATCGACTTCGGTAATGGTAGTAAAAATGGGGTAACCATTCCTTGGGGTGACGTTTCAACAGCTTACCACTCAACCAGTATCCCTAACATAGAAGTTTACATTCCCGTATCGCCTCGCAGAGCAAAAAGTATGAAACGTTTAAACTTGATACGATGGCTTCTAGGATTATCTTTTGTACAAAATTACATGAAAAAGAAAATCGTACAAAAATCAAAAGGCCCAAATGAGACTCAGCGTAAAAAGTTGATTACCTATGTGTGGGGTGAAGTTAAAAATGATAAAGGCGACATGATTACAGGGAGAATTACCACAGCTAACGGGTATGAAGTCACCTATCTTGGAGCTGTTGAAGTAGCAAGATTTTTAGCTGAGTATCAAGGTCCAGGAGGCGCTTTTACACCATCTAAACTGATTGATAATCAATTGGTTAATCGACTCGCTGGTTCCAGTGATGTTGTTTTTTCGTAAACTGCTTCTCGTAAACTGAACCTGGCAAACTGTGTATTCAGTTGAACAACTAACTTTGCCTAAAGACAGTTCCCATTAAAACAGTGCCCTTAAAAACAGCGCCCATTAAGACAGTGCCCTTGAGTTGATCACATTCTTTAACAAATCTCGGGTACTGTTTTATCGCTGGTTGCGGCACAATATCTCGAATTCGTGCTGTCGAATCAATGCTATCGAATAATAATTTAGAAAAATACTTTAAAAACCGGACTCTCGAAAGGAGTCTGTCGAAAACATGCTCTAGAAAAAAGTCGCTCGAAAAAACATACTCGAATGTACATAGTAGACACATTAATAATGCAGAATAATCAATAAGTTACAAACACTCAGATTACCTTCAAACGATTTATCAGTCTTTTAATTAAACCTAGTTCAATAGGTGCTGTTTTTAATAGGAGCAACTTAATGAAAACAATCAATCAAATTGCCGCAGCCGTGAGTATGGCTCTCATTCTAGTCAGCTGTGACTCAGATAAGCCATCAACCGAAACATCGGCACCAGCATCATCGTCACAAGAAGTGGCTGCTGCTGGTTCAGCGGAGCAACAAACCACTGACCAAAAAAAATCTGAGCAAACGGAGTCTGAAAAGGCCAATCAGTTATTTGATGATCTATTTATGCAAGTTGTTATGCGCAGCCCAATGTATCAAAGTTATCTTGGGATTAAAAAAGACCAGGATAAATGGGACGATATATCTGAGCAAAGAGCAAAAGAAGATCTTGAGTTCACCAAAAGCAGTTTACAAAAGCTAATAGAAATTGATGTTAAGAAACTCGATAAACAAACCAAAATTAGCTGGACAATGCTAAAGCAAGATCTCGAAGAACGAATTGAAGATTATAAATGGCGCCATTACAACTACCCTGTTAATCAAATGTTTGGCATGCACTCCAACGTTGCCTCCCTATTAATTAACCAACACGGCATTAGCACTAAAAAAGATGCAGAAGATTACATCAGCCGACTCAATAACCTTCCCACACTATTTGATCAGTTAATCATAGGACTCAATATTCGTGCCGAAAAAGGCATCATTGCACCTAAATTTGTTTACCCTTATGTCATCAGTGACAGTAAAAATATTATTACTGGAGCCCCATTTGATGATTCTGATAAAAAAGAAAGTACGCTTTGGGCCGACTTTCAGAGAAAAGTCGATAAGCTCGAGCTGACTGAAGAAGAGAAGTCAGGTTTGAAAGAGCAGGCAAAAGCCGCGTTATTAAATTCAGTACAACCAGCTTACAACAATCTTATCACTGCGCTTGAAAAAATTTCTGACAGAGCTGACACCAAAGATGGCGCCTGGAAGTTTCCAGATGGCGAAGCGTTTTACAATAATGCGCTGGAACGGACAACAACAACTGCCTTTACGGCAGAGCAAATCCATCAAATAGGTTTAGCAGAAGTTGAACGTATTCATAATGAAATGCGTGAAATTATGAAACAAGTAAAATTTGATGGCACTCTACAAGAGTTCTTTGTTCATATGCGTGGCAATGAAGATTTTATATATCCCAATACTGAACAAGGAAGACAAAAATATTTGGATGAAGCAACAGCCATTATCGATAATATGAAATCGCGTTTAGATGAACTGTTTATTACGAAACCACAAGCTGATTTAACGGTTAAAGCAGTTGAACCTTTCCGCGAAAAATCAGCGGGCAAAGCATTTTACCAACAACCTTCGATGGACGGTTCTCGCCCCGGAATTTACTACGCGAATCTGTATGATATGGAAGCCATGCCGACCTATCAAATGGAAGCACTAGCCTATCACGAAGGTATTCCTGGTCATCATATGCAAATTGCACTTGCCCAAGAATTACAAGACATTCCAAAGTTTCGAAAATTTGGTCGTTACACAGCGTACAATGAAGGCTGGGGTCTTTATAGTGAGTTAGTTCCAAAAGAAATTGGACTGTATCAAGACCCCTATTCTGATTTTGGTCGATTAGCGATGGAATTATGGCGTGCATGCCGTTTAGTTGTTGATACCGGCATTCACAGCAAAAAATGGACGCGCGAAGAAGGAATCGAATACTATGTGACCAATACGCCTAATGCCAAATCCGATGCCGTAAAAATGGTAGAGCGACACATTGTTATGCCGAGCCAGGCGACTGCTTATAAAATTGGTATGATTAAAATTGTCGAATTACGCGATAAAGCGAAAAAGCAAATGGGAGACAATTTCGATATTCGAGAATTTCATGACGTTGTGTTAGCTAATGGTCCGGTACCATTGAACATACTCGAATCATTTGTTGATGATTATATTAACAGTAAATAGTTTTCCCCTTTCAAATGTTCTTGTTAATAAAAAGCCCGCACAATGCGGGCTTTTTATTTTAATGATTAACGTAATTCACCTAATTAGTTATCGACTACTCGAAAATCCACTTGAACTTCTAAACGATAACTGTCATTAAAAAATAAGCGTGCGGAATAATTTCCAGCAGGTAACGCTGGCAAGCTGACACTTCCATCACGACGCTGTCTCAGATACCGCCAGGAAATATACTCAGAATTTTCATCGCCACGTTGATACAAACCTATCCAATCGTACTCATTTCCTGCTGAGTTTCTAAATTCGATAACGATATTTTCTCTCGATGAAAATGTTGATTTGGCGGGCCTTAATGTTGGACCCGATTGACCTGTCGATTCGACTGAAAAACGAACAGTGGCTTCCACGTTGTAGCTGTCATTAAAAAATAATCTCGCTTCATAATTACCTTCAGGCAGAGGAGCAAACTGTCTTGAACCATTAGTAGCACCATTCAAATATTGCCAGTTGATATACTCAGAATTCTGTCCACCTTGTCGGTACAAACCAATCCAGTCGTAAGCATCGCCAGATGCTCCGCTAAAACTCACCATAATATTTTCGTTATCAAGGAAAGTCGATTTGCTAGTTTTGATGGTTGGATTACTTGGCGGTGGTGGTGGGTTTGTTCCACCACCGTAGATTGACGCTGCTGCTGCAAGATCACCTTGCGACAATTGCGTTCCACGACCCATATAGTCTGTATCCACTCCACCTACTTTAGGCCAGATTGTTCTTGCACCATTAATACCAAATGCATTGGTTCGGTAATGCATTATTGAACGAAAATCGTAATCGCCAAAATTAGTGCCATCACGCGAGCTGATTTTCTCAAAATTGAATCTTGCATCTGGTTGAATATTATTCCAGTAAATGGTGACGTAATTATCTCGATCAGTTCGAGTTTGCTCATGCCAAAATCCAATGGCGTGTCCTAGTTCATGCACCGCAGCCCCTCGACCACAACCGCGCGCTAAAGTTACGGTTTGCGAGCCTCCTTGTTTTCCAACATAGGAACTACATCCACCTCCATCACGAACCGTAATGTAATCACTTTGATTAGTCCTTTGGACGAAACGCAGATTGGTTCTGGAGTTCCAATGCGAAATCGCATAATTCATAGCTTCTCTTGCATCACTGGTCAGGTTTGAAGCATATACGTAGGGCACTACGCCATTAGGCCATTTATAGCCAGAAGACGGATATCGAGTGACGCCAAGTGGACCTATTTCGTCGCTTTCAGGAAACTCTTGTCCTGTCACAATTTTCAATCCGTTTTCTTTGAGGCTTTCTGTCCGACCAATAATCATATCGCCTGAATACGCTAGCCCATCGACATCAACTAACGTAATAATCTCACCAGAACTCGTGGTAACTTCGAAAAGCTCACGCCCTTTACTGCTGTATCCCCATAAAGAGTCGTCTGTCTTTGATAGTTTAGATTTATTTTCAATTATTGCTGGTTGAGAATTGTCTAAAGAATTGCCTGAAAAATCGTTTATAGAATGACTTGCGGAATAGCTAAATAAAACAACCAATAACAATGATATTCGAATGAGCATCGTCACCTCTCCTCTTCACTTTAGTTGCACAATAATACTTAACAAAGCCTTAAGAGTGGGACCTTTGGTATCAACAGCCTGGCTAAATTAATTGGTATCAAAAGTCTTGAAGAAAACTTTGTAATTGAATGTTAAGCATGGTTAGAAACTTGACTGATTTCAAAAAGCAACAACGAGTATTGTGATGAGGTATCACTTATCTCACGGAATTATTGGACGACTGAGTTTCCTAGTTTACGAGATTTAGAAGAACAAAATAATAAACAAACAGTTTATATGAAAAAGTATTAATAAATTTTCAAAATGTGATTTTTCCTATTAACAATCAAAACGAATATAATTTGAGATAGTGGAAAAAGAATACTTAAACTTCATAGTCCAGAGATGGATTAATCGCCAAGTTTATTTTCTTAGCGTGATTTTGATAAACGCTCTTGACATAGCCTGGGTTTAAAATTTGTTCGTGGCTAAATTGTCACTTTCACTCAATGATAAATGCTTTGATACATCTAATTTAATCTTATCTAGAATTGATTTTGTGCTCTTTGACTGTATATCTAACTGACACCAACCATCCGTACTCATTATATCTACATGAGAAAACTCGAACTCAAAATTGTGATTAATTAGTATAACTTTTCCAGACAACCTGAATATTCCAGCTACGGTATTAATTCGGCTGATATTGAAGTCCTTCATGACCTTCCTCTGAAGATTTAGTATTTAGAAGATATGATACTTTTAGTCTAAAGCGACTTAATCGCTAAGCTAATATTATTACGCGCGTTAGACTCAAATCTTTCTTTAAAATACCCAAAATGATAAATGTATTTTTTATCGAGGAAAGACTGAAGTATTTCCTTCCTTTTCTTTCGATAAAGAAACCAGGGTACTAATTTATATTCCTTTCGAACGTTCTTTTCAAATTTCTCATATACTTCTGGTTTTGTTCCCAAGATTGAAAGATCAATATCGACAATTAACTTTTGATCATTATTCTTGAGTTCTCGATTATGCAAAGTTGCCATAATAAGCTCATAAACTCTAGTGGCCCCCTCCTTTTCATAATGTCCTGATTTGAGAAAGTTGAATGCCCAATCAGCGCTATCTTGTTCATTAGTTTTCGAGAATGGCTTATATATCGCATCATGAAACCAAATGGCCAACTCAATTTCATCTGGATGATCGGCTAAATCTTGTATCCTATCAAAATGCTTTAACATCGCATCAATATGTTGAATAGTATGGTAATATCGATGCTTTTCAGAATACGCCTCTTTTAATGAAGTAAAACAATGCAGTGATGAATTAAGGCCAATGCGCGCCATTAAATCCATCCATCTACTTTCTTCCATAGTTACTTTACCCACACATTTTCATTAACATTTCTTTATTATTTCAAATCAAGTAGGCGCTCATAGAGTTTATAGATTATCGTTCAACACACTAACTTGTCTAATTCTTCAAAAATATCAAATTTTAATTATCATTAATTTAGTTTCATGACCCAACTAGATTAAAAGTTTATTCTTACAAACCTCTATAATTTATTTCTGTCATGAGCTCATTAAGCATCGGAACATAGACTATACTACTTTCAGTATATTATCTCTCACTCATTTACTTGGTCAAAAATCAACTTTTTACAACAATGATAAACTTAACGGACAACTTATTTATACGATGCATCTGCTTTAAGAGCCACTCAATAGTACTGTACATCCTACTATTCTGTATATTTAGCGATGCGTCATCTGCAGAAGAAAATAATAAAGAACCGTATGATATAGATGAGTATCACTCTCTTATCGATACCCAACCATCCAAAGTCATTGAAGATTTACGTCCAATTCTAGAGTCTAATGATTCGAGTCTGACGGTTGACGAGAAACTTAACCTCTACAACCTAGTCGTTAGAGCCTATTACTATCTATCGAACTTCGAACCCATTCCACCTATTGCAGAAGCAGGTATTGAACTAGCGAAACAACATCAGAACAAAGAGTTTATTGCTCGTTTGACGGGTACCCTTGCAATTGCAGAAAGTGAACGAGATCAGGCCAAAGCCATTAAACTTGCGAAAGAATCGGTTAATGTCGCTCGTGACCATAATGACAAAAATGTACTCGCTACCGTATTAATGATGAAGGCAACTGTTAATTATAATACTGGCGCACTTCAAGAATCATTGAAAGCTATGGTTGAAGCGGACCAATTATTTACAGAGCTTGGTGATAATTACAACAGAGCGGCAGTGGTTGCCAGCATTGCTTCTTTATATGGAGAACTTGGTCAGACGCAACAGTCTATAGAATACTACTTAAAAGCACTCGAAGTCATAAATCCAGAAGAAAGACTTATCGATGCTTCAATTGCTTATTACAGTATTGGGCTCACCTATCGCAACAATAACCAATTGCAACCTGCAAAAAAATATCAAGAGCTTTCTCTGCATTATGCTAACAAAGCTGGTGATGCCGTAGGTGTCGCTTATGCTACTTTCGAATTAGCTATGATTGACGAAGCAGAAGAGAACTATGAATTAGCCTTGGAAAAAGTAACTCCTCTTCTGTCTGTTTTTGAAGAGAGTAATATTACCGGCACCATAATCCAATCCCACCTATTGAGAGCACGGCTTAGAGCTAGATTAAATCTAAATGGCTGGGATAAAGACTTAGCGATAGCCGATGAATATTTCGAAAAATCAGGTAATCTAAAACGACGTATCGCGATATTGAAAAGCAAAGCTCTTATTTATGAATTAACAGGCAACACCGAAAAAGCATTAAGCAGCTATCGAACTTGGGTAAAAGCGAATGAAGAACAGTTAGAAGAAACACAAGAAAAAGCAACCCGACAATACCAAGCAATGTTCGAGTTAAAAGAAGCCGAGTCAGAAAACAACTTGCTAACAGCACAAAATAAAATAGCCGCCGCAGAATTAAAAGTTAAAGAATCAAGGCAGTGGTTACTCTCGATTCTTTCAGTAACACTCTTGATGGTACTGGTGGGTGCAGTGTATGTACTTATCGTTCAGATAAGAACAAAACAAAAGTTTAAAACACTTGCTATGCTTGACGAGCTAACTAAAACCAAGAACCGTCGAAGTATCACAGAGTTCGCAAATCAATCGATAGCCCACTCAAAATCAATAAATAGTGAACTCTGCTTTGCGCTGGCCGACATTGACCATTTTAAAACCTTTAATGACACCTACGGACATGATGCAGGTGATATGGTATTAAAGAAAGTAGCTCAAGCTATTTCAAGTGAGCTTAGAGTAGGAGATGCGTTAGGCCGCTGGGGTGGTGAAGAATGGTTGTTAGTTTTGCCCAACAATAATCAAAATCATATGTCGAAAATATTTACTCGCATTCAAAACCGTCTAAATGATTTGAGTAAAACCCTACCCTTTGATCAAGAAATAACGATTAGTATGGGAAGCTCATCACTTCAACCTAACGATAAATCACTTAAGCAAATTATTAAACGAGCTGACGAAGCACTTTACCGAGCTAAGGAAAAAGGAAGAAACCAACTGGAAACTGACTTGATGTGGTTTTAGAAAGCAAAATATATCGATTCAATTTTGCTTATTCTTAACACTTTTCATAATGCTAACTTTAAGTTTATCGTTTATCGCTTTTTGTCTATCAAGAAAGTTATTGACCAGCTTTTCATTTTTACTGGTCCATTTTTCAGTAAAGTCGTCGCCCGATGAAAGATTTTTTTCCTGAACACTTTTAAGCTTTGCTAGCAGTGGATCATTCAACAACTTTTTAAGTGCCACTAACTCATTCACGGTAAACGTTTGATCTAGGTCCTCAACAAATGCTTTTTTTAATCCTTCCATGTATCCTAAATACATCTCCGACGCTTTAACATCGGAGTATAACTTCTCCTGCAATGCGATAATTTCAGGATCTTTTAGCTCTTTATATCTCGGTTTAAAAGTATCGATCAATGCGGTTCTTGTCTCCTCAAACAACTGAGGGAGATCTTTTAACTCTGAACTGTTTGATACAATCTCGTTGAAAATATCATCGATAAGCTCCTCTTTACTATCTGCGAATAAATTTGCACTTATCAGAATTACGAGTAGAACTAAGCATTTTCTCATTGATTAGCACCTGGCCGCTAAAATTAAATCGAGCTAAGCCTACTCAACTTTGTTCGTGAAGATAGTTAACAATGTCACGACTTTCATACATCCATTTAACGTCGTCACCGTTACTAATTTTTAAACATGGCACTTGAGTTTTGCCTCCTCCCGCCATTAGTTCGTTTCTAAAATCGAAGTTTTCCATGATATTTTTCAATTCAACCTTTGGCTCAACATTTGGCAGTTCGCTCAGTACCAACTGACAGAATGGACATGAAGGAAAATAAAATAATTCGTAAGTCGTCATTTTTCTCTCTAACTTTGATGTATTTACAATTAGTACGTTTATTAAACTGCTTTAGAATTAACCTTGAGCAACTAGGCTTGAAGAGCAATCTTTAGTTTCAAGCTTCCTATATTGACTGTTTACTGCCACAGCTCTGCTTCAGTTAAAGAAAGCTTACCTTGGCTCCACGCATCAAACTGCGCTCGCTCAATATAGTATAACTTGCCTTTGGTGGCTGGCTGCCCTCGCAACAAAAACTGCCGAATATTGCGCTGGCGTCGATGCCTTTCAGCAATCACCTGCAAACTGTTGTCTTGCTTCAAAACCATAAGCCATTTTGCTTTAGGAACTTCAAATCGACCAGTAGCCCTAGGTGCTCCACCGAGCTTGATTACCCACTGTTTCCAGATCTTACCATGCCCAACTGAGCGATCGCTTTCCCAGGCCAAAGCATGCGCTACCTCGTGCTTCAAAGTATCAAGAATTACATCAGGTTCATTTAATTCCATATGGTGACGACTGATTGAGATTCTTTTTTGTTTGGGGAAACATGCCCCAGCTCTTCTTTTGGCTGTATCGAGCGTGATATGCCAGTTTTTCAGGCATTTATATGAGTCGACAAGCGAGTTAAAAGCTCGTTCGATATCCGGGAAACTCTTCATCTGGAACGTATACTACAGATAAACAAGTTGAAACGAGCTGCAATATATCACAGTTTATGATTCATTCAGAGAGCCAAACTTAGTGGGAAAAACCACATGACTTTAAACCATTCAGCCATGCGGTCAATTTTCAATCAAATTCTAATGCAGGGCAGCTATAGGTACTGATCGATATTGATTTTTCGGCTCTTGTCATTGGCCTGTTTAACGGCTTCCAGCATTGCATCGAGTGTTGCTCGGTCCAGCACGCGGCCGTTTAAAATTACAGTGTCGATAGTACGAGTATTGTTTATATCAAGAAGTGGATTGTTATTGAGTATCAGTAGGTCCGCACGCCGCCCAGCCTCAATAACTCCAGCATTACTTTGCATTAATTTAGCTGGATTTAGAGTAGCCGTTGCAAGTGTTTGGGCAGGACTCATTCCCCCAGCGTTCAGTGAGCTTAACTCATCGTGCATCGAAAACCCTGGTACGACTAAGTTGCCACCTGAATCTGTGCCCGCGATTATTTTGACTCCACGACGAACCATGGCTTTTAGTAAAATATGGTGTGCTTTTTCACGAGCACGCCAAAAAACATCATTCTTTTTATAAAGTTCGTCATCAGGATCGCTGGTCGCCTCAAATTGATTGTAAGTCGGCAGCCAACCCACCTTGAACTCTTCAGAGTCTTTTGTGCCTTCCAGAATCCCAGGGTTGGCATATTCAATAGGAACCTGTTTAAGAGTGGTTTCTAGATTACTAAATTGGTCGTGGATACTCTCCATAAACCACAGGACTGAATTAACCGTTATGTCGTTCGCCAAAAGATCATCAATAATCTCGTCACATCTCGCTTCGACGTGAGCATAAAATGCCTCACTCCCCTTCTTATTAATTGAACCAAATTCACGAATTAGTACACGAACAATTTCCTCCAAATGAGCAACTTCTTTTTGCTGGGTGACTGCAAGCTCTGATAATTCCATCGATAACGGAAAATGGCCAGTAGTCGGTATATCGAGTTCAACCGCTAATTCATTTACCGCTCGATAAGTTGGCATATCCAGGTGATAAATTTTAATCGCATCGTATCCCTGTTCGGCAAACTCCTTTACCACCTTTTTTGCGTGTTCAACATTATGGGTGTTTTTGTGAAAGGTAATCAGCTCCCAAAAACTTCCTTGAATAAACTTCATTGAATCAATCGGCGGCGAAGCAACAAACATTCTGGGGCCTATGCGACCTTGCTCAATTTCATCACGTAGTGTTAAACGCTCTTCTGGACCTCCTAAGTCACGAATGTGTGTGACGCCATTAGCGACGAATAGCAAAAGATCGTTAGGACTTTTCAGAATATGCGCATGCGAGTCAACCAATCCCGGAATAATAAACTTTCCTCGTCCGTCAATAACTCTCGCACCAGCTGGGACTTCATCATCTTCACTCAATGAGACTATTTTACCGCCATCAAGAACTAGTGTTCTGTTCTCGAGCATGGTTTCACCATCAGGAGCGAGTACACTTACATCTTTTATCGCAGTAAGCTCAACAGCGGTCGCAAACTTTGTATGATCGACTACCTGAGTGTGGGCACCATAAATAAAATTAACGCCATTTTTAAACCAAATTAAATAAGCTGTCGCTAGAACGACCAAGCAAGTTAAGAGACCTAAAAACCACTTTGCAATTGTTTTTAACATGAAATAACTCCATTCGTTGTTGATGGCGTTATTTCAGCATTCAGGCGGGCTGGATGCGTCCAGCTTTATAAAATTAGACGTCCCAAAATGCCCATTTGGCCTGGTACATTATTTCTGGACCTCTGTTAAAAGCTATTTCTCACTGGCAAGACAACTTTGCGGTTAATGTGACAATACTCGTTGCCGGTACACGCTAGGCGTCTGTCCAGTGATCTTTTTAAATATGGCATTGAAACTACTTTTGGATGAAAAACCAGCATCAAGTGCCAAGTCAATTAACTTACTTTGACTGTTATTTTCGAGTTGCTGACAAACCTCTGCAACCCGAAATTCGTTGATAAACTGATTAAAATTTTTACCGCCCTGTTGATTCAAAGTCTCTGACAACTGATGCACACTTACACCAATTTGTTCTGCAAGCGATCCTAAGGTTAATTCACTGTTTCGATACAGAGCATGCTCTTTTACTTGCTGTTGAACCAGATACAAAACGCTTGAGCGTATCTCTTCATCTAATTGACCGTTGGGTTGGTTTTCGATATTTGACGGTTTTGATTGGCCTTTTTGAAAAGTAGGCTGACTTTTAACCTCTTCGGTTAATTGCTTTATTTGAAACAACTCTGAATTACGCCACTGCACAATCGCAATAAAGTAAACCATTAACACCAATAGCAAGTCGGCTATTGTATTTATCGATTGCGAAAGGTCGAGAAAGTAAAAAGCGACTTTTAACCCCCATATCGACACTGTAAAAGCAGCTAGACTCCAAAGCCACTTGAATATATTAGGGTTGTAAGACGAAAGAGTTTGCCTGGCCTGAGTATGATATTGACTCAACATTCTAACTAATAAAATGGCATAAAATGCCGATTGACCATAAAAGACAACTTTTGTGACTGTATGCCGAAAAAGAGTTGTTTCCGCCATTTTCACGAAGCTCAATGCCTTTTCTGGCGAGAATAAAATGTCGTAATTGAGCAGGTAACATATCACCAACGGCAACAAATGAAGAAGATCATGGAGCTTGAGCGGCAAGCCAGAAATCGCCGTTCGACAGTATAAATAAATTAATGCCCCGTAACTGGCAGGCAAAAACAATACAAAACCAATCAGCCAATCAAAAGAACTCTCTTCAGCGGCAACAATTAATGGAAGTACAAAGGTGGTTGCGATAAACAAACACAGTAACCCAAGCAGTTTACTGGCGTAGTTAACCCTTTTATCACTAATCAGTAATGTAAATAAAAGAAAGCCTTGAAAGCCCCCGACCGTCAAAATTAAGGTCTGAATTTGTGACATATTTGATCGATGTTTTTGAATTAATAACAGGCCGAGAGTCTAACGATTCAGAGTGCTATTGTCGATTTGTGAGGAATTAACGGGAGTTCATGAGAAAAAAGCCAATTTTATAGTCGAACCAAAGGGTTCTCATCCACACCTCTCACGCATAAAAAAGCCGACATTGAAGTCGACTTTTTTAATTTGGCGGTGAGAGAGGGATTATTCGCGCCATCCCGGCGCTCACCCTTAAAGGGCCAGTCTAAAGACTGTTCTAAAAATGCTCCCGACATTTTTAGTCGAACCAAACGGTTCTCATCCACACCTCTCACGCATAAAAAA
>JABXHY010000031.1 GCA_013373375.1 Gammaproteobacteria bacterium
AGCCCGACGAGCTACCAGACTGCTCCACCCCGCATCAGTGTAATTAGTCATCGTACTTCGGTGACGAGGCGCGTATAATACGCATATGATTTTTTTATTGCAAGCCATTCTTTGATATGCCGCAAATTATTTTAACTTGTCCTCCTGGTTTTGAGTATCCGTTAGTTGATGAAGCTCTTTCTTTGGGCGCAGAATCTGCTCGTGAAGGATTAACTCAAGTCATGGTAGAGGCCGATTGGCCAGCGATTTACCGCATTTGTCTTTGGAGCCGTTTGGCAAACAGAGTCTTATTAGTTCTTAAAAGTTTTGACGCCGAAAACGAAGAGCAACTTTATGACGAGTGTAATCGATTCAATTGGGAGCTGCATTTTGATACGCAGCATACCTTTGCTGTCGATTTCGTTTCGCGCAGGTCAAAAATTGATCATCAACAATACGGTGCGCTAAAAATAAAAGATGCAATCGTTGATTATTTTCGAGGCGAATTTGGCGATAGGCCATCGGTATCTACTGATCAACCTGATGTTCGAGTGCATTGTCGAATCAATAAAAACCAAGCAACTTTATGCTTGGATCTTGCAGGAACAGGATTACACCAACGAGGTTATAGAGAAGAAGCCGGTGCAGCACCGCTAAGAGAGAACATGGCCGCTTTAATGCTCGAGCGAGTGAACTGGAGGGAGTTATCAAAAGAAGGACAGTGGTTTTATGACCCGATGTGTGGCGCTGGTACTATTGCAATTGAGGCTGCGTTGGTAGCCCTCGATAAGGCGCCTGGTTTAAGCAGAAGCTATTGGGGATTTCATGGTTGGAAGCTTTTCCATAAGGAGATCTGGGAAAAAGAACTTCAAGCCGCACAATTACGATTTGATAGCGCTAAAGCAGCAAACCACGCAACAATTTATGCCAGCGATAAAGATCCAAAAGTAATAGAAGTGGCACAGCGAAATGCTGAGCGAGCGGGAGTCGCTGAGTTTATTAAGTTCAATGTCGGTGAATTTCAATCGATAAATGCGTCTGATTTACTCGTTAACGAGGTCTCCGATAGCAATAATGAAAGTAGTGATGCGAAAAAGTGTGTCGGTGTTATTGTTACCAACCCTCCATACGGTGAACGATTAGAAACAAAAACGCTGGTAGAAAAACTCTATGCTGATTTTGGTCTCTGGCTCAAGCAACAGTTTAGTGGTGCTATGGCACTGATATTATCGGCAGATAAAAACCATGGTCATGCGCTTGGGATTCGTGCAAAGAAGATATATCGGTTAAAAAATGGTCCTATTGACTGTGAGTTGCTGAAACTTGAGTTGAAAAGTGAAAACTTCATTGAACAAAGAAAAGAAAATAACGACTTTCCCAGCACTGAACATTTATCGGATGCAGCAAGCGCATTGCTCAATCGTTTGAAAAAGAATTACGCATCATTGAAAAGTTTTCTTAAACAACAGGATGTTTCTTGTTACAGACTTTATGACGCCGATCTCCCAGATTACGCTGCCGCAATCGATGTATATGATGGTGCTGTTCACATACAAGAATACGCAGCGCCTAAAACAGTTGAACCTAGAATCGCTATGCGTCGATTGAAAGATATCGAGAAAGTTACCGCAATATTTCTAGAGTGTCCTTTAAGCCAGGTATTTACAAAAACCAGAACACGGCAAAAAGGTGATTCACAGTACACGAAACAAAACCAACAGGGAGTTGTTAAAGTCGTAGAAGAGGGGGCTGCAAAATTTGAGGTGAATTTAACGGATTACCTCGATACTGGACTGTTTCTCGATCATAGAAAAGCCAGAGCGTTACTTGCAAGCTGGACGTCTCCAAACCAGCATTTGCTCAACATGTTCAGCTATACCTGCTGCGCAAGTATTCCGTCTGCCTTGAAAGGCGTCAAGACTACCAATGTCGATATGTCGAATACCTACCTCGACTGGGGAAGAAGAAACTTTCAACTCAATAACGTATCGTTAGATAACCATAGCTTTGTCCGAGCCAACTGCTTGGAATGGTTAGAAATGGCTTCTAGATTACCGCAGCGTTATCAGACTATTTTTATAGACCCTCCGACTTTTTCTAATTCCAAAAAGATGGACAAGCACTTCGATGTTCAAAGCGAACATGTCAGTATGCTACAAAAAGCCTGCCTGTTATTAGCTCCGGGTGGGAAACTTTTGTTTTCTAATAACTTTCGGAAGTTCAAGATGGAGTTTGAAAGCTCTGAGCTTTTCAACGTTAAAGAGATTACCAAGCAAACCACCAGTCGTGACTTTCTTCGAAAGCCTCTTCACCGCAGCTGGCTGATTGAGCATAACAAGTAATAAAAAAGGCCGCTTTCGCGGCCTTTTTTATTGTGCTTGTAAACGACTGTTAAGCCATTAGCAGCATGAAATGACTATGCAGCTGTTTGTTCTTCGGTCATTTTAGGTGTTTCTGTAACGGTTTCAGTTGCTGGAGCAACTTCCTTTACAGCTGCCTTTTTTGCTTTCTTAGCTTTCTTAGGCGCTTTTTTGGCTACAGTTTTAGCAGGCTTTGCTTCGGCTTTTTTAGGAGCTTTCTTAGCCTTTTTTACTTTCTTCGCTTTCTTTACAGTTGCTTTTGAGAGTTCTTTTTCTAACTTAGCAATGGCTTTTACTTTTGCGCTTACTACTTTCGCGTCAGCTTTTGCTTGTTTGATCGCGTCTTTTACAGTAGTTAATTCTTCTTTAGCTGCTTTAGCGATAACGTTTAGCTCAGCAACTTTAGCTTTGTTAGCTTCAACAGCTTTTACAGCTGCTGCAGTTTTCTTTGCTTTTACTTTAGCTTTTGCTGCATTAAGCTTGTCTTTCGCTTTGCTTAGCTTAGTTGTAGCAGAGTCAGCTGCTTTTTGAGCTTTTGCTAAAGCTTTTTCTGCAACATTAACTTCTTTAGTTGCAGCGCTGTTCATTTCTGCTAATGCAGCTTCAAAAGATTTTTGAGCCAATTGAAGAGCTGATTGAGTAGCAGCTTTAGCTGCAACGGTACGCTTAGCTTTTTTAGCGGTAGCTGTTTTTACTTTTTTCGCTGGTTTAGAAGCTGTAGTTTTCTTTGTTACTTTTTTGACTGCTTTTTTCGGAGCTTTCTTGGCTTTTGCCATTTTGCGTAATCCTCTTTGGTTAAAAACTGCGCGGCGATTATAAGGCCCCAATTTCAAAAAGTGAATGCTTTTTTCTATAAGGTTTGAAACAATTGCAAATAGTGGCTGCTTAGCATGTATCTGAAATAATAATTACCCGTAAAAAGGAGTCTATCGAATGAGGACGTTTAAGCTATTTTCGACGGACGGCTGTCATTTGTGTGAGCAAGCTATTGGTATGTTTTATTACGCCAAACAGCAAAAGCTTATTCGCGATGACACAGAGTTAAACATTATCGATATCATTGATGATGCCGTTTTAACAGAAAAGTATAAACTTACTATTCCGGTTTTAAGGCGCAGTGACGAAGAAGAGCTTGGCTGGCCATTTGAGTTAGAAGAGTTGGTTGACTGGGTCAACCAACTGAGTTGAGTTTCTTTGCGATAGCCGAAGACGTATCGAAGGCGTTTGGTTCAGTTTGCTCTGGGTTGAAAAGCCATCGAGTTAGCTAAACATTATTTAGGCTTCTCAGGATATAGAATATCTAACTTAACAGTTGCTCTGTCTTAAAAGAAAGTAGTTGTTAAAATTGATAGTTAATTCCATCCAAAACTTATCCTGACACTATCTCTCATTTATAAAAGAAACGAGAAGATTAGTCTTCTGCTACTTTTTAAAGAGATTATGCGAGCCAAAAAGGTCATACGAGCTTAAGTGAATATGCGAGTTGCTTTTAAGCAGCTCATTTTTATAATTGATTTAGATGAAAGAAAAGTAACAGGCAAAATGCCCGCTTTTACAGTTGGCGCTGAAGTTTTAGAAAAGCTCTATTGAGTGGTTAGGATCTTTGTCGTTTGACTGTTCTCTTTTCGATAGCACTGTATTGACACACTCTCCATTTAAAACTGCCTGATAAATTTCTCGCTCGCTTTCCATGGAGTAATGTTTCTTCATTTCGCTAAGCTGGGAATGTAATACATCGATGGCGGTTCTGTCTGATTCACTTAATATGGCTGCGGCAGAATCTAACTGTGTAATTACATGCTCAATTTGTTGGGTCAGCCGATCATAAAACTGAAATGCGGTTACGCATTTGTGGATTTTCATATGCAGCTGCTCCAACAGCATATGGTCAAGCGGGGAGTTTTGCTGCTTGGCATTCTGTGACATGATTTGTTGTGTGAGATCCGCAATATCGGTGAAGTATTTAGAAAGGGTCTCAACCGGCTGCACGGACTCAGCTTTAGAAAGCTTTAATTGAGCGGAACTCAATTGCATCAATTTTTGTAGTGGATTATAGCTAGCATTAGAGTCTGGCTGGTTAGTCGACATATCGTATTTTTCTCATTCAAGAGTTTTAGACAGGTTTAAATCAGTATAGAACAACATTTGTGTGTCAGTTGGGCATTTAAACTGAGCATTTATCTCGATACAGCTAGTCCTTGGAATTTTCATTTGTCGCCCTCATAAACTTGACAAGAGTATGAAATGAACGTATGTTTCAAACGCTTGTTTAGATTTTTTTGGTGTCTAATGAACAGTAAACAAACGACGAAAAACAGGATACTGGATGCTGCAGAGGCATTATTTGCGGATCGAGGGTTTGCTGAAACCAGTCTGCGAACGATTACGCAGCGGGCAGACGTTAATCTGGCGTCGGTGAATTACCATTTTGGTTCCAAAAAGTCCCTGATTCAGGCTGTATTTGACCGATTTTTAAAAGGTTTTGTACAAGAGTTAGACAAAGAGTTGACGCCAATTGAGCAATCCGAGTTCTCTCCTAGCGTAGAACAGGTTTTGCACACGTTGGTTCGTCCATTGATGATGATGGACAATCATAGAAACAATGGTTCGTCGAATTTTATGAAGTTGTTGGGAAGAGCCTATGCCGAAAGCCAAGGGCATATGCGCAGATTCATGCAAGAGCATTATGCTCATCATTTGTTGAGGTTTACTCAACAGTTGCACCGTGCTGCGCCGGAGCTGGCTAACAATGAGATGTTTTGGCGACTACACTTTATGCTAGGAACAGTGATTTTTACTTTAGCTGGAAGCCATGCGCTACGTGACATCGCTGAAGCTGAATTTAAAGAAACCGTGAACCTTGAGCAAACCTTAGAGCGGTTATTGCCATTTCTTGCCGCGGGCTTTCGGGCACAAAATTACGATTCGTTGAAAAACGCAAGCTAACTGGAGTAATGACATGATTACCTTAGGACAAATAATTGCGCTATTAGCCGTTGTTTGGTTTAGTGCATATAAAAGATTGCGCACTGGTACCGCACTAGTAATAGCGGCCAGTGTGCTAGTTGTTTGTGGCTTAGTTTGGAGTGTTGCAATTACACCTTGGGTACTTCTCGGTGTGTTCGCGGCTCTTTACTTCTTACACGATCTCCGTAAAGACAAAATAACTTTACCGATTTTCAAATTATTCAAATCCGTTTTACCTCCGATGAATCAAACCGAAAAAGACGCGCTCGAAGCTGGCGATGTTTGGTGGGACGGTGATTTGTTTAAAGGTAATCCGGATTGGAATTCAATGCTTAAGTATCCCAAGCCCGAACTAAGCAAAGAAGAGCGTGAGTTTGTAGACGTTCAAGCGGAAAAGCTGTGCGAACTCGTCGACGACTGGAAAGTGACCCACGAAGATAAAGATCTTCCAAAAGAAGCTTGGGACTACATGAAAAAAGAAGGCTTCCTGGGAATGATTATTCCTAAAGAATACGGTGGTAAAGGATTCTCTGCATTTGCTCATTCGACAGTCGTTCAAAAGCTGGCAACACGGTGTGGTGCATTGGGCGTTTCTGTAATGGTTCCTAACTCTCTTGGGCCAGCTGAATTACTATTGCATTACGGTACTGATGAGCAAAAGAATCACTATTTACCTCGTTTAGCGAAAGGTGAGGAAGTGCCTTGTTTTGCATTGACTGGTCCTGAAGCTGGTTCTGACGCCGGCGCGATTCCTGATAATGGTATTGTCTGTAAAGGCACCCACAACGGTGAAGAAGTTGTTGGTATCCGCTTGAATTGGAATAAGCGCTATATCACCTTGGCTCCGATAGCAACGGTTTTAGGTTTAGCGTTTAAATTATATGACCCTGAAGGTTTGCTGGGTGACCAAGAAGAATTGGGTATTACCTGTGCGTTGATTCCAACTGATCATGAAGGTGTGGTAACTGGTAATCGCCATTACCCAATGGGCCAGGCATTTATGAATGGTGTAACCAGTGGTGAGGATGTATTTATTCCTCTTGAATGGATTATTGGAGGCAAAGATTACGCAGGTCGTGGCTGGCGCATGTTGGTAGAATGCTTATCTGCAGGTCGTGGAATTTCGTTACCAGCTTCAGCTACAGCAACGGGTAAAGTAGGTTATCTTACAACCGGTGCTTACGCGATGCTGCGAAAGCAATTTAAAACTTCGATTGCCCACTTTGAAGGTGTTGAAGAAGCAATGGCTCGCATTGCAGGTAACACATATCAATTAGAAGCTATGCGTCAAATGACAGCGGCATCAGTTGATCTTGGTGTTAAACCTTCGGTAGTGTCTGCAATTGCAAAATATCACATGACTGAACTTGCTCGTTCAGTTGTCAATGATGCAATGGACGTTCATGCTGGACGTGCTGTAATCATGGGTGAGAGAAATTACCTCGCGGGTGGTTACATGTCGATGCCGATTTCTATCACGGTAGAAGGCGCTAATATTCTTACTCGAAACTTGATGATCTTTGGTCAAGGTGCGGTTAGATGTCATCCATTTGTATTCCGTGAAATGGAAGCTGCTGCTAATCCAGATACTAAAGCCGGTCTCGACGCGTTTGACAGTTTGTTTTTCCGACATGTTGGCTATGGAGTAAGTAACTTCATTAGAACCTTTACGTTGGGTATTACGGGTGGACGAATTGCCAAAAAGCCTGTGAAAGATAAAACGGGTCGCTATTACCAACAACTAACTCGTATGAGTTCTGCTTTGGCGATGGTTTCTGATTTATCGATGATGATTTTTGGTGGTGATTTAAAACGTCTCGAAAGACTCTCTGCTCGACTTGGTGATGTGTTGTCGCAACTTTACCTAGCATCGACTGTATTGAAATATTATGAAGACAACGGCCGTCCTGCGAGTGACATTGATTATGTAGACTGGTGCGTGCAAAAAAGCTTATTCGAAATTCAAAAAGCGTTTATGGGCTTTTTCGAAAACATTCCAGTTAAAGGATTGGGCGTGGCGTTGAAGTGGGTTGTATTCCCTTATGGTAAGCAATTCAAGATGCCGAGCGACAAACTTGATCGTGCGATTGTAAAACCAATGTTGTCGGATAATGAGTTGCGAGACCGTTTAACTGTCGACACCTTTATTGGTACAAGCACTGATGCTGTTGGTCGAGTTGAAAATGCATTTAAGAAAATGTTGGAAGTTGCTCCGATTGAAAAGCAGTTATATAAAGCTATTAAATCTGGGCAATTATCGTCAGGTCGTACTATTGATGAAACCGTTTCTACGGCTGTTGCTGCGGGAATCATTTCTCAAGAAGAAGCTGACCAATATATGGAGTATGAAGCAGCTCGTTCCGATGCAATTCAAGTGGACGACTACTCCAAGCATTATATCCGCTACGGCAAAGAAGAAGATAAAGGCTCTTCGAAAAAAGCAGCTGCATAATAGAGTTGTTAAATTGTACAAAAAAACGCGCTTCGGCGCGTTTTTTTGTGTCTACGTTAAACGAGTTAAAGCCATCAATTAAGCTAGTTCATGCCGCTATTTAAATAACCTTACTTAAGTTAGGTTTTAATATGTTTGAAAATAATTGGTTTTGATTTTTTTGACACAAGTCTCAAAGCGAGGTGAAACTGGCGTTTCGTCTTTCTGTTAGTATAATGAATTAACTTATTGTCATCTGAGTCCAAATATCGAGCAAAGGCGCTCACATGGCATTTGACATTCTTTTTAAATCGTTAGGAGCTGTAATGAATCGTTTTAAATCAATAATTTCTGTTGTCTTATGTTGTGCTGTATTGAGTGCTTGCCAAACCTATGATGCTTATACAGGAGAGCAACAAACCAGCAATGCGACCAAGGTTGGCGCAATTTCAGCTCTAGTTTGTGGAGCGCTTGGATCAAGAAAAAGCAGCAAACATGCGCGTAACGCAGCGGTTGGATGTGGCCTGATTGGTATGGGCGTTGGTGCTTACATGGATGCTCAAGAAAAAGAGTTACGTGAAGAACTGGAAGGTACGGGTGTTCGAGTTGCGCGTGAAGGCGATAACATTCGGTTAATTATGCCAAACAACATTACTTTTGGCGTTGACCGTTCAGAAGTTCAGTCAGGTTTTTATGGTACTTTGCAATCGGTATCTAAAGTGCTTACTGAGTTCAATGAGTCTGTCCTGGTGGTTGCCGGTCATACTGATTCTTCTGGAAGTGCTACCTATAACATGGACCTTTCGGTGAAAAGAGCTCAAAGCGTTGCGAGTTATTTAATTCAGCAAGGAGTTGACTCGAATCGATTAAAAGTTCGTGGCTTTGGCGAAAGCATGCCACTCACTTCAAATGGCACTGAGAATGGCCGCGCTCAAAATCGACGCGTTGAGTTACTCATTGAGCCAAAGGCTGGTTAAGTACGACAGTCAGCCTTCTTTTAGCTTAACTATATATGGTTTATCGACGACGAATGGTTCACCCTAAGTTTAATCAGGGTGAACCACTATCGCCGTGGCGAGAGAAACTTAACGAAGTTATTTTTGGTGCCGAAACGCAACTCGGGAAAGCGTTTGATGTCGTTTTAATCGTCAGTATTTTACTGAGTGTTTTGGCAATTATGCTCGATAGTGTATCGAGCATTCGATTAGACTATGGCAAATGGCTGTGGCGAATTGAATGGTTTTTTACCATTATGTTTACCGTCGAGTACATTGCTCGACTGGTTTGCGTTAGAAAGCCATTGTTGTACGTTAAAAGCTTTTACGGCCTTGTCGATCT
The DNA here is from genome assembly GCA_013373375.1 of Gammaproteobacteria bacterium. Classification (GTDB taxonomy): domain Bacteria; phylum Pseudomonadota; class Gammaproteobacteria; order Enterobacterales; family Kangiellaceae; genus Pleionea. The sequence continues at coordinate 9,076 of JABXHY010000031.1, forward strand.
TCTTTCTGTTATTCCTACCTATTTAACGCTCTTTATTTCTGGCGCTAAGTACATGTTAGTTATTCGGATTTTACGAGTACTGCGGTTATTCCGAATATTAAAGCTTGCTGAATACGTCGGTGAAGCAAATGTATTGATCAGAGCACTTACTAACAGTCGCCACAAAATATTTGTTTTTCTCTACACAGTGCTTACATTAGTGGTGGTGTTTGGCTCTTTACTTTATGTGGTGGAGGGCGAAGAAAATGGATTTACCAGTATTCCAAAATCAGTTTATTGGGCAATTGTTACGCTGACAACGGTTGGGTATGGCGACATAGCACCATCCACGCCACTAGGGCAGTTTATTGCTGCCGCGATTATGATTATGGGTTATGGAATTATTGCTGTTCCGACTGGAATTTATTCGGCAGAACTGGTTCGTGCCTACACTGGCAAAGAGAATAATGAAGCTTGTCCTACTTGTGGCCAATCCGGTCATGATTACGATGCTGACTACTGCAAATACTGTGGTCATGTTCTTGAGATTGAAGAAGAGTCGGCTACTTCTTAGAATCTAGATTTTTCAATTCTGATATTCACTTCAGTTCTAACATTACTAATTTTTTCTTCTTATTCAGTTTGATGATTTGTCATCAAAGCCCTAAACGTTAGCATAAAATTATTCGTTAACGAGCGTTGAGAAGATCGATGAGTTCTAAAGAGCGGTTAATTATTTTTGATACGACTTTGCGAGATGGTGAGCAAAGTCCCGGAGCCACTATGTCTGTATCAGAAAAAATAGAACTCGCGCTCGAATTAGAATTGCTTGGTGTTGATGTCATTGAAGCTGGTTTTCCTATTGCAAGCCCGGGAGATTTTAGAGCCGTCAAAGAAATTAGCAAAGTAATTAAAAGCTCTCGAGTTTGTGGTTTGGCGAGAGCAAAGCGTACCGACATTGACGCTGCAATTGAATCGTTAGCGGGCAGTCAGCAAAAGCGTTTGCACACTTTTATTGCCACGTCACCGATACATATGACTCACAAGTTAAAAATGTCTCCAGAGAAAGTGATAGAGGCGGCTGTCGATGCTGTTAAGTACGCGAGAGGATTCATTGATGATATCGAGTTTTCGGCAGAAGACGGGGGGCGTAGTGAGCCCATGTTCTTAGCCGAACTTATTGAGCAGGTTATAAAAGCTGGGGCAACCACCATTAATATTCCAGATACTGTTGGGTATTGTGTTCCTCATCAGTTTGGCGCTTTTATAAAACAGGTGATATCGAATGTCAGTAATCGAGAGCAGGCTGTGTTTTCTGTGCACTGTCATAATGATTTGGGGCTAGCGACGGCCAATTCGTTGGCGGCAATTGAAGCGGGTGCTCGTCAGATTGAGTGTACGATTAACGGATTGGGTGAGAGAGCTGGAAACGCAGCACTAGAAGAAGTTGTTATGGCAGTAAATACTCGGCAAGATTTATTTCCGCTAGAGACTAATATTGATGCAAAAAGGCTGGTAGGGATTTCTCAACGTGTATCCGAGATTACAGGATTTGCAGTTCAACCTAATAAGTCGATTGTAGGTCGAAACGCTTTTGCTCACGAAGCTGGAATTCATCAAGACGGAATATTAAAGCATCGTGAAACCTACGAAATCATGAGAGCAGAAGATGTCGGCTGGTCTGGGGAACAAATTGTGCTAGGAAAACATTCTGGCCGGAATGCATTTATGAATCGTCTCGCAAAGTTGGGGATTCACTTTGAGTCAAAAGAAGGATTTGAAGCTGCTTTTAGTCAGTTCAAGCGAGTGGCGGATCAAGGCAGAGGGGTAACCGATCAGCAATTGCGAATGTTTTTGGATAAAGCAACAGTTTCCGTTGACGTATAAGTATTTGCTTAGCTCGACTGGTACCCTTTAATTGAGACTCGAATCGAATTGATACACGAATCGGTAGAGTGCTGCTTCGGATTTCGGTAAGATAGTCGCTTAATGTAAGACGTCTAAAAGGCGATGTTTTGTCGAACCCCAAGCTTAAATCCAATTCCGAGATCAATGTTACTAAGCCTGTTGAGAATAAGTCTGCTCAGGTTGATGCGGATGAGTACAATTCTATTGAAGCGACAAGGCTAGATTATTTGTCTGCTCTGGGCTTGCAGCAGTGGGTGGTGCGCACTATTGAAGAAGACGACATTCAAGATGCCGCCTTTGAGTGTGATGACACACTCCAACAACCCTCACAACAAAAGGCTGTTGAGGCAGAAACGGTTCAAGTTACTCAGAATATCGAAGCGCAAGAAGTTCCGCCAATTAAAAAGGTTAATGATCAAGTAATCGACACCAATCTATCTACTTCTAAGCAAAAAGTTGATGATAAAGCAGCGCATAGCTCTCCTCGAGTAACGCTTCAAAATCCTATCTCAGAGAATCAAGCGACAGATATTAAGGCGAGTGAAGGAGCATCTACAAACTCTCAAAAGACACATCAAGGTCGAGGTTTTCTGGTATTACCAAATGGGAAACGATGGAATCCAAATTCAATTGCTGTTGTTTGCCGACACAAGGAAGGTCAGCCAGCAGAGTCATTTTTGCTCAGGGGTAATCCTTCCAAAACGGTGAAAAACCTTACGCTAGCTCTGCAGTTTTTACTTGAGCATGAAGTAACCCCTGCGTTTTTAAATCGTATTAACTTTGCTCAATTAGCGACAACTGCCCTAAGTGACAGAGCATCTTCAACAGGTGAAGTTATTACGCAACACGAGCCAAGAGCCATGTTAATTCTGGGAGAGGAAACGGCGAACTTGATTAGCGGAGAAAATAGACGCTTATCCGAATGGCAGTTGAAAGTTTGGCATACGCCAGAGCAAGTTCCGTTTGTCGTAACCTATCATCCTCACGATATATTCCGAAACCCTGCAATAAAGCGTCAGGTATATCAGGATCTTATTCGCTTGTCTGATGTGATTGGCAAAACTCACTAATCGTTATGAGCTATAGTTTTCGACTCGCTTCTCGGCAAGATATAGCGGCTGTTTTAGTGAATGAAACCACTGCATATGAAATGCCTTGGGGAAAACAAGCTTTGATTGATAGCCTAAATGAGCAATATCAGTTTTGGGTTATTGAGTCTAGGAGGGAGCAAAAAATCATTGGGCACTTGATTTATCAGGTGATTCTGGATGAAAGTCATTTGCTGAATATATGTGTTCACCCCAGAGAGCAAGGTAAAGGGCTGGGAAAGGCGACGATGGATTTCTGGGTTCAACAGTGCCTCATCGCTGGTTGCAAAGAGCTTTGGTTAGAAGTGAGAAGTTCTAATACAGTTGCTCAAAAGATGTATCAATCGCTTAATTTTAAGGCCATATCGACGCGAAAAAATTATTATCCTCTGCCGGGAAATTTGCGAGAAGATGGGCTAATTATGAGTCGTAATCTGCCTGAGTCATAGGTGATTGCTTTACCGAAAAGTATCACACAATATAGAATTCCCTCCCTTTAACTTGAAATGCTGGGTTTAAAGCACAACTTGATGCGTTATAATGGCGCACTTTATTTTTAGCCTATCCAAATAGAATGTCATCGACTCAAAGCGAAATTGCCAAGCGAAGAACTTTCGCCATTATTTCTCACCCAGATGCGGGTAAAACCACTATTACTGAGAAACTCCTCTTGCATGGAAAGTTAATTCAGGAAGCAGGGACGGTTAAAGGCCGGAAGGCTTCTAAGCATGCAACATCTGACTGGATGGAACTTGAAAAGCAAAGAGGTATCTCGGTTACAACCTCGGTTATGCAGTTTCCGTATAACGAGAGAGTCGTGAACTTGTTAGATACACCCGGACATGAAGACTTCTCCGAAGATACTTATCGAACGTTAACGGCCGTTGATTCCGCGTTAATGGTAATCGATTCAAGTAAAGGTGTTGAGGATCGGACTATCAAACTGATGGAGGTGTGTCGCATGCGAGATACGCCTATCGTCACCTTTATGAATAAATTGGATCGGGATATTCGAGAGCCCATTGAACTGCTTGATGAAGTTGAGCAAGTGTTAAAAATAAATTGTGCACCGGTAACCTGGCCAGTAGGTATGGGTAAATCTTTTAAAGGTATCTACCATCTTCTAGAAGATAAATTTTACCTGTATCAAACTGGGATGGGGCACACGATTCAAGAAGAACGAACCATTGACGGAATCGACAATCCAGAAGCGGAGCAAGTATTAGGTTCCTTGCTTCGGGATTTAAAAGATGAATTAGAGCTGGTACTTGGTGCAAGTCATGAGTTTGAGCTGGACGAGTTTTTAAAAGGCAATTTGACTCCGGTATTTTTTGGTACTGCTTTAGGTAACTTTGGTGTTTCTCAAATGTTAGATAAGTTTGTTGAGTGGGCTCCTTCGCCTTTGCCTAGGGCGACAGAAACTCGAGACGTTGAAGCAACAGAAGAAAAGTTTTCAGGTTTTGTTTTTAAAATACAGGCAAACATGGACCCTCAACATCGAGACCGAATAGCCTTTATGAGGATTTGTTCGGGCAAATTTGAGAAAGGAATGAAGCTTAACCATGTTCGGTTAAAGCGAGATCAACAAATTTCCAATGCGGTTAACTTTATTGCTGGCGATCGTGAACATTTAGATGAAGCTTTTGCAGGCGATATTATTGGTCTGCACAACCATGGTAACTTGCAAATAGGAGATACTTTTACACAAGGAGAATCCCTGAAATTTACGGGTATTCCAAACTTTGCACCTGAGTTATTCCGACGAGTGAGATTAAAAGACCCGCTGAAGAATAAAGCACTTCAAAAAGGCTTGATTCAGTTATCGGAAGAAGGGGCAACTCAAGTATTTCGTCCACTAAATAGCAATGATTTAATTTTAGGTGCAGTCGGAGTGTTGCAGTTTGACGTTGTGGCACATCGGTTAAAAGCTGAGTATAAAGTGGAATGCATCTATGAGCCGGTAGCTGTTGCGACGGCAAGGTGGGTCGAGTGTAGTGATGGTAAAGTTTTAGATAAGTTAAAAAACAAAGCCAGTGAAAACTTAGCACTTGATGGCGGAGATAATTTAACTTATTTGGCCCCGACAATGGTTAACTTAAACTTAACCAAAGAACGGTTTCCTGAGGTTGAATTTTTAGAGACTCGTGAACACTAAACGCAATAAAATATTGTTAGTGGATACTCATTGTCATTTTGATTTTTCCGATTTTGACAGTGACCGCGATCAATTACTCAGTGATGCGAAACAAAAAGGGCTTTTGCATCTCGTTATTCCTGGCGTCAAGCGCGAGAACTGGAGGCGAGTTAGAGAGCTAGCAATAGCCCATGAAGAACTGCATTTTGCGTTAGGGCTGCATCCAATGTTTATGGATGCTCATACGGAACAGCACCTTCGGGATCTGGAAATCGAAGTTACAAAAGGTCCCGTTGTTGCAGTGGGAGAGATCGGTCTCGACTTTCAATTTGGTCGCGATAATCAACATGAACAAGAAAGGCTATTCAATTCGCAAATTCAAATTGCAATGAACGCAAATCTCCCGGTGATTATTCATTGCAGAAAAGCCCATGAAGATATTCTGAAAATTTTATCGGATAATAATTACCATAACGGTGGTGTGATTCACGCCTACAATGGTGATCTTAATCAGGCTAAGCGATACGCAGCACATGGATTTAAGTTAGGTGTAGGCGGCGCGATAACTTATGAACGTGCGACTAAAATTCGGAAAATGGTGTCAGAACTTTCTCTGGAGCAAATCGTTTTGGAAACTGATGCTCCCGACATGTCGCCAGTTACCTGTCAAGGTAAGCGAAATACACCAGTTCACATTTTTGATAATTTCTCCTCATTAGTAGAACTTAGAGAAGAGTCCGCTGAACAGATAGCTCAACAAACTACAACAAATGCATTGGAAGTATTTCGTTTGAGCTGATAGATTTACATTGAGTAAATTATATTTAAGGGCAACTCATGTCTCACGATAAGCCAACCATAACTATTAAGTTTTTAGAAAGCATGTTGCAAGATGGGCTTATCAATAAAACTGTGTTTGAGAAACTGCGCATAAAATTAAGAAGCTTTCCTAGTACTCATCACCCCATTGAGGGTATTGCTCCTTTAAAGTTAAAACATGCAGCTGAACCGGGTATATTGCTCGATGATGAGTATTTATCTCAATGGTATGCAACACGATTTGGCATGGAGTATGTTGAACTTGACCCATTAAAATTGGATGTAGATGCGATAACGGCAGTTATGTCGAAAGCCTTCGCACAGCGCCATAAAATAATTGCTTATGCGGTGAATAACAACTCAGTAACTGTCGCAACTTCGGAGCCAGAAGTCACAGGGTGGGTTGCTGGCTTAGAGCATATTTTACGTAAAGAAGTTAAATGCGTTTTCGCAAGTCCGGTCGCTATTAATAAGTTCCAGAAGGAATTTTACGCACTGTCTCACTCAATTAAAGGTGCGAAAGGAGAAAAGTACCAAGATTTAGGCAGTGGTAACCTTGAGGCTCTGGTCGAATTAGGCAAGACAGGTGAAGTTGATGCCAATGATCAGCACATAGTTCAAATTGTTGATTGGTTATTGCAATACGCATACGCACAAAGGGCAAGTGATATACATATCGAACCCCGTCGAGACAAAGGGAACGTAAGGTTTCGAATCGATGGAGTGTTACACAAAGTTTATGATTTTCCAGCAACGGTCACCAATGCGGTTTTAGCCAGATTTAAAATCATGGGGCGTATGGATGTAGCGGAACGGCGCAAACCCTTGGACGGTCGAATTAAAACAAAAACACCCGAAGGCATTGAAGTTGAATTGCGTATCTCTACTTTACCAACTGCATTTGGTGAAAAGTTGGTTGCGAGGATTTTTGATCCTGGTGTGCTAACAAAAGACTTTTCATCTCTCGGTCTGGATAAGAATATCGAGCAAAAGTGGCTATCGATGGTGGCTCAACCTAATGGGATTGTTTTAGTTACCGGCCCTACTGGAAGTGGTAAAACAACGACTTTGTATACCACTTTAAGGATGCTGGCAAAACCAGAAGTTAATGTTTGTACAATTGAAGATCCTATTGAAATGGTGGATCCTGCGCTCAATCAAATGCAGGTGCATCACGATATAAATGTGGATTTTGCGAGTGGGATACGAGCTCTTTTAAGACAAGATCCCGATATTATAATGATTGGTGAAATTCGTGATAAAGAAACTGCTGATATGGCAGTACAGGCAGCTTTAACGGGGCACTTGGTCATTTCAACTTTGCATACAAACGACTCGGCTTCGGCAGTAACTCGTATGATCGATCTCGGAGTAGAACCCTTTTTAGTGAATGCTTCGTTGTTAGGAATTATGGCGCAACGTTTGGTTCGAACATTATGCCCTGAGTGTAAAGCTGCTAAAGAAGTGGATGAAGCGGCGTGGCGCCATTTAGTGCATCCTTTCCCATTATCTGTGCCAAAAAAAGTTTATTATCCAGTTGGATGTCGGCAGTGTCGTAAAACTGGCTATCACGGACGTCAGGGAATTTATGAGCTGCTTTCTGTTAATGCCAAAGTAAAACAACACATTCATTCGGGCTGTGATGTTAGACCGATCCGCGAACAAGGGTTGAAAGATGGAATGACATTATTAAGAATTAGCGGCGCAATGAAAGTTGCGCAAGGGCAAACAACAATTGAAGAGGTGTTGCGTGTTGCGTCACCGGAAATGGAGAATTAATAGTGCAAACTAAAATGAAATTAGTGCTAACAGTATCAAGTTTAAGTCTGTTCACTTTAATGGCTTGTACCCAAGCCAGTAATCCAACAGAGTCTGACACTGTTGATACAGCAGCACTTTCGCAAGCTGAATTCAATCAGAAACTTGTTTCTGAAGCGAAGCAAATTAACGAGCTGGCTAAGAATCATCAAGCTTGTAATGTCACCAGTGATTGCGACGTAGTTCCGGTTGGCGCTAGAGCTTGTGGTGGACCCGATTGGTATTTAATCATGAGTAAAAACGGTTCTGGAGCAGAGCAATTGAGGCAAAAAGTAGATCAGTACACGAATCAAAAGCATTTGTTTAATCAAAAGTTTAATGTACGAAGTATTTGTGTCATGCAGCCGAAGCCAGAAGCTTCTTGCATTCAACAAAAATGTACCATTTCAAATCAGCAAGCGGACGAACTTTAGTCCGCTTTACTTTTTTATTCCTCCACAACCTGCAAACGACAATTTTCATGCAATAAGTCATTCTCATACTGAAAAACACCTAGAAATATTACATTTTTGTGATTTTAATTACCTTTAGAGATATTAAGTCTTGATAATATAGCCAAAGGTGATATGTGAATTGGAATCTATAAGTTCATTTGATGGCTGAATTTATGATTCCAAACGCCTGTTTTGCAAAAAAAAATTATTGTTCTACTCTTAGTTGGAATACAACAATAATTCGATTCAACCAACCTAATAAGTTCAATTAATAAATACAGGAGCTGAATTCATGTTCGGTGTAACCCCTCAAAAACTGTCCCGATGGTCGAGGCTCGTAGCAGGCAGTAGCTTGTTATTGGCAGCGGCAGCCTCGGCAGATGTGCAAATAAATGGCTTTGCTAATATTGTGGCAGGGTCGACTTTCGATGATGAAAATGTCATTCGAGAGTACGATGAGGATCTCGGTTTCGAAAGAGACTCTCTTTTCGGTGTTCAGTTTACCAGTGATCTGAGTGACGGACTCTCCGCAACTGTTCAGATGGTTGCTCGAGGACGAGATGGCTGGGAAACTGACTTTACCTGGGCTTATATGACTTATGAGTTCAGCGACAGCTCGAGTATCCAATTTGGTCGTATTAGAATTCCATTTTATCGTTATTCTGAATTCTTAGAAGTTGGTTATGCTTATCATTGGGTAACACCGCCAACGATCGTTTACGATATTCCGATCAACAACCAAGACGGTATCGCTTACAACTACAACTCTACGTTAGGTAGTTTCGATACCTCATTACAGTTAGTTGTTGGACGGTTTAATGAGCCATTGAAGTTTGACACTTCACAAGGAGTGGTTGAACGTCCTTCGGATGGTGTCAATAACACCAGCTTTATTTACTCTCTCACCGATTTTACTTGGAACTTCCGTTTCGGTTATACGGTATGTTCGAGTTGTTATTTAGGACTTCCTACTGACGGAGTAATTCCGACATTAGCAAGTGCTGGCTTTTCAAATGCGACTTTTGTCGAAAGAGTTGAAGCGCGTGATGATCAAGTATCGTTTTCTAACTTTGGGATTCGTTACACAGGAGACAATTGGTTTGCAGAAGCTGAGGTTGCGAAGTTTCAAGCTGACGACAGCATGATTGCAGAGACAACTGATTCAAGTTATTTGTCTATCGGATACACAACCGACACAACTGTGTGGCACATCACTTACGAAGTCGAAGAGGCTGACCCGAGATCGGCTGCAGTTTTGCTTGAAGGTTTAATTCCAACAAGTGATCCGAATTATCCGGTAATCGCGGGAACAACCCAAGCATTTGCCAATGGGTTTGCGATAGACACCGAGTCCGTCACCTTTGGGGTGAGGTATGACTTTCATCCCTCAGCGGCCTACAAGATCGATTTCGCGAAGATCGACGATAACCTTACCGGAGAGTCGATTAATTTAATCACTACCGGTATTTCACTGGTATTTTAAGGGAGGGTTAGCGATGAAATCTTTACGATTAATATTTACTCTTCTAGCTCTTTCCTTTGTAGGTCAGTCTTGGGCAGAAGTAGCAATTATAGTGCATCCGTCGAACAACAGTTCAGTCAGTCAAACAGACTTAACCCGGATGTTTCTTGGTAAACTAAAATCATTTCCAGGCGGTGGTGCAGTAGTGCCAGTCAACCTGCCAGAAGGTGATTCAACAACAGATGAGTTCAATGAAAAAGTACTGAGTAAATCTGCGAGCCAATTGAAAGCTTATTGGTCGAAGCTTGTATTTACAGGTAAAGGGACTCCTCCAAAAACAGCCGCGAGTGCTGATGAAATGCTAACTTTAGTCGCCAATAATCCTAATTTAATAGGGTATGTTGATGCGTCAAAAGTTAACGGCTCAGTAAAAGTAATCGCCAAGTTTTAATAAAGGCTAAAGGGTGCGGCTTCGCACCCTTATTTTTTTTGGAATTTTTTAAGTTCGCGTTCTGATCAGCCGATAAGATAAGAACGAGGTTGTCGAGAGTAACGTTATGGGTTTTTTTTCAAAGCTCGGAATTCGCCAAAAAATACTAATTATTCCCTCTCTGGGAGCTATCAGTTTTTTTATCTATGTTGCGCTATCTACTAATACTGCCATTGACAATAAAGAGCTGCTGGAAAAGGCGCGAGATAAACATTTTCCTGCTTTGCAATTGGCCGATAAAAGTTTGGTCGAGTTTGAACGAATAAAAGAAACTTTATCCGCTGCAGTTACGACTGGCGATGAAGATACCCTTAAACTGGCGGGTACCAGAGCAAAACAACTCAATCGATACTTCTCTGATATCAAATCTATTGATCCTGAATACCGCAATGATATTAATATGATTGAATCTGGATTTAACGAATATTTTGCAGATGCTTTCGATATTTCTGACAGTATGATGCGTGGCACGGTGGATTTTGAAACATTAGGCGATCGTACAGTAAAGTTTAATAATACTTTTGATCAGGCTCTAGAACGGTTAAATAAATTTCGCAATGATTTAGACACGACTTTTAAAGAGTCGATAGAAGTTGCTAATCTTCAGGCCGAAAGAATTGTAACAGTAGGATTTATTGTTGGCGGCATAACGATAGTACTATTGTTTGGTGTATCAATTCCTATTTCATCTTCAATTCGAAAAAATCTTTCCAGCGTCATTTTATCTTTGAAAGGAATTGCGCAGGAAAATGGCGACCTTACGGTTCGCCTGAAAACGGACAGTCAGGATGAAATAGGTGATTTGGTTTTTTGGTTTAATAGCTTTGTAGAAAAACTACAAAAAGTGATTAAACAGGTAGTGGAAACAGTTTCTCCGGTTGCATCATTAGTACATTCATTAAGCGACCTCTCCGAGGAAGCTAAAGTAGAAAATGCGACTCAAAGAGACAGCGCAAATCAAACGAAACAGGCAGTTGACGACATGAATGTTAGTGTTACTGCTGTGGCTAATAACGCTGCAGATGCGGCAAGCGCTGCACATACTGCGAACAGCGAAACCGAGAAAGGACGACAAGTTGTCGAGCGCACGGTTGAATCAATTAATGAGTTGGCTAAAAATATTAACGAAGCATCCGATGTAATTGGCAAACTTGAAGCGGACAGCAATAGCGTCAGCATGGTATTAGATGTAATAAAGGGAATTGCAGAGCAAACAAATTTATTAGCACTTAATGCTGCAATCGAAGCTGCCAGAGCAGGAGAGCAGGGGCGTGGATTTGCTGTTGTTGCGGATGAAGTGAGAAGCCTGGCATCAAGAACACAAGAGTCGACAGAAGAAATCAATAAGATTATTGAAAAATTACAAAATGCTGCACGCTCTGCGGTCGGAGTAATGGGAGCAAGTACTCAACAAGCGCAGGAAAGTGTGTCGAGTGCGGGAGAAGCCGGAAACAGTTTACAAACAATCTCTGAGACCATACAAAAAATTAATTCGATGAATATGGAAATTGCGCACTCAACCGATGAACAACAAAAAGTTGCATCAATTATTGTCGAACGAATGACTGATATTAATAATCGCACGGAAACTGCATCAGAAAGAGCAAACCGTCTCAATCACGCTAGCGAGCAGCTGGAGCAAATGGCAACACAACTGCAAACTGTGGCTGCACAATTTAAAGTTTGAAGTTAGTTTCTAATTGAGAGTTAATAGTTATCTAAAGCGCGAACTATTAAGCTAGTTAAGCTTTGATTTTTTTGCGCTTTGGGAACGGGATCGCGATAGCTAATACTCCAGCACAATCAGCCAGCCAGTCAAGCCAGCTAAAATCTCTACCTGGAATTTGATACTGAATGACCTCTATTGCAAAGCCGAGAATTATCATGCTTATGGCGATGGTAACTCTGTTTAGATTAATGAAAGCGCTCATAAAAAGAAAAGTAACACCTGCAAAAGCGACAAAATGATACACTTTATCAATGTTGTTAAAGTTAATCCCTGTGTTCACAGAAGGTAACAAAGTTAATAGCAATAGAATGATAATTGAAATTACAGCACTTGCTCGCCAAAATATATGACCGAAAGCTGGTAATTTAAAAAAGCTCATCAATTCAACTCTCTTTTTTCAATCACTTGTTCAACAAGTTGCCAAGTTAGCTCTACTGCAACTTGTTGCCGGTTTTTCCACGTTAAACAATAGTTTTTAGTTTCCATTATTACTAAAGGTACATTTTTCATTTTCGGCGTTAAGTGTTCTGCGATTAGATAACTTGTAAGGTCTGAAGATTTATTACTAAAGCTAAAGTAAAGCGGTTCACTTGCACTAAAACTTAAGTTTCGCTTGCTGTTTTTTTGGAGTAGCGCACAGTGTTCGAACGATTCATTTGGTTGAACAATAATGTGATTGAGTTTCACATGCTCTTGGGCTTGAATAGTTAATGGAAGGCTAATGCATAAAAATGACAATACAAACGAGAGTCGTTGATTTAGCGACATTCTTTTTCTGTACAACGTGTTGAGCAACTGTTTGAATGAATTCATCCAAAATACGTTTTGCAAAAACTTTTGTTTCATACAGCAGTAAATCAAATAACATCCTTCCTAAAACAATTTCTCAATCACGAGCATTCAATATGAACCAAAAAATAAAGATCAGCTAGCGCATTGCTTCTTATTACTGCATGCACAATGCGCTATTTAAACTACTTTAGTTTATTTCATCAAGCTGACTTAATTGATTCTTAAATTTACTTAATGATTGCTTGGCATCTTCAAGTTTGTCTTTTTCCTTTTCCACAACTTCGGCAGGAGCCCTGTCGACGAAGCTGGCATTACTTAATTTTGATTCGAAACGCTTTATATCGTTTTCCAACTTTTTAATTTCTTTGGTTAATCGAGCTTTTTCAGCATCAGTATCAATAAGACCTGCTAAGGGAATTAGAAGTTCCATATGATCAACTAAAGCTGTAGCTGAGGCCGGTGCTTGAGCGTCTGGTTCGAGCCAATCAATCGACTCAACTTTGGCTAATGTCATCAAGAAGCTTTTATTGCCACTGAGCCTATTAAAGTCGTTAGCGTTACCATTTTTTATGAACAGAGGAACGTTCGTTTTTGGCGAGATATCCATTTCACCACGAATGTTTCGAATACCGACCACGACTTTTTTGATCCATTGAACATCTGCCTCAGCTTCGTGATCAACTTTGCTTGTCTTAAACTCGACAAAAGGTTGCGTCATAATTGTGTCACCACTTATACCGCAAATAGGCGCTAATTTTTGCCATATTTCTTCGGTAATAAATGGCATTACAGGATGAATCAGGCGCATTACTTGTTCGAGCACATTAACCATAGTAAATCGAGTCGCACGTTTTTGCGCTTCTGTGTATTCGTCGCTGTTTAAGGCCGGTTTACACAACTCTAAATACCAAGAACAGTATTCATGCCAAATAAAATCATATACTGCATTTGATGCTAAATCGAAACGATAAGTCGCGAGGTGTTTTTCAAACTCCTGAATGGTGGATTGCAACTTTGACCAAATCCACTTGTCAGCTAAGTTAAGCTCAATGTCTCCTGATAAACCACAGTCTTGTCCTTCTGTGTTCATGAGAACATATCGAGCGGCATTCCAGATTTTATTACAAAAGTTTCGATATCCTTCGACGCGGCCTAAGTCAAAGTTAATATCGCGACTGGTAGAGGCAAGCGCGCAAAAAGTAAATCTCAAAGCATCAGTGCCATAAGACTCGATTCCTTCTCCAAACTCTTTACGCGTTCGTTTTTCAATTTTTGCGGCATCTTTTGGATTCATTAATCCGGTGGTTCGTTTTTTCACAAGGCCATCAATATCAATGCCATCAATCAAGTCGATTGGATCCAGCACATTACCTTTTGACTTTGACATTTTATGGCCGTGTTCATCGCGAATAAGCCCCGTTATATAAACTTCTTTAAATGGTACTTTGCCCATGAATTTTTTGGTCATCATTATCATTCTGGCAACCCAGAAGAAAATGATGTCGAAACCGGTTACCAACACTGAAGAAGGAACAAAGGTTTCAAGTTCTTTGGTTTTTTCTGGCCAGCCTAATGTAGCAAAAGGCCATAGTGCAGAGGAGAACCAAGTATCAAGAACATCATTGTCCTGTTTAAGTTGTACTGATTCAGAAAGGTTGTTCTCTTGTCGAACTTCTTGCTCGTCACGTCCGACATAAACATTACCATCTTCGTCATACCAGGCAGGAATGCGGTGTCCCCACCAAAGCTGACGACTGATGCACCAGTCTTGAATATTGTGCATCCATTGAAAATAAGTTTTGCTCCAGTTTTCTGGTACGAACTTTATTTCGCCACTTTCTACTGCTTCGATTGCTGGCTTTGCCAAAGACTCGACAGCGACATACCACTGATCCGTTAAATAAGGTTCAACAACTGCATTGCTGCGATCGCCACGGGGAACTTGCAAGGTGTGATCTTTAATCGAGTCAAGCAAACCCAGTTTATCAAAATCAGCTATGATTTTTTCTCGCGCCTTAAAGCGATCAAGTCCAGCGTATCCTTCTGGAATATCAACGAGAATATTAGTGATTGGCTGGCCCTTATAATCAAAAGCCTCTGCTGTTTCCCTTACTGCTGCATCGTCGGTAAAAATATTAACTAATGCAGCGTTGTGGCGCTTACCAACATCATAATCGTTAAAGTCATGCGCAGGAGTAATTTTAACGCAGCCGGTACCAAACTCTTTATCGACATATTCGTCAGCCACAATTGGAATTTCTCGACCGACTAGCGGTAATAACACCGTTTTGCCCACGAGTGCTTGGTAGCGTTCATCTTCCGGGTGTACCGCGACTGCCGTATCTCCGAGCATGGTTTCAGGTCGAGTGGTCGCAACGACAATATAGTTTTTGCCATCCTGTGTCGTCGCGCCATTGGCAAGCGGATAGCGGAAGTGCCACAAAGAACCTTTTTCTTCTTTGTTCTCTACTTCTAAATCGGAAATGGCGGTGTGAAATTTCGGATCCCAATTTACTAAGCGTTTGCCGCGGTAAATAATGCCTTCTTTAAACAGCTGAACAAACACTTCTTTAACTGCATTTGAGCAAGTGTCGTCCATAGTAAAAGCTTCTCGACTCCAGTCGGTAGAGTTTCCAAGACGTCTCATTTGGCGAGTAATGGTGCCACCCGAATGTTCCTTCCACTCCCAAACTTTTTCGATAAATTTTTCTCTTCCCAAATCAGCTCGATTAATTCCATTGACGGCTAAATTGCGCTCAACAACCATTTGAGTTGCAATACCGGCGTGATCAGTGCCCACTTGCCAAAGCGTGTTGTCGCCTTTCATTCGATGATAACGAGTTAATGTGTCCATGATGGTGTGTTGAAATGCATGTCCCATATGCAAGCTGCCGGTGACATTAGGCGGTGGAATTAAAATGCAAAAAGGAGAGCCTTCGCCTGAAGGTTTGAAATAATGTTTATCTTCCCAACAAGAGTACCATTTTTGTTCAATGTCACTTGGGTTATATGCTTTATCCATAATCGTTTATCTAAAGGCTATTTATTTCAGAAAATTAGGCGCTTATTGTAAGGACTTGAGTTAAGACCTGCCAGTGCAAACGCCGCAATGAGAGGATATTTGTTAATATTATCCGGGTTGTGAACTGTTTACTTTGAGATGTTTAAGCGGGTAGCCACGGTCTCGGTAAAATTTGAATCGCTCGCGAGCCTGCTCTTTGGCTTCTTCATCACCATGAGCGTATTCGACAAGTCGCTCAAATCTGCCATGAAACTGTGGCACTTCGTTAGCAAGATTAATTAAAACATCTGGACGAACATCCGGTTGTTGGCCAAAACCTATTTGAATAGGTGGCAATATACCTTCTGCTTCACCCACCAGTAAGTGAGGTAAAAAGCTACTGGGTTCTCTAGTCCACAACAATTCGTCCATGTATTCGGCGTCGCGCTTGGACTCCGTATGAACAAAAACGCGTTTGTTACCACGAAAGGACTGCTCGATAAGTGAAACAGCATGATGAAAAGCCGCTCGAGGCTTTTCATCTTCCAAAATATAAAACTCAACTTTTGTCATTGTTAGTCTTTACTGGCTTTGCTGTTTACTCGGTCGATGACATATTGCGTAAGCATTGGAACCGGTCTTCCAGTGGCTCCTTTATCTTTACCACCACGCCATGCTGTACCTGCAATATCTAAATGCGCCCATTGGTATTTTTTAGTGAAGCGAGATAAGAAACATGCAGCAGTGATGGTTCCGGCAGGACGGCCACCAATATTCGCCATGTCGGCAAAGTTGGTACTAAGCTGTTCTTGGTACTCTTCCCACAACGGCAATCTCCAGGCACGATCATCTGCGGTTTCTCCAGCATTTAAAAGATCGTGTGCCAGAGGATTATGATTACTGAGTAATCCAGTTGCATGCGCGCCTAAAGCAATCACACAAGCACCCGTTAGAGTTGCTACATCGATAACAACATCGGGATTGTATTTTTCGATATACGATAAAGTATCGCAGAGCACTAACCGACCTTCAGCATCCGTATTAAGTATTTCAATAGTTTGCCCACTCATTGAGGTAACAACATCTCCTGGTCGGCAAGCGTGTCCACCTGGCATATTTTCTGCCGCAGCAACAGCCACCACAAGATTGATTGGAAGATTAAGTTGAACCACTGACAAAAAAGAACCTAGAACACCGGCTGCTCCGCCCATGTCGTATTTCATTTCATCCATCGCCTCAGATGGCTTAATTGAAATGCCGCCACTATCAAATGTAAGACCTTTTCCAACAAAGGTAATTGGTGCTGCGTCAGCTTCTCCGCCGTTATATTTCAAGACGATCAATTTCGCTGGCTGAGCCGATCCCTGAGCAACCGCCATAAAAGCGCCCATTCCTAGCTCAAGCATGTCAGACTCTTCTAAAACCTCACACTCAACCTTGTCGTGCTTTTCCGCCAATGCCTGTGACTGCTCGGCTAGATAGGTAGGGTGACAAATGTTGGGTGGCATATTCGCAAGATCGCGCGCAAAGCGCACGCCTTCTGCAACGGCAAGTCCTTCCGCAATTGCTTGCTCACCAATGGTTAGGTCTCGACGAGTGGTGACATTAAAAACCAATTTTCGCAAAGGTCGACGTGCGGTGTCGGTTTTCGATTTAAGTTGATCAAAGGTGTATAACGAAGCTTCGGTGGTTTCAACCGCGTGTTTGACTTTCCAGTGTGTATCTCGGCCGCGAACGTTTAACTCACTTAAAAAGCAGACCGCTTCCATTGAGCCTGTATCATTTAGAGTCGCAATAGCTTTTGTTATAACTTTTTTATACTGAGCTTCTCCGAAATCACGCTCTTTACCACAACCAATAAGAAGCACGCGATCACACAGAGTATTCGGCACGTTATGTAACAACAACACTTGACCAGGTTTTCCTTCCAGATCTCCACGACGTAGAATATTAGAGATATAACCATCGCTAACTTGGTCAAGTTGTTCTCCGACGCCGCTGAGCTTTCTTGGTTCGAAAACACCAATAACAATGCAGGCACTGCGTTGTTTTTCTGGGCTGCCGCTTTTAACGTGAAATTCCATGAATACTCCTAAACTATTCGTTCTTTGAGATTCGCTCTACTTTGATTATTTTGTTCTACTGTTAGAGAGCGAAATATATGTAAGTGATTAATTTTATATAGCAAAACATGCTATATTGACAGATGTTTTTATCAGATAACGTTTAAAAACGACGATTTTAACCTAAATTAGCGAAAAAATCATCAAAAGAACAAGTTTTAACCTGTAGGTAAGGTGTTGTCAGTGTATTTAAAACGCTATTTAAACAAGCAAGTATTCGTAACTGGATTTGCGATCCTGTTTGTTTTGCTATTGATTTTCAGTAGCCAACAATTTGTTCGTTATTTGGGTGATGTGGTCGAAGGTAAAATCGATCCAGGTTTATTACTCGGTATGGTGGGTTTGCAATTGCCTCCTTTGTTAGGCTTTTTAATTCCACTCGCAGTTTATTTGGGAGTACTTGTCTCTTTTGGTCAGCTGTATGTTGATAATGAATTAACTGTGACGAAAAGTCTTGGAGTAGGCGACCGTCAGTTACTAATCATGTTGTTGCCCTTAGGACTTGTCGCAACGGTAGTCGCAGGTTGGTTTAGTTTGTATGTCACTCCATGGGCATCGGATACTCAACAAAGCTTATTGAAAGAGCAGGATCAGCAATCTGAACTTGCTTTGTTAACTCCAGGGAAGTTTCAAGTAACCAAAGGCGGTGAGGCTGTTCTGTATGCGGCTCGAGGTAAACGAAAGGAAGGGCTGGAACAACTTTTATTTGTAGAGTTACCGACGCAAAAATCACCTTATTGGTATTTAGTATCGACCGATAACGCTCAGGTTACTGACACTGATTCTGCTAATATTGTGCCTTCACTTATTTTAAAGTCAGGTGAAACCTACTCCATTCCAGTTGCGGGTATGGATTGGCAAATTACTCAATTTGACCGTTATCAAATGAGTTTAAGCGAAGCGGTATCTAACCCTAGAAAAATTAAATTGCGATCGGTATCAACTCATCAATTGCTCACCAACTTATCACAAGAAAATTGGGCTGAATTTCATTGGCGAATGAGTGTTCCCATTTCGGTGTTCATTTTGTTAATGATCTCTGTGCCCATGTCAAAGGTTCAACCCCGGCAAGGTAAATTTGCGAAAATGTTGCCGGGCATTCTGGTGTACATGAGCTACATGGTTTTGATATTAATAAGCAAAGGACTTATTGAGGACGGCAAATTGCATGGCGTTATAGGTTTGTGGCCGATTCATTTTGTGTTTCTAATGTTCGGGTTTTGGCAATATCGTCATTCTCATAAAAAAATATCGTCACGGGATGCTTCCTCTAAGACTAAAAGCGTGAAAGGAGGTGAATAATGAAAGTAACCATTCTTGATCGTTATATTGGTAAACAAGTTTTGCTCAGTGTGGTTTTTACTCTACTGGTGTTGGTGGGGTTAAGAACGCTTTTTTCATTGTTAGATGAAGCGGGAAAAATGGGAGAAGGCAGTTATCAATTCGCGGATGCTCTTTACTATGTTCTTTTACTCATTCCAGGCAGAGTGTACGAGTTTTTCCCAATGGCAATGTTAATTGGTGGTTTGTCTGCGCTGGGGAATATGTCGGCACAAAATGAGTTAACAGTGATGCGAGCCGCTGGAGTTAAAACAATTCGAATTGTTGGCAGTGCTTTAAAAGTGACGATTATTTTAATGGTTTTTGTATTTGCTTGTGGTGAATGGGTTGCTCCTGTTTCAAGTCAGTCGGCTTTGCAACACCGAGCAGAAGCCTTGAGTGAAAATACGATTAAACGTTCAAACCGAGGAACTTGGGCACGCAGTGGCGACGATTTTTTGCATATCCAGTCAATCGTAAACGACACTCGCTTGCAAAATGTTTCATTATTTCGTTTTGATGATAACGCTAAATTGGTTAGCTTTATTTCTGCAAATCAGGCTGAGTACAAAGCAGGATCATGGGTATTTCAAAATGGTATCGAGCAAACTCCCGACGATGAAAAATTAAAACAAAGTTCATTTGATGAAATGGTTTGGCAAGGTGATTTACAGCCAAAACACATTGCTGTTTTGCAGGTCGAGCCAGAGAGTTTAAATTTGAGTGGTTTGGACGAATATCGAGAATATTTGGAGAAAAACCAGCTGGACAGTCGACGCTATCAACTCGAGTATTGGCGAAAACTGGCGCAACCAGTGTCGCTTGTGGTGATGATTATATTGGCCAGTTCGTTTATTTTTGGGCCAATGCGATCGGTGAGTATGGGTGCTCGTTTAATGACAGGAATTGTCGTTGGCTTTGGTTTTCATATTTTTAATAATTTTTTTGGCCCAATAAGTCTTGTTTATCATTTTCCCCCGACAATGGGCGCTTTTATCCCTGTGTTTATATTTGGCTCACTAGCCTTTTATTTGCTTCACAGAGCAAAATAAATAAACATTCAAATTTAATTTTCTAAGTAAGAGACCTCTTGGCGCATTAAATTTAGATAAGAGGTTTCTGCTCTTCTTTTGTTTTTTCCATTTTAGGTAACTGAACCAGGTATGCATCTACTGCAATGTCATGCCAACCACGATAATTAGCATCGAATATTGACCATATATTCGCAAGTCCACCAGCAGAAAGGAATGCTCGAACAATACTGTCAATCAATGTCAGTCTATCGCCATTACTGTCGACCAATTTTATTCGCCAAGTTCTCATTCCCACTGTTTGGCCGCCTTTTACCCAGCAATAAACGTAATAACTACCACTAGAAATAATTAAGTAGACCCACCAAACTGGATGATTACGAATTATTTCTGAAACTTGATCGGCAGGAGTGTTGTACCAAATCAAATTGGCGATAGCTGTTCCAGTTGCAAAAAATAAAACAAATACACCGGCGAGGGGCAGCCAGTCGTAGATGTACGCAAATAACCTTTTCCAGGGAGATGCCAAAGAGGCCTGTACACGTTTATTTGTTTTTGTATTCATGGTTGCAACCGTTTGAGATAAGCCGCGGCAAGATTAGCAAAATACTTACCTTGGTGCTATGGCGTGATACAATAGATTTTTGCAGGGAAGGCGACCTGCAATACAACCCGGTTGAATAAGTAATTGAATACGCTATATTTCTTAGCCATCGTTTTTAGCGTCGATTTATTCCAGTTATTAATACGAAAACCAGTTATTACTATGAAAAAGAGAAGCGATATGTCGCACGGTCGAAAAGTATCCGTTATTGGTCTTGGTTATGTTGGTTTACCGGTCGCTGTGGCGTTTGGTAAAAGTCAGCCAGTGGTTGGCTTTGATATTAATGCTGAGCGGATTAAAGAGTTAACTAAAGGTATCGACCGAACTTTAGAAGTTGAGTCTGCTGAATTAAGTTCTGCGAATATTGAGTTCACCGATTCTGTTGATGTTCTAAAACAAGCCGATTTTCATATTGTGGCGGTACCGACCCCGATTAATGAAGCGCGTAAGCCTGATTTACGGCCAATGCTGTCAGCCTCCAAAACCGTTGGTCGTGCGTTGAAAAAAGGCGACATAGTAGTGTTTGAGTCGACGGTTTACCCCGGCGCCACAGAAGAAGATTGCGTGCCTATTTTGGAAGCCGAGTCGGGTTTGAAGTGCGGCGACGATTTTACCGTTGGGTATTCTCCTGAGCGAATTAACCCGGGCGATAAAGAGCACACCTTTACCAAAATTACTAAAATTGTCTCCGGACAAGACGCGGCAACGCTCGATATCGTTGCTCAAGTATATGAGAGCGTCGTTACTGCGGGTGTGTATCGCGCCAGCTCAATAAAAGTTGCAGAAGCGGCTAAAGTGATTGAAAACACCCAGCGCGATTTAAACATTGCATTAATGAATGAACTCTCGCTGATTTTTCAAACCATGGGCATTGATACGTTAGATGTGCTTGAGGCTGCCGGTACCAAATGGAACTTCCTACCGTTCCGTCCCGGTTTGGTGGGCGGTCATTGCATCGGTGTTGACCCTTATTATTTGACTCATAAAGCCGAGCTGATGGGCCATCACCCGCAAGTGATTTTAGCGGGACGACGGATTAACGACGATATGGGCAAAGTGATTGTGCAAAACGCGATTAAACGTCTGGTAAAAGCCGGCGAAAATCCTGCTCAGGCGAAAGTAGCAGTATTGGGACTTACCTTTAAAGAAAATTGTCCCGATTTACGCAACTCTAAAGTTATTGATATCGTTCACGAATTAAAAAGCTTTGGGATTGAACCTTTGGTGCACGACCCTATGGCCGATAATGAAGAAGCCAAACACGAGTATGGAGTGTCGCTTTGCAAAGATGACGATTTGGTTGGAATCGATTTAATGTTTGTCGCGGTCGCGCACAACGATTATCGGCAATGGCAAATGAGTGATTTTGAAAAGCGCTTAAAACCCGGCGCCCATGTGTTCGATGTAAAAGGTATTCTCGACCGGGAAGCCTTCGCACATTCCAGTTTTGACTTGGCTCGGATTTAATTGGCAACCGAGCCTTAACTCTTTTTAATACGGTTTATTTATGAGTAAAACAATTTTGGTAACCGGCGCCGCCGGATTTATTGGCAGTCATGTGAGTCACTATTTGTTGGACCGCGGTGATACGGTAGTTGGCATCGATAACATCAACGACTATTACGACGTAAATTTAAAATACTCACGTTTGGAGCGGTTACAAGCGCGAGATAACTTCAGGTTTCAAAAACTCGATGTGTCCGATAAAGCGGCAATAGAACAACTCTTTGCGAGTCAGAAGTTTGATGCGGTAGTGCATCTGGCGGCTCAAGCCGGGGTACGTTACTCCATTGAAAATCCGCACGTTTATATGCAAGCGAATATTATTGGTC
>JABXHY010000063.1 GCA_013373375.1 Gammaproteobacteria bacterium
CCACAGTTCTACTTCCGTACTACTGACGTAACAGG
This sequence comes from Gammaproteobacteria bacterium, assembly GCA_013373375.1. Lineage (GTDB taxonomy): Bacteria > Pseudomonadota > Gammaproteobacteria > Enterobacterales > Kangiellaceae > Pleionea. The sequence continues at coordinate 36 of JABXHY010000063.1, forward strand.
TGCGGTAGAGCTTCCAGAAGGTGTTGAGATGGTTATGCCAGGCGACAACATCAAGATGGTTGTAGAGTTAATTGCACCGATTGCGATGGACGAAGGTTTACGCTTCGCGATTCGTGAAGGTGGCCGTACCGTTGGTGCGGGTGTTGTTGCGAAAATCAACGACTAAAATGTGTTGAAACTCTTTCGGTGCATTAGGGTGCCGAAAGTTTTAGGCCAGTAGCTCAATTGGCAGAGCAGCGGTCTCCAAAACCGCAGGTTGGGGGTTCGATTCCCTCCTGGCCTGCCAAATTCGCAAGGCTTAGCTTTAATCCTTCATGGAAAGAGCTACGGCCTTGCTTTGTATATAATGAAGGTAAAATTTGTGAGTACTGAAGCAAATACATCATCGGGTTTAGACTCCGTTAAGTGGTTGGCTGCAATCCTTCTTATAGCGGGTGCCGTTTACGGTAATCACTATATGGGCCAGATGGATTCAGTGTCGCTTGTTGTACGTGTCGCTATTATCATCGGCCTTATCGCTTTAGCTTTACTAGTTGCTTCTGCGACTAGCAAAGGTAAGCAAGCAGTGACGTTTGCAAAAGAATCCCGCATGGAAGTTCGCAAGGTGGTTTGGCCTACGCGGCAAGAAGCCATTCAAACAACTCTCGTCATAGTATTATTCGTAATAGTAGTCACCTTATTTTTATGGGGTGTTGATGCGTTGTTGGCTTGGGGTGTTAAATCGGTAATGAGCTTGTAGGAGATCACGATGTCGAAACGTTGGTATGTAGTTCAAGCTTATTCAGGCTATGAAGCAAAAGTTAAAACTATGCTCGAAGAGCGTATTAAGCTTCATCAGTTAGAAGATAAATTCGGTCAGATTTTAGTACCAACAGAAGAAGTGGTTGAGATGCGCGCTGGGCAAAAGCGAAAAAGCGAGCGCAAATTTTTTCCTGGTTACGTTTTGGTTGAAATGGACATGGGTGATGAGTCCTGGCATTTAGTGAGAGAAACACCTCGAGTGTTGGGTTTTATCGGCGGAACTTCAGATCGCCCAGCTCCAATTACCGAGCGTGAAGCTAATGCTATTTTGCAGCGTGTGGAAGACAGCAGTGACAAACCGAAACCTAAAACTTTATTTGAGCCAGGCGAAGTTATTCGTGTTACCGATGGTCCATTTGCAGATTTTAATGCAACTGTAGAGTCGGTGAATTACGAGAAAAATCGCTTGCAAGTATCCGTATTAATTTTTGGTCGTTCAACACCAGTTGAACTTGAGTTCAGTCAGGTAGAGAAAGGCTAAAGTTCGTATTCAGTTTAAGAACTGAATTAATCGGGGAGCCGAAAGGCGTTATTACCCAAAAAGAGGTGACACATGGCAAAGAAAGTACAAGCTTATATTAAGCTTCAAGTTGCGGCCGGTATGGCCAATCCTAGTCCGCCTGTTGGTCCTGCATTAGGTCAGCACGGTGTGAACATCATGGAATTTTGTAAAGCATTTAATGCGGCTACTGAAAAAGTAGAGAAAGGCTTACCTATTCCAGTAGTTATTACAGTTTATAACGATCGTAGTTTTACATTCGTTACTAAAACTCCTCCTGCATCTGTATTGATCAAGAAAGCACTTAACCTTAAATCTGGTAGCTCTCGACCAAATACGGAAAAGGTTGGCAAAATTTCACGCGCTCAATTAGAAGAGATTGCGAAAATGAAAGAGCCAGATCTTACAGCTGCCGACATGGACGCTGCGGTTAATACTATTGCTGGAACTGCGCGCTCTATGGGCGTAGATGTAGAGGGGTAATTGAAAATGGCTAAATTATCTAAAAGAGCTCGCTTAATTAAAGAAAAAGTAGATAACACCAAAGTATACGGTGTTGATGAAGCGTTAGCTTTATTGAAAGAAGTTTCTACCGTTAAGTTTTCTGAAAGCGTTGATATCGCAGTTAACTTAGGTATCGATCCTCGTAAATCTGATCAAGTTGTACGTGGCGCTACAGTGCTTCCAAATGGTACCGGAAAAGACGTTCGAGTAGCTGTCTTTACTCAAGGTGCGAATGCAGATGCTGCTAAAGAAGCAGGCGCAGACATCGTTGGCATGGACGACTTAGCAGAAGAAGTTAAGAAAGGTAACATGAATTTTGACGTAGTAATTGCCAGCCCCGACGCAATGCGTGTTGTTGGTCAATTAGGTCAAATTCTTGGACCACGTGGTTTAATGCCGAACCCAAAAGTGGGAACAGTTACTCCTGATGTAGTGACTGCGGTTAAGAATGCCAAAGCTGGACAAGTTCAGTACCGTGCAGACAAAAACGGAATCGTCCACGCAAGCATCGGTAAAATTAGTTTTGACGCGCAAGCGCTTAAAGAAAACATGGGTTCTTTACTTGCAGCGTTAAAGAAAGCTAAGCCAGCGTCGGCGAAAGGAACTTATATGAAAAAAGTTTCTTTATCTTCGACTATGGGGCCTGGAATTATGATCGATCAGGCTTCTATTGAATTAGCTAAAGATTAAGTTTTGACTCGCGAGAGCGAGACAGAGCTTGGGTTCTCTGGGATCTAGTTTAGGTCAAAGAGAACCGTCAAAGACCGTAGGTGAAAACAATAGTTTTCTTAATAAATAACCTGCGCAGACGGTGTAACCCGACTCAGACTTCTGGGACGGTTCACCGTATTTACTTCAAAAGCATTTTTGCTTTTGATTTACGTTAACCCTGATAAAGCTTTTAGTTATCAGGAAACACTGGAGGTGAACGAAAGTGGCACTTGGACTTGAAGGCAAAAAAGCGATAGTCGCTGAAGTCAATGA
>JABXHY010000027.1 GCA_013373375.1 Gammaproteobacteria bacterium
CTGAAGGCGCTGAAGCTAAAGGTATCGTTAAGAACCTTACTGATTACGGTGCGTTTGTTGATTTAGGTGGTGTTGACGGTCTTCTGCATATCACAGATATGAGCTGGAAGCGTGTTAAGCATCCTTCTGAAATCGTTCAAGTTGGCGATGAGATTAACGTTAAAGTATTGAAGTTTGACAAAGACAAACAACGCGTATCGCTAGGTCTTAAACAACTTGGTGAAGATCCATGGGTTGATATCGCTCGTCGTTACCCAGAGGGTGCTCGAATCTTTGGTCGTGTAACAAATCTTACTGACTACGGTTGTTTCGTTGAAATTGAAGAAGGTGTTGAAGGTCTTGTTCACGTTTCTGAAATGGATTGGACTAATAAAAACATTCACCCAAGCAAAGTCGTTAACTTAGGCGATGAAGTAGAAGTCTTGGTATTAGATATCGACGAAGAGCGTCGTCGTATCTCTCTTGGTGTTAAGCAATGCAAACCAAACCCTTGGAATGAATTTGCTTCTAAACAAGATAAGGGCGACCGTGTTAAGGGTAAAATCAAGTCGATTACAGACTTCGGTATCTTCATTGGTCTTGACGGTGGCATCGATGGTCTTGTTCATTTGTCTGACATCTCTTGGAGTCTTGCTGGTGAAGAGGCAGTACGTGATTACAAGAAAGGCGATGAAGTTGAAGCTGTTGTTTTAGCGGTTGATGCAGAGCGTGAGCGTATTTCTTTAGGTATCAAACAAGTTGACGAAGATCCTTTCTCAGGATTTATGGCGGCTAACCCTAAAGGTACTATCGTCAATGGTAAAGTAACTGAAGTTGATGCAAAAGGAGCGAAAATCCTATTGTCTGACAACGTTGAAGGTTACTTACGAGCTTCTGAAATCAGCGCAGAGCGTGTTGAAGATGCATCTAAACACCTTAATGTAGACGACGCAGTTGAAGCTAAGTTCATCGGTGTTGATCGTAAAAATCGAGTGATTAATCTTTCGATTAAAGCGAAAGACCACGCAGAAGAGCAAAAAGCCATCAAAGAGTTCAGCAAAGAACAGGCTGATGACAGTGCTCCAGCGACCCTTGGTGATCTATTAAAAGAGAAAATGGATCAACAAGACGCTTAATAACATAGCGCAATGCGATTAAATGCACTTAATCCTTTGATTAAGTGCATTTTTTTTTGATCTGACGGGTCATTTTGTACTATCTTAAAGAGACCTAACCTTTTGAATAACAAGGAAAACGGGTTTCCGATGACCAAATCTGAACTTATTGAACGACTGGCAGCGCACCAGACACAATTATCTGCCAAAGATGTTGAGTTGGTCGTGAAAAGTTTACTTGAGCATATGGCACAAGCATTGGCTCGTGGGGAGCGTATCGAAATACGAGGATTTGGAAGCTTTTCTTTGCATTTTCGAGCTCCAAGAACAGGCCGCAATCCAAAAACTGGTGATGCGGTAACTTTAGCTGGAAAGTATGTTCCACATTTTAAGCCTGGTAAAGAATTAAGAGACCGGGTTAATGAAAGTATCCAGCAGGATTAGGGGTGTCCCTAAAAATAAAAAGGCATGTCATTGACCTGCCTTTTTTTATGCCCGAAAATTAAGTCTCAGAATATTTGGAGTCTATCGTGCGCAGCTTTTTATTTATTTTATTGTTTATACTAGTTTGCATTTCATCGCTCATATTTTTTGCGCAAAATAATCAAGATGTGACACTAAGTTATTTTATTGGTGAGTCGGAACAGCCTCTCGCTTTCATAATGGTCGGCTGCTTGATCGTGGGTTATTTGATAGGTTTGCTGAGTTTGAGCTCAACCATAATGAGACATAAAGTACGAGCTCGATCAGCCGAGAAAAAACTTGAGCAATCAAAAGCTGAGCTTGAAAATTTAAGATCGATGCCAGTTCGGGACAATTATTAAATGAACGAATGGTTGTTTTACCTTGTCGTTCTAATGCTTCCAATCGCGGCTTATTCTGGTTACCGCCTTGGTAAAAGAGGCAAAAGAACAAGCCGTAAATCTAAATCACATCTTTCAAGAGACTATTTTGTTGGACTTAATTACCTACTGAATGAGCAGCCAGACAAAGCGATTGATACTTTTGTGCAAATGCTTGAGGTTGATTCTGAAACCGTCGAAACTCACTTAGCTCTTGGTAATTTATTTCGCAAACGAGGCGAAGTTGATAAAGCCATTCGATTACACCAAAACTTAATTGCACGACCATCATTGTTGCCTCAGCTGCGCAAATTAGCGCTATTTGAGTTAGGAATGGATTACATGAGCGCTGGTTTGTTTGACAGAGCAGAAAGTATTTTTAAAGAGCTCAAACCTGAGCCACAACATAAAGCAGCAAGTCTGCGACAGTTAATGATTATTTATCAGCAAACTCGGGACTGGACAAACGCCGTTTCGACAGCTGAGCAGTTGCAAGCCGTCGACCATCAAGATCATGCGAAGGAAATCGCCCATTTTTATTGCGAGCGGGCTGAGCAACAGTTGGATCTCCAAGATTATAAGCAAGCAGCAGCTTCATTAAAAAGAGCTCTGCAAATTGATTCTGCTTGCGTTAGGGCTTCAATGTTAAAAGCAGATATGGCTTTTCAGCAAGGTACACCAAAACAAGCGATAAAAGCCTATCGCGAAGTAATAAGGCAAAACCCGGCCTATGTTCCGGAGATAATTGCACCTGCTGAGAGAACATTTCAGTCATTGAGAGATGAAAAAGGTTTTAAGCAATTTTTGGAGCGTTCTTTGGAGCATTCGCACAGCGCTTCTGCAGTCTTGGCGTATGCTGAATTAGTCGAAAAGCACGATGGTGAGAAAGCTGCTGCCGAATTTATTGCAAAGCAATTGCAAAAGCACCCTTCTTTAAAAGGGCTTTTGAAGCTAATAGCAATGCACATAGAGCATGCTCAGGAGTCGGCGAAGCCGAGTTTACAAATGCTTTACGATATAGTCGATAAATCTTATCAATCAAAGCCTTCATTTTTGTGTCAAACATGCGGCTTCAGTGGTAAGTCTCTGTATTGGCAGTGTCCGAGTTGCAAAAATTGGGACACCGTTCAACCACTTACCGGTTTAGGAGGGGAATAAGTTGAGTCTTGGGCCGAGAATTATTGTTGCGTTAGATTTTGCCAATCAGAAAGATGCTTTCGAATTGGTTGATCAGTTAGATCCATCTCAGTGTCGCCTGAAAGTGGGAAAAGAGATGTTTACTCACTTTGGGCCAAACTTTGTAAAGCAGCTTATTGATAGAGACTTTGATGTCTTTCTTGATTTGAAGTTTCACGATATTCCCAACACCGTAAGTAAAGCTTGTTTGGCTGCGGCCGAGCTCGGAGTTTGGATGGTAAATGTGCACACTTCAGGTGGCCAAAAAATGATGGAAACGACGGCCAAGTCACTGGAGGTGTTTGGCTCCGAGCGACCTTTATTGATTGGTGTCACTGTTTTAACCAGTATGACAGAAAGTGAGTTAAAGAGTATTGGAGTTGAAGAATCATTAGAACAACATGTGCTTCGGCTAGCAGCCCTTGCTCAAAAGAGTGGGCTAGATGGAGTTGTTTGTTCCGCACATGAAGCTGCTGGACTAAAATCGAACTTGGGAAAAGACTTCAGTCTTGTAACCCCGGGTATTCGTCTTGCGTCCGCTAATGCTGACGATCAGTCAAGAATTATGACGCCTGAGCAAGCAATAAAAGCGGGATCAGACTATTTAGTTATCGGTCGACCCATAACTCAGGCGAGTAATCCGCTCACCGCATTGTGCGATATCTCGGAATCTGTATCTCAAGTATTGTAATTGGTTTATAGGTTTCATTAAAATCTCTCCCGTCACCCAAGGAAGTACGCAGGAAGGCGAAGGTGGCATTTTAAACATTAGGATATTTTAAGGAGATAATTATGAAATCTATATTAATTCAATTGGTACTTTTAAGCTTATTATCTGTTGCTGGAACTAATATTGTCCACGCTGCAAAGCCTGAAAAATCATCACAAAAGCCGGTGACTGCAGACGTAAAAGTAGCGATGATTAATATTAATGAGGCAACTGCGGCAGAAATGGCAGAGCAGCTAAAAGGTGTTGGTTTGAAGCGAGCTGAAGCAATCGTGAGCTTGCGTAAACAACTCGGAGGTTTCAAGAAAGTTGAACAGTTACTAGATGTTAAGGGCATTGGTGAAGCGACTTTGAATAAAAATAAGGCTATTATTCGACTCTAAGTTAAAGTTATAGTCTGATTAAATCGATAGGGCGACATATTCGCCCTATTTTTTTATAATCAAACAAAAGAAATTTGGAGATAACCTCAGCATGAATATTGTTCCCGTTATATTAAGCGGTGGTGCAGGCAGTCGGTTATGGCCTGTATCAAGAGAACTCTATCCGAAGCAATTGGTAAAACTGCTCGGCGAAAAAAGTTTATTGCAGCAAACTTTATTGCGTTGTGAAAAGCTAAAAGCTGAGAACAAAAGTATTTCTAACCCTGTAATTGTGTGTAATGAGCAACACAGATTTTTGGTGGCTCAACAAGCGTCTGAAGTTGGGGTTTCATTGGGTGCGATAATCTTAGAGCCCGTTGGGCGTAACACTGCTCCTGCTTTAACTCTCGCAGCGCAATACATTGAGCAGAAAGTGAGTTCGAGCTTAATGATTGTTTGGCCTGCGGATCATGCGATTAAAAATGAAGAACAATTTATCAAGGATACTCTGGATTGTTGTCGCTCTATAAGTTTATCCGACAATATAGGCGTTTTTGGAATTAGACCTACGGTCCCTCATGAAGGATATGGTTACATTGAAGTGGCCGAAGTAGACAGCAATGTGACGTTGCAGGAAGTGAAGTCTTTCAAAGAAAAACCTGAAAAAAAATTAGCGGAGCAATACCTAAAGTCTGGGAATTATTTTTGGAATAGCGGAACTTTTGTTATTTCTTCGGTTAATTGGTGCCGCGCGATAAAAACGTTCAATAAAGAGATTGCTGGTAGTTGTGAGAAGGCTATTGCTAACGCGCAGCAAGACCTGGATTTTGTGAGAGTTAATAAAGAAGATTTTGCAGCTTCTCCGAGCGACTCTATTGACTATGCCGTTATTGAGCAGGTTGAGCAACTAGAGGCCATAGGTGTATCGATCAAAGTAAAACCTCTTGATTGTGGCTGGACCGATTTGGGTGCATGGCCAAGTGTCTCTGACTATTTAGAGCATGACGATCATCAAAATGTTACTCAAGGCGATGTAGTTCTCGAGAATGTAAGAAATACATTTGTTCATTCATCCGAAAGGTTTGTTGCAGCGGTAGGTGTTGAAGATCTTGTAATCGTCGAAACTCCTGACGCAGTATTGGTTGCAAGTAAACACGAAGCGCAAAATGTTAAAAAAGTGGTCGAAAAACTTAAACAATCAGGTAGGGAAGAGCACTTGGTTCATCGAAAGGTTTTCAGGCCCTGGGGCAATTATGAAACTGTTGATTATGGTTCGCGTTATCAGGTCAAGCGAATCGTGGTCAACCCTGGTGCAAGGCTGTCATTACAAATGCATCATCATCGAGCAGAACACTGGATAGTTGTTCATGGAACAGCGGAAGTAACTTGCGATGAAAAAACATTTTTAATGAGTGAAAATGAGTCAACCTATATTCCAGTTGGCTCAAAGCATCGGTTAGCAAATCCTGGAAAATTTCCTTTAGAGCTGATAGAAGTTCAATCAGGGGCTTATTTGGGAGAAGACGATATTGTTAGGTTTGACGATATCTACGGGCGAGCTAATGAGAGTGTTAAGCCTTGACGTTTTCTTACCAGCAGTGATTTTATTTGCAGCATGGAAAACATGACACTACAAGTTTAATAATTATAAAAAACTATTAGAAGAAGAAGCAAGCGGAGAGTTGTCGATGAATCAGCACTGGCCAGAAAGTTTAATTAAGGAAGCAGAGAAACTGAAAGGTGTACGCATTTCGGATTTATTTAGTCAGGAAGCCGATCGCTTAAGTTATCTTTCTGCCAACGCTTGCGGGATTTATATCGATGCCTCAAAAAACCTGATTAATCATGTTGCGTTTGAAGAGTTAGTTAGTTTTGCTCAAAAGAAAAGGGTAACCGATGCAATCAAGAGTATGTTTCAAGGTAACAAAATTAATTACACTGAAAACCGAGCGGTTTTACACACGCTTTTGAGGTCTTCTCAATCTAATGTGGCAGAATATGAAGCTGTTAAGTCAGAGCGTCATAACGTCTCTGAGTTTGCTGAGCAGATTCGATCAGGAAAAACTCTTGGAGCAACAGGTAAGCCTATTAAATTTATCGTCAATATTGGTATTGGTGGTTCTGATCTAGGCCCCCAACTTTTGGTCGACGCGTTTAGATCCTCAATTCCAACGACGTTAGACTATGAGTTCCTAAGCGATGTCGATGATGAACAGCTTGATTATATCTGGAAGCGAGTCGATCCTGAGGCAACCTTATTTATTTTATGCTCTAAGTCGTTTACCACATGGGAAACGCAAACTAACGCAAAAAGAGTGATCGAGAGACTAAAAGAAGCCGTTGGTGATAACTGGAATAAACACTTTGCTGGAGTTGCTGTTGATGTCGATGCAATGAGCCGTTTTGGAATTTTACCGCAACGACAATTTAAAATATGGGATTTTGTTGGCGGTCGATATTCGGTTTGGTCATCTGTAAATTTAATTGCGAGAATATTACTCGGCAACAAATTGGTTGATGAGTTTTTATTTGGTGCAGAAGACATGGACAAACACTTTCAAGATGCGCCACTCGACAGTAACTTACCCGTTTTGCTTGCACTTATTCAAACATGGAACATACAATTTTTAAATCATTCTGTATTTATCACTTTACCTTATTCTCATGGGTTAAGACTATTTCCGGATTATCAACAGCAACTGGAAATGGAAAGCAATGGAAAAAGGGTCGACAGACAAGGTCAGCCTATCAATTGGCCAACGTGTCCTTACATCTTTGGTCAACTGGGTTTAAATGCTCAGCACGCGTTTATGCAACTGGTTCATCAAAGTGATCGACAAACCTATGTTGAGTTTATTGCTGTGCCTTCGAAAACTCGTAATTTTGAAGACGACGTTGCTTTTCGAAGTTGCTTGGCTCAATCGCAAGCTTTGATGGAAGGAACACTAGACGAAAGTGTTGAAGAGAAACGCTGTCCTGGTAACCGACCTTCAACCACTCTTGTACTCGATAAGCTAACTCCGAAAACTTTAGGAAGTTTGGTTGCCTTATATGAACATAAAGTATTTGTACAAAGTGTCCTTTGGGACATTAATGCTTTTGATCAATTTGGTGTAGAGTTAGGGAAAAAAATCGCAACGCAGTTAACATCAAAATCAGTTGAGGACAATAATGTTGATGATTCGACTAGAAGTCTAATTCGTTTTCATTCTGCGTCTTAATTTTCCGAGGTAATTTGTGAGCGCTTTTCCATTAATAAATAGAGAATCCCGGTCACAACTCCTGCAACGGCGCCCCATAAGTGGGCGTCAATGGCGACAGATGCCGATATCAGTTTTTCAACAGAGGCACTGCTGCCATAAACCTGTTCCCATCCTAATTTTATCGAGACTCCGATAAATAAGCCGATTGAAGTTAATTTATTTGTAGCAAAGTCGGCTAAGCCAAAAGCGATTATGGTGCCGTGTAATGCGCCAGAAAGTCCAACGTAGCGTTCGAGGTCTGGGGAAAAGAAAAAAAGCAAAATTGTATTTAATAAAATAGGCAATGCGATGAAAGTGAGCTGCCACTTTTTGTTTGTGACATCCCAGAATATTAACCAGATAAGTCCCATACCACCCACGTTTAAAAGCAAGTGAATCCAGTTGGTATGTAATAAGTTAGCAGTAACAAGTCGCCAAAACTCGCCCGATTCGATTAGCCCTCGATCGTAAATCAGAGATGGTTTGATTGCTGGTATTAACATAAGAATTAATACGATGATTCCGATTAACAACGGAATTGAGTAACGATTTAGTAGGGTATTCAAAAGAGGCATTGCATCGACTTGATAGTGTTTTAGTGTCTAACGAAAACTTTAGCGGTTTTTAGCTCAAGAAGCACTTGTTTTTATTACTGACATCAAGACATTGAAAAGTGCATTTCTTGAAGCAAGATTTAATTTAGGCTTTGCAACAAAAAAGGCCACTCATATGAGTGGCCTTTTAGAATTTGGCTCCCCCTCCCCGATTTGAACGGGGGACCTGCGGATTAACAGTCCGTCGCTCTAACCAGCTGAGCTAAGGGGGAATAACCGCTCCTCTCGGAACGGAGCGCAATATTATAAGAACAAATCCGCTTGGTCAACACCATACATAAGGAAATTTTGAATATTTATTGGAATTGAACAATTTACCAACAATCAGCTCATTTTTGAGGATTTTGTGGACAGACTATCCGGCCAGGTGATTTATTTCGTTATAATGAGCTCAATAAGATGATGACGGGTATTTCATGACTAATCAGTTCGAAATAAAGGCGCCTTTCCCTCCAGCGGGGGATCAACCCAAAGCTATCGAAGCTCTGCTTGAAGGTTTAGATGATGGCTATGCTCATCAGACATTGCTGGGAGTTACGGGCTCAGGGAAAACCTACACTATGGCAAATGTAATTGCTAAAAGTAATCGGCCAACTCTGATTATGGCACCGAATAAAACGCTTGCGGCACAGCTCTATGGCGAAATGAAAGAGTTTTTCCCTGAAAACGCAGTCGAATACTTTGTGTCTTATTACGACTATTACCAACCTGAGGCCTATGTGCCAACTACGGACACCTTTATCGAAAAAGATGCTTCGATAAACGACCATATTGAACAAATGCGACTTTCGGCAACCAGAGCTCTTCTGGAACGCCGAGACGCAATTATCGTTGCATCAGTATCAGCCATCTACGGTTTGGGGGATCCCAAGAAGTTTCACTCTATGGTGATGCATTTAAAAGTAGGGGATGAAATTGACCAAAGAGGTGTTTTGCGGCGCTTGGCGGAGTTGCAATACACTCGAAATGACATGGATTTACAAAGAGCCACCTATCGAGTGAGAGGTGATGTGATTGATATTTTTCCTGCTGAATCTGAGCGGGATGCGGTTAGGGTTGAGTTATTTGATGATGAAATCGATAGTTTAAAACAGTTTGACCCCTTGACCGGTGAAGTCACCAAAAAATTAACTCGAGTGACCGTTTTTCCAAAAAGCCATTATGTCACTGGGCGTCAAACGGTATTGGATGCGATTGAGCAAATTAAAGATGAGCTTAAAGACCGCCTGACGTTTTATGAGAAAGAACACAAACTGCTAGAAGCACAGCGCATAGATCAGCGAGTAAAGTTCGATATCGAAATGATGACTGAGCTAGGGTATTGCTCGGGAATTGAGAATTACTCTCGTTATTTATCCGGTCGCAAGGTTGGCGAGGCCCCGCCAACGTTAATTGACTATTTGCCGGATGATGCGCTGATGATAATAGACGAGTCTCATGTTACGGTACCGCAAATTGGTGCCATGTATAAAGGCGATCGATCACGCAAAGAAACCCTGGTTAATTACGGTTTTCGGCTTCCTTCGGCGTTGGATAATCGACCTCTTAAGTTTGATGAGTTTGAAGGGCTGGCCCCTCAAACCATATTCGTCTCTGCAACCCCTGCAGATTACGAGAAAGAGCATTCTGGTCAAATAGTTGAGCAAGTAGTAAGACCGACGGGCCTGCTTGATCCGCAGGTGGAGGTTCGACCTGTTGGAACACAAGTTGATGATTTATTGTCGGAAATTCACGAAAGAGTTGAAGTTGGTGAGCGGGTGTTGGTCACAACGCTCACAAAGCGCATGTCAGAAGATTTAACCGACTACTTAATGGAGCATGGCGTAAAAGTAAGATACCTTCACTCGGATATCGATACTGTTGAGCGTATGGAGATTATCCGAGATCTTCGCCTTGGTGAGTTTGATGTGTTAGTCGGCATCAACCTACTGCGGGAAGGTCTTGATATGCCAGAAGTCAGCCTAGTCGCGATTCTCGACGCTGATAAAGAGGGATTTTTGAGATCTGAGCGCTCATTAATTCAGACGATTGGACGCGCGGCGCGTAATCTTAATGGAAAGGCTATTCTCTATGGCGACACTATCACTAAGTCAATGAAGAAAGCGATCGATGAGACGGATCGTCGCCGAGCTGTTCAACGTGCATTTAATGAAGCAAATGGCATTACACCACAGAGCGTTCGTAGAGCAATTGCCGATGTTATGGATATTGGCGACAGTCGACCTGGCAAGAAAGGTAAAGTGAAGCTAAGAAAAGTCTCGGATAAATCAGGACGCTACGATGTGGTATCCCCTGCAGAAGCTGAAAAGCAAATTGCTGAGCTAGAAAAGCAGATGATGCAGCATGCGAAGAACCTTGAGTTTGAAGATGCTGCGCAAATACGAGATAAAATTGGAAAATTAAGAGAGCATGCTTATATTGGTTAATTATTCTACACTTGTTGGCTGTAGGAGCAGATTAGTAAATAAAGGATAGCTGATGGCAACGGTATTAGTGACAGGCGGGACGGGTTATATAGGTAGTCATACTGTCATCCAGCTTCAGAAAGCTGGTTATGATGTCGTGATCATTGATAACTTAACTAACTCGAAGGAAGTGGTTATTGATCGGATCGAGTCGATTTCAGGCTGTCGACCTGTTTTTGTTAAGGCTGATATTCGAGATACCCAGACTCTGGAGTCGATTTTTAATAAATACAGCATATTCTCGGTGGTTCATTTTGCTGGTCTTAAGTCTGTTGGGGAGTCAGCGGCATTACCGCTTAAATATTACGAGAATAATGTAAGTGGAACGGTTAATCTTTGCCAGGTGATGGCGAGAAATGATTGCAAGAATATTGTCTTTTCCTCTTCCGCCACTGTTTACGGAGTGCCAAGTTCAGTTCCTGTAACTGAAGATTTCCCAACAAATCCGGAAAGCCCCTACGGCCATAGCAAGTTGATGGTTGAGAATATTCTTAAAGATTTGCAGCAATCAGATCTGGAGTGGAGAGTTCGCATTTTGCGTTACTTTAATCCCATTGGAGCACATTCAAGCGGCACCTTAGGAGAAGATCCCAATGATATTCCAAACAATCTGCTGCCGTTTATTACGCAGGTAGCTATGGGTAAGCTCGAAAAACTCTTAATATTTGGCAATGATTACCCAACGCCTGACGGAACAGGAATTCGAGATTATATTCATGTTGAAGATCTTGCTTCAGCACATGTTAAAGCGCTAGCGAAAATACATGTTTCAAATTTGCCTATTGTTTTTAACTTGGGAACTGGCAAAGGGTTTTCGGTGATGGATGTATTGAAATTGTTTGAAAAAGTCACCGGTAAAAAAGTGCCATATCAAATAACGAGTCGTCGTCCCGGTGATATTGCTGAGTACTGGGCTGATCCGACACTTGCTGAGCAGACATTAGGGTGGCAAGCAGTGAGAAGCCTTGATGCCATGCTAAAAGATTCTTGGAACTGGCAACAACAAAATCCACATGGGTACAGCACAGAAACAGTTTGAGCAGAACAAAAGACTTGCAACGTCAAAATTGAGTCGGTAAGATACGCGCCTCTTTTGAGGAGTCCTTCTCAATAGGCGCGTAGCTCAGTTGGTTAGAGCACCACCTTGACATGGTGGGGGTCGTTGGTTCGAATCCGATCGCGCCTACCATTCTTTATTCAATATTTTTGTGAATTTAATCTAGCTTCGATGCGATCTTCGAAAACATCCTTGATAAAGTCTTGAAACACAAGTCGCATTTCTGGCGTTTGAGTGTGGTAGAATATTGTTGTATTCAAAGCGAGATTTTCACCAAATATGCGAATATTACTCTTTTTATGCTTTTCACTTACTTGTGTCTCGGCATTTTCATCAGAAGTAGAAACTGATGTTCCAGTTATCTCTGTTGAGAAATCGGTTGAAATGACTTTCAAAAGTCAGCTCGATTCTTTGTTTAACTCGCTTCGCACTACACATCAGAAGTCTGATTTTCAACCTGAAAAAATTAGACATTTGGCTGAAGAACATATACTCAATCGCTGGGACGTTGAAGGTACTTTACTTTTGATGATCGGAAAGAGCCTTTGGGAAGATATGACTAATAATCAGCAGCTATCACTGAAAGAAGAATTTAAGTTGACATTACTCAGATACTTTATGGAAGCCTATGCTTATTACGACGGTCAAAATGTTCATTTCGAAAAGCTTATTTTAAATAAGGATCAGAACAAAGGCTGGGTCGGGATTTCCATTGAGTTGCAATACGCACCGGATATGCCAGTAGAGTTTAATATAATTCAATCGAAATCTGGAGACTGGCTATTTCGAGATATAAGATTTCAAGGCATTCAATACTCTAAAATGAAGCGGAACTACTATCAAAATAAAATCTCTGAAATTGGAGTCTCAGGCTTAATAAATGAACTAGCTCAGAAGAATGAAGCGTTTTTTGCTGAGACTGGACTATCCAAATCGATACAAAACAAAAAATTTAATAGTGGAACAAGTGGTTCGGGTGATTAAAGAGACCATGGCACAGAAGCAGATAATTGAAAACGATACTGAAAAAGAAGCTGAATCTCTTTCTCGTAGTTCTTGGTACTTAGTTGCGACCAAACCAAGACAAGAAGTTAGAGCTGAGGAGCATCTCTCGAATCAGTCTATTGTTTCTTTGTTACCAATGGCAAAGATAAAGAAAAGATTTCGTGACAAGGTTATTGAAAGTTTAGAGCCATTATTTCCGGGTTATATTTTTGTCAAAGTAGACTCTGAGTCGGCTTATTTATCGAAGATTCGTTCAACTCGCGGAGTTAAAGATTTTATTAGATTCGGCCAGGAGTTGGCAAAAGTACCATTGGAGCTTATACATAAACTTCAAGATTTGGAATCGACTGGAAAATCTTGCGTTATTGAAGTAAACGAGCTGCCGCGAACTGGAGATTTTATCCACATTTCTTCAGGTCCATTTTCCGGATTAGACGCGATATTTTGTCAGCTCGATGGTGACAGAAGAGCTATAGTGTTACTTGATATATTAGGAAAGTCACAAAGATTGATTGTTCCATTGAATGATATCGACAAGTTTTCTAATCAACAATAGTAACCAACGTTTTAAAGTTTCGTTTAAAGCAATCAGTTTTGAATAAGACGAAGGCGGTTTAATAATGCTAAAAATGCTCGCTTTACCGGAGTTACCGGTCAGGGTGGATTTTATCTAGCAGAGTGCCTGCTTGACAAAGGATATGAAGTAAACGGCATTAAGCGACGAGCTTCTTCGTTCAATACACAATAGAGTTGATCATATTTACGAAGATCCGCACGTAAATAATCAACGATTTATTGTTCATTACGGTGATCTAACCGATACATCAAACCTTGTAAGAACCATTCAGTAAATACAACCTGATGAAATATATAACTTGGCATTTTAACGACACGTTGCTGTAAGTTTTGGGTCGACAGAACATACTGCTGATGTTGATGTTCTCGGCACATTGATGTCTTGAGAAGCAATTAGAATTTTGAATCTTAATACACTCGATTTTACCAAGCATCAACTTCTGAAGCCTACGGTTTGGTTCAAGAAACGCCTCAAAATGAAAGCCCCCTTTTTATCCAAGATGTCCTTTGGCGGCTGCAAAGTTAGCAAGAGTTCCTGTAGTAAAGGTTTGGAGAAGTGGATTACCTAAAAGAAAGTTTCTTTTTGTTGATGACATGGCTGATGCATGTATTCATATTATGAATTTGGATAAGGGGCATATTCGCAAATTTACTGAGCCCATGATGAGTCATATCAATTTAGGTTCAGGCGAGGAGTACAGTATAAAGAAGCTCGCCGAATTAATTGCGTCAGTTATTGGATATCAAGGTACTATACAATGGGATTCCGCAAAGCCAGATGGAGCACCTAGAAAGTTACTTAATATTCAAAAACTTAATAGCCTGGGTTGGAGAAGTAAGGTAGGACTCGAAAAGGGCTTACTGACTACTTACCAATGGTTTTTATCTCATCAAGAAAAATACCGAAGATAGGCGCATTTAGCCTTACCCATTAATTGCCGATAATTCAAAAATAACCATTCAAAACCGTTTCATTGTCACATAACTTTCATTACAATAGCGCCTGCTTAAAAATTGGGACTCCGGTCACACAACCAGGCGCTCTGAAAGCCTAAATTCAGGGGCGGTAGCGTGCCCAAGCTCAATTTTATTGAAAGTACAAACTTCCCGATTTGAACAGTAAATTAATGTTAAAATGGACTTGCTTAGAACAAACGCTTATGAAAAGCATTTATCAGAAACGGAATTTAACTACCAAAACGTATGTTCAGTCAGAAAAAACACTCAACAAGGTTATTTACGCGCCTATGAAAGCATTTAAATTTGGACTTTTGTTCATCGCGCTGTTTTCTTTTCATCTACATTCCCAGCAAGTGGATATGAGTCAAGCTCGAAGTATGTGTGCGAACGCCACTGCTCAGCAAAAGCAGATGGCTCGGGCTGCAGGCTACGATTTGGACAGTCTCTGCAGTCAACTGCAAACCCAAGGTACCTCGTCAAATACCGGTACGACAGCTACGGTTACTCAACTTCCCCAGCGCAATGCAAAGCAGGCTGGTGACGATGGAGTAGTAACCAAGAAAGAGGCGTCAAACCCTTTATCTCTCTTCACGCCGGAGCAAATTTCGGCAATGTCTCCTGCTCAACTCGCCCGAGTCATAGAGCAAGTCGAGTTAAAAGCGCAAGAACGCACCATGGAACCGCTCAAATCATTTGGCTATGATCTATTTGCCGGAGAACCGACTTCTTTTGAACCCAATTTAAATATCCCGGTCCCGGCAAATTTCGTGATGGGACCTGGAGACTCGCTTAATATCCAGCTGTTCGGCAAAGTGAGCCAACAGTTGTCTTTGGTCGTTAATCGTAATGGCCAGATCACCTTTCCAGAGCTCGGCCCGATTACCATCGCGGGTTTGTCATTTGACGAAGCTCGTCAGTTGCTTAAGCAACGCGTCAAAGAACAGATGATAGGGGTAGAAGCCAGCATCACTCTTGGTGAAATTCGTTCTATTCAAGTATTCGTACTTGGAGAAGCCTACAAACCAGGCGCCTACACCGTTTCCTCTCTTTCTACCATTACGAATGCTTTATTTGCCACTGGCGGGATTGGGGATATTGGTTCTTTGCGTAATATTCAGCTCAAAAGACAGGGTAAGCTGGTCTCGACGCTCGATCTGTACGATTTACTATTACGCGGTGACACACAAGACGACGCTCGATTAATGCCCGGAGATGTCATTTATATTCCACCGATTGGAACAACGGTGAGTGTTGCTGGCGCAGTAAAAAGGCCGGCCATTTATGAATTAAGCAATGAGAAAACAGTTAAAGACGTCATCGCCATGGCAGGTGGATTACTGCCTACAGCGTATAAACAGGAAGCGCAAATAACCCGCATCAATGATGAAGGTTTTACCACAGCTATTGCGGTAGAGAAACCACTTAATTCAAACATCAAAATCAAGTCTGGCGACTATTTATCGATTAAACAACGTGTCGAAATAACCCGGGATGTTGTCAAATTATCGGGGCACGTGCTTCGACCAAAGCAGATCGCTTGGCGACCGAATCTTAGAGTGTCCGATTTGGTTGGTTCGGTGAGTAGCCTTAAACCTATGCCACAGCTTAACAGTGCCATCATCATCCACGAAAGTCTTCCTCTGAGAAAGCTCTCGGTTGACGTTGTTGACCTCGCTGCCGCTTTGCAAAATCCCGGATCTCAATTTGACTTTAAGTTGCAGCCGCAAGATGAACTTATCGTCATTGGCTACTCAGAAAGCAGAGAAGTACAACTAGCCAGTGTCATCGAAAAGTTAGAGAAGCAAGCGTCTATTCGGCAAAATGCTCAGGTGGTGTCCGTATCTGGCATGGTGAGATTTCCTGGTATGTACCCATTAGCGGATAATATGACGGCACAACAACTGATCAACTTAGCAGGTGGATTAGCAGAGTCTGCATACACTTTGTCAAGTGAGGTGACTCGAATTTCTTTCGAGAATAAAGAAGAGTCAATGGTAGAGCATCACGTGATAGAGCTTTCTAAAAATGCAGACAGTTTCATTCTAAAAAGTCGCGATGTGTTAAACATCCGTCAGCTTCCAGAGTACCGAGAGTTTGCCACAATCGAAGTAAAAGGGGAGGTTCGTTTTCCAGGTACCTATCGAATTAAAAAGGGTGAAACACTACGAAGCCTGATGAAGCGAGCCGGTGGCTTTACCGACTTTGCCCATATTGAGGCGACACTTTTTACTCGCGAAGAGCTCAAAGAGCGAGAAGCCAGGCAATTACGTCAACTTCGAGAGCGTCTCAAAGCCGATCTGGCCAATTCTCAATTGGAAAAAGCAAACGTTGGTGAAAATGCTAACCTCTCTTCTTTACAACAATTGTCAGAGAGTTTGGACAGCACCGAAGCCGTCGGGCGATTAGTTATTGACATGCCATCTGTACTATCCGGTGATAGTGAAGATGTTATTTTAAAAGACGGTGATTCCATAATCGTACCTGCCTTTCGCCAAGAAATTAGCGTAGTCGGTGAGGTGCAGTATCCCACCTCACATCTTTTCGATCCCTACTTATCATTTGAAGAATACATCGAGCGAAGCGGTGGTGAGACCGATAAAGCCGACGATGATCGAATTTACATAGTGAAAGCTGATGGGTCTGTTGTGTTGCCTAATAAGTCTGGCTGGATCAATGCGACTGGTGTAACAATTGAGCCTGGCGATACTATCGTTGTCCCACTCGATGTTGATGCGACCAACAGTCTTGGTTTATGGACTCAAGTCAGCCAGATCGTTTATCAAATAGCATTTGCTGCCGCAGCATTAAATAATCTTTAGTTGAAGGTGTAGTATGAAACTAAAGGCTATTTCAACGCATCTATTCTTAGTTGTGCTCTTGGCAGCTCCATTGATTGGTTCAAAATTAAATGCCGAGCCATTTATTAAAACAGACGATTTATGGTTACGGGCAGATATTGAAAGCTTGGCGAATATTGGTGTTATCAAAACGCCTATTAATACCTACCCATTAATGTGGGGTCCTGTGTTAAAAGATTTAACCTCTGTCAAAATGTCGGATATTCCCGAGGCTTATCAATCAACGTATATGCGCTTGTTACGTAAAGGCCGCAAGGAAACAGGGAATGATGCGAATTACTCGGAGATTCGAGTTCATGCCTCGCAAGAAAATGAGTTGTTTCGTTATTTTGGTGATAAAGCTCGCAATAAAAGAGAGTTAGCAACTCGCACGACAGGAATGACCAATAGTTTTGCCTGGAATCTCGAAGTGACTCTCGCGCCAGATTCAATTGATGGTGATGACAAACGTTTCGACGGAAGTTATTTAGCTGCGATAGCGGGTAACTGGATGTTTTCTGTTGGGCAAATCGAAAAGTGGTGGGGCCCCGGAATGCAGCATTCGATTATATTGTCGAATAACGCAAAGCCAGTTCCTGCCATCAGTATTCAAAGAAATTATTCAGAGCCCTTCGAGACTCCACTTTTAAGTTGGATGGGACCTTGGACATTTAATGCGTTTGCAGGTTTGCTAGATGATGAAAGAACTATTAACAATGCAAAGCTGCTTGGAATGTCCTATTCATTTGCCCCAATTGATGGCTTAGAAATTGGCTTGCGAAGAACCGCTCAATGGGGCGGCGATGGTCGACCAGAAAACTTCGATTCGTTTTTAGATATGCTCACGGGACTCGATAACTGTGATGAAGGCGATTTAAGTTGTACTGGTGAGCGGAATGAACCGGGCAATCAATTAGCCGGAATCGACGTAAGTTATCGCGTGAATTGGTCAATTCCAACAAGTTTTTACTTTCAAACGATTGGTGAAGATGAGGCAGGGTATGCGCCATCAAAAAAAGCATGGATGTATGGAGCAAATTTTCAGTTGTCACTGGATGATAATCCTTTATTTATAAACTTGGAGTATATTGACACTTCGGTCGATGGCGATGGTAATGATCCTGGTGTTCCGTTTGATGGATACAATGTGCTGTATGAGCATAGTATTTATCGATACGGGTACCGATATGGAAGACGTTCGATTGGCTCAACTATTGATAACGACTCAAAAATGATTTCCTTTTTATTGTCCTACCAGGTACCTGACTGGGGCAAGTTCAGCTTGCTCAGTTCTAATATTGAGTTGAATATTGACAGCGATGATATTACTGCTCCTGGAGGACATTCGATTCAGCAAAGCCAGGTCAAATTTGCTGAGAATATGTTTAAATGGCAGTATCAAACGCAAACCTTTGGTGATTTTGTGTTTAGTGTTATTTCAAGAGATGAAGATTTAGATACAAACTTTGGTGGGTTTGAGTCCAGTTCGTTAGGTATTAACTGGACGACTAGGTTTTAAAGAAACTTTAATTTTTCAATTAAGATTGCTCAGTGTCTTAGTAATTAATAGATAAAAAATAGCGAAATCATGAAAAAAGTATTAGTAGTATTCGGAACTCGGCCCGAAGCCATTAAAATGGCTCCTTTAGCAAAAGCGCTAAAGAGAAGTGATGAGTTTGAAGCCAAAGTTTGTGTAACAGCTCAGCATAGAGAAATGCTAGACCAAGTATTAGAATTATTTGATCTACAGCCTGACTTTGATCTTGATTTAATGCAAAAAGGTCAGTCATTAACAGATGTTACGTCGAAAGTTTTATATGGTATCGAAAGCGTTCTAGAGCAATGGTTGCCAGATGTGGTTCTTGTGCATGGAGATACAGCCACAACTTTTGCAGCTTCTTTGGCTGCATTTTATAAACAGGTAAAGGTTGGGCATGTAGAGGCTGGGTTAAGAACCCGTAATCTTTATTCGCCATGGCCTGAAGAAGCGAATCGACAATTAACAGGTGTTTTGACAAACTATCACTTTGCTCCAACGGAGTCATCCAAGCAAAACCTGTTAGTAGAAGGTAAAGCGGAATCTTCAATTTGGGTAACAGGAAATACAGTTATCGATTCTCTATTATGGGTCTCCGAAAAGCTCACACATGACGATCATTTGACCGGTGTTTTCGAAGAACAATTCAACTATTTGGATAGAAAAAAAAAGCTAATACTGGTAACTGGCCACCGACGAGAGAACTTTGGGGGTGGCTTTCTTGAAATATGTAGAGGTTTGGATGAGCTAGCACAACGAGATGATGTCCAAGTTATTTATCCTGTACATTTAAATCCGAATGTGCAAAAACCGGTCAATGAAATTCTAAGTAAAAACAAAAATGTTTTTTTGATCGAGCCTCTTGACTATCTGCCTTTTGTTTATCTAATGTCGAAAAGCTATATTATCGTTACAGATAGCGGAGGGATTCAAGAGGAAGCTCCGAGCTTAGGAAAACCAGTCCTTGTGATGAGAGATACTACGGAAAGACCTGAAGCTGTCGAAGCCGGTACTGTCAAACTAGTTGGGGCAAATGCAGAAAATATTTTATTAGAGGCAAAAAAGTTATTAGAAAACCAAGTTGCTTATGACGTAATGTCAAAAGCTCATAATCCTTATGGGGATGGAAAGGCCGCTGCTCGAATTTTACAAGTATTGAATAACGCAATATAAACTAGCTACAGAAATTAGGTTAGGTTACTAATAGTTCCTTTAGTATTGCGGAGGTTTTTGATTCCAAAGCCAGCTTATTAAGCAAATATCAGGCTCTAAATACATTCCTATATTAACTACTCAAATGCCAAGATTAATAATTTATGTCTTCAGAAACTAATAATGAAAGTAATTTAATCTCTTCTTTAAGAGATGAAGTATCTAAACTTGAGGCTCAGAATGCAGCTCTAGAGTCAGAGTTAGAGTTGAGTAGCTCTCGGTCCTCTTACCGATCAAACCAGAATGAAAAACCAGATGAAATTGACCTTTTTGATTTGTGGATTGCGGTATGGAAAGGAAAGTGGTTTGTTCTAGGGTTTACATTTCTATTCTCTTTTATATCTCTTATTTACGCACTAAATCTCCCTAATACTTACAAGTCTTCAGCGATATTGGCGCCTGCGTCATATTCCAGTGGCTCTCAACTTTCCAGACTCGCTGGGCAATTTGGAGGACTAGCGTCTATCGCTGGAATAAACCTTGGCTCAAATGGCGGCGAGAATAAAGCTGTAATTGCAATTGAAGTGATGAACACTTGGGGGTTCATAGAAAAGTTCATTGAAGATAACAATATTGAGCCAGAAGTATTTGCTGCGAAAGGATGGAGCAAAAATCATAATAAAATTGTTTATGACGAAGACATTTATGACTCAGAAAATGATGTTTGGGTTAGAGAGCACGATAAATCAAAAGGTGAGACTGCAGAACCTAGTAGCTGGGAGCTCTATGAGAAATTTAAAAGTCGATTTAATATTAGTCAAAATAAAGAAACTGGCCTGATAAATATCTCTGTGGAATTTTACTCCCCATTAGTCGCAAAGCAATGGGTCGATGAATTAATTCGTGCGATTAATGAGCATACCAAAAATAAAGACAGGGAAGAAGCTGCTAGAAGTATTAGTTATTTAAATGAGAAAATTAAAGAAGTTAATATCGCAGACATGCAGTCAGTTTTCTATAAACTGATTGAAGAGCAAACAAAAACTTTGATGCTGGCCGAAGTGAGTGACGAATATGTGTTTAAAACTTTGAGTCAAGCCAAAGTGCCAGAAGAGAAGTCTGGCCCTAAAAGAGCATTAATATGTATTTTAGGTTTTCTTATTGGAGGGTTGTTATCTATTTCTGTAGTAATTCTTCGGTACTTAATTAGAAGATGATTAGATTGATATTTGTAAATTAGCATTGCTATTTTGTATTGAATTATTCTTTTTTGTTGAAAGTCTCCCATATGTTAAAAATTAACTCTGCCTTTTTTAAAGTGTTTATAGGAGGGGTGGTGGCTGCGGGATTTGGCTTCCTCTCCAGTGTTATCTTGGCTAGAACAATGTCGGTTGAAGACTTTGGAAGAATCAGTTTAATAATTACATTGTCTATCATTTCTTTTACTATGTTAGAGTTTGGCTTAGGAAATGCACTTGTCGTCTACGTAAATAAAAGAGGGAGCGGGCTGAATAGATTTGGTGTTTTTAAAACTATATTGATGAAATATATTCCAGTATTTTTTCTGCTTTCTATCTTTTTAGTAGTTCTTTATAAAATCATTTACTCACTAAGCTGGTTAGAAGTTATAGTTGTATTTTTAAGTTCTTGCTGTTTCTTTTTGCATAAAATCTTATTAAGTGTAAATCAGGCCAATGGAGATTGGACTCGCTTTAATATATTGCAATCAGGTAATACGTTTATCAAATTTGTGTGTTTGCTTCTAGGATTTGCTTTAATATATTTACTTGGTGAAACAAACTGGTTATACGATTCGTACTTATATGCTTTGATTGTCTATGGAATTACTATTGTTTTAGTTGGTATTTTTGTATCTGAAATAAGGGCTTATAAATCAGAACGAGTGCCGAAAGCTGAGCATAGCGAAATTCGTTCTATAGTTATCCCCATTGGGCTAGCAAATATATTAATAATTATTGCTCTTCGATTTGACTTGCTGCTTGTAGCCTATTTTTTGTCGGAGAAGAGTGTTGGGTTGTATCATGCAGCGAATACATTGGCAATGGTCTTTCCGCTAGTGACTAAGGCATTAATGAGTATTGCTTTAAGAGAGTCTGCTGTCAGTGAACGATTAAGTTTCTTGAATTCTTTGAAAAACCAAAACAAACTTATCCCATTTTTAATCATTACTGCAGTCTTGGTAGCCTTTTCCTCAAATATATTAGTAAAGCTCGTATATGGTGCCAACTATGAGGACGCTTCAACTTTGTTTGTATTGCTTACTATAGGTTATATAGGCGGAATTTATTTTATACCGCTTGAGAGTTACTTCTATAGTCATAATCAATCAAATCTACTCAAGTCAAAGCTTTGTGTTGCAGTAGTTATGTTATCACTAGGATTTATATTAGTAACTCAAATTCAAGAGGTCGGTGTTGCTGTTGCTGTTGTTACGTCGAAAGTGGTTGGGTGGTGTGTAATTGGATTTATGGTATTAAGAGAGATTAAGTTAGGAAAAGTGGATGAAAAGCAATTTAGTTAATGATTTAGTAAGCGTAGACGCTCCAATTGATGACTACGGTAATTTTAAGTATGGTAATATCAAAAATGGCGCAAAGTACAATCTTTTTGATTTTAGCCATAATGCACCATGTAATATAGTAGTTAAGGTTAATGATGATATTTCTATATCCTATGATAAGTCAGGGATGTACTTTTATAGTATTTATGGAGTTCCAAAGAGTAATTCTGTAAGTAGAACTAGAAGGTTTCGATACAAGAAAAATGGTAAGTTTATTCTTAATGGCCTATTTGAAAGTGATACATTAGTAGAGGTCGATAAAAGATATACTTCTTGGGCTTTGTCTCGAGCATCAAAGTTAAACAGTGTTGCAGTTGAATTATGTGATATAGCAACGATTAAACTATTGCATAGTAATTATTTGAGTTTTCATGGTGGCTGCGTTGAATATAACGATAGAGGATACGTTATTACTGGATTGCCAGATATGGGGAAAACTCTAACTACAATGAAGCTTCTTGAAAACGAGGATTATAAATTCCTAAGTGAAGATATACTGTTAATTGATAAGGCAATGAATGCTTACGCTGTACCTTTTACTCAGACAGTTGAGAAACGTAAGAAGCTTTCCTTGATTGAGAAAATTAAGGGGCGAATATATGAGGCAATGTATAAAAATAACTATGTGAAATCAGATATTCTGGAAGTGAAGCCTGAAATTAAAAATAGAATTAAAACCAAAACCGATATTGATGCAATATTTTTTCTAGTGCGAGGAGAGCGGTTTATAAGAGAAGCTACTGCAGATGAAAGAGAGTATTATGTAGAAAAAACCGTCCAGCTGAATCACTTAGAATTTACATATTTTAGAAATGAATTGATTTTATCTTATTTGTTTTTCAATGATTCTAGGGATATAACCTTTTTTCTAAATAAAGAAAAGAAAATGATCGAAGACTTGTATTCGGAAAAGAAATTAGTCGTCGTTTCATCACCCGATGCTTTTGGGTACAGTGAGCTTATTCAGCAGTATATTGAGAGCGAATGATAAAGTTAGAAATCAACTGGGCAGTTAATTTTTTAGTTGCCATCATATTTTATATAATAACTGACTTTCTTTCTTATTATACACTTGGCGCTTTATTGTCCTTCGTTTTTTTTATAGGCCTGCTAGCTGTTTATTGTAAAAATGAAGTAAAAGGCTTTCACTTACTTATTTATTTGCTTCTCTTATCCCCGGATCACCCTCGAAACTTAATTGAGGATCTAGACTTACTAAAAGAGGCGGGTGATATTACATATTATTCATTTATTACAACTAAGTTTGCTGGAGTCTCGCTTTCTGTTTGGTCAATACTTATTGTTGGTGCTATAGCCTTTTTAAGAAAGGTTGTTAAAGGTAATTTTAAGCTTCCGAAAATTATAGTTAATATCATTCTAATCGTATTAATTTCTTTAGCATTGGCTTTATTGAGCACTTTTCTTGATTTGACTTCGCGTGATGTTGTTGACTTGAAATTTATGTTTTCTGACTTTCGGATATTTTTAACACTGGTTTTAGGGGTTTTTATAGCTGTAGGTTATGTTGGAAAAAACTCAGCGTATGTTACTGACTTTATGCAGTTGCTGGTCAATATCTCTGTGATAATTGGGCTTAAGTCAATAATGTTTGTAGCGTCTGACTTAATTTTGGCCTCACCTAAGCTTATGCTTTCTACACAACCGTATATTTTTATTGCACTGGTTTTTTCATATTTAGTTTTAGACGTTAAATATAAATATCTATTATTGCCATTAGCTATTTTAGCATCAGTTAAAATAAGCCGAGGGGAAATTGCTTATATAATGATGGAGGCTTTGCTATTAATTTTTGTGGTTGCACTTTTATATAAGAATAGTTTAAAGAAGGTAACAAAAGTTTATAGTAAGAATGCTTTGGTTGGATTGATAGTAGTTGCATTGCCAGTTAGTTGGATGGCTCTTTATAATGAATATCTCTTTAATTTTTTAGTCTATAAATTTAGCTTTTTTACGACAGAGATTTGGAGTGGTGATGTGGCTTTCTCTGCTTCCACTCGTATGTATGAGTTTTTGAATATAGTTGCATTTCAAATGGAAAACTTCCGTGCTTTAATTATTGGGCGGGGGTTGGGTGGGTATTTTGATTTCACTTTTTTTCCTTTAGGCTACGAGCTCGGCTTGTCAGACTTCTCGTCAAAAGAACTTGAGTTAGGTGTTTTTTTTAAACCTCATTTTTTTATTAATTTCGTTTTACTGAAGTTTGGGTTGACTGGGTTGCTACTTTATTCGGGATTGTGTTTATCTTTGGCTTATCAAGGGTATAGGTTGGCATCCAAATCGGATGGTGTAAAAAAATTATTTGGTGTTTATGCGATATTTTTATGCATATATAGTTTCAATATGTTTTGGCAGCCAATATTAATGTTGATATCTGCAATTACACTAACCTTTCTTTTCTATGAAAATATCACAAGGAGAAATTTTGAAAAACGCCTTAGTGATTGACCTGCTAGATGAACCTGGTCATGTTAATACTAATATTAGATTGATTGAAATACTAAAGCAGTCGCACAATATTACGCTCATTACTAATGACTGTTACGCTGAAAACTTTAAAGTTCTTAATGTAAAGCAATTTGTTATTAAAAAAAACAATTTTTCAGGAGGGTTTGGATATCGGCTTTCTCAACTGTTGTCTCTTTTGAATGTAAGAAAGTTTGCTTTAGATGGCAGGTATGAATTTGTAATGTTTTTGGCATATGAAACAATAAGTATGTCGGTTTTTTCAAGGTTGATTCCAAAGTATGTGCGAAAAAAAATATTCATTTTCAATCATAATAATATCGACCAAGCATTGGGAAATAAGATTAAAAACTTCTTCTTTAAACGCATTAGTAGTGACGTGAATCATCTTGTTTATGAAAAATATATTAAAGAGTTTTTGGAGGAAAGATATAAGAAAAAATCAATCGTTGTTTCTCATCCGATTCCTAAAGTTGATGAGTTTTTGGATGATGATAAAGTACTGCAAGTATTTTCACCTAGTGCAGGAGGGAAGATATACAATCAAGATATAATACAATATTCATCGGGAAGTCGAGATGTTAAATTTATTCTGAAAGGTGATATAGAGTTTGAGAGCTCTAATTGTGTTGTAAAGCGATACTTTGATGACTACTTTGATTTATTAAGGAAGTCTGCTTTCGTATTTATTCCTGTTAATTATGACTACAGAGTAAGTGGAGTGGTCTACGAGGCCTTGGCCAATAACTGCTGGGTTGTGATGTTGGACAGTTTATTTGCGCGCGAGATAAGTAATCGATATCCTGGTGAAATTTTTGTGATACGTAATATTAATGAGTTGAGCGATGTTATTTCTGGTCTGACTTTGGAAAATCTTAATACGTCGGCCGTATATACTACTAACAGTGACCAAGATGTTTTTAAGAACTATCAAGATATGTTCAAGAGTTTTTTATGAAGAACGCACTAATTATATCGGACCATAACTTAGACCCGAGACTTAGGCTAAAGCTTTCAATGTTAAACGAATTATTCGATGAAACATTTGTTGTGGAAGATTTTGAGAGAGCGCCTTATTTTAAAAATGAGTCAGAAGAGGGACGTTATGTCAACCTTCCCTATCATAGACTTACTCTTAAGTTGATTGAGGAAAAAAATATTCAGTTAGTCTATGTGAGTGGGGCGAAAATATTAATAGATAAATTTAGACTGCTTGCAAAGATTCGAAAAAAAATTCCTATAGTTATAGAAATACCTGATTTGCCTTTGCGTAGAAACAATATACTGTCGAATATTTTAGTTAAGTTTATTTTTCGTAAAGTCGTCAAGTATCTTTCATCTGGAATAGTTGTTACATCGGAGGCTTTTCTACATAGCTTGAATTATAAGAGTAAAGCATTGGTTTTTTACAATTATCCTAATAAAACTGTAGCTCAGTCGTTACTTGATGTAGCTGCTACTGAGCGAGAGGTAAGTAGCCCTGTTATAGTGTTCTATGGGGCTATTCGTTACCTTCAGCAAATTGAATTGCTGTTGATGTATGCTAAGAGAAATCCTTCTGTGAGAGTGAAAATCTTCGGTGGTCCAATTCAACAGCTTGAAAATATCAGCGAGATTGAAAGTTATCGACACCTCAGTAACATAGATATAAATGGACCATATAATTATGAGCAAGATATCATTAATATAATGAATGATGCTTCTGTTGTATATTCTGTTTATGACTCGAAACAAGTTAATGTTCGGCTAGCACTACCAAATAAACTTTACGAATCGGTGTTGTCAGGTAAACCATTGATCGTTTCTGATAACACTTATCTGTCTAATATAGTAGAGAAAAATCGTTTGGGAATTAGTGTTCCTTCACAAGTTTCTAACTATGACGAATTTGAAAGGAAAGTTAGCTTGTTGTTAGGGAAAATAAGCCCTATTGAATCTAAAATCCGACATGACTGGTTTCAAGAAAGTGAACAGCAGAAAGATAATTTCATCGAATTTTTAAAATACTATGAGAAAGAACATCATGCCTAGTAATAATCGCTTAATGACATTTTTGTATCATGAGGTATGTGACAACCCCGAAGAGTCCGGATTTGTTACCAAAAACTCTTTGCAATATACTCACACGATAGCTGAGTTCGAAGAACACCTGTCCGCTATTGCCGCCTCCGAAACAGTAGTTAAAGACTTCAATGAAAAGTGTGATTTGGATAAGATAAGTATTACCTTTGATGATGGCGGTATATCTGCATTATGCTCTGCAGAAATGCTTGAAAAATATGGTTGGCGAGGACATTATTTTATTGCCACCAAATATATAGGTCAAAAAGGATTTCTTTCTAGCGCTGATATTTCAGATTTGAGAAAACGCGGCCACTACATAGGAAGTCACTCACACAGTCACCCGAAGTCTTGTAGAGATTTAAGCTTCGAAGCTCTTAAGTATGAGTGGGAAAATAGTAAGAAGATTTTAGAGGATATACTTTCCGAAGATGTTTTTACGGCATCCATACCTAATGGACAATATAGTGGACGAACCCTCAATGTCTTGAAATCTTCCGGTTACAGTCATGTGTTTACATCTATGCCGACGGTTAAACCGTGGAATGAAAAAGGTTTGGTAATGTATGGGCGGTTTTATCCGAAACGAAATACTAGTAGAGTTAAAATCGAGAAGTTGAGTAGATTCGAAGGTGTTTACTTCGAGTATTTACTCAGAAAGCTGAAGCAAACATTAAAGCTGAAATTTAAGGGTTGAGTCGAAATGATTATTCGTTCAAAAGCTCCTCTTAGAATAGGGTTGGCTGGCGGTGGAACAGATTTACCAATCTACAGTGACCAATTTACTGGATTTGTTCTAAACACAACTATAGATATGTACGTCCACTGTTCAATTATTCCTAAAGATAGTGGCTGCATCGAGTTTTATTCTCAAGACCTTCAGGAGGGAAACCAATATCCATTGCAGACTCAAATTGATTTTGATGGCCATCTGGACTTGTATAAAGCTATCTATAACCGATTAGTTAAAGATTTTGAAATTCCCGTTAAACCTTTTAAGTTGATGTCTTTTTCTGAAGCCCCTGCTGGGAGTGGACTCGGAGGCAGTTCTACTTTGGTGGTGGCAATTCTAAAAGCATTTGACGAGTGGTTAGAGTTAGGATTAGGGGTTTATGATATTGCTCGATTAGCTTATCAAATTGAGAGAGTAGATCTCGGCTTTGCCGGAGGACAGCAAGATCAATATGCTGCGACATTTGGTGGCTTTAACTTTATGGAGTTCTCAAAAGGACTTAATGTGGTTGTAAATCCACTAGGGGTAAAAAATTGGATTATTAATGAGTTCGAAGCATCGTCATTTGTCTGTTTTAGCGGAATTTCCAGAGAAAGCGCGCACATTATTGATGCTCAGAAAAAGAGTATTTCTAATAAAAGCCAAAATGTATTGAGTGAATTGCATAAGCTTAAAGAGAATGCGTTTAAAATGAAAAACTGCTTGGTACGAGGTGATGTCGCTGAAGTTGCTGATCTGGTAAAAGCAGCGTGGGACTCAAAAAAGAGGACTTCTGTTTCTATTTCAAATCCTCACATAGATAATATTATCAAGAAAGCTGATGAATATGGTATTAAGTCTTGTAAGGTTTCTGGAGCTGGAGGAGGAGGTTTTATTTTCTTCATGGTTGATCCCATTTTAAAGGCTAGTGCAATGAGGAAACTGGCAAGTTGTAATATTGACGTTAGAAATGTTTCTTATACAAATAAAGGATGTCAGGCATGGGTAGTAGAGTAGAATTAATTATAAGCGAAATAGAAGAGTCGATTGAAGTTAAAAAGCGTTTACTTAATTGTGATGAAATAGTTAAGGAAATGGATTCAGTGGCGGAAGCTCTAATAGCGCAATATGAAAAAGGCAAGAAGCTTTTAATTGCCGGTAATGGAGGAAGTGCAGCTGATGCTCAACATATTGCTGGGGAGCTAGTTAGTCGCTTTTATTTTGATCGACCTGCCTTATCTGCAGTTGCGTTAACAACAGACTCTTCAATATTAACTGCGATTGGAAATGATTACGGTTATGAGAAATTATTTTCGAGGCAAATTGAAGGTAATGGTATTGAAGGAGATGTTTTTATCGCAATTTCAACAAGTGGAAACTCGCAAAATATAGTTGAAGCACTAAAAACTGCTAAAAATAAGAATATAATTACGGTCG
Source organism: Gammaproteobacteria bacterium (assembly GCA_013373375.1). GTDB lineage: Bacteria > Pseudomonadota > Gammaproteobacteria > Enterobacterales > Kangiellaceae > Pleionea. The sequence goes on from JABXHY010000027.1 coordinate 28,922, forward strand.
GACTTTCAGGTGAAAAAATTGGAGCAATGGATGAGTATTGCGACTTTATAATAAAAGTTCCTTCATGTTCGACTCCTCGTATACAAGAAGCCCATATCTTGATTGGTCACACACTATGCATGCTGATCGAACAAAAACTGTTTGGGGAGTAATTTATGGAAGTTATCATACTTGCTGGAGGGCTAGGTACCAGGTTGAGAAGTGAAGTGTCTGATGTTCCAAAACCGATGGCGCCGGTAGGTGCTAAGCCGTTTCTAGAGGTAATACTTGATAACTTTTTGCGCTTTGATATTAGTAAGTTTGTAATATCAATCGGCTACTTAGGAGGTGTTATATCTTCTTATTTTGGAAATTCATATAAAGGAATTGAGATTGCTTATTGCCATGAAGATGAGCCTCTCGGAACCGGTGGGGCGATAAAAAAAGCATTGAATTATATCGAGAATCAGCAGGCTATTATTGTAAATGGGGATACATTCATCGATTTAGATTTTTCTGACATGTTTTCGCAGTTTTCGAGGCAACAGTCGCAAATCATGATTGCGTTAAAAGAAGTCGACAACTGTAGTCGATACGGCACCGTAAAGATTAACTCAAATAATTTAGTAGTAGATTTCTCATCGAATCAAACCGGTAAAGGGCTAATTAATACTGGAGTTTATATGGTGAGTTGCGATTTCTTTCGAAAGCTTTTTACTGAGGAAAAGTTCTCTTTCGAAAAATACATAGAAAGCAATGTTTCTAGCCTGAATATAAACGCTTATATTTCTAATAGTTACTTTATCGATATGGGGATTCCTGAAGATTACCAGAAGGCAATTAAAAGATTCTCGTAGTTCCTAATATTAAAAGTGAGACCTGATAATTGAAAGTCATATTTTTAGACAGAGATGGAGTAATAAATGTTGATACTGGACACTTATATAAGATAGGTGATTGGAAGTTTACTAGTAATTGTGTTAAGGCATTAAAATCGTTTGTTAAGAAAGGGTTTGAGATTATTGTAATTACTAATCAAGCCGGAATAGCAAAGGGATATTATTCAGTTCATGATTATAATGTCCTGACTGACTGGTATGTCAACTATCTTGCTAACAAGGATGTTCCAATTCTCGATGTTTTTTATTGTCCTCATCATCCTGAAGGGAATATCGATGAGTTTAGTGTGAGCTGCAACTGTAGAAAGCCGAAGCCAGGATTAATAGAAAGTGCTTTTGTGAAATACGATATAGACATAGCAAATTCCTTTTTGGTGGGCGATAAAATATCTGATATTAGAGCTGGTTCAGAGGCAGGATTGGAAAATTTAGTTTTGTTAGATAGTGAATATTTCTCTGAAGAAGAGAGTTCTGCTCTAAAAGAAAAACACCTAAGGTTTAAAAATTTGTATGACTTCAGTTTGAACTTAGTTTAGCTGTTTAAATATGATTAAGTATTGGTTGACCTACGAGACTGTGTATTGCGAATTTTAAACTCGACTTTACCTTGAATAAATGTAATTGGAGTTATGAGACTACTTGTCAATAAATTTTTGTCGTCGATATTAGTTTTCTGTATTTGTACTTTCATTCTATCTTGTTATGACAATAAAGATGAGGATAGTGATTTTAGGAGAATACTCAAAGAAAGCGGTGCTGAGGTGCATAAAAAAGCAGATGCAGCCTGGAACCAAATAGGAGGATGGGGTGAATTTGAAAATGATATTAGTTACCAAGAAATTATTTCTTTTTATGTTCATTATGACAAACACTTCAATTTAGAGACTCGCACGAAGATTATAGTATCGATTTTGTTTTCAATTTCGAACTTGCAAACAGCTGAAGGAGGATATATTCAAAATGGAAAGCCCTCTTATGTTAGGACATCTCAATATTTAACAGGGTTGTTGCTTGTTATTGAACGAGACGCTAGCATTTATAATAAAATTCCGTGGTTAGATGAATCTATAAAGAAATCTGCTTATTGGCTAATCGCAAATACTAAGGGTTGGGCTGGAAATCAAACTCTATCTGCGTTGATTACTTTTTCGCTTTTAAAAGATAAGTATGCTGAGACTCAGTTCTCTGAGCATTATGACTTTTTACGTCAGTATTTATTTGAAGACTTTGAAGATCGAGGTGATTCAGAAGGATTCTGGCCAGAAGCACCGAAGACATGGAGCAATAGGTTATTAACTCCTTATTTACAGACTCAAATAATGTTTGCAGGTTACTATTTGGAGTTAAATAGTGATCCTGAATTCGAAAGATACTTTCTTAAGTTACTTAAATTTTTTAGTAATATTGCGAACTTTGATAATTTAACTTTAGATGTGTCCAGCTCCTATTCTTATGCAGATGGAGATGAGCACTTTATAAACCTTACTGCTCCAGTCACCTTAATATATGTTTGCAAATATCTTGATCTCTACTGTGAATATGCGAAGAGTGAATCAACTCTTAGGCAGCACATTCAGAATTTCTGGGGTGATGCTGAGAGGAATAACTACCTGACTTTATATACTGACTCATATTACAGGATGTATATTATGCTTAACTTTGAAAGTTTGATTGTGAATTAGATTCTAGTCAATGCATGCTTTTGGATACTGTTAAGTAAATAATAATAACTATCCTATGTATATATTGAGTATTTTAAATATTTTGAATAGTGAGATGTTTGTATGGCTGAGGCAATAGGTAAAAGTCGAGTTGTAATTCTTTGCGGAAATGATGTAAGACACTTTAATACTTGTGCTTCGTTAATAAGAAGTGGGGTTAATGTTGTAGGAATAGTTTCTTGCAACCAAGAGAAAGCCGGCGTACCTGTTAACTATATTTTTAAAATGATAAGTAAAAATGGTTTTTTCTTAACGCTAAGTCAAATTGTAGGAAAGGTGTATTACTCTCTATTAAATCGAAAAAAAGACGCGCAAATAAAGAAAAAGCTATTTGACAGAGATGTAATTATGAAAGCTATTGAGAGTTGGAGACGAGAAGTTTATAAAACTAGTGACTATAACGACGATACCACAATTAAGTACATTGAGTCTCTAGAGCCTGATGTTTTACTTGTACACACTCCTTACTGGGTCGGCAAGAGAGTTAGAGAACTGTCGAAATCCGGATTTGTAATTGGAGGTCATCCCGGAATTACTCCTGATTATCGTGGTGCGCATTCTGCATTCTGGGCGATCTACAATGATAAACCTCAAGATGTAGGTTACTCTGTTTTTCTCCTAGACAGAGGCGTTGATACTGGTGCGGTTATTCAGCAAGGAAGAGTTAAAATAGAAGAAGGTGATAGCTTCGTGACTTTAGGCTGGAAAGGGATGATTGAACAAGCGCGGGTTCAAGCAGAGGTTCTCTTAGAATTTGATAAGACAGGAAAAATTGATGCTAAACCACATGATAATATTCGTGATAACACGCTTTATGATAATCCAGGAATTTTTCAGATTCTAAAGTATCAGTTAAAAAGAACAGGTGTAAGGTAGTAAATTTTTGATGGCTAATAAGAAAGTAATTATTGTAAGAAACTCTGAAAGTTTACCAACGGATATAAACGGAGGCCGGTTGTGGAGAACTGGGTTATTGGCGAAACACCTGTCTTTGAAGAATTATGACTTAACGTGGGTATGTTCTAGTTTCGATCACTATAATGGATTAAATAGAAGCTCGGTTGGAGAATTTGAGGAACTGCCTGAATTACGAAAGTCACTAGTCTTATTAAAGACTCCGGGCTACAGTAAGAATTCAAGCCCTTTGAGATTTATTGATCACTTGGTGTTTGCAGTAAAGTTATTTTTCTTTTTAAGAAAGCACAAAGATGTAGGAGTAATATTTTGTTCATATCCAACTCCAGATTCATCAATTACGTGTCTACTTATTTCAAAGCTTTATGATATTCCACTAATATTAGATATTCGGGATATGTGGCCAGATGTTTTTATTGAAAAGGCGAGTGGTATTAAAAAGCATTTAATGCAGCTTGGCTTTTCTCTCTATTATTTTATGAGGAATATTTGTTTTAGGTATGCTGACGCATTGTTCGCTGTAAATAGTAATTTCCTGGATTGGGCTAGGACGATCGGTAAAAGAACCTCTAATATGGATAGAGTTCATTATATTCCTTTTGAAAAGCCATCACTTTCTTTAACAGATAGAAACGAAGCTTCAAGATTATTTTCTTCCAGGTTTTTTAAGAATAAAGATATAAATATTGCATTTGGTGGAACAGTAGGATACATGTTTAACTTTAAACCGTTAGCGAAAGCGCTAAAAAGGTTAAAAGGTCAATACAATGTTAATGTGTTTATATGTGGAAAGGGCGCGTGTTTGGAGCAGACCAAAGAGTTATTCAGCGAGCATAAAGGTGTTATCTTTACAAACCTCATAAACTCAAAGGTTCTTTTTGCTTTGTATGAAAAAGTGGATATCTTATTTGCTCCTTATGAGATGTTGGATAATTTTGATGGGCATCTTCCAAATAAGTTTATGGAATATTGTGCTTCTGAGAAGCCAATACTGACTTCCTTGAATGGTGAGGCGAGAGCGCTTTTAAAAGATTATGGAGCTGGTTATTGTTATGATAACGAAACTGATATTCTTAATGCTTTAGATGATTTTTTTGAGAATCCTAAATTGACTGAAACAATGGGAAAAGGAGCTAGTGCAATTTACGAAAAGCTATTTCACTCTCATAAGATTTTACACGAAATGGAAAGTGATATTCTTAATATAATGAAAAGTGAAAAATGAAATGATAATAAGATTCTTTGATATAAGTTTTGCGCTTCTCGGTTTGGTTATTGGTAGTCCAATGTTGTTAATTATTTGGTTTATTGGGTTGTTAGACACGGGATCTCCAATCTTTATGCAAAAGAGAGTAGGTCGAAATAAAAAACCATTTACTTTGGTAAAGTTTAGGACTATGAAGTTAGGCACAAAAAGCGTCGCTAGTCATTTAGCTCAATCCAGTCAAATTACACGATTTGGTTCATTTTTGCGAAAGTCTAAGCTAGATGAGCTACCGCAGCTCTGGAATGTACTTATTGGCGATATGAGCTTAGTAGGGCCTCGACCTAGCCTTTTTAATCAGGAAGAGTTGATATTCGAAAGAGAGGCGTTAGGAGTTCTCGATGTTAGACCTGGGATTACAGGCTTGGCACAACTTAATAATGTTGATATGTCTACCCCAAAGAAATTAGCTGAATGGGATAAAAAGATGGTTGATAGTTTAAGTTTAGGCAATTATTTCAAGTACATTGTATTCACTGCACTAGGTAAGGGTGGTGGTGATAGGATAAAGAGTTAAACTGTTACAATAGAAATTCGATAGAGATATCTAAGTTCAACTTAACCTAATTTAATTGGTATTAGCATTTTTTATAAAGTTCAACCGGTTTACAGCAGTTAAAATAAAATGCACACTTTGCTAACAAGGTTTTTCTAAGGTCTGTTTTTGGGTTTCTTGCTATAAGCCTAATTGTACAGTTGGGTAATGCGTGTGACCTGGTGCGAAAAGTTTAATGTTGTAGGTTGACCATTAGAAGGACTGAGAGAATATGCTTTGCCACGACTATCTGGTGAAGTATTATCCACTGAATCAAACTAAATGGGATGTGCTATAATCGTTAATCATTTTAACTTCTAGGCTATGTTAAATTTACAACATTTTAAATCAAAATATTGGATAAATGGACTTTGAAGTCTGCTGAAAGAAGAGTACAAGGATTAAAAGTTAATATATTATGAATAAAATGATAACTACAATTAATTGGTTTTTAGACTCTCCAAGGCCTATAAAAAGGGCTACTACGGTCCTTTTTGATCTTGTATGCATTACTTTTTGTATAGGTTTGGCGTCATCGGTTTTAGAAGACAAGACCTTTAGCTGGACTACTAATGACACAGTGATCAGCTTTCTAACAGCGGTGCTTTCGATAGTAGCGTTTGTAAAATTAGGTTTTTATAGAGCTATATTACGGTATATTGGTACGACCACAGTGTCTGTACTGTTAATTGGTGTATCCATTAGTGCTTTCATTTTCAGTTCACTCCATTTACTTGTAAACGACAAGTTTGTGCTGACACAAACAATGTTTTATTGGTCATTTCTAACCTTATCTATAGGTGGTTCTCGTTTGGCTTTAAAGGCCTACATTCAACAAATGAATAAAGGTGTTTCTCGTGTTGCGATATACGGGGTTGGTGCTGCTGGTCGTCAGTTGGCCTCAGCACTCGGTCATGGAGACAAGTACAAGCCAGTTGCTTTTTTCGATGATGACTCCTCATTACATGGTGCAGAGGTCGATGGATTAAAAGTATTTGCTTCTGAAATTGCCGAAGACATAATTGCGAAGTATCGGTTAAGCCACGTATTTCTTGCTATGCCGTCGGTAGCGCCGTCACGGAAGAATGAAATTCTCAGAATGCTGGAACCATTCCCGGTCCGGATAAAAACCATAGCTGGAATGGAGGATATTGTTAGTGGCAAAGTTAAGATTGAGGAGTTAAAGGACTTAGATATTGAAGATTTGCTTGGACGGGATGCCGTTACTCCTGATAGTGACTTGCTATCTTCTTGTATTACAAACAAAACAGTAATGGTTACTGGCGCTGGCGGATCGATAGGATCTGAGCTTTGTCGTCAAATAGTCATTTTAAAGCCCAAGACTCTTCTATTGTATGAGCTTTCGGAGTTTGGCCTTTATGCTATCGAACGGGAGCTAAAGGCTTTCATTGCTGACCAGAAGCTAAACACTAATTTAATTCCTTTACTTGGTTCTGTTCAGCATAGAAAACGGCTAACACGCTGTATGCAGTACTTTGGTGTAAATACAGTTTATCATGCTGCTGCTTATAAACATGTACCGATAGTCGAGCATAATGTGATTGAGGGGATAAGGAATAATGTATTTGGTACTTACCATGCTGCCCGTGCTGCAAGCGATGCTAAAGTTGATAAATTTGTCCTAATTTCAACTGATAAAGCAGTGCGCCCGACTAATATCATGGGCGCGAGTAAACGTCTTGCTGAGTTGCTTCTTCAGGCTTTAAGTGAGAAAACTTCTGATACGATTTTTACGATGGTAAGGTTTGGTAATGTACTGGGCTCTTCTGGTTCAGTTGTTCCTTTATTTCGTGAGCAAATTAAACGCGGTGGGCCTGTTACCGTTACTCATCCGGATATAACCAGGTACTTCATGACTATCCCTGAAGCGGCTCAACTTGTTATACAAGCTGGCGCGATGGGGCAAGGTGGTGATGTGTTTGTGCTTGATATGGGCGAGCCAGTTAAAATAGCATCTTTGGCTGAGCGGATGATACATCTGATGGGGCGCACAGTTAAATCGCAAAATAATGAGAGTCGTGACATTGAAATCCAATATTCAGGACTCAGGCCGGGAGAGAAACTTTTTGAGGAGCTGTTGATTGGCGAAAATGTTGAAGGAACAGAACACCCTCGAATAATGCGAGCGAGAGAAGAGTTTTTGTCTTGGCCAGAAACAAAAAAGGCGCTTGATTTACTCGATGACCTTTGTGAGAGCATGGATTGTGACGGTATTGTGCAGCTGTTATTGCGTTTGCCAACTGGCTATAACCCACAGCATGCAGTTTGTGACTTACTATGGGAGCAAAGCGAGGACCATTTCTTTGATTCTGCAAAAGTAGTCCGCTTTAAGACGCTTTCTTAAACGACGAGTTTCCATACTTTACATCTATTTTAATATTTCCCGTTTGGTATTTGCTATATGTTGAACAATCGTAATATTGCAGTTATTGGTTTAGGTTATGTTGGTTTGCCAGTGGCTGTTGCCTTCGGCAAAAGTCAGTCTGTAGTTGGTTTTGACATTAACTCCGAACGGATTGAGGAGTTAAGGAAGGGTTTTGATCGTACGCTTGAAGTTGAACAGGAAGAGCTAACCTCGGCGAATATTGAGTTTACCAATTCAATCGATGTGCTAAGAAAAGCTGACTTTCATATTGTCGCCGTTCCTACACCAATTAATGAAGCCCGCAAGCCCGATTTGCGCCCTATGTTGTCAGCCTCCAGAACCGTAGGCCGCGCACTTAAAAAAGGCGATATTGTGGTGTTCGAGTCAACGGTTTATCCCGGGGCTACCGAAGAAGACTGTGTGCCGATTTTAGAGGCGGAATCGGGATTAAAGTGTGGTGAAGACTTCACGGTGGGTTATTCCCCTGAACGAATTAACCCGGGCGATAAAGAACACACGTTTACCACCATTACCAAAATCGTTTCCGGCCAAGATGCTGCAACGCTCGATACCGTCGCGCAAGTTTATGAAAGCGTTGTCACCGCCGGCGTTTATCGAGCCAGCTCGATTAAAGTTGCGGAAGCCGCCAAAGTTATCGAAAACACTCAGCGCGATTTAAACATCGCCTTGATGAACGAGTTGTCGCTGATTTTCCAGACCATGGGCATTGATACGTTAGATGTGCTTGAAGCGGCTGGCACCAAGTGGAACTTTTTACCATTTCGTCCTGGATTAGTGGGCGGTCATTGCATTGGTGTTGACCCTTATTATCTGACCCATAAAGCCGAACTGATGGGCCATCATCCGCAAGTGATTCTGGCCGGCCGTCGTATCAACGACGACATGGGCAAAGTGATTGTGCAAAACGCGATTAAACGTCTGGTCAAAGCCGGTGAAAACCCCGCGCAGGCGAAAGTGGCGATTCTTGGGTTAACCTTTAAAGAAAACTGCCCCGATTTGCGTAATTCCAAAGTTATCGATTTGGTTAATGAATTAAAGAGCTTCGGCATAGAGCCTCTGGTGCATGACCCAATGGCTGACAATGAAGAGGCGAAGCATGAGTATGGCGTGTCGCTTTGCAAAGATGAAGATTTGGTAGATATCGACTTAATGTTTGTGGCGGTTGCCCATAATGATTATCGGCAATGGCAAATGAGTGATTTTGAAAAACGCTTAAAACCTGGTGCCCATGTCTTCGATGTGAAAGGTATTCTGAACCGCGAAGCTTTTGCCCAGTCCAATTTTGACTTGGCTCGAATTTAGAACAACTTACAGAGTCTATTCACACACGATAAAACTTAAACGCATCTACCAATGATAATTAGTTTGTAGGACACATATGAAAAGTGAGTCATACTGACTGAAATTGTCAATCGGTAATAGGTGTTTGCCTAAAAATGTCAAAATCAATAAATGATATAATCATAAGTGAAAGTCAGCGACTCGAGCTCAAAAATGAAATTACGTTATTAAAAACATGGAACCTCACCCACCGCCAGCTCTGTGATATCGAGCTGCTATTAAACGGCGGCTTTTCACCTCTTACAGGCTTCCTTTCTCAATCAGATTACCAATCTGTCTTGGACTCCGTGCGTCTTTCGTCTGGAGAGCTTTGGCCTATTCCAATTAACTTAGATGTTTCGAGCGATTTCGCTGCCAAGATTAGCGTCGGTGAGAAAGTCGTGTTACGGGATCCAGAAGGGGTGGCTCTGGCGATTATTGAAGTAGCCGATATCTGGCAGCCAGATAAGCTAGAGGAAGCGCAAAAAGTATATGGGACTCAAGACATGGCGCATCCAGCGGTTGACTACCTATTGAACAAAGCGGGTGATATATATTTGGGCGGTAAAGTGATTGGTTTGGAGCTTCCGCGTCATTATGATTATTTAGCCCTAAGACATACGCCGGCTGAGTTAAAAGCGCAGTTTGAGAAGCAAGGTTGGAAAAAGGTAGTTGCTTTTCAGACCCGCAATCCAATGCACAGAGCACATCAGGAATTAACGTTTCGTGCGGCGCGAGAGCAAGAGGCTAACTTGCTAATTCATCCTGTCGTTGGAATGACAAAGCCAGGTGATATCGATCATTACAGCCGCGTTAGGTGTTATCAGCACGTGCTGAATCAATACCCTGAACAGACAACCATGCTAAGTTTACTGCCTCTCGCCATGCGGATGGGTGGCCCTCGCGAAGCATTGTGGCATGCGGTTATCAGAAAAAACTATGGCTGTACTCATCTCATAGTCGGACGAGATCACGCAGGCCCGGGTAAAGACTCGCAAGGTAATGACTTTTATGGGCCATATGACGCTCAAGAACTGTTAAAGCAGCATGAAGAAGAGCTGGGCATTAAAATGGTGCCATTTCAAATGATGGTCTATGTGAAAGAAAAAGCCGAGTATATGCCGATTGATGATGTTGAAGAGGGTATGACCGTATTAAATATTTCGGGCACCGAAGTTCGTCGTCGTTTGCAAGAAGGTTTGGAAATTCCGGACTGGTTTTCTTACCCAGAAGTGGTCGCTGAACTACGAAAAACCAACCCACCTCGACATAAACAGGGCGTGACAGTCTTTTTCACTGGCTTGTCTGGCGCAGGTAAGTCGACGATAGCCAATGCTTTGATGATTAAGTTTTTGGAACGTGGAAATCGACCTGTAACACTGCTTGATGGCGATATCGTGAGAAAACATCTGTCGAGTGAGTTAGGCTTTAGTAAAGAGCATCGGAACATCAATATTCTGCGAATTGGCTATGTCGCCAGTGAAATTACCAAGAATCGGGGCATCGCGATTTGTGCACCAATTGCTCCTTACCGACAGACTCGAAGAGAAGTGCGTGAAATGATCGAGGAGTATGGTGGTTTCATCGAAGTCCATGTGGCGACTTCGTTGGAAGAATGTGAGCGACGCGATCGCAAAGGACTTTACGCTCTTGCTCGTGAAGGAAAGATAAAAGAGTTTACTGGTATTAGCGATCCCTACGAAGAACCAGAGAATCCTGAAGTCGTTATTGATACCGAAAATTGTACACCTGAAGAGGCTGCCCAGCTTATTTTTTTGAAGCTAGAGAGTCTAGGTTACATTAAATAGCTTAAAATCTATTCTTCAAAAGAGAAAAGGTCGCATTAGCGGCCTTTTTTCGTTTGAAAACAATGAGTAATTGATGACAATGTATGAAGTGATAACTAGAAACTTTTGCCTTTCTACTTTAAGCTAACCTTTAAATAGATAAATCACCGTGTATATATGAAAAAAGTAAGTAAAGCGGTTATTCCGGTGGCTGGATTAGGCACCAGAATGCTTCCCGCGACCAAAGCGATTCCTAAAGAAATGCTTCCGATCGTGGATAAGCCGTTGATTCAATACATTGTTAATGAATGTGCGGCTGCCGGGGTGACGGAAATAGTCTTGGTGACGCATTCGTCTAAAAATGCCATAGAGAACCATTTCGATACCTCATTTGAGCTTGAGTCGACCTTGGAAAAGCGGGTTAAGCGACAATTGCTTGATGAAATCCAATCCATTTGTCCTCCCGAAGTGACTATAATGCACGTTCGTCAAGGTGTTGCGAAAGGCCTTGGGCATGCTGTATTAACCGCAAGGCCGGTGGTTGGTAATGAGCCTTTTGTGGTTGTACTTCCCGATGTGATCATCGATCAATATCACTCTGATCTTGCGAGCGAAAACCTTGCTGCAATGATTCAAAACTTTAATCAAACAGGCGCAAATCAGATAATGGTAGAGCCTGTGCCTGATTCTCAAGTCGAAAAGTACGGCATTGTGGATTGTGATGGCGCGATTTTAGGACCAGGTAAAACATCTCCAATCAAACAGATCGTAGAAAAACCTAAGCGATCGGAAGCTCCCTCGAATATGTCGGTGGTGGGCCGGTATGTTTTCTCTGAAACAATTTGGGAGTTGTTAAAACACACCGCTCCTGGTGCGGGTGATGAAATCCAATTAACCGATGCAATCGCCAGTTTGCTAGAAAAAGAGGCGGTCGAAGCCTTTCATATGACAGGAAAGTCTCACGACTGTGGATCAAAAATAGGCTACATGAATGCATTTCTCGAGTATGGGTTGCGACACGAAGAAGTCGGCGAACGCTTTGCTGATTTAGTATCGGGCGTCGCAAATAAAACGAGTTAATTTTTTTAAATCTGAATTTTTAATCGAAGAATAAATTATGAAAGTAACAGTTTTTGGTATTGGTTACGTCGGGCTAGTACAAGGTGCCGTATTATCATCCGTCGGACATGATGTGATATGTGTTGATGTTGATCAATCTAAAGTGGACAAGCTTAATCAAGGCGTTATACCAATTTACGAACCCGGACTAACGCCTTTAGTGAAGGAAAATGAAGAAGCTGGGCGGTTAAAGTTCACGACAGATGCTAAAGCTGCGGTTGAACATGGTGACTTTCAGTTTATCGCGGTTGGGACTCCGCCAGACGAAGACGGTTCTGCGGACTTAAAGTATGTATTGAGCGTCGCCGAGACGATTGCCAATTATATGCGGACACCTAAAGTAATTATTAATAAATCGACCGTTCCAGTAGGCACGGCTGATAAAGTTACACTCAAAGTTAATGAAACTTTGAACCAGCTTTCAAAGTCGATAGATTTTTCTGTTGTCTCAAATCCAGAATTTTTAAAAGAGGGAGCCGCGGTTAATGATTGTCTTCGTCCTGATCGCATTATTATTGGAACTTCCGATAAGCAAGTAGAAGAAAAAATGCGAGAGTTATACGCTCCGTTTAATCGTAATCACGACAAAGTTATTGTGATGGATGTGCGTTCGGCTGAGCTCACCAAGTATGCGGCTAATTGTATGTTGGCGACGAAAATTTCATTTATGAACGAAATGGCAAATTTAGCAGAAAAATTGGGAGCCGATATTGAGGCCGTGCGTCACGGTATTGGTTCTGATCCGCGCATCGGCTATCAATTTATTTACCCCGGTTGTGGTTATGGCGGTTCATGCTTCCCAAAAGATGTGCAGGCACTTGTGAAAACTGCCAATGCAATCGGTCATCAACCAAAAATTTTGGAAGCAGTAGAAGCAACGAATTATGCTCAAAAGGACAAGCTATTCTCTTACTTAAAAGACTATTTTAAAGGTGACTTATCTGGAAAGCGAATCGCGCTTTGGGGCTTAAGTTTTAAACCTAATACTGACGATATGCGGGAAGCCTCTAGTCGCCGTTTTATGGAATTAGCATGGGAAGCGGGATGTTCTATCCAGGCGTTTGACCCGGAAGCTATGAATGAAACTCAACGTATTTATGGTCAACGTGAAGACTTGACGTTAGTTGGAACCAAAGAGTCGGCGTTGAAAGAGGCTGATGCTTTGGTCATTTGTACTGAGTGGAGTGAGTTTCGTGCGCCGGACTTCGACTTAATTAAATCGACGCTTAAGTCGCCGGTAATTATTGATGGGCGAAATATGTACGATCCCGAAACTATTGAGGGTAAAGGTATTGCTTATTATGCGATCGGTCGAGGACGTTCCGTCAAAGCGGTTTAGACTTCTACCGTTAAGATTAACGACGGCGCTTTCTGCGCCGTTTTTTATAGCTCAATATTTAAATGGAAATGAAGATGACACAACTCACCTGCTTTAAAGCCTACGATATTCGCGGAAAACTTGGTGAAGAGCTTAACGAAGATATCGCGTATCGAATTGGTCGAGCGTACGGAGAATACCTGCAGCCAAAAACGGTATGCGTTGGTGGTGACGTAAGAGCAACATCAGAAGATTTGAAACAAGCACTCGCTCAAGGTTTAAACGATGCCGGTGTTGATGTGATTGATTTGGGTATGACAGGGACGGAAGAAGTTTATTTTGCTACCAAGCATTTAAAGCTAGATGGTGGCATTGAAGTTACGGCAAGCCATAATCCGATTGACTACAATGGTATGAAGTTGGTAAGAGAAGACTCAAAACCGATCAGCGGCGATACCGGTCTGCTCGATATAAAACGTTTAGCGGAAGAAAATAGTTTTTCTGAGCCGGCAAAAGACAAAGGAAAATTAATCAAGCAGTCCGTGTTGAACGAATATGTACAACATCTTCTGACTTATATCGATGAGGCATCATTAAAGCCGTTAAAGGCTGTAGTGAACTCGGGCAATGGTGCGGCAGGGCATGTTATCGATGCCATTGAAACAGAGTTCAATAAGCGAAATCTTGGCATAGAGTTTATCAAAGTGCATCATCAGCCCGATGCAACTTTCCCAAACGGTATTCCCAATCCTCTTTTGCCTGAAAACCGAGCCGATACGATCGCTGCAATTAAAGAGCACAAAGCAGACATTGGTATCGCGTTTGATGGTGACTTCGACCGTTGTTTTCTATTCGATGAAAATGCCGAGTTTATTGAGGGCTACTATATCGTTGGTTTATTGGCAGAAGCTTTTCTGCAGAAAGATCCGAATCAAACTGTGCTTTATGATCCCCGCTTAACCTGGAATACACAATCGATAGTTGATTCTGCTGGTGGAAAAGCAGTAATGTGCAAAACCGGTCATGCCTTTATAAAAGAGAGAATGCGAAAAGAAGACGCCGTATATGGCGGAGAAATGAGTGCTCATCATTATTTTCGTGACTTTGCTTACTGCGATAGTGGCATGATCCCGTGGTTGTTAGTGATTGAACTATTAAGTCGTCGCAATCAGTCATTATCATCTATGGTGTCGGAAAGAATTAAAGCGTTCCCATCGCCGGGAGAAATAAACTCGAAAGTGGCGGACGCGGATAAAACCATTGAAAAAGTCCTCAAAGTATATCAAGACAATGCAAAAGCCGTAGATTCTACCGATGGCATCGGTATTGAATTTGATAACTGGCGTTTTAACCTTCGTAAATCGAATACTGAGCCCGTGATTCGCTTAAACCTTGAAACTCGTAGTGATACTGAGTTGATGGAGCAAAAAACCGAAGAGCTACTCAAGCTTATTCGTGAAAATTAGTAAAGTCATGAGTTGAATTTAGCACACAAACATTTTACTTAGAAAATGTAACTCGCTTTATTCTAGACTTTTTTACAAATGACTTCTCCATTAAGAGCTGCTTCAAAATAAGACTTCTGGTTATTTGCGGAAAGCGCAGTTATGATGCAATTAGTAAGTAATACTAAAATGCATTAATTTATAACTGATAAAAGATCTGCTAAACCTTTGTTATGATTTATTTTAGTTTGAGTGAGTTTGATGCGAATATTGGTAACAGGTGGTGCGGGATTTATTGGTTCGGCAGTGGTACGTCACATTATAAATAATACTGATAACTCGGTAGTCAATGTCGATAAACTTACATATGCTGGTAACTTAAATTCGGTAGCTGACGTCGCGCAAAACAGCCGCTATGTATTTGAACAAGAAGATATCTGCAATGCTGAAGCAATGGCGAAGCTCTTCGACATTCACAAGCCAGATGCGGTTATGCATTTAGCTGCTGAAAGCCACGTAGATCGTTCAATCGATGGTCCGGCAGCGTTTATCGAAACTAATATTATTGGTACTTACACCTTGCTTGAAGTTGCGCGTAATTACTGGAAAGCTATACCAGAAGCGCATAAAAGTGCATTTCGCTTTCACCATATCTCTACGGACGAAGTGTACGGTGATTTGCATGGGACGGACGACTTATTCACCGAAACTACGCCTTACGCGCCAAGTAGTCCGTATTCGGCCAGTAAAGCCAGTTCAGATCATTTGGTTAGAGCTTGGCAGCGTACTTACGGATTTCCGGTAATCGTTACCAATTGCTCTAATAACTATGGCCCTTATCATTTCCCGGAAAAACTAATACCGCTGATGATCTTAAATGCCCTTGCGGGTAAACCGCTGCCGGTGTATGGAAAAGGCAACCAGATCCGCGATTGGCTGTATGTAGAAGATCATGCCCGCGCCTTATATAAAGTAGTCACCGAGGGTGTTGTTGGTGAAACTTACAATATTGGCGGCCATAACGAAAAGCAAAATATCGACGTGGTAAAAACCCTGTGCGCCATTTTGGAAGAGCTAGCACCTGTTGCGCATTCATCACTGGATATTCCAAACTACGAGAGTTTAATCACTTACGTACAAGACAGGCCGGGCCATGACCTGCGCTACGCCATTGACGCCAGCAAAATAGAACGTGAATTAGGCTGGAAGCCAGAAGAAACGTTTGAAACCGGTTTGCGCAAAACCGTGCAGTGGTATTTAGCGAACAAAGACTGGTGGCAAGCCGTGCTGGATGGCAGCTACAAATTGGAACGTTTAGGACAGGGAGATTAAGTATGGCATATAAAGGTATTGTATTAGCAGGCGGGTCAGGTACAAGGTTGTACCCCATTACCCGCGGTGTATCTAAGCAATTGCTGCCTATTTACGACAAACCCATGGTGTATTACCCGATCTCAACACTAATGCTGGCGGGTATCCGTGACATTTTAATTATTTCCACACCCGATGATATTGACGGCTTTAAGCGGTTGTTGGGTGACGGCAGTGCTTTTGGCGTTAACTTTAGCTACGCCGTGCAGCCTAGCCCAGATGGCTTGGCGCAAGCGTTTCTAATTGGCGAAGAATTTATCGGTAACGATAACTCCTGTTTGGTGTTGGGCGATAACATCTATTACGGTCAGTCGTTCTCTAAAACACTGAAAAGCGCCGCAGCACGTGACAGCGGTGCAACTGTATTTGGTTATATGGTGAAAGATCCAGAGCGCTTTGGCGTGGTCGAATTTGATAAAGACATGAAAACAGTGTCTATCGAAGAAAAGCCGACCAAGCCCAAGTCTAACTATGCGGTTACCGGCTTGTATTTCTATGATAACAGTGTGGTTGAGTTGGCCAAGCAGGTTAAGCCTTCTGCCCGTGGTGAGCTGGAAATAACCACGCTTAACCAAATGTACTTAGAAGCCGGGAAGCTTAATGTCGAAATTCTAGGCCGTGGTTTTGCCTGGTTAGATACTGGCACCCACAAGAGTTTGCACGAGGCGTCGTCTTTTGTACAAACTATAGAGCATGTACAAGGCCTTAAAATCGCCTGTCTTGAAGAAATTGCCTGGCGTAATGGTTGGTTAACCACCGAGCAGGTGCTGCAACTGGCCAAACCGATGCTGAAAAACGAATACGGTCAATATTTAACCCGGTTAGTATCATGCAGCTAACACCACAGTTAAAAGTCGCCGTTACTGGGGCCAACGGCCAGTTAGGCTATCAGTTAGCTCAAAAGCTTGCTGATAAGGTTACCTTATTGGCGTTAGACCGTGCCGCGCTTGATATTGCTAATAATGCTCAGGTGGAAGAAACACTGTCTACTTTTGCCCCAGATGTAATAATAAATGGCGCTGCTTACACGGCGGTAGATAAAGCCGAGCAAGAGCCAGAACTCGCAAAAGGGATTAACGAGACAGGCCCACAAAACCTAGCGAAAGTCGCCACTAAATTAGGCGCTGTGTTAATCCATGTGTCTACCGATTACGTTTTCGATGGCCAAAACGATACGCCCTATGTGGAAACCGATTCCACTAACCCGCAAAGCACCTATGGCCTAACCAAGCTGAGCGGCGAGCAGGCGATAGTAAACAACTGTGCCAAATACATTATTCTGCGCACTGCCTCGGTATTTGCCGAGCAAGGCAATAACTTTGTAAAAACCATGCTGCGCCTGGCGCAAAACCGGCCAGAATTAGGTGTGGTGGCCGACCAAATAGTCGGCCCAACCTATGCCGGTGATATTGCAGAAGCGATTATCAGCATCGTGTCTCAATTGGATGATGAGAATGAGCAGCGCTTCGGAATATACCACTACAGTGGTGCACCCTATGTGAGCTGGCATCAGTTTGCCTGCAGTATTTTCGAGCAAGCCGCTCAGCAGAAGCTTATAGCCCATGCGCCTAAGGTAAATGCTATAACGACAGCACAATACCCAACGCCTGCTAAGCGCCCGGCACTTTCTATGCTTAACTGCAGCAAAATTGAGAGAGCGTTTGCTGTTTCACCATCAAATTGGCAGGCAGCTTTAAGTGACTTAAGGTTATACAAGTGAAAGCTATGAAAGTTATAGATACCGCTATTCCAGATGTAAAAATTATTGAGCCTGCTGTTTTTGGTGACGAGCGCGGCTTTTTCATGGAAACCTGGAATCAGCGAGTGTTTGATGAAAAAGTTGCAAAGCGTGTTTTTGTTCAAGACAATCATTCATTGTCACATAAGGGTGTATTAAGAGGTTTGCATTATCAAATCGCTCCGTATGAGCAGGGAAAGTTAGTATGTGTTATTTCCGGAAGCGTCTATGATGTTGCAGTAGATATCAGGATAAGTTCAGGTACTTATGGGCAGCATGTTGCGGTTGAGCTTACAGCTGCCAATAAACGAATGCTGTGGATACCAGAAGGCTTTGCGCATGGTTTCCTTACATTAGAAGACAATACTGTCTTTGCGTACAAGACAACTGGATATTATGATAAATCCTCTGAACGAGCCCTGCATTGGAAATCAAGTCTTTTAAATATTGGTTGGCCGGAAATGAAAGACGTCATTGTAAATGAAAAAGATGCAAATGCACCTTCTTTTGAACGTGTGTTTTAATGAAATCATTAGTGTTTGAGAGGGAGTTTTATGGCGTATTTAAGTCAAAGTCAGATCGATAGATTAGGGTTTAAAGCTGTTGGAAAAAATGTAAAAATTAGTGACAAGGCGGCTATCTACAACCCTGAAAAAATTTCTATTGGTGATAATTCAAGGATAGATGATTTTTGTATTATTTCAGGAATAGTTGAAATTGGTAGGTATTGTCATATAACGCCTATGTGTCTGGTGGCAGGCGGTGAGCTAGGTGTTTTTTTGTCTGATTTTGTAACGCTCGCTTATGGCGTAAAAATCTTTTCACAAAGTGACGATTATTCTGGCGAGTCAATGGTCAATTCATTAATACCCAAGAAATATAAGAATGAAAAGTTCGCGCCAGTGCTCATCGGAAAGCAAGTAATTATAGGCACAAACGCGGTGGTGTTCCCCGGAGTTATAATTAACGAGGGGTGCTCTATTGGAGCTATGTCCCTAGTGGTCAATTCAACCGAAGAGTGGGGTATCTACTATGGGATTCCTGCACGCAGAAAATCAAATAGAAGTAAGAATATTTTAGACTTGGAAAGTGAATTTTTAGCGGAATATAATGATATATGATACCTTTTAATAAGCCTGCTTTAGTTGGTAATGAGTTATCATACATTGCTGACTCTGTCACTAGTGGAAAAATATCTGGTGATGGTAAATATACAAAAAAGTGTAATGAATTCTTTGAATTTAAATATGGCTTCAAAAAGGTTCTTCTTACGACCTCATGCACTGATGCTTTAGAGATGTCCGCAATACTTATTGACATTTCACAAGGTGATGAAGTAATTGCACCTTCTTATACTTTTGTATCTACCGTTAATGCGTTTGTACTTCGAGGTGCAAACATTGTATTTGCAGATAGTTCTAAAGATAATCCGAATATTGATCCAGAACACATAGAATCACTAATTACGCCCAAGACAAAAGCTATAGTAGTTGTACATTATGCAGGTATTTCTTGCGATATGGATAAAATATTAGATATAGCACAGAAGCATGGGCTTTATATAGTTGAAGACGCAGCTCAAGCAATTGACTCCTTTTATAAAGGAAGGAGGCTTGGTAGCATAGGTGATTTAGGAACATTTTCTTTCCACGAGACTAAAAATATTATCTCTGGTGAGGGTGGGCTTTTAGCTGTTAATAATGAGAACTTTGTAAAACGGGCCGAAATTATTAGAGAAAAGGGTACAAATCGGAGCTCATTTTTTAGAGGAGAAGTCGACAAATATGGTTGGGTGGATATAGGTTCTTCGTTTTTACCATCTGATTTAAATGCAGCTTATTTGTATGGCCAATTAGAAAATTTAGATTTAATACAAGCTAAGCGTAAAGAGTTATGGAGCAAGTACTTTTATTTGTTAGAAGGTCTTCAAGCAAGAGGCCTTGTAACTATGCCTTACATACCAGATTACGCAACGAATAATGCCCATATGTTTTACTTGGTTTGTCGTAGTTTGAGTGAGAGAACTGCGTTCATATCTTATTTGAAAGAAAATGGTGTCTTAGCAGTCTTTCATTATATATCACTCCACAAGAGTCCTTATTTTAGTAAAAAATATAAGGGAGAAGACCTCACTAACTGTGACCGATATAGTGATTGCTTAGTTCGACTGCCGCTTTATTTTGATCTCTCATGCAGTCAAGTAGAGTTAATTGCTGAACTAGCCCTTGATTTCTTTGATAAGGTTTAATGGGTGTTAAATAAGTTATTATCTCTGTACTTGGCACAACTACTAAAAGTTGTGCTTCCACTACTTTTTATACCACTGATAATAAATTTAGTTGGAATTGAGCAATACGGGCTAGTCTCATTCTTGATGCTGTTCATATCGTTACTTGGGCTAATTGATGCCGGTATAAGCGGTGGTATGGTGAGGTTAATTTCAACAACGAAAGATAACCTTATTTTGTCGCAAAATGCTCTGTCTATTTGGTCAACGGTGCTGGCTTTCGTTGTGTTTTTAAGCAGCTTAATTGTATTTTTCTTTTATACTGCTTCCGATTTCCTTTCTTTATATTGGATTAAAAGTGATTTAGATGATTCTTTCCTGAAGAAATGCCTAAATATCATAGGCGTTATAACAGCTTTGACGTTCATAAAGGGTTATTTAGTAAGCAAAGTTGTTGGATACGAAAAGCATGTTCATTTGTCTGTTTGGCAGATTTTTATCTTAGCTTCTCAATATGTCCTATCGTATGTGGCACTGATTTATATTAATAAAAGTATCGACATTTATTTATATTCTGTTGCAGTCTTTACTTTAATAGATTGTATTGTTGTTGTTATTTTGGGAGCTCTGTTTTCGTATAAGAATAATTCTTATCTGCTTCAATCTGCCGAGTTTAGTAATAAAAGTATTGGAAAATTTCCTGAAATTGGTATGAAACAATTTTTGGCTAATTCTGTGAGTTTATCTAGCCTGACAATTCTTTGGACGATAGCATCACAGGCAGATAAAATTATACTTTCAAGTTCAGTAGATATAGAAGAATTCAGTTATTATCAAATCGCAGCACAGGTTTCCTTATGTATCAATTTACTTATAATGCCCTTAAATCAATATTTAATGCCTAGACTCTCAAATATGTATGTGGCCGGTCAAACTGATTTATTCACTAAAAAATGGTTTTGTTTTCTTTTTTATTTTTCGAGTATTTTGGCTTTTTTTTCACCATTATACATTTTCTATGGGCAATCCGTCATTGAATTATGGCTTGGTGACAAGATGTTAAGTGAAAACGTGAATAATATTTTGCGTTGGTTATTTTTCTCTGCGATATTTCAGGCTGTCTCTAATTTTTTCTTTATTTATTACTATGCTACTAATAATTTAAATAAGCAGTTTTTTGCTTATCTGATATATTGTATTTTAACACTTCCTTGCATCTATTTTATTGCGCTATTTTATGGTGCTGAGGGTTGCGCTATTTTTGTAATGTTTGCATCCTTCTTCTTTCTTATTGTATGGGGAGGTTTCAGTGTGAGATATTACATTGGCTTTTTTCAGTACCGCTTATTGACATACGTTGTTGTCTTGTTTTTTGTATCACTAGTAATTTTGTATACTGTAGATCGTCTTTTTAGTGATGATGAGAACTCTATTTTACTACTGTCAATAGTTTTGGTTTTATATGGTTCTTTCGTCTTTTCTTTGGTTAAGATGAAAAAAAGAGTGCATAATTTTTTAATTGGTAGGCATTGTACTAGATGGCAAAGTTCTTAATTTACACTCCCTCCTACAACGAGCGTAGTGGAGGTATAATTGTTTTGCATAAATTGTGTCATCTACTTAATGATTTGGGGCACGAAGCCTACGTCTATCCCTATGCCTATACATACGAAATAAATCGTTTCAATTTACTTGAGAATATATTTAACTTTATTAAATGGTCTTTTTTTTCGTCGATAACACCATTCAAAACTAATAAGCATTTCAATACGCCGATATTCAAAGGAGGGATAAAAGATATCGAAAACTTTACTGTTGTTTATCCTGAAATTGTATTTGGTAATCCGTTAAGAGCTAAAAATGTTGTAAGGTGGCTGCTTCATCAGCCTGGCTTCCATGAACATAGAATATACTATGGAAGAAACGAGCTGCTATTCAAGTTTAACTCTGCAATTAAAGATTTTAGTTACCCAGGTTCTGTTACATCAAGTCATGAATTAAAAGTTATTCATTATCCATTAGAATATTATAACAATAATACGAAAATCAGTAGGAATGGTTATGCTTACTGCGTGCGAAAGGGAAAAGGTAAAACTTTTGTTAAAGATCATTCCAATGATATTTTAATTGACAACCTGACACATCAGAAAATTTCAGAAGTATTTAAGCGGTGTGAGTACTTTATTAGTTATGATACATATACAGCGTACTCAATATTTGCTGCTTTGTGTGGTTGTATATCTGTAGTTGTCGGTGATTCTGGAGTGTCTAAAATTGATTGGTATCCCAATGTACAAGATAGGTACGGCATAGCTTATGGTATGGAAGATATTCCCTGGGCATGCCAAACGATGTCAAAGGTTTATGATCGTGTATTGAGTGAGGAAACTAAATCACGTGATAATGTTGCTATGTTCGTTGAAGAATGTAACAGGTATTTTCAAAGTTGATAAAAAGCCGTAGATACTACCGATGGCATCGGTCTTGAATTTGATAACTGGCGTTTTAACCTACGTAAATCGAATACTGAGCCAGTTATTCGCTTAAACCTTGAAACTCGTGGTGATACTGAGTTGATGGAGCAAAAAACCGAAGAGCTACTCAAGCTAACCCGTGAAAAATAGGCCCTTTGAGTTTGGTTAAAACTTCGGTTCTCCGAATTAGCTTGTCATGAGCTTGTTATTGATTCAGTAAGTCGATGCACAGTTGGCTGAAAAATAATCGACTGGTTTTGAGTTAGCATTTAAGTGTGTTGTGCTATATTGCATTTCCTATAACGAGCCATATGAATGATAAGCTATTAATAACATAAAATAGGTTAAGTTAAGTCGATCTTGTAAGCAGTCCTAAATATAAGTACATGTTTCTGAAAAAATCGCCTCTCTGAATGTTATTTTTTTTCAAATATAAAAGGAGGCTTGGTTTAGACGAGTTCAATACGTTGCAAAGCTCTTTAAGTAAAGGAGGGCACTTTAAATTGGATTCTTCTAATCGTTGTTTCAAGCTTAATATTTGAGCTACTGATAAGTTGGCATTTTGTTGGGCTTGTTTTACGAATTTAAATGGAAAGCCAGACCGTTTTAGTGCAGTAATACTATATCTTTTTTGTACTCCCATGACATTGTCGTCATGTTGACGATATAACGTTGTTATTTCACTAGTAAAAATAACCTTTCCTATAGCAGATGCCACTTGAGCTATCCACCAGTCATGCATTATGGCTGCCTGGGGGATGGGGAGAGCAAAGTCTAAAATGTCCCTTCTGAACATGCAGAAACACCCAGTGACAGAGTTTTGAAAGAGTAAAAAATTTAAACGAGCTCTGTCTTTATGAGTTGTTCCGTTTCTCTCCAGAAAAGTAGCATTCAGGTTTCTTAATTTGCTATCTACTAACTGACCGTTCGAATAGGCAAGCATTTGGTCGCTTGAGGTAAATTGAGCACAGAGAGTCTCCAATTTATGTGGTAGCCAAACGTCATCTTGGTCGCAAAGCGCAATGAAATCTCCCGAAGCTTTACTTAACGCTAAACTGAAGTTCAATTTTGGGCCAAGTTGAGATTCGTTAATAAAAAGTTTTACAGGGTATTCAACTGATTGTGCAAATTCTTTTGCAATTTTAATGGTGTTATCTTTGGAACGATCGTCTACCCACACGAGCTCCGCCGGAGGAAGCGATTGTTTTTGGATGCTTGAAAGAAGATCCGGTAAGTATTTTTCACCATTATAGGTACAAAGCACAATAGAAATTTTATTAGGCCTCATTGGAGAGAATCCGACTAATATTGATTATGAAGTAATTATACCCTAACTCAGACATTGAGCCGTATTCTCATTGTCTGAAAAGTATTCAATTACTAACTCTTCGAATTGCGTCCAAGTTGAGCATTCATTCCGACAGTTGTTTAGCGTACTTGCAGGCTAATGTATTGACCACATCGTTTTTACTCTAAGTGCGGCCTTTCCGTGAATTATGTTGCTAACCCGATGAAATTAAAAGAATATACTTTAGGTTTATGGTGATTGATGTAGGTGTATGGTGCGCTATCTCGGAAAAATGGGGCATTAAGCTCATCTTGGTGATCTGTTTTTTATTCCAATACCGGTCAGTGCATCTGAGTCACCAATAGTTCATTTCGATTCTTCAGTTTTCAGGTGCGAAAATCTTTTGTTGATAACTAGAAGTTTGATTCTGCCCTGAGTATCCAATCCATAACTTGAGTCTTAACTAGTCAAGGGCTTTGCTCTGATATAAAATCAGTGTCCATTTTATGATTAATCAAACTGTAAACTAAGATTTAAGGTACAGAATGCCAGTTATTAAGCTTCCTGACGGCAGTGAGCGTCAATTTGATCATCCGGTATCCGTGTTCGATGTAGCGCACGATATTGGTCCGGGTCTTGCGAAAGCAGCCCTGGCTGGAAAAGTAAATGGTAAAGAAGTCGATACTTCTTACACCATTACTGAGGATGTTGACTTGGCAATCATCACTGAGCGTGATGAAGAAGGCCTAGACGTTCTTCGTCATTCCTGTGCCCACTTGTTGGCTCAGGCAGTCAAGGAGTTATTCCCTGAAGCACAAGTGACCATTGGTCCAGTGATTGATAACGGTTTTTATTATGACTTTGCCTATGAGCGACCGTTTACTCCAGAAGATTTAGCTGCCATTGAAAAAAAGATGGAAGAGCTGGCAAAGAATGACTTTACGGTTGAACGTACTGTGATGCCCCGCGATGAAGCTGTGACTTTCTTCCGAGATATGGGAGAAGAGTATAAAGCGGAGATTATCGCGAGTATTCCTTCAAATGAAGACATTTCATTGTACCGTCAAGGCGATTTTATCGACCTATGTCGCGGTCCTCACGTTCCAAGTACCGGCAAATTAAAAGCATTCAAGTTAATGAGGGTTTCCGGTGCTTATTGGCGCGGTGATTCGAATAATGAAATGCTGCAGCGAATATACGGTACATGCTGGTCAAATAAAAAGGATCTGAAAAAGTATCTGCACCGATTAGAAGAAGCCGAAAAGCGCGATCATCGAAAACTCGGGAAGCAGCAGCATTTATTCCATTTTCAGGAAGAGTCTCCTGGAATGGTGTTCTGGCACAATGACGGTTGGTCGATTTTTAAAACTTTAGAAGCTTACATTCGTAATGTACTGCGAAAATTCGACTATCAAGAAGTTAAAGCGCCTCAGGTACTCGATCGCAGCCTTTGGGAAAAATCCGGGCATTGGGAAAAATTTAAAGACGATATGTTCACGACTGAGTCGGAAAATCGCACTTATGCAGTTAAACCGATGAATTGTCCGGGTCATATTCTTATTTATAATCAAGGCCTGAAATCTTACCGAGACTTGCCCCTAAGAATCGCTGAGTTCGGGTCTTGCCACCGAAACGAACCCTCTGGCGCACTTCATGGATTGATGCGTGTGCGTGGGTTTACTCAAGACGACGCGCATGTTTTCTGTACCGAAGATCAGATTCAGCAAGAAGTATCGGTTCTGATCGATATGATTTATCAGGTTTATGCCGACTTCGGTTTTGAGAAGATAGAAATCAAACTCTCAACACGCCCTGAAAAACGTGTTGGCAGCGATGAAATTTGGGATAAAGCAGAACAAGCTTTGGCGGATGCACTGAAATCGAAAGAAATCGAGTACGAGCTACAGCCGGGTGAAGGTGCTTTTTACGGCCCCAAAATCGAGTTTTCGCTTCGTGATTGTCTTGATCGAGTGTGGCAGTGCGGCACAGTTCAACTTGATTTCTCAATGCCGGGACGTTTGGGAGCAGAATATGTGGCCGAAGACGGCTCAAAACAGACGCCAGTAATGATTCACCGAGCGGTTCTTGGTTCTTTAGAGCGATTTATCGGGATATTAATCGAAGAATACGCTGGCAAATTCCCGCCGTGGTTATCGCCAACTCAGGCTGTGGTGATGAATATTACCGATAATCAGGGTGATTTTGCGCAAAAAATAGCAAATTCGTTGAATAATAAGGGTTTTAGAGCCAAAGTAGACTTGAGAAACGAGAAGATCGGCTTTAAAATTCGCGAGCACACTTTAGCGCGTGTACCCTATCTGTTGGTCGTCGGTGACCGAGAGATGGAAGAGCAGAAAGTTGCGGTAAGAACTCGAGCAGGAAAAGACTTGGGTTCGCTCTCAATAGATGAGTTCGAAGCGGTACTGTCTGAGAGCATTGCGCAGCTTGGTAGAAATAACCTGGAGGAGTAAATTATTAAAGGTCCAAGAGGCAAGAACGTTCCTGAAAAAAGAACGCAACGGTTAAATGAAGAAATTACCGTAAGAGAAGTACGACTAATAGATGCCGAAGGCGAACAAGCCGGTGTCATGAGTACCCGAGAAGCCCTCAGCATTGCCGAAGAGGCCCAACTGGATCTGGTAGAAATTTCGCCCGACGCGAATCCTCCAGTGTGCCGTATTATGGATTACGGCAAATTTTTGTTTGAGAAAAAGAAAGCTGCTGCTGCTGCGAAGAAAAAGCAGGTGCAGGTTCAAATTAAAGAGATTAAGTTTCGTCCAGGAACTGACATTGGCGACTACAATGTTAAGCTTCGTAACTTAATCAAGTTTTTAGAGCACGGTGACAAAGCCAAAATAACGGTGCGTTTTCGTGGTCGAGAGATGGCCCATAAAGAGCTCGGAATCGAGTTATTGCAACGGGTTGAAAAAGATTTGCAAGAATATGGTGAGGTTGAGTCAAGACCCACTATGTTAGGTCGGCAGATGACGATGGTTATTGCGCCAACCAAGAAGAAAAAGTGATTTCTAAGTAATAAAAAATTACCTGGAAACAAAGAGTTGCTTAGAAACAAGTAATTAAAAAGAATTAGTCGGAGCTACTCCTTTAATCGAGTAATTCTAGCTAACTCATCTTGTGCGGTCTATTCGCAACCGACTCGAGATGAAACTAGGGGAAAGGTTAACACCTTTCAAACATTAAAATCTGCTGAGCGCAGTACAACAGCAAATAGTTTTATTCAAGTAAATCAATTTGCGGCCAGTAGAAATCGTGTAGAGAACTCATTTTTTGAGTTCGGCACATTGGTAACGAATGCGGAGTATTACCATGCCAAAGATCAAGACAGATCGCGGCGCAGCCAAGCGCTTTAAAAAAACCGGCAAAGGTGGCTACAAACATGGCCAATCTCACTTACGTCACATACTGACTAAGAAGAGTTCTAAGCGTAAGCGTCATCTTCGTCATTTGAAGATGGTTGCTCCTGCTGATGTCGCTCAGCTTAACCGTCAGTTACCGTATTTATAAGTGGGAGGGTTGATCCATGCCAAGAGTTAAACGTGGTGTCACCGCACACAAACGTCATAAAAAAATATTAAAGTCTGCTAAAGGTTATTACGGTGCTCGTAGTCGCGTTTTTCGCGTTGCTAAGCAAGCGGTAATTAAAGCAGGTCAATACGCTTATCGTGACCGTCGTCAACGTAAGCGTCAGTTCCGTGCATTATGGATTCAGCGTATTAACGCTGCGAGCCGTGAGTGTGGTTTGTCTTATAGCCGTTTCATCAATGGTTTGAAAAAAGCCTCTGTTGAAGTGGATCGTAAAATCCTTGCGGATATTGCGGTATACGACAAAGCGGCATTTGCAGCATTAGCTGAGAAAGCGAAAGCTGCCCTGTCTGCTTAAGTAAGACTCGATTCCAGAATTTTGGAATACCTTACGAGGGAAGGGCGAAACCCCTTCCCTTTTTTATTCTGCAAGGAAAGTTATTCTGTTAGTCGTTAATGATATTAAGACAATTGCATTGACGGTTAATAAAATAATTTTTAGAAACTAAATTTTAGAAACAATGGGTAAACGCTATGTCATCGTTAGATGAATTAACCAATTCAGGATTATCGGCAGTTGAAACTGCCAAAGACCTTGCAGCACTTGAGCAGGTTAAAGTCGATTATTTGGGCAAAAAAGGTTTGCTCACGCAACAAATGAAGCAACTTAGTGGCTTACCACAAGAAGAGCGCCCTGCGTTTGGACAAAAAGTTAACGTTGCCAAGCAAACCGTACAAGCTGCACTCAATGAGCGAAAAGAACTTTTAGAAAATGAAAAAATAGCTGAGCAACTTGCGAAAGAAGCAATTGATGTTACTTTGCCCGGTCGAAATACGAGTCTCGGCGGTATTCACCCAGTTAATCGTACGCTTGATCGAATAGAGGAGTATTTTTCTCAAATTGGATTCTCGGTGGAAGAGGGGCCGGAAATCGAAGATGACTATCACAATTTTGAAGCGCTCAATATACCGGGGCATCACCCTGCACGAGCTATGCACGATACTTTCTATTTCAGTGAGTCACTGTTATTAAGAACTCATACTTCACCGGTACAAATTAGAACCATGGAGGAGCAAAAACCTCCAGTAAGAATTATTGCACCAGGTCGAGTGTATCGTTGTGATTCAGATTTAACGCATACTCCAATGTTCCATCAAGTTGAAGGTTTGTTAGTGGATGAGTTCACGAGCTTTGCGGATTTAAAAGGCGTGCTGGATGAATTTTTAAAGCATTTTTTCGAAAAAGATTTAGCGGTTCGTTTTCGACCGTCTTATTTCCCGTTTACAGAACCTTCTGCTGAAGTCGATATTCAATGTGTGATGTGTAACGGAGATGGGTGTCGCGTATGCAGTCAAACTGGGTGGCTTGAAATTTTGGGGTGCGGAATGGTTCACCCAAATGTTCTAAAGTCGGTTGGAATCGACAGTGAAAAATATTCTGGTTATGCCTTTGGGATGGGAGTTGAGCGGTTAACAATGCTGCGTTATGGCGTTAATGATTTACGGTTGTTTTTTGAAAATGATTTAACGTTTTTAAAACAATTTAACTAAGCGAAAAGCATTCAAATATTAGCCAGAGAGCAACGACTCGCTCTACAGCAAAAAGTGACGGAATGAAGTAATGAAAATCAGTGAAAAATGGTTACGCGAATGGGTTAATCCAAACGCATCAACACAACAAATTGCCGATCAACTAACCATGGCGGGACTCGAAGTTGACGCTATCGAACAATTAGGCGGAGGTCTGGATGGAGTAGTTGTTGGCCAGATTATCAAAGCTGAACAACACCCTGATGCGGACAAACTCAAAGTGTGTGAAGTTGATGTTGCGGGTGAGGAAAAGTTACAAATTATCTGCGGTGCAAAAAATGCGCGCGATGGTTTGAAAGTCGCGGTTGCAACCATTGGTAGTGTCTTACCGGGTGACTTTAAAATTAAAAAGGCGAAACTGCGTGGCGTTGAGTCATATGGGATGTTGTGTTCTGAAAAAGAGTTAAAAATTTCCGAAGGACATGAAGGTATTATGGAATTAGCCGAGGACGCTCCTCTTGGAATGAGTCTGATCGACTACCTTGATTTGAAAGATACAGTAATAGAGGTGGATCTTACTCCCAATAGAGGAGATTGCCTCGGCATGAGAGGAATTGCACGAGAGGTTGGAGTGCACTTTCAAGTTGATGTCACTGAAGTGACAAGCAAGCCTGTGGCACCTAGTGTTGATGATAAATTGTCAATCGAACTAAAAGCACCAGAGGCATGTCCGCGATATCTTGGTCGAGTTATTCGAAATATTAACCTGGATGCTGAAACACCAAATTGGATGAAGCAGCGACTGGAAAGAGCGGGCGTAAGAGCGATTGAGCCATCAGTCGACATAACCAACTATGTATTATTAGAGCTTGGTCATCCAATGCACGCTTTTGACTTGGCTGAGATCGACAAGGGTATTGTGGTTCGACATGCAGAGCCAGGAGAAAAACTGGTGCTGTTAGATGGTAAGGAAGTTGAGCTAACGGCTGATACTTTGCTTATTGCTGACCATTCTAAGCCATTGGCGATTGCAGGTGTAATGGGTGGTGAACATTCTGGCATTAATGAAAACACCAAGGACGTATTACTAGAAGCCGCATTTTTTCAGCCAATTGCGTTAGCGGGTAAAGCACGTCAATACGGATTACATACAGATGCATCTCATCGATTTGAGCGCGGAGTTGATTATCAATTGCAAACTGCTGCTATGGAACGAGCAACGGAGCTAATGATTCAAATTTGCGGTGGTCAGCCTGGCCCAATTGTTGATCAAACCATTGATTCCGCTATGCCCATGAAAGAGCCGGTAGCATTACGCCGCAGTCGAATCAGCCGAATTCTCGGGATAGAGCTCCAAGACGAGCAAGTTGAAGATATCTTAACTCGCCTTGGTATGAGTTTGACCACTAATCCAGATGGATGGATGGTTAACATCCCTTCCTATCGCTTCGATATTAGTATCGAAGAAGACCTTATTGAAGAGTTGGTTCGCGTGTATGGATACAATAACGTGCCGTCTCGAACGCCCAGAAGCGAAATGACAATGGTTGCTAAGCCGGAAAATCGAGTCCGTAAGCAACACATTCGCCAATTATTAGCTGACCGAGGGTATCAAGAAGCCATTACTTACAGTTTTGGTGAACCAGAACTGATGAAAGCCATCAACCCCGATGTACCTTCAATCGATTTGCTCAATCCGATATCGTCTGATTTATCGGTGATGCGAACCTCACTATGGCCAGCTTTGATTAAAGCTGCAGAATATAACTTCAATCGCCAACACGATAGAGTGAGGTTGTTTGAACTGGGTCTCAGATTCGAAAATCAATCAGATGAATTGAAACAGATCCCCACAATTGCTGGAATCGTAGGTGGTTCTGTGAACGAGGAAAGCTGGCATGGCAAGTCTCGCCCAGTTGATTTTTACGATCTCAAAGGTGATTTAGAATCAATAGTAAAATTAACTGTAAATTCAGACAGTTATCTGTTTAAATTAGAAACGCATCCAAGTTTGCATCCGGGACAGTCAGCGCGCATCTACCTAGAAGATTCTGCTATTGGCTGGGTCGGGAAGTTACATCCAAGTAAGAAGAAATCGCTTGGACTTGAGCACGACCTCTATATGTTTGAGTTGGACTTAGCGATGATTATGGAGCGAAAGTTACCTAAATTCGCTGAATTGTCGCGATATCCTTCGATTAGACGAGATCTTGCATTGGTTGTTGATGAGTCAGTAAGTGCTTCGCAACTTATTGATTTAATTAGACAAACAGGCGGAGATCTACTAAAACATATAAAGATATTCGATGTATATCGCGGAGATGGGGTTGAGCCGGGTAGAAAAAGTGTTGCGCTAGCTATGATTTTACAGCATGCTACGCGAACGCTAAAAGACGCCGAAGTCAATGCAGTGGTGGACAAGACCATTAAACAACTTGAAGCACAACTTGGAGCTGTGTTGAGAGATTAACCTTTAAGGGGTTTTGTATGGCATTAACCAAAGCGGATATGGCCGAACGTTTATTCGAGGAGCTCGGATTAAATAAACGCGAAGCCAAAGAAATGGTTGAAATCTTTTTTGAAGAAGTGCGAAATGCACTAGAAAATGGAGAGCAGGTGAAGCTGTCGGGGTTTGGCAATTTCGATTTGCGTGATAAAAACCAACGTCCCGGACGAAACCCAAAAACAGGCGAAGAAATCCCGATTTCAGCCCGTCGAGTGGTAACTTTTCGTCCAGGACAAAAACTGAAGGCCCGGGTAGAGGCGTATGCTGGAAGCGAGCAATAATAACGAACTTCAACCAATACCGGCGAAGCGTTATTTTACGATTGGCGAAGTCAGTGATCTTTGCCAAGTTAAACCACATGTTCTTCGGTATTGGGAGCAAGAGTTTCCCCAACTGAAACCTATCAAGCGGCGCGGTAATAGACGTTATTACCAGCGTGAAGACGTGATGGTTATTCGACAAATACGAGAGTTACTCTACGATAAAGGGTTTACTATCGGCGGAGCTAGGCAGCAGTTGGAGTCAGGGGAAGAAAGTTCCACTGAGTCTGGTCTGTCAGGGGACACTGTACGTCTTTTAATTTCTGAATTAGAAGATGTGGTTCGAATTCTAAGAGCTTAAATCTTTTAGCCAATTTGCCTGGCTACTCAAAAAATCACCTGGAATAATTTCTATGAAAAGCAATCTTTAAAAAGATTGCTTTTTTTATTCAAATCATTATTATTGCCCGCTCAATTAAAAATGATTAATTGAAACGGAGCGTGGCGCAGCCTGGTAGCGCACTTGCATGGGGTGCAAGGGGTCGGAGGTTCGAATCCTCTCGCTCCGACCAATTCGAAAAGTCGGCTTTGCCGACTTTTCTTATTTCTACATAAGACTATTGAATTTACCTCTATCTAATAACTCAATCGTTTTTGCATTTGTTTTTTATTCGCTCAAAAATCGTCTTAATCGAACAAAATTTGATGCACCATCGTTCGTCCTTTCTCTAATTTGGCTGTCTATACAAACTCTAAATTTGGTCTAAACTTAAAAGAGCCAAATCAATATTAATAAAAAGAGCTCAAGTCGTTAATTAATGAGCAAAAACAATCGTTTAGTTTATCAATACTGCCGTCAGTTACTGTTGGGTATATTTATATCCTGGCATCAGTTTGGTTTTGTTGTCGGTGAGCCTTTATTTTTTAAAAATATTGATTCAAAAGATGGACTAAGCCAATCTTCCATTATCGACATTCATCACTCGCGAGATGGTTATATTTGGTTAGCGACTCAAGATGGTCTTAATCGATACGACGGTTATCAACTAAAAGTTTATAAACACCTACCAGATGACCCTCATTCTCTAGCTGCAAACTTTGTTTGGTCAATAGCAGAAGATGTTCAAGGTTATTTATGGATTGGAACTGAAAATGGAGGGTTAAGCCGATTTAATCCAAAAACAGATTCCTTTGACAATTTTAAACATAATGAAAATGATCCCTCGAGCTTACCTGGTAACCAAGTGCTCGATGTGTTTGTTGATACTCAGAATCGAGTCTGGATAGCGACAGCAGCGGCTGGGTTAGCATTATTTAATCGCGACTCTGAAACTTTCACGCGCTTTCAAAACACTAAAGACGATCCGAACCGTTTGAACTCGAACACAATTAAAGTCATCAAAGAGTCGAGAAATGGAAAGCTCTGGCTGGGTTACAGCCATGCTCCCTTTTTAGCCTTTCCAGGTGCGGGGTTTAGTTTATTCGATCCCGAGACAGGCAATAACCTGAAATATAATTCTGAAAGTGGCTTAAGTGATAACAACGTAACGGACTTTTTAGTCACGACAGATAACAAGCTCTGGATTACCAGTTATGGTGGAGGTCTTGATGTTTTTGATCCTGAAACAAAACAGATTGAAGCGATCAAACTTCCAAAGACTAAAGCAAAATCTCGCGCAATGTCTGTTGCCCAAGACGCTAAAGGAACTCTTTGGATTCCTATGATGAGTGAAGGATTAATTGAACTTGATCCAGAAACTCGGTCTACATTTTTACACAAAAGTATTAAAGTAAATGATCTGTCCTTGAGCGATAACAGCGCAAGCCAAATATTAATCGATGATAATTTGCTCTGGGTTGGAACCTGGCAAGCAGGGCTGCATCTTTCAAACTTATCAAGCCGACAATTTGGTAAGTTATTAGCGAGTTTTGAACAGCCTAATAGTTTATCAAGTTCGGATGTTACGCACATTAGCTTTTCAGATACAACAGGTCACATATGGCTCGCCAATGGAAGTGATTTAATTGAGTATGACATAGGATTAAATTTAGTTAAAAAGTATCCGATTAAGGATATTTTAAAATACTCTGAGGACAGTAATGTCTTATTTGTTCACGCTGATAGCGGTGGACGAATATGGTTTAACTCCAGACAATATGGTTTACACAGCTTTACTCCGAGCTCAAATAGCAGTGACAAAAAAGAAGTGTTAAATGGGAAAGCTGAAGCGAGTGATTTTAACAAAGTAACAGCAAATAATCTTACGAGTTACCAGTCGTTGATCTCTAATCGCCGGATAACCGTTATGACAAAGTCTAGCGATAATCAATACTTAATCGGTTCGAGAGCTAGTGGACTTGTTTTAATTGATTTAGATACTAATGAATCAAAAAAAATCGAAATATCAAACGGGACATCAAGTGATAGTCCTTTGGCTATTACTAAAGATGGTATTTTGAGAGATGATATTGCGGGTGGATGGTGGGTAGCTACAACAAACTATGGCCTTAAGTTTCTAACCGAAAACTATGAGCTTTTAAACATTGACCAAATCAATCGAGAAGTTAACCACAACATAATCACGTCCTTAGCTTTAGAGAGTAACAATGAGCTTTGGTTAGGAACACAAGGTCAAGGACTGCTAAAGCTAACATGGCAAAATGAAAGAGAAGTTTCAGAAACACCCAGTATATTGTCTTACTCTGTTAATGAAGGATTAGCTTCAAGTTCAATTGGAACTATCTATTCTTTTGAAAACTATGTTTGGCTCACGACAACACAGGGATTGAGTCGTTTTGATAAACAGAACAATACAATTTTAAATTTTTCGACTCAAGATGGTGCTTTGGGCGAATACAGCATAGGTGTTGGCGCTAAAGTAAACAATGAGCTGTTGATCGTTGCTGGGTTTCATGGAGCTAGTTACTTTTATCCATCGGAAATAAAATTATCGTCACAACATCCTAAGTTAGTGATTAATGAGTTATTACTTTCAAATAAAAATGCTATTATTTCGAATGATAATGAAGTAAGCCCTCTACAAAATTCAGTAGTTGAGCACGTTGATCATTTAACTTTCCATCACGCGAACAGCCACTTTACATTTGGTTTTTCTGCATTAGAGTTTGTAAATCCAGATTTAATAACTTATGCATATCGACTAAAAGGGTTTGATTCCAATTGGCTTTACACTACTGCATCTCGTCGATTTGCAACCTATACAAATCTTGATTCTGGAAACTATCTCTTTGAACTAAAAAGTAGTGACCGATTTGGTCGTTGGAGCGGTGACACTATATCAATTTCTTTGACTGTTGAGCCTGCTCCATGGCGATCTTGGTGGGCATATTTATTGTACGTTATGATCTTTTTGACGATTGCGACTGCTTTTCTGTGGCAGCGTCTTATGAAGATAAAAGTAATTAAAGAAAGAAATGAGCAATTATCAATTACGTCGAAGTTATTCGAGAACACATCTGAAGGCGTTATTTTATTTGATGAAAATTTTAGAATTACGGTCGTTAATCAAGGTTACTGTGATATCACGGGTTTCAATGCCAACGAGCTAACCGGACAGCAACTTAAATTACCGGATATCGAAGACCAAAAAACCTATCAGCTTGAATCAATATTCTCAAACGTACAAAGCGGTGGTAAGTGGCGGGGCGAACTTTGGGCACAGCGGAAGGATGGTGATATTTTTCCAATAGAAATTGTGGTTGATCAGATAGAGAATACAGTAGATGTAGGATCGGGTAATAGTTTGTCCCGCGACTATCAATACGTGGCCGTGCTATCCGATATAACTCAGAGAAAAAAGGATGAGAAAAAACTAAAAGAACTAGCTTATTATGATGAACTTACTTTGCTGCCAAATCGAAGTAGCTTTGAGAAAATTGTTGAGTTAGAAATTGAGAGCAATTCAAGTTATAAACTAGCTCCTTTTGCAGTTATGTTTATTGACTTGGATAACTTCAAATCTATTAATGACTCACTAGGTCATAATGTGGGCGATAAATTTTTACAAAAGCTTGCTAAAAGTCTTCGAAGCCAGGTTGATGCGAGAATAACCATTGGCAGACTTGGTGGTGATGAGTTTTTGATTTTGGCTCCGGTTAATGTGCTTCAGGAATTGGAAGTTAGTGAAAACCTTTCTACATCCGAAGCCGCAGTAAGTGTCGCACAATCTATTTTTGAGAGTGCCAGCAAAACCATCGAAGTTGATGAATATCGTTTGAGAACAACCTGCAGTATTGGGATAGCGATCTATCCTAAACACGGCATGACCTTTGAGCGATTATTAAGAAATGCCGATACCGCTATGTATGAAGCGAAAAAGGATCTTTATCATAATATTCATTGTTACGACAAACAAATGAATGTTTTTGCTCGATATCAATTTGAAGTGGCAGAAGAAATTCGCGAGGATATTAAGAAGCGTTTATTCATGCCTTATTATCAGGCGAAAGCCGATACCAAGACCGGAAAAATGTGCGGCATAGAGGTTTTGACTCGATGGCATAACAAGAAGCTTGGGTGGATAGAGCCTATTCAGTTTATTCCAATAGCTGAAGAGCGAGGTTTAATTAATATACTTACTGAGCAAGTTATCGAATTAGCGTGTGAGCAAATTTTACCATTAGTCCAACAGGGTAAATTAAAAGGACGAATGTCGATTAACTTATCTCCGGTTCAATTTCATCAAGTGGACATCGTAGAACGAATTTTAGCAATTTTGAAGAAAACCAATTTCCCAACGAAATTTTTAGAGGTAGAAGTTACAGAAAGTGTCGCTATTCACGATCGACAGCAGGCTCTCGAACATATGCATAAAATTCGGGATGCGGGTATTCAGATTGCTTTGGATGATTTTGGGACTGGATATTCCTCATTAAGTTATTTACACAAATATCCTTTGAACATTGTTAAGATCGATCGCAGCTTTGTTGGTGAGTTGATGGTTAACAATGACAACCAAAAGGTCACCTCAGCCATTATTGGTATGTCTCATTCTCTCGGTATGACAGTAACCGCAGAAGGTGTAGAAGATACCAGCCAATTAAAATATTTGATAGAGCAGCGATGTGATTATGTTCAAGGTTATTTGTTTCACAAGCCCTGTGATATACAGGGCTTGATTGATTTTATTGACAGTGATCCTAAACTTTTTTAGATTTATCCAGCCAACTGATTTGAATTTACAGATTTCCTAAAACGCTCTAAACTTCAATTCAAAATCGAAGAGATATTAAAAAGGACTATCAAATGAGTGATATTCATATGAGCGACTCTCAAAGGCTCAAATTTCGCTTGATGGATCGTTCAGATGCTCAACATTTATTTGAATTGGACCAAGATCCTGAAGTCATGAAATACATTGACGGCGGTCGATGTACCAGTTGGGATAAAATAAAAACCATTTTATTACCGAGAATGGAAAAGTACCGTAACCCAGAAAAAGGTTGGGGAATTTGGATGGTGAGCATAAAGGAGACAAATGAATACGTAGGTTGGATTTTAGTAAGGCCAATGCATTTTTTTACTGAGTTACGCGACGATAGTGATATTGAGCTGGGTTGGCGATTTAAACAACTTTCGTGGGGAAAGGGATATGCAACGGAAGCGGCCAAAAAAATAAGCGATGAGTTAGTAAGCAAGAACCCTGATATAAAATCATTTAGTGCGATAGCCGATCCTGATAATACTGCTTCCATCAATATTATGGAAAAGCTTGGTATGAAGTTTTTAAAGCAGGATATATTTCGAGATCCACTCATCGAAACCGAAGTTGTTTATTACTCGCATCGTGTCAATTAGTAAATTTACTTTGTGACTTTGCCGTGCTTTTTGACTTTGACCTGATATAAATCGAGTCGACGATCTTTTAGGTTATTGACCGAGCCTTCGGTATTCAATAGCTTTAACTTATCCAGATCGACATCTGCATATATCATCATTTCAGCATTTGCAGTCGCTTCCGCTAAGATCGCATCATGAGGGAAGTAGACATCTGATGGCGAGAACACAGCTGATTGTGCATATTGAATGTTGACGTTATCGACTCGAGGCAGATTTCCAACACTGCCAGCAATCGCCACATAGCATTCATTCTCAATAGCTCTTGCCTGAGAGCAAAGTCGAACTCGAAGGTACCCATTTTTGGTGTCGACCCAAAAAGGAACGAACAGTATTTGAACGTCTTGTTCGGCTAAAATTCTGGCGAGTTCTGGAAACTCTGAGTCGTAACAAATCAATATTCCCACGCGTCCTGCATCTGTCTCAAAAACTTGGACAGTGTCGCCTCCATCAAGCACCCAGTCTCTTTTTTCATGCGGGGTAATATGTATTTTAAACTGTTCATCAATCTGGCCATCGCGGTGACATAGATAGGCCACATTATATAACCGATTATCCTCTTGTACGGGCATACTGCCGCAAACAATATTGATATTGTACTCCACTGCCATTTGTGACATTCGTAATTTGATTTCTTCGCTAAAAGTTGACAGAAACTTCACCGCTTCAACTGGTGTTTTCTCTGGCGCTAGTCCCATTAATGGAGCGCTAAAAAATTCTGGAAACAGCGCAAAATCTGATTGGTAATCTGACAAGGAGGATACAATAAATTCTGTTTGTGCCAGTAAGTCATCAAGTGATGTTACGGTTCTCATTTGCCATTGAGCTACACCAATGCGAACTATTGATTTTTCAACAGCGTGAATCGACTCAGATTCTTCCTCGTAAAAAATATTGTCCCATTCGAGTAAAGTTGCGAAGCCACGAGATTTTTTATCTTCGGGCAAATACTTGTGCATTAGACGTTTAATATCGAAGTCATTCGAAAGTTGAAAAGACAGAATCGGATCGTAAATTTCCTTTCGAACCACAGACTCGATATAGTCGCCAACGGACATTTTGTCTGAGTAGTCTCGATAACCTGGAATTCTTCCACCTGCCAAAATAGCCTTTAAGTTGAGTGCTCGGCAAAGTTCTCGACGCGCTTCATAAAGACGTCGGCCAAGTCTTAAACCTCGGTAGTCTGGATGAACAAAAACATCCAAACCATAGAGAGCGTCGCCCCGGTCATCGTGTCTCGCAATTTCTTTATCCGATACAACATCTTTATAAGTATGGCGGGAAGAATAGCGCTGATAATCAACTTTAATTGTCAAAGCTGCGGCAATCAGTTTACCGTTATCATCAATACAGACTTGTCCGTCAGGAAATGCATTCACTAATGCTTGGATAGTGGCTTTCGGCCATGCACCGCCAATATCTGGGTATACCATATCCATTAACTCTGCGAGTTCACGATAATCATCAGGCGTGATAACTCGCAGATTAAGTAGCGTTTCTTGGTTTTGTGTCATGGTAGTGGTCTAGTCCTACTCGTTAAAAGACGCTATGTCACATTCAACTTTTAATCATTTAAAAGTTTTCGAATCACAAAGTGCAAGATACCGCCATTTGCAAAATATTGATATTCATTTTCTGTATCAATTCTTACAATCATCTCAATATCTTGTTCGCTACCCTGATCATCTTTAACAGTAACGGTTACCATTTTGTCACC
This sequence comes from Gammaproteobacteria bacterium, assembly GCA_013373375.1. Lineage (GTDB taxonomy): Bacteria > Pseudomonadota > Gammaproteobacteria > Enterobacterales > Kangiellaceae > Pleionea. The sequence goes on from JABXHY010000027.1 coordinate 68,142, forward strand.
TGCTTTCGCTGCAGGAATATTGAAAGTTTCTTTACCCGTCAAATTATATTTATCGGCACTTTCGCCATTTTTAAATTGCAATGGCAAAATGCCCATACCAATCAAGTTTGAGCGATGGATCCTTTCATAGCTTTCTGCCATTACCGCTCTAATTCCGAGTAAGCTTGGACCTTTTGCAGCCCAGTCTCGACTAGAACCTGTTCCGTATTCTTTACCGGCAATTACAACGGTAGGAACTTCATCACTCTGATATTTCATCGCGGCATCATAAATCGACATTTGCTCATTCGATGGAAAATGAGTCGTGCAGCTGCCTTCCGTTCCTGGCGCTAATAAGTTCTTTAGACGAACATTCGCAAAAGTTCCGCGCATCATGACTTCATGATTACCGCGACGAGAACCATAAGAGTTAAAGTCTTTTGTTTCGACACCTAAAGAGTGTAAATATTTGCCTGCTGGACTGTTTTCGGCAATCGCACCTGCAGGAGAAATATGATCCGTAGTAATACTGTCTGCTACTTTTACCAAGCAGCGCGCGTCGTTAATCGAGCTGACATCTGGTTCTGATTTTTCCATATCAGCAAAAAAAGGAGGATGCTCTATGTAAGTGGAGTCAGGCCAGTCGTAAATGGCATCATCGGAAACAGTTAAATCGTCCCAAACTTGATTTCCTTTAAATACATCGGCGTATTTTTCGCTGAATAAATTTTGTGACACAAACTCGCCTGCGAGTTCTTTTATTTTATCATCGCTTGGCCAAATATCTTTAAGGAAAACATCATTACCGGATTCATCCTGTCCTAACGGCTCTTTTGTAATATCAATTTGCATATTCCCGGCGAGTGCGTAGGCAACAACTAAGGGTGGTGATGCAAGATAGTTGGCCGCAATGTCGGAATGAATACGTCCTTCAAAATTCCGGTTACCCGATAACACAGAACAAACCGGAAGTTTACCCATGCGAATGCCTTTTTCGATTGGGTCGGGTAACGGCCCCGAATTACCAATGCAAGTGGTGCAGCCATAGCCGACAAGATTAAACCCTAATGCTTCTAAATCATCCAGCAAGCCCGCATTTTCAAGATATTCAGTGACGACTTGTGAGCCGGGGGCGAGAGATGTTTTCACCCAAGGCTTTGTGGTTAGCCCTTTCTCTCTTGCATTTTTTGCCAGTAACCCAGCCGCGAGTAAAACCGAAGGATTACTGGTGTTAGTGCAACTTGTTATCGCAGCGATGACAACTGCACCAGGTTTCAATTGAAATTTTTGATTGTTAAAAGCAACCGGCACTCCAGAATGGATATCAGCCGTGGATTTAGCATCAGTTGCATTACCGCCTTCGTCAGAAAAATTACTCGCGTCGGGATCTATCACGGAAATTCTTTGTTCTAGCCAATCTGAAAACTTATTTGCGGCTTGATCCAATGCAATTCGATCTTGCGGTCGCTTAGGTCCAGCAATAGACGGAACAATTGATGATAGATCGATCTCCAGAGTTTCATGATATTCCGCATCAGGCGAAGAGTCATCGTGCCAAATGCCAAGTTCTTTCGCGTACTCTTCAACCAGCGTTTGTTGTTCGTCACTACGATTAGTGAGTTTTAAATAACGAATTGATTCTTCATCGAGAGGGAATATCCCACAAGTTGCACCGTATTCTGGTGCCATGTTAGCAATAGTTGCTCTATCGGCTGTCGAGAGGTGCTTTAAACCTGGGCCATAAAACTCAACAAATTTGCCTACTACACCATGGGCTCGGAGTTGCTCCGTAATTGTCAGCACCATGTCTGTCGCAGTAACACCTGCGGATAATTTTCCAGTTAATTTAAATCCCACAACTTTCGGAATTAACATTGTAACTGGTTGCCCAAGCATTGCTGCTTCTGCTTCGATTCCACCAACACCCCAGCCCAAGATGCCAAGACCATTGATCATAGTGGTATGTGAGTCAGTTCCGACTAGCGTATCTGGATAAGCCCACTCTGTACCATCTTTGTCAGCAGAAAACACACAGCGTGCTAAGTATTCCAAATTTACCTGGTGAACGATTCCACGACCGGGAGGAACAACTTTAAAATTGCTAAAAGATCCTTGTCCCCATTTTAAGAATTGATATCGTTCTTTATTTCGTTCGATTTCTATAGCCGTATTTTTTTCAAAAGCATCTTCTGTCGCGAAATGGTCAACCATAACAGAGTGATCAATAACTAGCTCAACAGGATTAAAAGGATTTATTTTTTGAGCATCGCCGCCAAGGTTTTGAATGGCATTTCGCATCGCTGCTAAATCAACGATCGCAGGAACACCAGTAAAGTCTTGTAAAATAACTCGAGCTGGCACAAATGCAATTTCGTGTTCTGAATAATTTTTGGTGTCCCATTTGGCGAGTTGCTCGATATCATCTTTGGTGACAAAGGGTTCGTCATAATGACGTAGGCAATTCTCCAACAATATTTTTATGGAGAAGGGTAGGCGGTCTAAATCATATTTTTCGGCGAGCGCCTTAAAACTGACCATCTTGTATTTTTGTTGTTTGACGGTTAGTTCAGTAGTGCTATTGAGTTGGTCAGTCATAATGTCGTTCCTCGCTCAAAAATTCTTAAAGGTTAAGGTGAAAGTTTGTCTATTATTGAGCCAGTTTAAATCATTGCTGCACTCACGCTATTCGAATACAGAAACTCTTACGTTGTTAAACAGAACTTAGAACTTAAAATAAACGGACTCGTTTTCTATTGCTTGACAAACATCATAGTAATCTCTCAATGTAGAGGGAAATTCTTTATTTCTCAATACCCTAGGAGCGATAAATGGCTGATTTTCGGATAGAAAAAGACAGTATGGGGGCAATCAAAGTGCCGCAGGATGCATGGTATGGCTCTCAAACTCAACGGGCGATAGAAAATTTCGATTACTCTCCTAATCCAATGCCAACGTCATTTATTCGAAGCTTAATTGAGATAAAGAGAGCGGCAACGCTTGCTAACAAATCACTTTCCGAGATTGATTCATCTAAAGCAGTGGCAATAAAAGACGCCTGTGACTTTTTACTTAATCGTAACTTGAGCAATGAAAAATTAATGGCGAATTTTCCGGTAAGCATTTATCAAACTGGATCAGGTACCAGTTCGAATATGAACGCAAATGAAGTTATTGCACATCTGGCTGAGCAACAATTGTCTAAGCAACAAGGCGATGCAGTGAACATTCATCCGAATGACGATGTTAATTACGGACAAAGCAGCAACGATGTGATTCCCAGCTGTGTGCAATTATCGTTAGCAAGTTATTGCGTCGATTATTTTTTGCCTGCAATCGATCAAGCAATAGCAAAACTTAACAATTTAGCCGAGCAATATCGAGACATAATCAAAACCGGCAGAACCCATCTAATGGACGCTATGCCCATTTCATTAGGAGAGGAGGTTGCCACTTGGGCGTTTCAATTGAGTGAAAGCCGAGAAAGAGTGATCGGTTCTTTAGGTCGTTTAACGCAAATTCCACTTGGCGGCACTGCAGTTGGAACCGGAATTAATCGTCACCCACAATTTCCAGAAAAAGTGTGCGAACTTTTATCAGAGCGTTTGTCGCTCCCAATTAAGCCGTGTAAAAACTTTAGTTCGAGAATGAGCGCTCAATCTCCAACGCTGGAAATGCATGGTCAACTAAAAGTTTTAGCGACTGACGTGATTAAAATTGCAAATGATTTGCGTTGGATGAATTCGGGACCTAATCAAGGACTCGGTGAATTGCAATTAAAGGCTCTTCAACCTGGATCGTCGATAATGCCGAGCAAAGTTAACCCTGTCATTCCCGAAAGCATCGCAATGATGTGTGCTCAGGTACTGGGAAATGATGTTACTTTATCGGTAGCGAACCAGTCGGGTAATTTTCAATTAAATGTTATGCTGCCCTTAATAGCCGCTAAGTCTTTAGAGTCAGCAGAACTCATAACCAGTAGTTTGATTGCATTGGCAGAAAAAGGTCTTAGCGATATTTCTGTGAATGAAGCAAAGTTAAAGTCTTCGGTTAGTAAAAACCCGATACTGATTACTGCTTTAAATAAAAAGATCGGTTATGAAAAAGCAGCGAAAATTGCAAAACAAGCACTAGCTGAAGGGCGTAACATAATCGATATTGCAGTTGAGCAGACCGATTTATCAGAACAAGAGTTATCCGAATTACTTGATCCTAAAAAGTTAGCGTTTCCATTTGACGATTAGTGGGACTGGACTTCATTTAAGTTAAACGCTGTGAAAGTCGCTAACAAACACATTGAAAGAAAAATAACGAACACCCAATTTAAACCATAAAGCTGAGAAATCCAGCCAAAAACTGAACCCGCAAGTAATAGAAGTCCAATAATTGTATTCGAGACAGCTGTGTAGTTTGCTCGACTCTTATCATCCGCCATATCAACAAGGTGTGTTGAACGGCCGAGTCGGACACCCTGATAAGCAATCATAATAACAAACAGTAATACGGGTAAAGTGAAGTCAGTTGTTAGCCAGTGTGGCGCGAAATTAATTAGCAGTAATACGGCTAAAAATCCAAGCGATGCAGTTAAAGCTGAAATCATTAGTACTTTCCTGCTGGAACGATCCGCCAGCTTTCCCCAAACATAACTGCTTAGTAGCCCTGCAATGCTACTGGCAAAAATAAACAGTCCAAGAGAGTTTAATGAATCAAATGAGCTCTGCGACAACGATGACAAGGTTGCTGAGTCCAAGCTCTGTTTGTTAGATCCGGTGATCTGTTGTTGAAGCAATAAAACAAACGGTGGTGCTAGAGCTGTGGCGATGAGTAACCCTCGGGTTAGAATGAATAATACAAACTGTCGATCGCTAAAGGACTCTTTGATTCTTTGCGCGATTCCCGCTATTGCAGAACTACCATTTTCAGTACTTCCATTTTTTTCGTGCAATTGCAAAAAGAAAAAACTGGCAAATATCCACAAGAGACTCGCCAAAGTTAATAACAATAAAACGGTATTAATGGTTAACTCGATAACGCCTAACATCAACAGTGACGCAAAAACAATAACCGACGTTGAGGCTATGGAGCCTGCGAGTCCTGTAGCGGTGCCCCGAGTCGATTTTGAAACCGTTTTTCCTAACACATCTTTATAACTGACTGAACAAAAGCTTCGGGCGACCGCTAGTAAACCAAGCAAGCCAACAATCAATACTCCCGCCGTCTCTGACGAAAAAACTGTGGCCGAGATAATCATTCCTGCGACACATAAGCCTTGAGCTAAAGACCCTATTGCCCAAACCCACTTGCGCTTTTGTCGCTCTCGAATCCATTTCGCGGTAAAAAGCTGAGGAAGCAATGCTCCTGCTTCTCTTATCGGAACTAAGAGTCCAATAAAAAAACTTGACGTTCCCAGTTGAGTGAGCAGCCAACTTAATATGAGCTTGGGGTCAATAAAGCCGTCAGCCATTTTGGTGGCAGAAAGACTTAAAACATGTGTTATAAAGTGTTTAGGCTGATCATTGCAGGCAGACTCAGGAATATCTTTACACAAGCGACCTTCATCTTCAGTGGTCAGCGCAAGATAAACTTTATCGAGTGTTGATTCAGAACTATTAGATTCAGATCTATTAGACTCGGAACTATTAGATCCTGCGCTTTTGCTTTGAGAGCTGTTTGATTCAGTCAAAATAAAGATCTCATTGTGAAAGTGATCATCTGTATTTTATTAACAGTTAAACTTTATTGTTCGGCTTTCAACACTCGTATGATGAACAAATCCTATTAGGCCAGATGCTGTTTAAAAAACTGACCTAAATCACGAATTTGTTGCGGACATACTGCGTGTTCCATAGGATAAGTTCTATAAGTGACTTTATATTGCTTCTCTTGCAGGAATGCAGCTGTTGTTCGTCCTAATGCTTCTGGAACAACAGGATCGTAAATACCATGATTAACTTCAATCGGTAGCTCTTGATTGGCTGAGTTAAGTTGAATCGAATCTTTGGTTGCAAAATAAGTCGACATGGCCAACAAACCACCGAGAGGTTTATCAAATGATAAAGCTGCTTCTAATGCGACTGCACCACCTTGTGAGAAGCCTGCAATAATAATTTTTTCACTTGGTATGCCTTGCTCAATTTCATTTTGAATAAAATTATTGACCTGTTTAGCTGATTCTCGAAGTTGTTTTTCGTCTACTTTGCGATCCAACGTCATTTCTAAAATGTCGTACCAGGCTGGCATAACAAAGTTATTATTAATCGTTACCGGAATCGATGGTGCGTGAGGAAATATAAAGCGAATGCCAAGCTCTTTTGGTATTCCAAGTTCTGGAACAATTGGATGAAAATCGTGCCCATTGGCTCCCAGTCCGTGCAACCATATAACACTGGCCGTTGGGTTGTCATTAGTCGTTGCGGTTAAATGAGGAAGTAAATTCATAGTCTTTTCTACGTCTATAAAATCAAGTTAGTGTTAAATAATCACAGAATTAATTAATAACTCTACGACTGAAGTTGGCTTATTAAGAGTATATGGGCTCAATAAAGTGCTGTACTTTAACATCTTTGTCCTTAGGCTTTAATACTCTCAGATGAGTTGGCGACTGAATTTCTACTTTAAGGCGCATTCGACAATTTTAAAAGCTACTTGTTTTCCAAATTTGCTGGTCAGGTTATAACACTTTACAATCGGCAGCATGCTATTCGTCGATTGGCTTTCACTATGAGAAAAGGTTTGTGAGTGAGTTATTAAGCGATATTACCGTGCTCGATTTATCACGAGTTTTAGCTGGTCCCTGGGCAACGCAACTGCTTGCAGATTACGGCGCGCAGGTGATTAAAGTAGAGCAACCGAAAAAAGGTGACGACACTCGTCATTGGGGACCTCCGGATCTAACAATAGAATCGAGTCTGGAAACATTGTCCGCTTATTTCTTATCGGCAAACAGAGGCAAGCGCTCGGTTGCAATCGATCTAGCAAGCGATCAAGGTCAGCGCATCATTAAAAAACTTGTCGAGCGATCCGATGTGCTGGTTGAGAATTTCAAAGTTGGCGGTTTAGTTCGATACGGGCTTGATTATCAAAGTTTAAAAGAAATTAATCCAACGCTGGTTTATTGTTCCATCACTGGATTCGGGCAAACTGGACCCTATGCAAATCGTCCTGGGTATGACGCTATTATTCAAGCGATGGGCGGTCTAATGAGCATCACCGGTGAATCAGATGAGCAAGGAGGTAGCCCGCAAAAAGTTGGAGTTGCAGTAGCAGATATTATGACTGGAATGTACGCGAGTTCGGCCATTTTAGCTGCACTTCACCGGCGGCGATCAACAAGAAATGGTGAATACATTGATTTGGCCTTGCTGGATACTCAAGTTGCCTGGCTTGCGAATCAAAATATGAATTATCTCGTGAGTGGGAAAGTGCCACAGCGCCAAGGTAATGCACATCCTAATATTGTTCCCTATCAATCGTTTAAATGCGCTGAGAATTATATTGTCGTTGCAGTGGGGAATGACCATCAGTTTCAACGATTCTGTAAAGTATTAAAGACAAACTGGAGCGACAATGCGAAGTTTAAAACAAATGCTCTAAGGGTCGAAAACCGAGAAGAGCTAATTGCACTTATAACCCTAGAGTTGTTGAAAAAATCGTCATCTGATTGGCTTGAGGCATTTGAGTTTGAACAAGTCCCCTGTGCTCCTATTAACGATCTTTGTGAAGTCTTTAATGATCCTCAAGTACAACATCGCGGTGTATTACAATCGATCTCAAGCTTCCATAAAGATGGCGAACAGTCCATTCCTACCATTGCAAATCCGGTTAAATTCTCAGCATCACCCATTGAATACAAAAAAGCCCCTCCAATATTGGGCGCTGATACGCTCCAGGTACTCAGCAAATTAGGGTACTCGAGAAAACAATTGGATCTCTGGTGTGAACAGGGGGTTATCGACTTTCCAAAACAAACTTAAACTGATGTTATATCTACCGAAATGCGCCTGAATTTGCGCTATATTTCTACTACACTTAGTAAAAATCATAATAATGAAGGGTGTCGGTAGTGGGAGCATCGTTACAACGCAAATTAGTCTTGGCTATTTCTGCGGTATTAACCATTTTATTAGTGACCGTAGGGGCGTTTGTTTCGCGTCATGTGGCCTCACTAACTGAGCAAAAAATTGAAGCAGAAGTCGCTGCGCTTATTGAATTGAAAGCAGAAGAAGTGACTAGCTTTTTTGCCGAACGTGGACGTATACCTCTGACGTTTCTACGTGATCCTCGTATACGAGAATTTCTCTCCAATTATACTCAACGTGATGCCGACTTATCCGACAATCAATTGTACCAGCAAATAAGTAAAGCGTTTAATGAATTGGTGTTAAGCGATCCTTCGATTAAATCTGTTTTTTTTGGTTCAGCAAAAACCTATGAGTATTTTTACGAACAAGGTCGAGTGGGCGTTGCGCCAGATGGACCAGACGCCGGTGATGTATCAAAAGGATACTTTACAAACAAGCGACCCTGGTGGCACGAAGCGTTGGAAAAAGATCACTTATATTTAACCTCTCCGCAAGTCGACGCAACCGACAAAACCGTATCCTCGGTATTACAGATGACGTTATACGACAAAAACAGAAAGCTTCTGGGTGTTGGTGGTGTTGATATTTTAATTACTACGGTTGGTGATTTAATTTCACAAATTCAATATCAAAAGCAGGGTCGAGCATTTTTAGTCAATGAAAATCAAGAAGTTGTTTATTTTCCTACAACGAACAAAACACTGGAGTTGAACCAACCTCTCGCAGATTTTAATAAGGTCTTTAATCAAACTGATGGATTTGAAAGGTTATCGAGCGCGATTTCGAATCAAGAGCAAGGGGTGGTCGAGAATGTTTTATTTGATGGAAAATCGTACGCTGTATTTTATGTACCGGTGAAAGCAGACGTTCCTTATATCGATTGGAGTTTAGGGCTGCTAGTTCCGCAGTCGTTAATTGATGAACCGATAGAGTCTGCAATCTTGATGTCGATTGTTATTATCGGCGGAATAATCTTTCTGTTGTCGATTATTATCTGGGTCGTATCGTCTAAATTCATTAATCCGGTTAAACAAATCGCTGATGCAATGTATGACATTGCACATGGAGAAGGGGACTTAACTCGACGGTTGACGATTCACTCGAATGATGAAGTCGGTACCATGGCCAAGCAGTTCAATAAATTTATTGAGCGTATTCAAGCGTTGATTGGTCAAGCATCCGGTAATGCTGAACAGGTGAGCAATACGGCTGATCGAGTTGCAGCAACTGCTGGTAAGTTGAATCAAGAAGTGCTGCACGAACAAGGGCAAATGAGCAAAGTATCAGACTCAATCGAACAAATGATGACGGTGAGTGATGAAATTCGGCGCAGTGTTAGCCAAGCAAATGACGTTGTTGATGAAGTGAACAATTCTGTCTCGGTCGTATCTGAAAACTCAGTGCAAACACAACAAGTTATTGCTGATGTATCCGAGTCCATTAGCCAGGCAACTGACGCAGTCTTGGCTCTGAATAACGATGTTGGTGAAATTGGAGCCGTGTTGGACGTTATTAAAAACATAGCCGAGCAAACAAATTTATTGGCACTTAATGCGGCAATTGAAGCGGCACGTGCTGGCGAACAAGGACGAGGCTTCGCAGTTGTTGCAGACGAAGTTAGGGTTTTAGCAACTCGAACACAAGAATCAACCGAACATATTCATAGCACCGTGGAGAAGCTTCAAGCAGGCGCAACCCATGTTAAAGATTTGATGGAGCAAACCAACAGCAAGAGTGATAAAGGTGTGCAACAAGTTAACACCGTATTGTCGGCAATTGAGTCTATTAGCGAAGCGGTTGAACGCGTTAAGCAAGTCAATCAAACAGTGTCTGGTGCAACTCAGCAGCAACAGGAAATTGCCGCTACTATCGAAGAAAATTTGCAGTCAATACTAAGGGTTACACAGCTTATGGTTGAGCACTCAGGATTAATGGATCAAGATGCTGCAGCACTAAACGACATATCAAGTGAATTAAAAAACAAAGTCAGGCAGTTTAAGGTTTAGGATTAGTTTTATGTGATGAAACCAAAACAAAGATTCATTATTTTTCAGTGGTGTCTCGGTCTACTATTTTGGTTTTTAGTAATTTTGTTTGACGATTTGATGTTGGCTAATAAGACATGGGTTCAGCTCGCGTTCTTTATTACTATAAGCCTAATTTTTGTGACTAATCCAGACGCATTAAAGCCGAACAAAGACTATAAGATAAATACCATAAGATAAATACCATAAGATAAATACCATTGTAGAAGAGAACCCCTGGATGAAGTGGTATTTAATTTCAGTGACCTTGTTAATTGCCATAGTTATCTATATTTATTTAAGTTCGCACAATCGAGAGCAATGGAATATAGGTTTCAAAGAACTGTTTTCTTCAGTGCTTTTTGTATTAGCGCCCATATTAGTTGTCAATGAAATAAAGCGATTTCGAAAAGCTGCGCAAGATAACTGAGCGAAATCTTCTATTGTATTGGAACTACCATACCAATTATTTTGTTTACTTAGAATATGATGATTTCTCTTAGCATCTGTCTTCTCATTTCATAGCAGTTTGTGAATATTATACATTGGTTATTTTCACTCTAAACTATCTCGTTAGAAGATATTGTTCACGGCGTTTTGCTCAGTTTCATTCCAATTTCATTCCATTTCGTACTGCAAGTAGCTTTTTTATTCCATTTTAATCAGTAACCTTAATGTAAAATTAACTGCGCAAAATAGTAGCTTGTATAGTGAAATTGAACAAAGAAGCTGCATTCGCTAGTATCGCAATTGCCTATTTTGATGTTAGTGCTAACAAGAAAGTTAAGTTGTTTATGGACGATAGTACAACTAATTATTTATCCCATTAGTTGCTTAAGATCTTTATTAGAAAAGAGTCTCGGTTGAAAGACTCTTAAATTAGAAAATAATTTTCAGGTGATGCCATGACAGCGTTAGTCTCTGGTTTAGGCTTAGGTGTTTTTCAAAACTCATTAACACAAAGTAATGCTTCCAATCCATTTGGTCAGAATTTGCAAGATCAACTTTCACTCAATGTTACCAGTGGAAATCTAGTAGTTCAGCGACATGATCAATTTATTTTTGGCAAGCAGTCTAATTCAAAGCAAATCCGAACATACAATGCTCAAGGCTTGGATAATGAGTCTGGATTCATCTGGGGATTTCATCAACGTATTATTGTTAAGTCAGGCCAAGTCAATAGCGAAGGTTCTGAAATAAGTCGAATTACTCAAGATGGTTTTGAACAAACTTTTCGCTGGAGCGATGGGCGTTATATATCAGAAGACGGAGCGGGTGCTCACGATGAGCTCTTTTTTGAACAGTCTAATAAAATATGGCGATTTATTGAAGACGGTAAGCGACGAGAATTGCGATTTGATCAAAGTGGTCGACTGCACAGTGAGTATTTTGAGAACACATTAGTTAAGGAATATCATTATCTAAACGGCGAACTTAGTAGAGTAACTGACGCTAGCAATCAGTCAACACATTTTGTCTGGCAAAGTGGAAGGCTGTCTCAAGTTTATAGCCAGTCCAACGGAGAAACAACTCGGGCTACTCATTATCGTTATGACCAAAACAATCGTTTAGAAAAAGTTATTGTTGACTTAAGTCCAGAAGATAATTCAATTGCCGATCAAAATATTTATACAACTCAATACAGTTATTGGGGTGACAGTCATCGTATTCGCTCGATAACTGATCCTGGCAATAAATCAGTATTTATCGGATATAAAGCAGAGATCACAGATGGACAGTCAGTTTTTGCGGTAAGCGATATCACAGATGCGCTCGGCAATAAAGTGACCTTTAATTATAATTTTGCTAATCGAACAACTGATGTAACTCGTAATGGCGTTGTCACTCATTATCAGTATGACTCACAAGGAAATGTGACACAAATCGATCAGTCTGCGGCAGGTCACCAGCAAGTGAGCAAGGTGTTCACTTATGATGAACAGAGCAATCTAAAAACATTTACTGACGAAAGAGGAAGAGTCACCGAATTTGATTACGATGCTAACGGCAATCTGACTTTTAAAAGAGATGCGGTAGGTGAAGTTACACGTCAGTTCTATAATAACCAAAATCAGCTAGAAAGAGTTTTACAGTTTCACGAAAGTTCGCCAGCCGATGCCAAAGAGACCCATTATATTTATGATGAAATCGGCAACCTGCTTTTTATTGTAAGTCCCGAAAAAAGAGTTATTGCGCATTCTTATCAGCAATTTGAGAGAGTAGCATCACGTTCGTTTAAATTGAGTTATCAATCAGAAATATCACTTTCAGCCTTACAATATTGGGCCAGTAATAATTTAAGCCAAACGGCAACACTGACCAAGTACCAATATGATTGGCGTGGATTTCTTAGCGAACAGACTGAGTTCCAGAAGTTAGACGATGCGGGGAACGGCATTTTAGACGCTTTCACCACTAAAATATATTTTACCTACAATGCTCAGGGCCAGCTGCTCAATACCACTTCTGATCATTCGAATTCTAAAGAATTTCAAAGCTGGCAATACGATGGACTCGGCAGGGAGTTGGTTTTCTTAAATGCTTCTGGTGAGACTCGAAATACAATTTACTTTGATCAGGAGCGACGACTGCTCAGCACAAGTGCAAATGGTGTCACCACAGAACAACGTTTCGATCAGCGTGGATTGTTGATAGAAAGTTCACTGGTTGGGAATCAACAAAACAGTAACAGTGTTAAAACAACAAAGTATACTTACGACAGTCAATCGAGATTGATCGCTAAAATTGGCGAAGAGGGCTTTAAACAATTTTATTTGTATGATGAACGAGACAGAAATACTGCCATTATTGAACAAGATGGAAAGCTAACCGAGTTTCGTTACAATGAAAAAAATCAAATTGAGTGGACGATCGGTTATGAGAATGCGGTTGATCAACCCATCACTTTAATAGCTAATCAATTGTCCATAAACACCGTTGAACAAATCAAATTGTCTGTTTCCGAATATGATCGAAAAACTCATTTTGAATATGATGAATTAGGTCGTTTGAAGAGAGAAACAAATAACAATCTACTGACAGAATATTTTTATAGGGACAGCAGTCAATTAATTGAAAGTGTGCGATCAACCGATCAAGACTCGGGAGAGGTTCGTCAGCAACGATTCGCATATGATGAGGACGGTCTGTTAGTAGCTGAACAAGATGCAGAAGGATACATTAAGCGCCATAAATATGACGGAAGTAGTCAATTAGTTGAGACTCGTCGATTGGCAGCCGTTCACAGTTTGAACGTAGATTTGCTTGGTGAACTTGATGAATCATTAAGCGATCAACGGGACCATTTCTTTTATGATGCCAAAGGAGAGCTCCAGGCAACGCTTGATCATCGTCGTGTATTAACAGAAACAACCTTTAACCATCAAACTAGGACGCAAACCACAACGGTTTTTCAAAATTTTATCAATGATTTCGACTTAAACATCGATGATGTTGATAGCCTCAGAGCACGCGCAAGCAGTACTCAAGATGCGGTGTCTACTAAAACTTTCGACGCGAATAGTCGATTGATTAGCGAATCAAATCGGTTTGGACAACAAACCGAGTATAGATACAACTCAAATGGCTTATTGGCTGAAATTACGGTTAATGATCTAGACGCAGGAACCACTCGAAGTAATTTGCAGTTTTTCGATGAGTATGGTCGCCTGTCCGTTATCCTTAATGCTAAAGGCAGTGCGTTGTATCACTCAAATTTAGCTGAGGAACAGCGCCAAGCAATACTCGATGATTATGGCACTCAATATCAATATGATGATCAAGACCGGTTAAAGTCGATTCGAAATGCAGAAGGTGAAGTTTCTCGATTTTGGTATAACGAAACCAATAATCGAACACTCACCATAAACGATGACGGAAATATTACTGAAACTGTAGAAAATCAGTTTGGTGAAGTCGAAACAACCATCGCCTATGCTAACCGATTGTCAACAGCGCTTGACCTTGATTCCATAGATAACTCGATCTTCAATTTAATTGATGATATTGCTGATCCGTCTCAAGATCGCGTTACACAAACTTATTATGATCAAAACGGCAATCTTCGTTTAAGCCTCGATGGTGAGGGATTACAATCGGTTTATCGGTTTAATGCATTTGGCAATTTAACTTACCAAAACCATCAGCTCAATCATGCCTCCTCATTACATGACAAACGTTCTCGCGAAATGTCATTTGAGTATGATCGGCGCGGTTTTCTAGAAGTTGAAAAGACGCTAAATGGTTCAGAAACGTTTGAGGCTCGCAAAGTCTATGATGCCTTCGGTCGACTCCGCCAACACACCAATGCCATGGGACAAGTGCGGCTGATCGATTATCAAAATAATGATCGATTGCAAGTTATTACGCATCATGATGATAGCACTAGCGAAATTGAGTTCGACAGTTTGCAGCGTACCGTTCGTGAAACTGACCAGCAGGGCAGTACCCAACTAACTCAGTTTGAACAGAATGGTAAAAAAATCATTCGAACTTCAGCGGAAGGTTATCGCACCGAAACCTTTCTCAATGCTGACGGTAATAAACTAAGTGTCACGGATCATTACGGCAGTGAAACTGAATATCAATACAATGAGTCCGGTCAGATTAAGGAAGTCTTTAAGGATGGCGAGCTTTTAGAATCGTACGATTACGACGAATTGGGGCGAGTTGAATCGAAAATCATTTATATCGACTCGGAGACTCAGCGAACTGAAAGGTTTGAATACGATGCATCGGGGAATAAAACCTTACACGAAATAAGTGACGGGGAGTTAAGTAACACCCAAACTTGGAGTTACGATGCACTGGGTCAAACGGTAACCTATACCGACGAAGACAATACAGTCACAGAGTATCGTTACAACCATAATCAACAACTGACCGATATCATCGAAGATGCTAATGGCATTGCTCGAATTACCCATTTTGAAGTGGACGCAGACGGCAACCAGTTGATGAAACAGGTCGGTCGGGTGATCAACGACACCCCGGTATTCGAGCGGGAAACTTTATTTCAATACGATAGCCTGGGCCGTTTAACCTCCGAAACGCTTGATCCCAAAGGACGCGCACTAACCACCACCTATCAGTACAATAAAAACGATCAACTGGTTGCTACCAGCTCATCTGGTCTTGCGCCCGAGCAGTTTTTCTACAGTGATGATGATCGACAATTATTAACGGTTAGTGCCTCAGGACAAGTGAGCCATGAAATTTATGACTCACTTGGCAGGGTTGTCGAGTCGGTGGTTTATAACGAAATGCTAACCTCTGAACAACTTGCTGACATCAGTAATTTTAATGAGCTTAAACAACTAACCGAACAATTCGATTTAACTCAAGCCGCGCGCGATTTCACAGTTTATGATCAGGATGGAAGAGTCTATATCACCGCTTCGGACTCGGGTCGCTTGGTTCGCCATCAGTATCACAAAGGTCAACGTCGAGTTGACTATTTTGTTTATCAAAACTATGACTTACCAATGAACAAAGTTGGCGATGAGATGTTCGAAGAGACTCTCATCAATTTTGCCAGCCATAATTTTTCTGATTACATCACGACTGATTTTTTCGATAGTTCGAATCGACTCAATTACCAAATCGACGCGGACAAAACCGTCAGACAATTTGAGTACAATCGAAGCGGACAGTTAGTGTCGCAATGGCAATCGGCTGAAAAATTCTCCGGTTTATTGTCTGAACCATCCATTGAAAACTTTATTTCTTCTCAACAGAGTCATCCTAATAATTCATTAAGCTTTTTCGAGTACGATAGCCTGGGCAGAAAAAGCAAAAGCTTTTCAGTTTTAGAGCGAACCAGCGAACAAGTTACTTTGTCATTTAATACTGTCGAGTATAAAGACTTGGAGTTGGTTGAGATAGAGCAAGCCGGAACTATTGCTGTCGACGATCTGGAAGCAAACAGTATCGTTACGAGTTCCGATCTATCTGCGTTTGTGTTGTCTAATTTTGAGTCTCTCAACAAACAGGTCACACAATCGAACATTAATCACTATGATGAATTATCACGCTTATACCAAGTCAACGATCAGTTAAATCAGTCATCTATTTCTCAGGAACTCAATATTGTTGACCAAATTGAAAAGTCAACCGACCAACTAGGGCATTCAAACTATCAATTGTTTGACTCCGCAGGTTTTAAGCGCTTTGAAATTTCAAGCTTAGGCCAGGTGACTGAGTATCAATACAATGAAAAAGGACAATTGTCCAAAGAGATCCAATACAGTCAATTCGTCGACACACCTTCTGAGCAAACGTTAGCAACTATCGCGACAAATATCGTCTTATCCCCCGACTCTGATCGCGTAACCTATTATTTTTACGATCAGGCTGGCAATGCCGAAATTATTATTGACGGGAAGGGCAATGTTAGTTGGAGTAAAAATGTTGAGCAACAGCAACTGGTGCAAGAGCAACTCAGTTATTTTGGTTTATTTAAAGATTCTGTAGCGTCTTTGAACAGTGAAAGTTACAGCTCAATTTTAAACAAACTAAATGCACTTCAACCCACAGAGAAAAGTCGAACCTATCTGGATTCCCGCGGTAATGTGATCGCGACGCTGGATAATGCAGGTTTTATTTCCACTCACGCCTACAACGATCGGAATCAACGAATCAGCACCACGAAATGTTCTGAGTCCGTTAGCCAGTTCTTCAATACAGTTGAAGAGTTGCTAACCGCGACCAATCAGTTGTCTATTGCGCAAAAGGTAGAGCGCCAATATTCGAAATCGGGCTATCTGGATAAAGAGATCGTATTTCGATCATCTGGCAACGAAGTCGCCACTCGTCAATACAATGCAAAAGGTCAGTTAATTTCAGAAACCAGTGGCGGACAAACCACGCATTATATTGTTAATGCAGCAGGACAGGTCCGCTTTGAAATTAACTCGTTGGGCGAAGTGTCAGAGTTACGTTACCACGCGAATGGGCAAATCGACATGTCGATCCAGTACGCACATGCGATTAATCTGGATGCGCATGATAACGTACAAGATTTTGACCTTTCCTGGGTTACGGCAGACGCCGATAAAGATCGCTTTAGCTTCGTGGTGTATAACGACCAGCAGCAAGTCGCCTACACATTGTCATCGGAGGGTAAGTTAACCCAATTCCGTTACAATGCTCGAGGTGAGAAGATCCGCGAGTTGAGCTATCTCGAGACGTTAGGCACCAGTGATCTCGAACAGCTAACGGCGAATTTCATCGAACAGTCATCACAAGACAACACGCTTTGGCAACAAGAGAAGCGTTGGTTTTACGACGCTGATGGATTAGTCCGTTATATTGCGCACGACGATGGCCGTTTGCAATCGTTTGAGTATGATGCGCTGGGACAACTAATCCGAAGCGAACTAGATTCAAGAAAAAATATTCCTCTGAGTATTCAGGATGCGGTTGAATTGTCAGGATGGTTAGTGCAACAACCCACGTTTACTCCTGATGGCACTGGCAGAAAGGCCCTGCAATTTTATGATGCTTCTGGCATGGTTCGTTTTGAGACTAATGCGCGCGGCTTTCTCTCTGAGAATATTCAAGTCAATGCATTCGTCACCGTGCAAAGGCGTTATAACATCAATTTGTATGATGCGGGTCAGCTTAGACCATCTGATCAACCTTGGACATTAAATGAAATCAGAGGGTTGATTCAATCTGAGTCGACGCAACCTGAATTCAAAGTTATCGAGACTGTCAGCATCCTTGACGAACGCGGCCAGTTGCGATTCAGCATTGATGGTGACGGCTATATTCAGGAGCAGCAGCACAACGCTTTAGGGCAAGTCGTTAAAACGATCGCGCATGGGCAGGTGAGCGTTCAGGAAGCCCATCGTTATGGCAGCACTCTCGATCAACCTGCGGGAACGGGAGCATCATCTTCACTCGACGCATTGACCAAAGCCGATTGGCAAACAATGTCGGCGTCGCGTTTTAATCAGTATATCGAGTCTTCAACTAAAGATTCTTATGCTCATGATACTGCTACATTTTATTTTTATGATCGAGGACGTTTATCTTTCAAGGTCGATGGAACAGGAGCAGCGACACAGTATCTTTACAATGATCGTCATTTGGTTGAAACCGAAATTCGCTACGCCGAAAGACTGCCTATCGACGCCTTGACGCCGCAATCCAATATAAGCGCAATGATTCAGGCCAATCCGGAATTCGATCAAGTGAAACACTTTGAGTACGACGAGCTCGGACGAGAAAAAGTCGTCACCGATGCTTTGGGCTATGAGCACCATACTTACTACAATGCGTTTGGTGAAGTTGACAAGACCATTAAAGATTTCACCGGTGATGCACGAACCAAAACCTATCACTACAGTCGTGATGGTGAGTTGATAAAAACGGTTACAGGCATCAATGACGAGCAGCAGGTAGTGGAGCGCAATACTTATGACGCTCGCGGCCAAATTAAAGAGTCGTTTGATGGAGAAAATTCAAGGTTTCAATACTTATACAATAAAGCGGGCCAGCTTATCGCGGAACTTAATGGTGAAGGTGAGCTGGTACATTACGGTTACAATGACTTTGGCGAAGTGAGGCATCAGCGCTTTTATGCGCAGCGAGTGAGCGATGAGAATCGACCTACCGCGTTTGCTAATGATGAAGAGCTCTTTGTTTGGTTAGAGCTACAGCAGTCCACTGATGATCGTACCGCTTACTTCCAGTATAACGAGCTCGGTGATGTGAAATACCAACGCGATCAGCAAGGTTGGTATACGAACTATACATTTGATGCTTTCAACCGAGTTGAAACCGTTACTCAGACAGTTGGCACCGATCAGTTCTTAGTAACGGACTACGAGTATGATAATCGTGGTAACGTAATTTACAGTTTAAAAGATCGCGATGGTGAAGCAATTTTTCAATCGCAAGGTTTTAACGCGCAAGGACTCTTGGCATGGCAAACTGATTTCAAGGGCATGAATTCATTTACCTACGATGGCGTCGGACAACAAATCGAACATATTGATGAAACAGGTGAAAGAATCAAGCATGAGTATGATGCGTTTGGTCGGTTAAAATCAATTACAGATGCGTTAGGCCATTATACGACTTACTCGTACAATAAAAATGAAAATTCATTAACGGTTACCAGCCCTGAAGGTATTGTAACTAAAACCTTTTATAATGCATTCGGTGATACCGTTGAGTTTATTGACGGTGAAAATAATAAAACCACTTATCACTATAACCAGTTAGGTAAGGTGGAACGCGTGGTTGACGCGTTAGGTCAGGAACAGTCTTACACCTTTAATCTGAGAGGCCAAACCAAAACGGTCACTGGCAAAGATGGTCTGGTAACCGAGTACGAATACGATTCTGAAAATCGTGTTTTAAAAGAAATCGTTCATGCTTCAAGTGGTGATGAAGTAAGCGAATTCCAATTTAATGCTTTCGGTGAACAAACCTTAAAAATCGATCGCTTTGGCGATCACCATGAAAACGTTTACTTCAATCAGGGCAAAACAGTCCGTCAGATTAAAGATAAATTCGGTCGAGGACTGACAACTCAGTTGCAGTATAACGGACATGGTAAAATCGTTCTTAAAGAGCAATGGGAAGCTTCACAGTCAGATAAAATAACAACCACTAAATATCAGTACGATAATCTTGGTCGTTTGAAGACTCAAATCGATGACCCAGATGGACTGGCGCTAGAAACACACTACAGCTATAACGACGGCGATCAAGTTGTACGCAGTGATGAAGCGACTGGCGGTGTTAGCAATGTTCATTACGATGCACGAGGGCAAGTGCAATATCAACGCCAGGAAAACGGTGTTTTAACAGAATTTGTTTATGATGTAAAAGGTCAGCTCGTAGAACAACGAGTTTATCTTGAACCTATTACTGAAGGTGAACTTTCCAGTTTAATTAATGGTTGGTTCCATGCCGGTGAATATCATACGACACGTTTTTTCTATGATAAAGATGGTCGACAAATTGCACAGCAAGATGCGCGTGGCTTGTTGAGTATCACTGAATACGATAATAATGGATTGGTAGCACATCAATACAAGCTAAACGAAGCAGATAGCGCTTCGGTGTTTAAGTATCTGGGACTAACACCTGAGGCATTTCAATATAATCCTATAATGCAAGGAACTGAGCCAAGTTCGAGCGATTGGTATATTTATGATGCAGATCCGTCTGACGTAAAAGTTGAAGAAGTTTTTGATGAACAAAAGCAACAAAACGTCATACACTTAAATGGAACCTACGGTAACGGATTTCGACTCAATGGTATTGAGGGCAGTACATATTGGCCTTTGACTTCGATAGAACAGTTACAAATTCAAGTTAAACCTGAATCTCAATCGAACTACTATCTTAATGTAGAGACAACTGAGGGACGTTTTCTTCTCACATACACAACTCGCGATATCGATACGCCGTATCAGAAAAACGAATATTTATACTTTGGTTTAGGGAACGATTTCCCAGATGGGAATTGGCACAACCTGACATTGAATATTGCGGATGATTTAGCAAAGTTTTATCCAGATGCCGAAATTACTAGAGTACGAGCACTCTTGGTTCGTGGTCATAACTCAATTGGTACTGTTCGTGCGATTTCTCAATCATCTGAGTTAGGCAACACTGTAATACCCGAGTTAACGAGCGATAATTTGGCAACAGCCTGGGAAACTTTCAAGCTACTGAGAGCTTGGCATGATTTAGGTCTTAATAATCCTTCCACACCTGAATTGGACTTCGACCGAGTAAGATTAAACGAAGCTCTTGCAGAATACTCTAACGATGATTTAACTCTAGAAGAAAAGGCCAGCTTGTGGCTCCATCTGCAGCAAGAATCTAATCAAATTACCAGTCAAACCAAAATATATGACGAGCTTGGTCGGGAGCAGTTCGTCATTAACAGCAATGAGTCGGTATTGGAAAAACGTTACGATGCGACCAATCGAGTCGTGGAAAAGATCCAGTACGCCAATATTACCTTAGCTCAACTGGTAAATGACTCCTTCGATGCAACCGTATCACTATTGCCACAAAGAACCGCAAACTCTGATAAAGAAACGCAGTATCTATTCGACGATTTGGGGCAGTTGCGTTACGAAATAAACCAGAGGAAAGTGACTGAATATCAGTATTCTGAGACAAATGGAAAATTGGCAAGAACCATTGCTTATGCAAATCCTCTGTCAATTACTAATAGTTTTGTAGCTAATCCAGTCACATTAGAAACAATAGAGTCAATGCTATTGACGTCGAGTGACGATCGCCATACTCACGTTATTTATAATCAAAAGAATCAAGTTCAATATAAAATTGGTCCATCTGGTGATTTACAGCAGTTCAGTTATGACCATCAAGGTAACATTCAAACAACGACTACTTATAATACCCGCCTCGATACGCAAAACGACTGGACAATAGCTAACCTTGATTTTATTGCTTTAAAAACCAGTGATAAGCAAGTGTCGGCTACAGCGTTTGACGCTCTCGGTCGCAAAGTTGTTGAGCGCGATTCTTTAGGATTTTTCACGGTCTATGAATATCGACATTTTGCAAATGGTGAACATGAAATTGAAACAGTTCGTTTTGATGCAACAATCGATTTGGAAACCTTTAAAGTTGAAGATCTAAGAAACGCTCATATAACATCCATTATTAATTCGTTTATGCCGGTTCGAACTTGGCGAAATATTGAGATGTTTAATGGCGCAGGTGAACTAATAAGAGAAACGGACGCTTTAGGTAATAGCGAACACTACAAATACAATCACCTAGGTAAAGTCACTGAGCATACCAATAAAAACGGCCATACTGAGTATTTCTACTACGATAAGGTCGGCAACTTAACAGCCACTTTCTCACCGACAGAAGTTCAATACGATGAAAGCTTAATTGAATTTAACGAAATTGATTTTGGTGGGGAAGATCCGTCTGTTGGTTATATAAAGTTATTCGAATACGATAAAAATAATCAGTTAATAGAAGAGCGCTTTTATCAAGATGAGCAAAGCAGGGATAATATTGGCGAACCTGCCGGTAACTTTGCTCGCAAGATTTTTTCATATGATAAGCTCGGAAATGTTACACAGACACAGGTTTTTGATGTAAACGAAAAACTGATTCAATCTGACTATAAACAGTATGATAGCTTCAGTCAGATTACTAGTCACATCCAAGGATATGGTACACCGGCTAGTCACGAAACACGATTTGAGTATGACGATTTAGGTCGAATGACCAGAAAAATCGATGCTTACAATACGGCGGATCAAGCGATTACTCAGTTTGAGTATGATGAGTTCGGACAAAACTCAAAAGTTATCAGTCCACTCGGTTATGAAATAACTGAAACAGATAGTGATTGGGCTAGATCTCAACGTAAGTATTTAGGTTACTCACAGAATTTATCGGATCTTTCTTCATTAGATATTCAACAATTACTTGAGTTGTATTCAACTCAGCAAGCATTTGATGCGAGTAACAAAAAGATTTCGCAAACGAATGGGTTAGGTGAAGTCACTGAAACAAAATACGATGCGTTCGGTAACATTGTTCATACGACTTATTCTGATGGGCGTGAGGAGCACTATTATTATAACGAAGCTAACCAATTAATCTTGATGATTGATGCCATGGGGCGTGGCGTGGAAACGCGTTATAACGCGATTGGTCAAATGACTCATGAGATTCGATACGATGTAAGTCTCGAAGTCTCAACACTTTCTATTAATTCTAATCCACAATCACTTCTGGAACAGTTAAAGGAAGGTAATAAGTTAGAAAAGCAATATCAATATGATGAACTCGGTCGTAAAACTCGAGAGCGAGATGCTGCAGGTAATTGGATTGAGTACGAGTACGATAAGATATCGAATATTGTATTAGAAACCAACCAAATGGGTATTGAAACTCATTTCTTATACGATGGGTTGGGGCGAAAACGTGCTAGCCAGACTAATTCTAAAATTACAGATATTGATCATCTTGTCGCTCGGTTCTCCTACGATATGATGAATCGAGAAATTCAAATTGACAAAGCATATCGTAGCCCTAACTCTGGTTATGATGGTCCTGTAATTGAACTGACTGGCTTTAGCGATAATTCGTTAGTAGTTGATCAACAAGATGCTCCTGAAACTAATCCGGTTGCACTTTCTTTCATCACTGAAAGCAAGAAAAGCTTTAATATTTTAGGGCAGATTGCCTCTTCAACCAACCTCGCTGGGCAGACTACATCATATGCTTACGATTCCGTTGGAAATGTTTTAACTGAAACGAATAGTTATGGTGGTGTCAAACATCACTACTACAACGACTTACAGCAAAAAGTTGCCACTGTCGACGAAGAGAACTATCTGAGTCTGTTTGACTACGATAAGCAAGGTAATGTGATTAATGAAAAATACTACGGGACCGCTTTAAGTGAAGCTCCTAGTATCCATTATTCGAAACTAAGTGAAGTATTTAAAGATAGCTATCGTGAGAAAACACATGTTTACGATATTCTTAGCCGCATTGTCGAGTCGAAAACCAGTGCAGATTGGCTGGTTAATGAATCACTAGAGTTTGACCAGCAAAGTATAATAATTTCAAGAAAATATGATGCGCAGGGGAATGTCATATCAGAAACGGATGGCCGTGGAAATACGACTCAGCACTATTATGATCTTCTTGGCAATAAGTTACTAACACTTAACGCAGAAAATGAACTAGTACGATATCGATATGATGGATTTAATCGACTGGTTTTTGAAGACCAAGCTGGTGAACGTTATTCAGGTTTAGGAGGTGTTATAACCAATCCTCCAATTGGCATTAACTTGAACCTAAACAGTTCTAGTTTCGGCAATGCCAATTCACTAATTGATTCTAATAGCGTCACAATTGGTAATCAGTCTACCGTAAATGAATCTACACAATCATCGCTTTCTTTAGGACTCAGTCTACGGCCGAGCAAAGGTTTACTGAATAACTTTATTAATGGACTTGCCTCAGACAAAGTTATAACTAAACAATATACGTATGATCAAAATAATCGTATTACCGAAATTAGAATTCTTGAGACCAACTTGAGCTATTATTGGAACCAAAATACCAGTAAGTCTTCATCTTCAGCGACAGGGG
This sequence comes from Gammaproteobacteria bacterium, assembly GCA_013373375.1. Classification (GTDB taxonomy): domain Bacteria; phylum Pseudomonadota; class Gammaproteobacteria; order Enterobacterales; family Kangiellaceae; genus Pleionea. Next base: position 92,353 of record JABXHY010000027.1, read on the forward strand.
ACCACGTAACAAAATTTGTATATAACGATTTAGGCGGGCTAGAAAAGCAGGAGGTTTTCGCTGAAGTATTTTTCCAGTATTTTGGAAAAACACGGGCAGGGAAAGTATATACTACTGATTACGAATACGATAGTTTTGGTCGAGTAATATCGGAGAAGTCACCAAGTTTTGTTGGTTTTAACAATCAAAATTTGAGAACGGTTAAAAACACAAAGTACAATGCAGTTAACCAAATTACAGAGTTAAGTTATGGATCGAAGAAAGAGCAACTTTACTTTTATGATAATGGCAGGTTGGCGTGGACAAATGGTTTCGAAGGAGAAAAATATTACTCCTATGATGAAAACGGTAATTTAGAGTCTGAGTTTAATAAGGGGCTCAAGCGACGGGAAACTAGGATCTTTGATAACCGAGGCTTGGTAAAAGAAGTTGAGATTTATGATGCGGAGAGCCAATACAGTAACACTTTACTAGAAACTCGTAATTTTAGATATAATGCCTATGGTGAGGTCTCTGAACAGGGTGTCAACGGCAATTACTATATAGAAAATCAATACGATAAATTTGGCAACCTTACTTTAACCAATCAGGAGAATGGTGTTTATACTAGGTTGTTTTATGATAAAAGCGGCAATACTGTTGCTAAGTTAACGTCAGACTCTGTATCAATAGAGGATTACTCTATTGCTCAGATTTTGGCAATGAAGCCAACTTCTACTTATCGTAATTTTTATATTAGTCATAATCAATACGATGACGTAAATCGTCATACTTCATCGAGTAAAGTGGATGTCTCATCTTGGCTCTCAATCGACGGAAATGAGCAAAAAACTGTCGGTGATATATTAAAATCTTACTTGCCACAAAGTTCTGCAATTTCATCTAGAACATACAATGCATTTGGCCAGGTGTCCGAGTTCAAGGATGCCAAAAATAACGTGACGAAGTATGAATATGACAAACTAGGAAACATGACTAAAGAAATACTGCCTTCAGTCGACGTTTGGCATGAGAATGGCTACCAAGAGACAGGTGTTAAGCCAATTAAATTATACGAATATAATGTGGTTGGTGAAAAAATTTCTGAAACAGATGCCAATAATAATAAAACAAACTATAAATATGCCCACGATAATGTAACTGAAACTATCTACGCTGATGGAAATAGTCGTCGTAGAGAATATGATGAGTACGGTGAGCTTAGAGCAACTTATGAGGAAGGAGGTCTCTACGCTAAACAATTTGATTGGGTTGGTATTGGGGCTGGTGCTAAGAGAGTAACATCATGGTCTACAAAAGCTGGAAGCGATGAGAAATATTACGAATATACTTACTATGACGTTGATAACAAAGTCATCAAGCGTGTCCGTGAGGAAGATATTGGTCTTGAGGGCTATCAACACTATGAAAAATTTCAAAATATTCATGATTATGAATATGATGCATTAGGTCGGCTAACTTATCATAAACAGTCAGTTAAACGTTCAGCTAACAACTATACTAGAGATGTAAGTTCCGAGAGTCATAATTATGATCGAGTCTCCTCTGAGGCCAAATCTATCGCTGGGGTTGGTGGTACGATTACTCGTAAAACGAATGCGATTGGTAAATCCTTAGTTGAATACTCTGATTATTTTAATCGATTACATGCTCAAGTCGACTACAGCGGTCATGAATTTAACTGGGATTACAATGCAGCCGGACAAGTCACAAGAGAGTCCAGCAAAAACTACTTGTCAAATATACCGTCTTTAAACAGCTTAAATTCTGATTTTTCAAGCAATAGTTTCGCTCTATATTCAGGTGGACCTAGTTCGTTTGGTAGTCTATCACTTGTTGACTCCAGCCCACTAAATGGTGACTCATTACTGATAATTGACGACGATAGTCCTCTCCCTATACCGGGGCCAACTCCTCCTCCAGAAGAGCCTGTACAGAGGTTTACAGGTAAAGATACTAAGTACGAATATGACGGTTACGGCAATTTAGTAAAAGTGAATGATGTCGCTAACAAACGAGAGAATAACTATGATTATGATAAGGCTGGTAATCGAGATTACGAGGAGCTACGGTTTTACGACGATGGGCAGTGGCAAACACACCAAAAACTGAGAGTACTTTACGACAGTCATAATCGAGCAAGGTATTATTATCAGTCACTTGGTGGTGATAACTATTTTAATGTAGCTTTGTATTACGACGCAGTCGGCAATGTTCGACGAAAGAAAATTTATTCGCCTGCGATAGACGTTAATGGTGCTAAAGAAAGGCAGAGAAATGACTTTTGGTATGCTTATGATGAGCGGAATCGAATGACAATCTCTCAAGGAAGAGTCGGAAAGATTACTAGAAACTTTATTGAGTTTGATAGACCTATCGGTGGAATGGATGGCTACTGGATTACTTATTTTGATGAGCAGGAAGCTCGTTCAAAGAACGATTCCTCTATAAGTATTCATCAAGAAGATGGACATCAAATTCGTTATGATGATACGGGGAGACGGAAGTCCTTTACATCCGGCCTAGAGTATTCAAAAGGAACAGAAACAAGAAATAGAGCTATAACCAATAAGACAGAATATTATGAATATGATGACAATGGGTATTTAGAAGAAATTAGGTTAAGTCAATATTCGAAAAAGATTTATGAGCGAGGGAATGATCATTGGGGCCGTGTGATTAGGGAAACCGAGTATGAGAAAGACGGAAATAAATTTGAATCCTCTTTTCATATTTACGGAGTTCATAATCAAAAAGTTCGAACCGTTTCAACTGATTATAGAGTTGATAGTTGGAATAAAGGGACAACTACAGACTTTGAATACTCTAAGGATGGAAGGCTTCTCGAAAGTCATTCAATTAAAGCTAATCAAGATAACTCTACGACTAAGACTTACACTTATTATTTATATACAGCCTATGGTAGTAGTTATAAGCAACATACGGTTATTAGTTCTAAAGATGGAAAGGTGAATAAAACAGAAATTTCATTTGATAGAAATGGAAACGAAAAGGGAGCAACTGTAGAGGCGGATCGACAGTCTAGAGAGCTCGATTATAAAAGAGATGCTGAAGGAAAATTGATACAACGTTTCACTACGCCGTTCACGGGGAATAATGATAATTTCAAGCGCGAGCACCGTTATTTTTATTTCAATGGTAAAGCGATAGGTGATGTTGGGGATGACGGCACAACTAATAAAACATTTGCTTCCCAGCTTGCCAATAATATTGCAAATTATGGTAGAGAAGCTAAAGATATAGAATATGATAACTACGGCAGTGCTAATAAGACTTACGACTTTGATAGTAATCTACATTTCTTTTCTGGTTCTGCTAATTCGCAGTTTTATACAGCATCCGGAGGAGAAACACTCAGAGCGCTGGCTCAATCTTTCTATGGAGACTCTAGCCTCTGGTACGTAATTGCAGATAAAAATGGGCTCAGCGCAGATACCGTATTAAGTAGCGGCCAACAAGTCTTAATTACTTCGAGTGTTCAAGCTCAGCGACATAACAATGATACATTCCGTGCGTTTTCGTCTCAGGAAACCATGCGAGATATCATGCCTCCCGCACCTGTTAACGAAAAAAATTGTGAAACCTTAAAAATTATTACGATTATAGCGGTCACTATAATTGTTTCAATACTCACTTATGGTGCAGCAACTGCTGCACTTGGCACTTCAGGATTTGCGCTATTAGCAGCTGGAGGTATTTCTGCGGCGGCTGGAAGCTCTATTAATCAAGGGCTTTCGATGGAGTTTGGGTTTCAGAATGAGTTCGACTGGGGGGCATTAGCAAAAGAAACTGTTGTCGGTGCAATTTCTGGTGCCGCTGGAAGTTCATTTGGAGGGGGCAAACTCAGCTGGGGGAATGCCGCCATGCGCGGTGTTACCACGGGTGCGATCAATGGAATAAGTAATGTTGTGTATGCAGCGTTCAATAGAGAAAAATTTACTGGAAAAGATTGGTTAAATGAAGGCTTAAACTTTGCCACTAGTGTGGGTACGTCCTTACTTAGTAATGTTAGCATTGGCAAAATGACTGATCCTAAAATACCAAATAGTGGCAAAACCGTCGATCGTATATTAGGAGGAATGAGTAATTATGCAACAGAGGGTGGTGTTGCAAACTTTATTGGTTACACCTCGCTTCAAGCTGCTTACTCAGCAGCTCAAGGAGTTTCACAGAATATAATTCGACAAGCGATATTTAATTCAAAAGATAATCGAAAGATTAACTGGGGCTCCGTTGCTCAAACGGCAATTCAAAGTAGTGCAAGTTCATTAGCTTCAACCTCTGTAGGCTTAGTGAAAGCGAAACTCGGAGATTGGTTTCAGAAGTTTGGTAGCGGAACGAATAAAGATCCAATTTTAGAAGAGTTAGCTTACTTTGATGATCTCAAAAATCCCACTGACGAAGAACTATTAAACGCTCATCCTGGACGCGTCATCGGCTATAGTTTAGATGGAAATGATCCGTATGATGTATATGGAGATAACATTGACACAAGTTGGGTCAATAACTTCGTTGAAAATCCAATCAAGGATGCTTTAGATACTGAGGTTTCGATAATACCTTCAAAGTACACCACAAATTCTGGTTATTATGAGCCTTCAGTCCAACATTCTCCTGTGAGCGCCCTCGGAAGCGATCCTGAGATTCTTGAAGAACTGGCGTACCTTGAAAGGCGACCCAGTGTAACTGATGAGCAACTGCTCGAAGCTGCTAAGACAGGAAGAAATGGTAAAGTTCGCGGTTATGACAAACACAGTTGGGATTGGGCAATTGATCCTGACTCTGTAAAAGATAATATGAATGTTCGACTTGAATCTTTGGAACGACAAGCTGCTAGATTTCAAAAAGGAATTTCTGCTTGGAATGGTAACTCAGCTGTAGTTTCAAATTTCAGAGTTGGCTCTGCTAATTCTAGAGAGGGACATAACTCAGCTTATGATTATATTTCGAATTTATATTTTGACTCGATAAATAGGCAGGAATATTCCGGAAATACACCAAAACGAACGGTTGTAGTCGTAACAGGTGGTACAAGCTCTTCCGGTACCAATGAATTTAATGAAGATTTAGGAATGAAGCGCGGGTTGACTGCTCAGCAAGAACTGATAATGAGGGGAGTGCCGGAACAAGCAATAATAGTTAATAGTAGTGGTGAAGAACAATTATTGGTTCAAGAAACGACTCCCGAAATAATGGGACACAATAGAGCATCAGTAATGAGAGTAGGAGAAGTAAATCAAACAGGGTGGGATTTTAATTTTCAACTAACGAAGCATGAAGTGAATGTCGTTGAACCTGATAGTAAAGAATTAGAAGGAGAAAATGAGTTAATTGATATAGCGGACGGACAAGTAAGAGTCTTTCCTGTGGAAGGCAGGGTAGGAACTGGTTATTTGTCTGGAGATGTCGGATTGCTTGGTTTAAGGGATAAAAATAATAACTCAGTCGATATTGTAAAGGTTGGTGTCGATGTTGGTACTCATACTTCGGTAAGAGGAAAATTTATTGGATTTGACTCACCAAGCAATGACAGCGAAACAAATGCCAATTTTGTAGCGGCTGATATCGGGCTTGGAGTTTATGACCCTGCAAATGAGTCTTGGGGAGTAAACTTTTCCATCGACCTGTCTTTTGTCGATGCCATGTACTCAAAAGATCAAGAATTAGATGATGCCAGCAATGGTGAGTCATACTCAGTCGGAGGCGGTCTTGGAATTACTTTTAAAGCTAGTTTGGGATTTAAAGACGAGGATAACGATGGATACTATACGTTCTGTGCGTCTGGAGCTTATCAAGGCCCGTCGGGAAGTAAATGTTTAGAATTACCAATTCAAGCTCCTTGGTGGGATCCACCAGAAACAGTTACTTACTATGAGTTTGATTATGAGTTTTGGCAAGTCTCTAATGAAGATATTGCTACAGAAATTACGGAATTGATAAATGCCGGAAATAATGATTTTTACTATTTCAACAGCGACCCTAATTGAACTATTTAAACGAAAAATTTAGGATGACTAAAACAATGCATTAAATAATTTGAACTTGTCGCAGGGTTGCTAAGGTTACTGACTGAAACGGAGCTAGGCTAAACGTCTAGCTTCACCTAAAATTTTTCACCATAAAAGAGTAATGCTTACGCAGTCTCTAACCGACTGCTACCCTCATCCTTTGCTTTATACAGTGCTTCGTTGGTACTTTTACCACGCTTTCGAGTGAATCATCTTCTGAGGTTAGTGACGTACTGCCCATGCAAATGGTAATTTCTTGAACAAAACTCAATTCTTTGTTGGTTTCTGTGAAAGTTTGATGAATACGAGAGAAAATTTTTCGCATATTCACAGGCTTATTTTGTGGCAACACTAAAAGAAATTCTTCTCCACCCCAGTGGACTTGTGCGTCATTGTTTCTGAGTTCGTCAGAAACTGTTTGTGCAACCTCTCGTAAGGTTTCCTCTAAGTTCGAACACTCCCAAAGTTGAGACTGAATCTATACACACCACGTTTCCTTGTTGTACTTGGAATTGAGTAATTTGCTAAGTATTTTGAACACACTTCTACTCTTTTCCAGTCTCAGTAATAACTTGAACCTGGTTACGTCCCGATTCTTTTCCGGTGTATAACGCGCGGTCTGCCAAATCAATGATCTCTTCAATCGATAATTTATTTTTGTATTGGCAAATACCAAAAGTGGAGGTGACCCTTAACTCTTGATCTTTTAATAAGAAAGTTTCTTTTTCTAAACTCTTTCGGGCTTTTTCTAATGCTATTTTTGCACCATGGCAATCGGTGTTTGGAAGCATAAAAACAAATTCTTCTCCGCCCCAGCGAGCGATTAAATCTTGAGTTCTGAGTGCGCTTCTAAAAATTTTAGCAACACGTTGTAATACAATGTCACCACTGTCGTGGCCATAGGTATCATTGAGTGTTTTAAAGTTATCAATATCGGCAATTGCAAAAGAAATTGGTTGGACTGAGCGGTTGTTAATACTTATTTGATAACGTGACTGCTCAAGAAAAGCTCTTCTATTGGGTAGATCAGTAAGATAATCGGTAAAAGAAATTCTTTTTAATTCATGATGCGCGATAGTGTTATCAAGTGCGATGCTGGTATAGTTTGCGATCGTTCTTATAAATTGTAAGTCTTCCTCAGTAAAAGCATTTACTTTCGAAGATTGGATGGTGATACATCCGAGTTTTGATTCATTTCTAGAGACAATGGGAATATAAATAATCGATTCCATTCTCTCTCCGATCTGTGATTTTTCAGTTGTTGTTAAATAGTTGTTTCTGTCTTCATAACATTGCATTACCACTTCTTTACCATAGTGAACACACCACGCAGCAAGCTCTGCTGTAGTATCCATTGGCTTTGAGAAAGTAGGTAATGCCTTTCCATTCTCATGGCTCTTTTCGAACCTGACAAGCTCGTTAGCAGGATCGTATACGCCTATGCCAACAACATTTATTTCGAGAGAGCGATTAATATGATGATATAAATGCTCTGATAGATCATCAATTTCCAATACTGAGACAATATCGCGTCCAATATCGGCTAATGTGTTGATGTCTCGAGTCCTTTGTTCAACCTGCTTCTCGAGTAATAAATTATATTCTTTAATTTTATTTACTCGATAGCGATACCAGGCAGCAGCGAGGCTCATCAAGATTAGAACTATGAGCGTCTTAAACCACAACGTTTCATAGAAGAATGGTTCTAAGATAATGGTTATTTCTTCCGATGAGCTTGGAACACCATGAGAGTTAGTTGAATAGACTTCGAAGATGTAAGTGCCAGGTTCTAAATTTGTATAGGTTGCTCTTCTATTTTCGCCACTTGTTTCGCTCCATTTTTCATTGAAGCCAATCAGTCGAAAATAGAAAACTTCTTTTTTTGAATCTCCGGAGTAAGGCGTCGTAAACTCAACTGAAAACTCTCTTGACTCTGGAGGGAGTGTTATTGATTCTCGATACTCTACGATGTTTGTTGGCTTGCCTTCTATTATTTGGCTTAATTGATCAACACTTTCTTGTCTTGAACTGGAAGATCGAATTAATACGTCACTTATTATAACTCGATTTTTAGGTGGACTTTCACTGATTGTTGATTGGTCGATTACTGAGATTCCTGCTGGACCCAAGAAGTAAAGCCGCTGCTTCGGATCTTTAGTGTATTGGCCGATCGAATAGTTCGAGAGCGCGCCTGCATCAATATCGTATTGGGTAATGGTTTCGCGGTTTGGATCAAATCTTATTAATCCATCGGTACTCGAAAACCATAGATAACCGAAATTATCAGGGATGGGACCGGTTATTACATCTGTGGGAAGTCCTTCGTCAATTGACCAAGTATGATATTTGGGTTCTGTAATATCGCTGACTAACTCATGTATGCCTCCGGAGGTGCCCATCCACACTCTGTCTTTTGAATCTTTGTAGTATCCGGTGATGTTGACGTTAAGCATTCCTTCTGTGTTTTCTAAATTATGTTCGATGGTTTCAAAGGAATTAATATTAACGAAGTAAGACGCTTGTTGAGTTCCAAATACCATTGTTGACTCATCGATTTGCCTGGCAAACCCAGAAATCGAAGTGGGTATTTGATGAATAACTTTTTTTAGGGATGGGTCAAGACAGAAAATACCCAAGTTTCGAGATCTTAGCCAAAGCTGGCCCTTAGAATCAAAGTTTGCGCCATACCAACTCAAGTCTCGAATTTCATCGGGAACTCTAATTTCATCATAACGGCTATCTTCTTTAATTCGATACAAATCTCTGGTTAATAAATACAATGTGTTTTCTTTCGAGTTCCAAATTGGAATAGCTCGGTTTTTTGCAAGGTTAACAGGTGCAATGTCGTATCGAGTTAATAAGTTTTTCTGTGTTTTTAACTGAAATAACGTACTGTAATTTGAAAACCATATATCGTCCTCTTTTCCACGAATGATACGCCGTAAATTTTCACCCAAACTACTCAATAACTTTCTACTAAACGTACCTATTTGTGTTTCATTTGGATTAAATCTATGTAAGCCTTTGGACCAGGTGCCTATCCAGATAATTCCATTATTATCCTCATAAAGCGCAACAATTCCTTCGCTAATGGATTCGTTGTTAAATAATGGTAAAAACTCGCGTTTCTCAGTGTGATAAATACTTAAGCCGCCATCTGTCCCAACCCAAATTTCGTTTCGACTTTTGGAAAGTAACAAAGAGCGAATATAATTCGAGGGCAATTTGGAGTTTGTGCTTTCTTGAGTAAAAGGGGTTATCTTGTCATTTTCAATATCGTAGAGCAAAAGCCCATTTTGCTCAGTTCCAATCCATACGGTGTCTTGCGATTGAAATAGTAGTCCAGTGATCACATGTCGCTTGTTCGAGTCAGCTTTGATTGGTTGAAAGTTGCGAATAACGCTATTGTCTAATAAAACCATGATGCCTTGATGTGTAGCGACCCACAGCTCTCCAGTTTCATTTTGCTTTATATCCATAATGCTGGTGGCTGATTCGTTTTCGTTTGAGTTAACCTTTAGTGGGACGTGAACAAATGAGTTAGAGCTTTCATCGAACCGGCTTAATCCTTTTCGCGTTCCAATCCATACTGTGTCCTGTTGGTCAATAAAGATGGATTGAATATAGCCAGCGCTAATACTTTTATCGGCTGCTGTGTCATTAAAACTCTTGAACGTTTCGGTCGGCAGATGGTAACGGCTTAATCCAGTTGCTGTTCCTATCCAAAGATATTGCTTACTGGATTGATACGTTATTTTGGTAATGAAATTCCCTGCAATTGAGTTCTCAGATTTATTGGATTTGACAAATCGCTTTGAGCTAAAGGCATCGATACGAACAAGTCCATCCTGAGTGCCCACCCATAGGTACCCTTTATCATCAGAAACGATAGTTGAGTTGGTTAAATCAAGCCCTCGAAACTCTTTGATTGCAGCAATTCTGTATTTCACGGCATCTAAGTGAAACACTGTTGTATCAGTCGATAATGTCTGTTGCGCTGTTAAATTTAAGCTGATTATGGCTAGCAAACTACCAAAGAGTTTTCTCATATTATGGTTTTTTTTATGGGTGATAAACTAAGTATCGGAAAAACAAGCAGAAATTCAAGGTCTATAAATGCTAATTTAGGGGCTCTAACTGATATTAAGGCCAATTGAAGAGTTTCAAATTGGCGATACTCTGCCATGGTACCCTGGGTGAGTTCTATGAGCTCATTTGTGTCTAAGGACTGCCAAGCTTGAATCGCCTAACACTCGTAAGATTTAGAGCGAAAATTCTCCACCTAGGGAATTCGAGTAAGGAATTGCTGAATGGGAGGTTAATCTTGCCCTGCGCTTTTACCTGCAGTTTCAGTCGTATTAACTTTTTGTTCAACAAACGTCTCTTTCGCCATTAGCTTTCCTTTCAGGTCAAACACTTCGAGCGTTATTTTTGAGCCTTTATCAAAGCTTCTTAATGGTATTCGAAGGTATTTGTCACTTTAAAAAATTCATTGTTTGAATAGATAAAACATTATCCAGTGTATTCGACTCGATTACCTCTCTTTAAGACGGCATCTGTCTCAATAAACTCGTTATCAATCCTGGACGATTCAAACTTTACAGGCAGCCCCAGAGAACTGTAAAAACTCGCTTGGTCTTGTAAATGAAAGTGCAAATGGGGTTCACTAGAGTTTCCGGAGTGCCCACACAATCCAATTGTTTGGCCTTTTTTTACTTTATCACCTTGTTTTAGTGGAATACTGCCTTTTATTAGGTGCGCATAAAACCCATACTCACTTTCGGCATGTTTGATAATTACATGGCTGCCTGCAAGGTTGCGAGTTAGAAAGTCCATTACCCAAAATCCAATCAGTGGCCCATCTGAAATATTGTTCACTACTTTAATTACTTCTCCATCGGCCGCAGCAAGTATCGGTTGTTCGTAGCAAAAGTAATCCGTGAGCTTTGTACCTGAACTTGAATGTCGTTTAAAGCCTGCGTCAGCTTTTACGAAATCATAAGCGTATCGTTGAGTTAACAATTCCCAGGAGTGCGATGTTTCTGGCGTTGGTCCACCATTGTAAACTAGCCATTCACCGTCAAACGGTAAGCGATAACTTACTTTAGTTTTGTAGTCCTTAAAATCTTGCTCTTCATTGATTCCTTCGGAATCGAGTCGACGAAAAGTTTTCATCTGACCCAGCAATATTCTAACGTGTTGAACCAAAATAAACGGATTAAGTATGGTTAACATTGAAGAGCCGTAAAATATTATTAAGGGTAACATCTTGCCTTTTAATCCTGTGCCATTGAAAGGGCCCGGTGTGGGCCAATCGTAAGCGGGATGTCGCTCTTGTTGTTCTTGCTGTTTCGATTTTTGGCGTAACTTGGCCGGTAAAAATAACACTTTATAAAGTTTGGCAATTGCAAGGTATAGGCCTACCGCAATTAAAATTCTAGAGAGGATGGACCACTCTTGCCCCCAAAAATGGATGACCGCAAAAAAAGTTAAAAAGTAGATTAGCCATGGCATTAGCCTGTGAAAGGAAGCCGATCGGCTTTTAGTTTCGTTCGAAAATTCTGATGTTGAGTTTGGATGTGTCATAGATTCTATTTCGGCTTAATTCCAATATCCGTGTTGTCCGGTAAATTACTGCTCCGTCGGGAGAATAACAATATTCGGCTAGGGTGCTTTTTGAAAAGTATCAAAATAATGTCTTTGCCGGCTAATTTGGGTGCTAAATATGATTCCTTTGGGTTAAAATACATGTGTTTTTAGAGAATAACCTTAAGAGAGCTGCCTTAATTATGACTGCTGTGAATCAAAAAGTTGTCGAGCGGTGTTTAGCAGAATTAAAGATCGCTCTAAGAGCCAAAGGGATTAAATACGCGAACCTGGCCGAATTAATGGATGTTTCAGAAGTTACGGTTAAGCGCATGTTAAATCAGTCGGATATTGGATTAGAAAGGCTGATAAGCCTTGCTGAAATTGCAGGATTGAATGCAGCAGAGCTTTTGCAAACCGCAATCAATTCTCCTCAGCCTCATTATTATTTCACCGATATTCAAGATAAAGCTTTTCACCAAAACAAGCATTTATATCATTATTTTAGTGAGCTTTTTTACTACAAAAAGACACCTGAGCAGATTCAGCAGGAAAATAAAATATCGGATATTTCAACGTATCGATATTTACGAAAACTCGAAGATATCGAGTTAATCGAATTACAGATTAATAATAAATTTACTTTTCGCGCCAAAGCACCACTTGGGTTTTCTGCGAATAGCTTAGTGCTTAAAGAAGTGATAACTCAGCATATACAGGCGACATGCGATGCCGTAATGAGTAGCAACTCGGATCCGAGCTTTTTCATGCGAGTTAAACCGATGCGAGCTCCAGAATCATTTTATCTAGAAATGGCCGACGAGCTAAAAAAGGTCGTCGATCGATATACTGGAATTGCAGAGTCTGCGTTTTCTCATAAGGAAGAGCTTCCTACGTTTCAGGTGACAGTGGTTGGGCATCCTTTTGAATTGACGGATGTAGAATTAGAGCCTATTGTCGATGTTGACTCTTGTTTATAAATAGTGAGCTAATTAAGAGTTAGAAAGAAACGACCTATTTCATCCTACAGTTCGAAAATTCAATCTGTAATAATCCCACAGTATAGAAAGTTTTGAGTACATGAGTGACGATAGGTAATATAACTGGCTTTGAAAGAATAACTAAGCGCATTAAAGGTACTGAGCTACGACCTCTAAGCCTGCTTAATGACTGTAACAGTCAATGAATTGAGTCTATTCTTTAATCTTAATAAAACGGAAATATTCAATGAAACACTTTTTCATCTTACTAATTGTAATCTCAATTACAGCTTGTAGCACAAGCAGAGGATTTAATAGAGATTATCTTCGTAATTCTCTAAATAGTCATAAAAAAGAAATTACCGATGAACAAATAAAGAAAGCACTAGAAACAAAGGCTGAGCTTCCAGAGCTCTTTAAACTTGCGATATACGCTGAATTGAATTCTTGGCAAGTACATTGGGATGAAAATGATAAGAAAGAATTAGAATCACTGGAGCAAAAGCTAAAAGAGTCAAATGTCGTATCGGAAGTTATTTTCCTTAACTCATCCATGTTTGAAGGCGATGGGCTTGCCGCAATTCGACTAGCTGCTGCAAGAACTGGATCGGATGCAGTTCTTGTGATTCATGGAGCTGGCTCCTCAGATAGGTACAATAATTTTTGGGGTGCAACTTACTTTCTTATGATTACACCTTTCTTTATTCCTGGAACTGTTTCAGATGGGCTTTTTATGCTTAACGCTTCACTGTGGGACGTTCGATATCAATATCTATACCTTTCTGCTGAAGCCGAAGCTAAAGCCTCGCAAACGGGTACAGCATTTCATCTTGAAGACAGTCATGTTTTGGCTGAAGCCAAGTCAAAAGCTGTAGTATTGCTGCGAAAAGAAATTGAAGAGCAATTATTGTCAATGCATAAAGCTCATAAAAATAAGAAGAAGTAGTTCGCTCTGATGCGTGAGCGACGATATCTAATAGTTACTAGCTTTATTTGAGAAGTGCTCACAAGTATTAAAGCTAGTAACTAACCCCTCCGTTTCACCGACCTCGTTTGTACTTATCCTGGGCTTTTCCAGAACCCGATTAGTAGTAATTGATATGAAGTATATTTGGGGTACCTTTTGTATATTGTTTTGTAACATTGTCCTGGCTCTAAGTCCTGTTCCTCCAAAGCAGGGTGCTACTAAAGGCGTTAAAGCTGGCATAGATTTAAATCATGACATTCCTCGAGAAGAGTTAATTCAACAGCTCTTTGACCTTAATCAACAAATTGATATTCACTCGGTTAAGCTTTATCTAGCCAAAAATGCTGATTTAGAAGTTGCAGATGCTTTGTTAGAAAGGCTTGAACTAGAGGTGGATCAACCTGAAGTTGGTCAACTGTACGACCTATGTGCAAAAGGACCTAATTATGATATTTCTCGCGGAGTAGAGGCCTTACTTTATGCTAGCAATCTTTATCCAGACAATTTTAGGGAAATAAAACTCCAGTTGCTAAGCCACAACATCGATTATTTAGCGCTGACAGCTCTATTGAATTTTGCATTGATTGATAGTGATGACAATGCCATAAAAAGCATAACCCAGCGATGCAGTGATTTCTTTCCAGATGAAATGTCGACCTTTATGAATCATTTATATTCAATACATTGCGATGGATTGAAAGCGCACCAATTAATGGCAACACTCAATAGTGATGATTACCGAAAAGCTCAACGAACGATAGACCTGTTTAAATGTTTTGAAGAAAGTGCGGCTCAAGCATTGGTTGTGCACTTTGTTGAACAATCTTGGCCTGAGCAAAATTATTGGGTATTCGATAATATGCGAAACTTGAACAAAGAGAATTTACGACAGTTCGAAGAAAAAGGACGTATTAGGTTTAAATTATTTAAATGGCTGGTTAGGAATGAGTTGCAAGAGCCTTTGCATGCGTGGTCTGATAGAGCAAAAGGAGATTTGAAATTCGTGCTTGATGCTTTTCTTTTAATGTCTGGTGATGAAAAGCGAGTGCCTGAATTTAAAATAAATTATTGCTCTCTTGAGGACGAAAAAGTTCTATCGGAAGTTAATAAAATACTTATGCGATTTAAGGAACAGTGTTAATTAAGTCAGTTAGCTCTTTGGTAACAGTATCTGTTATCTCATCAAACCTTTGGTAGTTTGCTGTGTTTCTATCGCACTCGTAACGGAGGGATGACCACAACTGTCGAGTGCGCTGGAGCTGCTCTTTAACTGTCTTTGAAGATAAATTATTTGAAGATTTACCATTTTGTTTTAACCCTCCAGACGGAAATAAATGCCCAAGCTTTCGTGAAATATTTAAATGATAAAGTGCATCTTTTTGAGCGGCTTCGTTGCAACTCGCAAGACTTGTTTGATTTTTGAATTCAGAGTTTAATTCATCGAAAGTAAAACCTTCACTGGAAACGCTTGCTACAGTTATTCGAGGCTCTAGATCAACCAATATTGCGGATAACTCCACCGTTTCTTTTTGACGCATTAACGTGGTCGCACGAGCATTAACGCTGAATACTCCTGTTGGTGATTGAATAATTATTGGATACTCTGACATCGAATGCCCTGGCATTAACATATTGGCTTCGGTCTTTTCAATTGCCGGTAAAATAAATTTTCCAGAATTGTCTGACACTGTTGGTTTAGCAGGATATTGTTTATGTTGTACAACAACGTCTGAAATGGGTTCTCCAGTTTGCAAGGCGATAACTGTTCCTTTAACTTCAGGCGTTTTATAAACTGTCCCAACAGTAGGAAAACATCCTTCTAGGAAAAGTAAACTCGATAAAACAGCGAGTATTGAAAAGCTTTTTTTCAATACTTTTTTTAGTGTAGAAGTTGGCCTTATAGTATTGATTTTTTCTGTTTGCAACATGAAGCGATTCGCTGTTCAAAATATTCGGATGTATTAAAGTCTAGACAGCTGCTGCACGAATGTAAAAAAGTTTTAAGTAACCGCTAAAGTTTTAATTATTCTTTTGGTAAGCGGGTTTCTTTCAAAGATGCTTTAATGCGTTTCAAATGCTCTTGAAACACTGGACCTCGGCGTAGCATTACACCTGTTGCTAAAATATCCGTTATGGTGAGGTGAATGATGCGAGACGTCATCGGCGTATAGACATCGGTATCTTCCTGATCGCCAGGTACTTCAATCACCAGATGACAAATATTGGTGAGCGGCGAATCAGCGCTGGTAATTCCAATTACTGTTGCTCCTGACTGAGAGGCCATTTGAGCAGCTTCTATCAGAGGAATTGTTCGACCTGTGTAGGAGTATAGTACTAGGACGTCACCATTTTGTGCCGCTGCAGCTGCCATGCGCTGTTTAAGCACATCGTCGTAAGCTATAGTGGGTGTGCCCAAACGGAAAAAACGATTTTCGGCATCCTGTGCAACTGCTCCTGAACTGCCAAGCCCGTAAAACATAATTCTTTTCGCCTGTGCCAGAGTATCGACTACTCGTGATACTGCTGCCGGATCAATCATTTTGCGAGCTTCACTTAACGACATTAATGTTGCATCGAACAATTTATTAGTGAAATCTTCTGTTGAATCGTCGAGGGAAACACTACCCGTAAAATAAGGTGTTCCTGTTGCCAAGCTTTGCGCTAATTGAAGTTTAAAGTCGGGAAACCCTTTACAGTTCATCGAACGACAAAAGCGATTAACAGTCGGTTCACTTACGTTGGCGGCTCGCGCTAGCGTAGCTATACTGGATTGGTAGGCTTTTTGAGGATCGGCCAAAACTTCTTCAGCAACCTTCTTCTCAGACTTGCTAAGAGTTTGTAATGCTTCTTCAATACGCTTAATCAGTTTCATGCTTATCTGTCGGTGGCTAAGTTCAACGGCTGTGCTAAAGCTCGAATGAATAGGGTTTACCTCATTCAAATGAAGATCTAGCTTTAAAATAATACCAAATACCGTGGTTTTTGTGAAAGCTTCTTTCAAAATTGTGTAGGTTTATTAGTCTTATTAGGAATTAAATGTAATAAAATTACGTAATGTTTAGGGTTTTTAGCAATAAAAGTAGGTTAAACTGAAATTTAATTTCAAAAACGGGTTGTTATTGTTGCTTCGGTTCGTATAATGGCCTTCTAACTTTCATAATAAATGTAATAAATTTTCAAAATGAGTTTTTCGATAAACGAGAAAGCACGCAGTCTGGTTCTGTTTGGGGGCAATGGAGACTTGTCTTATCGAAAGCTCCTGCCAGCTTTGTTTAATCTAGAGCGAAAAGACTTGCTGGCCGATAACTTAACAATTCTTGGCTGCTCACGTTCGGATATCTCGAATGAGGTGTTCAGAGAAGAAGCGCTGGAAGGTCTGCGTGAAAATGCCACCGCACATCCAGATGAAGTACCAGAAATAACAGAAAAATTTCTTAATCGGCTATCTTTTTTAACCGTTGACGCTAATCATCCAGAGCACTTTCAGGATTTAAAGAAAACTTTGGGCGACTCAATCGCGAATGGTTGTTGTATCTATTATCTTGCAACCCCCCCCGGACTATTTGTTCCAATTTGTCAGTTACTCAATGATGTGGGGTTAGTTAATTCCAGCTCACGACTGGTGATTGAAAAGCCGATTGGTTACAACCTTGAATCCTCCATCGAAATAAATGATGCAGTTGCTGCAATTTTCAAAGAAAAAAATATTTACCGTATTGACCATTACATGGGGAAAAGTGCGGTACAGAACTTATTGGCACTGCGTTTCGCCAATGTGATGTTTGAGCCATTGTGGAATCATAATTTTATTGACCATGTGCAAATTACTGTTTCAGAGTCGGTTGGTGTCGGTAATCGCAAAGCGTTTTACGACAATGTTGGTGCGCTGCGTGATATGGTGCAAAATCATCTGCTTCAGTTGCTTTCATTTATTGCAATGGAGCCTCCGACACATTTGACGCCAGAAGCTCTGCAATTAGAAAAAATAAAAGTGTTTCGGTCGTTACGTCCTATTGAAGGAAAAAGAACCAAATACAATACGGTGCGTGGCCAATACAGTGGTGGAGAAGTCGATGGGAAACGATTGGCTGCTTATAAAGATGAGGGCGAATCTCCAGCTGAAAGCAATACTGAAAGCTTTGTTGCTTTAAAAGTCGACATAGATAACTGGCGCTGGTCTGGCGTTCCGTTTTATTTGAGAACCGGAAAACGGCTGAGCACTCGGTACGCAGAAATCGATATTCAATTTAAAGGTATTCATCACTCGATTTTTAAATTGCCGACAAAAGCGAATCGCTTAATTATTCGATTACAGCCAAAAGACACCATAAAGTTGGTGATAATGAATCAAGAGCCCAGTTTGTCAGGTGCATTGAATCTGGTCAGCGATCCTTTGAACTTAAGTTTTCACGATCAATATGATCCGGGTGATATCCCAAAAGGCTATGAACGTTTATTGAATGATTGCATTGTCGGAGATTCCACTTTATTCATGTCGCGATACGAAGTAGAGGAAGCCTGGCGCTGGATTGATGCGATTCTTGCAGGTTGGGAGGAGTTCGATATTCCAGTTGAATATTACCCAGCTGGATCGATGGGGCCAGATGCTGCCGATCAATTACTTGCCAAAGACGGTCGAAAATGGTTTAACAACCAATACGACAATGAAAAATAAGGGGTAAACAATGACCGTCGAATTAGCAGGCTTACATTATTTTGATGATCGAAAATCTGCAAATGCCGCCTTGGCCGACAAAATTGCGCAAAATTTATCTCAAGCTATCGAAGAGCGTAATAAGGCATCTTTATGGGTATCGGGTGGTTCGACGCCTATGGATATGTACCGACAACTCTCGACTGAGCATATTGACTGGCAAAACGTTTTAATTTCAATGGTTGATGAACGTTATGTTCCTCCAACGGACGAAGCCAGCAATGAACGATTAATAAAAGAAAATTTACTGATGAATGCAGCCGACGATGCGGAATTTATTCCCTTTTTTCAGGTGACGTCTTCACCAGAAGATAATAAGAAAATGTTGGAAAAGACACTACGCGAAAAAGTTCATGGTGCGTTAGATGTTGTGGTTCTAGGTATGGGTAACGATGGACATACGGCTTCACTTTTTCCATGCGCTAAAGAAATTGAAGATGCCGTTTCTGCAGAAAACTCAGAATATACTGCGGTTACTCATCCGAGAGTGGCTCCACACCCGCGATTAACATTAACATTGAATCGTTTGCTAGCTTCTCGTCATGTTTATTTATTGTTGTTTGGTGAAGAAAAACTTAACACATTAAAAAAGGCAGAGCAGGACGGAGAAGAAATCGATATGCCCATCCGATATTTTTTGCGTAACGAATCGCCGCGTCTCGAAATTTTTTGGGCGCCTTAATTTGTCTCTGTCAATTTAACAATCGAGAGGTTTTGTAGCAAAGCTTTATGTCGAATCCAACCCATCCTGTTGTTGCCGAGGTGACACAAGCAATCATTGAACGCAGTCGTAAAACACGCAGCGACTATCTTAAATTGATGGCGAGTGCGAAGGGTAATGGACCGCATCGCTCGGCATTATCGTGTGGCAATTTGGCGCATGGATTTGCTGCTTGCGGACATAAAGACAAACTAAAACTTAAAGGCCTCGAAACACCGAATATTGGGATTATTTCTGCATACAACGACATGCTTTCTGCCCATCAACCTTATTTTGGATACCCTGCAGTAATAAAAAAAGCGGTAGCAAGTGTTGGCGCAACTGCACAATTTGCAGGTGGCGTTCCTGCAATGTGCGATGGTGTTACACAAGGCCAGGACGGAATGGAGTTAAGTTTATTCAGTCGTGACTTAATTGCTCAGGCCGCAGGCATTGCTTTGTCACATAATATGTTTGATGCCGCATTATTTTTAGGTATTTGCGACAAAATTGTTCCAGGTTTAGTGATTGCCGCACTGCGCTTTGGACATTTGCCCTCCATATTTATTCCAGCGGGTCCGATGCCATCTGGAATACCCAATGATGAGAAAGCACGTATTCGAAAATTGTACGCCGAAGGTAAAGTAGGGCGAGACGAGCTACTTGAGGCTGAGTCGAGTTCTTATCATAGCGCAGGTACTTGTACATTTTATGGAACGGCTAACACCAATCAAATGCTAATGGAAATTATGGGATTGCATTTGCCTGGAAGTTCATTTGTTAACCCGGGAACTGAGTTAAGAAATAAACTCACGGAATACGCCGCGATTCGCGTGACTGAGCTTACTCAACTTGGAAAAACTTACTTGCCTCTTTGTGACGTAATCGATGAACGTTCGATTGTGAATGGAATTATCGGTTTGTTGGCAACAGGAGGATCAACCAATCACACTTTACACATAGTCGCGATTGCAAGAGCTGCAGGTATCATTGTTAACTGGGACGACTTCTCTCAATTATCAAAAGTAATTCCGTTACTCGCTCGTGTTTATCCAAATGGCAAAGCCGATGTCAATCATTTTCATGCAGCGGGGGGGATGGCGTTTATCATACAGGAGTTAATGAACGCAAAGTTGTTACATGCGGATGCTAAATCAATCTACGGAAACTCGATTGGTGATTACATTGATGAACCTTTTTTACAGCAAGGCGAACTTTCGTTTAAGCAAAAAGCAATAAAGTCAAGGGATCTTGATGTATTACGCTCGGTTGCAGAACCGTTTCAATCGGAAGGAGGTTTGCAAATTTTGTCGGGAAACATTGGTCGCAGTGTCATTAAAACTTCAGCAGTGGCCAAGCAGCATCGTTTTGTAGAAGCACCCGCTAAAGTTTTTCATTCGCAACATGAACTTGCCGATGCGGTTCAAAATGATGAAATCAAACAAGACACCATTGCAGTAGTTCGTTTTCAGGGGCCGAAGGCAATTGGTATGCCTGAACTTCATAAGCTGACACCCTATTTAGCAAACCTTCAAGACAAAGGATTAAAAGTCGCTTTGGTTACAGATGGTCGAATGTCAGGCGCTTCTGGAAAAGTACCTGCGGCAATTCATCTGACTCCAGAAGCTGTAGAAGGCGGTATGATTGCAAAAATAAAAGACGGCGATATGATTCGGCTCAATTCCGAGTCGGGTGAACTGGAATTGCTCGTCGATGAAAATGAGTTGGCTAACCGTAGCTCGGCACAAGCAGATATCCAGCAACATCAGCAAGGTATGGGGCGCGAAATGTTTTCTTTGTTTAGAAAAAATGTGTCGAGTGCAGAAACTGGCGCTACGATCTTTATCGACTAAACGAACCATCTGATTAAAGAATTTTAGGTATTTTAAATTATGTCCTATCAGTTACTGGCTGACATTGGTGGCACTAACGCTCGCTTTGCAGTTGTAAAAGATCATTCGACTGACATTCAACACATTCAAACATTGCAATGTGAAAATTTTGGTTCGCCGTTGCAAGCCATTAATCATTATTTGTCGCAAGTGGAACTACAAGTTGACCAAGCTTGTTTGGCAGTGGCGTGTCCGGTTGAAACTGATGACGTGAAGTTAACGAATAATCATTGGCAGTTTTCGCAAGCAACCTTGGCAAAAAACCTGGGTGCAGATTTAGTTGTCATTAACGATTTTACGGCTGCAGCAATGGCAACTACTGTGCTGGGTGATACGGACGTGTGTTGGCTTTCCCGTAATAAAACCTTCGACTTAACTCGGCAACGAGCCATTATTGGTCCAGGTACTGGACTAGGTGTTGCAGGAATGCTCGCGCATAACAATAAAACATTAGTGTTAAGTACCGAAGGAGGTCATCGAAGCTTTTCTCCAGAAAATGAAATGGAAGACTACATATTACAGTTTTTACGTAATGAACTCGGAGTTGTGTCTTGCGAAGAGTTGTTGTCTGGCCGAGGGATGGTGAATATTTATCGGGCGACCTGTAGCTTTTATCATAAACCCGTTGCTCTCGCAGATGCTGAAAGTATTGGTAACGAAGCAATGAATGGCGATGAAATGGCGTCGAAATCATTGCAGCACTTTTTTGAAATTCTTGGTAGCGTTGCAGGAGACTTTGCATTAAGTCTGGGTGCAACTGGCGGTGTTTATATTGGCGGTGGAATTGCACCGCGCTTCAGTTCGTTACTCAAGAAAAGTCGCTTTCGACAGCGCTTTGAAAATAAACTGAACTATCAGGAATATTTACAGAAAATACCAACAGCAGTAGTAATGCATTCTCAGCCGGGGTTGTTGGGTGCGGCAGCTTATTTAAATAATTTTTTTGAGCAACATCATTAAGTTAAGTAGAAGGTCTTTATTGTGAATCGACATTTCAATATTCGAAATATTATGCAGCAGTGTCCGGTGGTTCCTGTTCTGGTTATTAATGATTTAGCGACTGCAGTTCCTTTGGCTGAAGCGCTGGTAGCCGGGGGATTGAAAGTACTCGAGGTTACATTAAGAAGTGATGTTGCCATGGATGCAATTAGAAACATAAAACAAAATGTACCTGATGCCATCGTTGGAGCTGGTACTGTCGTGAACGAAACACAACTAAAAAAACTCGAGCAATTAGCTGCTGACTTTGCCGTAAGTCCAGGGTTAACTCCGAGATTATTAGCAAATGCAGAACATTACCAAGTGCCTCTTTTGCCCGGGATAGCTAATGCATCCCAAATCATGTTAGGAATGGAATATGGGTATGAAAACTTTAAGTTTTTCCCGGCAGAAGTTAATGGTGGTGTAGCAGCTCTGAAGTCTTTGGGTGGACCTTTTTCATCCATTCGTTTTTGTCCCACAGGTGGAGTATCGGAGCAAAACTTTAAAGATTACTTAGCCTTGCCTAATGTTGAATGTGTGGGTGGAACCTGGGTTGCGCCAACGGAGTTAGTTGAAAATGGAAAGTGGGATGAGATAGAACAGTTGGCGAAAGCAGCATTTTTATAAGTTTCAATTAAACTGTGATTTTTTGGCGATAGTGAATATTTATAATCCATAATTTTATTTGACGCAGATTTCTGCGGTTGTAAATTTCCCCGTACTCAAGTACAGCTAAGTAATTTGAGTTCGGGGCTTTTTAAGCCTCCATAACCTCTTGAAAACCCAATGTTTGTCGCTGCTGTGAAAGTTAATGTCGTCAAAGTGAAATTCATTTTTCTTCTGACTACCTTAATTTTCGGTATCATTATTTGGAAGATTTAGCAGCCGTGGTTTAAATCATTGTTAATCTAAATGACAGGTAATTTTACCCACCTTTTAATTAAGGCGCTGATTTACAGTGGGCCGCAAATTGGGGGCGATTCAGCCTTAGGTTGTTATCGTAGTACACATTTTTGAGTTTAATTTTTTAAAGTAAATATTATGAATACCAAATTTTTAGCACTTTGTTTATTAACAGCATCTTCCATTTCATTCGCATCAGATAAATATTATGGAGAATTTTCTTTCGGTAAAACCAACCAAACATCAGAGTCTTCCAGCAACCGATTTCCTGTGGATAGTCAATCATTAGGAATTGTAGTCGGTATGAATCTAAATCAATATTTTGCGGTAGAAGGTTCGTATGTAGATTATGGCAAAGACGATCGAGTTATTGGTGGCAGTAGTGGTTTCGTAGAATCATTGCAATCTGAGTCATTGGGTGTCGGTATTAAAGCAATACTGCCAGTGACAGACCAATTCTCGATATATGCACGCTCTGGAATTGCTCAATGGAGCTGGACTTATAAAGTGAAAGACTTAGAATTTCCAGAAATGACAGCAAGTATAAAAGACTCTGGAAGTAGCTGGTACCAAGGAGTCGGACTGAAGTTGGAAGTGAGCGATGACATTGGTGTTGGACTTAATTATACGAATTTAAGTCCTGATGTTCGAGATGAGGTTGGGGGTGTTATTAACCATGAGATTGAAAATATCTCTCTAGCGATCAGTATTTCGTTCTAACTCTGTTTTTAAAGACGATTTGGTCATAGTTTGAGATAACAGGCTATGACCATATCTTTAGGCACAAAATTATTTACGGGGTTCTATTTTCGGATTTTTTGAGCTCGAATGTAAGCTCTACTCGCCTACAATTAGGAATTTCCCAACACTTCTTGAAGATAATTCTGTACACATAAGGACAGACACGGATACCTAATAATACTGGCCTGTATGTTGTTGTCTTATATGGTTCTCTCCAATAGTGCTTGTATCCAGTTAATAATGACACTACTGCAATTACCCAATGTGTAGCTTAAGTCTCGCTTGGCTAGTTACTCTATCTTCTCGGATACTGAAGATGAAAATAGCGACAGTAAATAAGCAATAGGAACCGAATCGATTCTCTCAAGTCATTTGAAAACATCAATTTTGAATCCATTTCATTATTGATTCTTTGGCGCAACGCTCTAAAGGTTTCAACTTCGATAGACCTTAAATACATTGGGTCTCGTTCGGTATAAAACTGAGAAACTAAAAAGCCATCCAATACGTGTTTATCTAATTAGCCGCTGAAACTTGATGTAATTCGTTAAATTCTCACCACGTACATCAACTTCGATTTATTGTATTTCGGGAATGAGGGTGGTTTTAACCTATTGATAATAATAGAAAAAACATGGCTTGTCGTTTCAGTTCAAAACAATGTCGGTCTCGTACAACCTGATTTTCACCTAACTTGTGTTGATTTCTTTAATATCGCCTCATCAAAAATAAATTGAGTCAGTGATATGAAAGTTCAACAACGTTTTATCTTGTCCATTTTAATAGGACTTGGGTTTAGTCTTAATCTTTTTGCTAACCCAAAAGCCGGTTTTGAGGTCTTAGAGCCAGCCTCGTTAGTCGGGTCAACCGAAGCAAACTTTCGAGTGGACGAGTTTGGTCAAGCCGCTATTAACGTGCCTATTTTTACACCGGCCGGAACGGCGGGTGTAGCACCTCAAGTAAGCTTAAATTACAACTCTGGTGCTGGTAATGGCGTGGCCGGACTTGGATGGAGCATTCAGGGGGCCTCGGCCATAACACGTTGTCCTCGCACTGATCATCAAGATGGTTATCGAGCACCTGTTCGAATGGATACTCGTGATGCGTTTTGTTTGAATGGTCAGCGACTGATAAAAACAAGTGATGGTTCACTAAAAAAATATCGAACGGAAATCGAAGACTTTTCTGAAATAACCTCAACTCAAGATCTCGGCAATGGACCTTATCAGTTTATTGTTAAAACCAAATCGGGTGAAACCCATTATTATGGCGGTAGTAAAAACACGCAGTTCCAAGCCAGTAACAGCATAAAAATCAGAGCGTGGATGATCCGACGAATTGTCGATGTGGCAGGTAATTACATTGAATTTGAATACAAAAACGCGAAAGAAAACGGCGAGATTGTTCTCTCGAAGATTAAATACACTGGAAACGATCGCCAAAATTTAGCGCCGTATAACACTATTAATTTTGTTTATTTGAGTGATGTTATTAGTAGTTCAGTAAGTGTTCGAGATGATCAAAGATTGTCCTATTTACCTGATGGTAGCATTAGCCGCCAAACAGAGTTGCTACAGCGGATAGAGGTTGAAACAGATAATGAATGGGTGCGAAGTTATAAGCTTATTTACGGTGTATTAAATAATGGAAATCACCGGTTAGATGCGTTGCAGGAATGCGCTAAGGGCAGAGAGGGTGAGTACAGCGAATCTTATTCAAGCTGCTTAGAGCCAGTCAGGTTTGAATATCAAGACGATAAGGCTGGGGTCTCAATCAACGAAGGACTGTCGATGAACTATATCTGGCATCATTGGGGGGTTCCTGGCGACTTTGATGGTGATGGAATAACCGAGACAGCTTTGGATTATGCCGGCCATTTGATCATCGCTGAAAATAATCGTTGGAACACACCTTCTCATTATTATTCTATTCCGTTTACTGCCAGTATGCGAGCCGCCGCACAGGTATTTGATGTTACTGGCGATGATAAACAAGACTTAATTTACGCAGTAAACCATTGGGAGTGGCATGTTGCCACCATGCACACTGGAGTATGGCAACACTATCGAGTACAAAATATCAACGACGCTCACGCGTACGACACGTCATTTAGTGATATTGACCACGACGGCCTAATTGATATGGTCTACAGTCGAAACCAAGTGTGGAAAGTCGCTTATGGTAAAGGCTTTTCACATACCGGATATTTTTTTGAAGCGCCTAGAATTATAAAGCAAGATGAAGATGTAATGCGTTTTACTTCAAAGTCGCCAGCATTTTTTATTGATATTGACGGTGATGGTGAGCAAGAGCTTTTTGCTCGGCGGCACGCGAGTGAATTATTTTTAGCCATGAAAATAGTTGTGGATGCTCAAAGAAACGTCGAATTTAAATCGATTCGACAGCATCTGTTTGATGAGGGACGGATCACCAGCAATGAGTTTAAGTCTTTCGGTCCTCACCATTATGGTATTGAGCACAAGCTATACGACCATCGCCAACCCGTTTTAGTTGACCTAAACGGTGATGGACTTCCTGAGCTGATTTATCCTCACGAACATTACTGGCATTTGCGGCTTAACACCGGAAAGGGGTTTGCCCAGCCACAACGATTTGCAAAAATTCCAGAAAACAATGGAAATGAAAAACGCGGACCAATTCACATAGTCGATTACAATGCCGACGGTATTACCGATATTATGTTGCCGACCTATCAGTACGACGATTCTCTTGGGTATTTAAAAGAGCATGACTACAGTAAACGTGTCGGTGGACGTATTTTTTACTTTGATCATACAAATCAGCGTATCGATTTCTTTCGTGATTTTTTGCGCCCAGACTATGCCAGTATTCACAATGTCTCGAAGCTTTCGGGTGACTTTAATGGTGATTCAAAACAAACGATTATTTATGAAGGCGAATTTGCCAATGCAAGTAAGCGCCTTATTAGTGTCACCAGTCAGGCCACGACTTTTAGCGGTAAGTTAACAAAAAAAATTGACAGTAATGGTGTGGCGCATACCATTGAATACAAGTTATTGACCGACAACAGTTTGCACACTCGCTCTGAGCACAAAGCGTTACCGTTCATTGAAACGCCATTGCCAACGACAGGTGTAAGTCAGGTTATTACTCACGATCCTTTGGGTGATCAACATGTTGAGTATCGTTACAAAAACTTTCGCTCACACTTACATCGCGGCTCACTTGGTTTTGAGTTTATTGAAACGTTTGATCCCAGACGTAATGTCACCACGACCACTCAATATGCTCAGGTGTTTCCGATCGCTGGGCAACCGATTAAAACCACAACCCGTCACGGCAATAAGCTTATTAGCGAAGCGGTTAACGTTTATAAATACAAAGATTCAAATGGCCGCACTCACGATCCAATGTCGCAAAGTGAGCCTACCGAGCAATACGGCTTGTTTCCCTTTATTGAAAGTACGGTAGAAAAGAAAAATACGTTATTGTCAGAGCAGGGCTGGGCTGTTGCACCAGTGTCAGAAACGATGACGCACTTTACTTACTCATCGGACGGTTACGGTAACTTATTAGAGTCGGAAGTGACCGTCTTTAATCCGCAAATGCCGGAGCAAAAAATAATTACTAAATCAGTTAACGAATACGGAAACTCGACTTGGCATAAGCGTTACGGCCGATTAACTCAAACAACGGTCACTAAGACTGTCACAGACTTGGCATTAACCAGTGTTAATGATGATGGCTCGGGTGACGACGGCAGTGGTGATGATGGCGCCGGCGATGACGGTAATGACGATGGTGATAACGGTGGAGGTATTATTATACTTCCTCCACCACCTCCGCCGCCGATTGACTGTTTACCAAAAGACGGCTATCTGAAAGAGCCCAAGCAGCAAACGTGTTATAAATTTCCTTGCCCGTGTTCAGGACTCGGTGGAGGAAGTGGATTCGGTAGTTCATCTTTTTCGACAGCGTTGAGTTTAGGTGATATTACGACAGGCACTTCTCCGGGCGGCGTTAGCGGAGGCCTTATGGATCCGCCGGATAATGAGAACAGCAGTACGGCATCCGTGGAAAACTTAGTAACGAAAACCAGTATTCATACTTCATCATTTACTTACTATCCGGAAAACTACAGAGCAACCGGTGGACACGAAGGATTGTTGAAATCGGAAACCACAGAACCTGATAGCGATAAAGCGGTTAGCAAACATTACACCTACGACGAATTTGCGAATCAGACAAAAGTTGAAACCAAAGGTAAGCAATACGACGCGGTTAATAATCGTATGACAGATGAATTGTCGCGATACACGGTCAAAGAATACGATAACCGTGGACGTTTTGTTATCAAAGAGACAAATTTGCTTGGCCACACCAATCATATTGAATACGACGAGACACTGGGTAAGCCGACAAAAATGACCGACCGAAATGGTTTGGTAGTAAAACATAAGTATGACGGTCTCGGCCGAATTTATCAGACGGTCAACCCAAACAAGACTTACATTAATTCGACAATAGTAAGCTGTGCTCGGAGCGGGGAGTGTAAACACGACAACGAATTTTATTTCAATAAAATCCAAAAGTTTGCCGGCTTTCAGGCCGATGGGGATGCCAGCTATCAATTTTTTGATGCCATGGGGCGAGAAGTTCGAACCTTAACTCCGGGTTGGGACGGCAATGTCGAGACGCGCAAAAAATACGACCAATTTGGCCGAGTTGAATATCAATCGATGCCGTATTATGAAGGTAACGCTGCTGAGTACACTCAAGTGTTTTACGATACGTTTGACCGGAAAACACGCGAAGTTGACCCCGATGGCAAAGAAACCTTAATTCGATATACCGGTCCTTATGAAAGTAAAATTGTGAATGCCAAAGGGCATGTTAAAACCACGCGCGTTAATTTATTGGGTAAAACCAGCGCGGTAATCGATGCCGTGGCCGCCATCTTTTATCATTATGATGCCGATGGCAATTTAATTCGCTTGCTGGACTCGGGCAGTAGCCGTGTAGACATGGCGTACGACATCCACGGTCATAAAATATCAATGGACGATTCTGATAAAGGCCAATGGACCTATCATTACAATGCTTTTGGAGAGCTTATCCAGCAAACTGATGCCAGAGGAGTGGTGATTCGAAATACTTATGATAGTTTAGGGCGATTAATCCAACGTCATGACAATGTAACTCAACAGTCAAGTATTCCTGTGCAAACCAGTTGTTGGACATACGATTCGGCCAGCAATGGATTAGGTAAACTCGCACGCTCGGCTCTTTACGATGGCTTGTTAAGTTGTAACACAGTCGATATTCGCAATGCATTACACGCGAAAACTTATCGATACGATGGTTATGGACGAACAACGTCTACCGATACCATGATCAAGCAATACAACACAAACACGATCGATACTTACATGCAAACAACGCAATACGATCCAACGTTTGGTCGTGTTAGTCATGTTGGGTTACCGGACGGTTTAACGCTTGAAAACGTATATCGTGCCGACGGAAAATTAGAGCAAGTTCGAAATGCGGATATTCCATCTCGGGTATATCAAAAAATTGAAGATATGGATGCCCTCGGTAATGTCACGATCAGTTTGCAAAATAATGGCGTTAAAACGATTAAAAATTACAATTCGCGAAACGGTCAATTGGAGAACTTATCGATCCTGAACCTTAGTAATATGGGCGGAAATATTCTTCGAAATTACCAATACGATGCCATTGGCAATTTAATCGAACAAACCGGTAACAGCGACGCATCGGCTGAGATCTATACCTATGACGATGTTAATCGCATTAAGTCTTTCAAGTTGGCCGGATATAACCGACAAACCTTTTCTTACGACAGTATGGGTAATATTTTGTCAAAATCGGATATAGGCAGTGATTATCGTTATGGTGAAGGGAACGCAGGTGTACACGCAGTATCGAGTATTTACCATTTAAATCAAAAGAAACACAGTTTTGTATACGATGCTAATGGCAACATGACATCGTCGACGAATCACCAGGATTACTCGGTTCGAAACATTGCTTACTCGGCGTTTGAAAAGCCCATTAGCATTCAAAAAGGTTCAACCAAAATTGAGTTTTATTATGGTGCCGATCGAAACCGCTATCGTCGAGTGGATTCCAAAAATAATGGCAGCATCAAAATCGACACAACTTACTTAGGAAAGTCGTTTGAGCACATCCGTCACACTGGCGGTATTCGAAATGGCCAAACCGATTATAAGTTTTATGTTGGTGATACGGTGATTACCGAAACGGTATTTGCGAACGGAAACGAGCAAACAAAAACCAATTATTTGCACCGCGATCATTTAGGATCTGTTGTGGCGATAACGGATGATGCACGACAAGCCAAACGGTACCGTTATGATCCTTTTGGTAAGCAATTTGAAGTATTCAATAACAACTTCTTCAGTGCTCGTGCCATTGTGACAGCGCAAGAAGTTAATCGAGGCTTTACTGGTCACGAGATGCTGTCGGAAGTTGGTTTGATTCATATGAATGGCCGAATCTATGATCCAGAGATTGCGCGTTTTGTCCAAGCGGATCCCTTTATTCAGGCACCGAATCAATCGCAAAACTTAAATCGTTACAGTTATGTCATGAATAACCCGATGAACGCGTCGGATCCCAGTGGTTTTTTCTTTAAGAAAATTGTCAATGCAGCGTTCAAAGTGAGTGGTTCAGAGGCACTGTTTAAGTTCTTGAATAAACGAAATGGAACGCGAGCGCTTGGACAAATTGGAGCTGCGGTAGCGGATGTGTTTGGATGCGCTGGCTATTGTAGTGCGTATTACTCTTATGGCTCAACATATCAGGCGACAGGAAGTCTTAATGCTGGTTTCAAAGCCGGGGCAAAAAGTTATGCGTCTTCTTGGATGTTCGCTCAAATTGGCGCGCATTTTGGTGAAGGTGGGCAAACTTTTGCATCCGCCACTGCGTCAGTGAAAGCTAAATGGGTTTTAGCACATGCGATTGCGGGTGGTATTTCGTCAGAATTGAATGGTGGAAAGTTTGGGCATGGATTTGTGAGTGCCGGGCTAACTAAAGCTCTAAATATTAACTATATAGTGGGAGGCGATGACTCCGCTGGTTGGACTGCAATCCGTATTACATCAGCAGCTGTTATTGGTGGTACTATTTCTGAGCTTACTGGAGGCAAGTTTAAAAATGGTGCGATCACAGCAGCTTACGCTCAAGCGTTTAACGGTGAGAAGGAAAGAAGATTCCAGCTAGACCAAGAGTGTAGGGTTTGCTCTATTGTAAGCAGCAAAAGACAAAAAGTACGGCATTTAGCGATAAAAGATCACACTAAAGGTGGAATGACTGATTTCATGGCACTAATTTATAACCAATCAAAAGGGTTAAACCAACAGTCTGCAACAGTTCCAACAACACCAGAAACTGTGCTGGCAATTGATTTACTTACTGCACCTGCTCATGTAGTGGTTGGCATTTTTGAGTCGATGATAACTTACACAATGTCTACCTCTAGTGGACCGGGGACTTTTCCCCAAGCGCAAGAGGGTCATCATATTTATGAAGTTCTATATGAATCTGGATTTTCGAATGGTCGCTCTTGGGAGTTTGGAGGGTATAGGTACTCTGTTTTATATCATCTTGACTCAAATTTTAATGTTGTAAATGAACAACTGAATTGGTCGTCAAATGGGTACCCGGGTTCCAATTCTGGCGGACCGACAAGATAAGGCTTATCTTGCAAGTTATAGCACTTGAGTATTAGTTGTCCTATTAGACAAGTTATGAGTTTTCAACAACAATTATCCAGATTATCAATGCGAATGATTGTTGCTGAAATAGAACTAGTAGCTATGATTTTTAACAATGTTGATTGCAATTTTATATATCCGACTCCGCACTAATGACTTCGCGATAATTGCAGCGACCATTTTTGAAATGATGACATTTATAATGTTCCACGAATAGATTTGGTTGTAATTGTAGGAGCGTACATTCGATGTCGAATTGGAATGATGAAATATCTAAGTGAAAGGCAAAGACTTTTTAATTGAAGCGCTCGAAATAAAAGATGCCGATTTAAATATGGTCTCAACCTGCCAATTTCTAAGAAACCTTTCGGGGTTTTCGGGATGGGGAGGTCCAATTGGGATCGACAACTCTAAAAACGACGTACGTGAACAAGCTGTAAAGTTAAATGCTACCCATATCGTTTGGCAAAACATTGCAACCACTGGGGGAGTTGCAGATGTTTTCGGAAACGTCTATCGCTGTGGTTAGAGTGAAATAAATGCAAGAATAGAAAGGTGATGTAGCGAACAATGATTTATGAATTAAGCGAAAAAGTAATGGATTTTATCGAATCAAGAAGAGGATTATATATTACTTCTATTGTGTTGCTTATTGGCTATATAGCGTGTTCATTCGCTAATCCAATAGGGCTGCATAATCCGGGTGTTTATATCTTTGGGGTGATAGTGCCTATTTCAGCATCGATTTATTTAGCACAAAAAAACTGGGCGATGTGGATTGGTCCATTAGTTCTGTTTCTCGCGTCGTTGATAATTGTAATCGCTGATACAATGTTGCGTTTAGGTAAAGTTTAGTTTATCCACGGATTTGATATATGATAAATAAAAAAGTTGTCCTTTTGGCGTTAAGTTTATCTCCATCTGCTGCTTTTGCGTATGATGCGGATATTATTTCAATGTTGATTGGAATTCCAATATGCATTATTTCGTTTTTCATATGCTTAATCTTTTCAATTGTCGCTAAGAGTAACGGTAAGTTTGAAACTTTATTGCTGCTAAGCTCACCTTGTTGGTTATTTGTTTTGCAGTTTTTAACTATTGCAATGGACCCTGATTATGGGCCTTTTTCTTCGTTTTTATTAACGACTTCAGTATTGATTGTTATTTTATCTGCGATTCCTATTTTGATTTTTAGAGTGAGGGCATTTAATAAGGAAGCAAGTAAGTCTGTAGAGTCGAACAAATAATTTTAATGATAGGGTAATGTTTAGAAATAAACTGTTAAGTTGGAAAGATACTTGTTTTTGATGATTATTTGAAAAGCTTTCAAGTGTATCGTCAGAGAAATGATATAACAAGGACCTACTGACGACTGATTAAGTTCGACGCAATAAAACTAGTTTATATAAAGTTTAAAAAAGATAATTAAAGAAGGAAGAGTTTAATGAAATGGTTGATAGTATTCGCTAGCCTGTTCTACATTGTAAACGACGCACACGCGGAAATATACAAATGCGTGGGACCAGATGGTCTCGCCAGCTTTCAAGATACACCCTGTCCCGATACCGCTGATGAAACGACCGTGACAATTAATGGTAATGCATCAACCAATGGTGACGTATCAACCCAAGATGACGATAAGTCAATAAAAAATAGCTTCGACAAAAGAGTGCTTGTGGGTAAGTGGTGTGAATTCGCCGTCAGTATGTCTCGAGGAGGAACCAAAGACACTAGTATGCCGGCAACATGGCATTTTAAGAATAAAAGTCAAATCTCTTACACTTATAAAACGCAGAAGAAGCCGAAAAAAGAAATTTTCAATCAGTACACAGTGGAGGAAGAGAAAATTACAATTGATAATCTCGGCCAGTGGAGAGTTGATACATTCAATGGATACTCGTTGATTTTGACAGGTCCAATTGGTGGTTATTTCTATTTGAGACGAGGTGCATGTTAGTAAAGAGTTATGTGTTTATCCTTTTAGCTATATCGGTCGTTGCACTATTCACTTAAACATTGATTGCAGCGACTAATTTTACAACGCAGTAAAGTGTATTGAATATTGTTGGACCTTATTAAGAACCAAGCTCGTTTTAACTAGACTGTTAAATTAATAATATAAATCGGATATTGGGTATTAAGGAGAGTTTAATGAGATCAATATTTTTATCTATAACAGTGTTAGTCAGCTTGTCATTAAGCGCAGAGAAATACGAAAGAACGAGTGATTGTTTTGATTCTTTCCCGTCTCATCAAAAATGGGTTGAGTTTGTTAAAAGTAAAAACAAGGGTAGGAATATACCAAAGGCATTTTTTTCTCGAGTTGTTTCTCCCGAAGATTTTGAATATTCGAAAAAGCATTTCGAATGCAGTTATATTAGGTATGAGAGTGATGGTATCACTGTGCTGGGGTATCTTGTGTTACCGAAAGCGGGCACAAATACAAATAAACAGTATCCGGTAGTTATTTATAATCGAGGTGGCAATAGATCTTACGGCGCTACTAGTTTTGCAGGGTTGTTCAATTACATTTTTCCTATTGCGAAGGAGGGCTTTATTGTAATAGCTAGCCAATATCGAGGCTTAATCCCGAATGATCCTCAAACTTTCGGGGAAGATGAATTCGGTGGCAAGGATGTTAATGATGTAGAGGCCTTATTCGATATTATCGATTCGATACCTTCGGCAGACAAAAACAATATATTTATGATGGGACACTCAAGAGGTGCCATGATGAACTATTTGGTTGCAAAAAGGACTAGTCGTATTAATGCAATGGTAAGTGTAGCGGGCCCTACCGATAAATTAGGTAGTCTGGATTGGCGGCCTGAAATGGAGAACGTGTATAAGGAGCTAATTCCTAACTATGCAAAAGAAAAAGAAGAGCAGCTGAAAAAGCGATCTATTTTTTATTGGGTCGAGAAGTTACCGGAAGAATTGCCGATTTTATTAATTCATGGAGAAAAAGACAAAAGAGTGAACGTTAATGACTCTAAGATATTGGCAAAAAAACTTGAGGAGTTAAAGCGACCGAATAAACTAGTGTTATACACAGATTCCGATCATCAGCTTCGTAAATACAAAAGTGAAGTATTAAAGAGCAGTGTCGGGTGGTTTAAATCATACTTAAAATAAATCTAATGACGAA
Organism: Gammaproteobacteria bacterium; assembly: GCA_013373375.1. Lineage (GTDB taxonomy): Bacteria > Pseudomonadota > Gammaproteobacteria > Enterobacterales > Kangiellaceae > Pleionea. Next base: position 126,739 of record JABXHY010000027.1, read on the forward strand.
TGAAAAAAGTTGCATTATTTCACATTCGCGCTGTATTTAAGATTTCGTCGTTTAAAGGAACTCATTAGGGAATATTAACAGGTTATTGGAAGTATTCTTTGGGTATAATCCTCAATCGAGATGAAAATGGGTAATTTACCTTATGAAACATTTTTTGAAACTATTGGTGCCATTATTTTTAATGTTGCAAATGGCACACGCGGAAATCCCACTAGCGGGCAAGCTGTATATACCCTGTCAGTCTTGTGAGTCTGTTGATGATTTTGTGACAGCAGCAAAACAAAAGGCATTAGTTGATCCTAACTTTGTAATGACAACTTCGGGCTCTGGTACAGGGGAGCCTGGAACAGGTTTAGATGCTGGAGGTTTGTTTGGTCAAAACTCTACCGGCAATAAAGTCTATGTTGTAATGAACTCAACAACCGATGTGTTCTATACCGTAAAGGTTACGAAGTCGAGCTTTTCTGGTTCTGCCCCGTTGGTATTCGGTTTTATCCAAGGCAATTCAACTTCAGACTTAATTCATTTCGAAGAGTATGTTGAAGCGAAGCAAAATTTCGCAGCGAACCGCTACTTGAAATCAAGAGAGGATTTAACAGAGTATGCACCACTAGGAGTGGTGGATAATGTTTTC
>JABXHY010000011.1 GCA_013373375.1 Gammaproteobacteria bacterium
CCGAAGGTCGTTGGTTCAAATCCAGCCCCCGCTACCAACAGGTTTTTAACAAAAAGCCCCGTTTAAGGGGCTTTTTGTTAGGCAAATTAACTTTAGGTTAAATTGCCGCCCACAGAAAGTAGCTAAAATGGGCATTTATGGCCCATTTTTTGTTTGCGGACTTTGATATTTCGCGGAGTTTAATAAATTAGTATGGCAATGATCGACGAGTTAAATAGCTTAATAGAGCCCGCTGTTGAAGCGGTAGGGTTCGAGTTTGTCGGTTTAGAGTACATTGTCCAAGGGCGACAATCTGTATTGCGAATATTTATTGACCATGAAGAAGGGATAACGGTTGATAATTGCGCGGATGTGAGCCGCCAGGTTAGCGCAGTGTTGGATGTGGAAGACCCGATTAGCGGTCATTACAATTTAGAAGTTTCTTCTCCTGGCTACGATCGGCCATTATTTAAGTTGGAGCATTTCGAACGCTTTGTGGGAGAGGAAATAAAATTACGCAGTCACGTTCCGGTAGACGGTCGACGTAACTTTCGTGGTGAGTTAGTAGCGGTAGAGGGTGAAAATATTGTCCTTAATGTTGATGGACAGACTTTCTCCGTAAGCTTTGACAATTTGGACAAAGCGAATATTGTGCCCAACTTCGACGCTTAGTATTAAGTAGTTGGGTTAGATTGAGAAGCAGTGAGTGCATAATTGAGGTTTAGCTGATGAGCAAAGAAATCTTACTGGTCGTTGATGCTGTATCAAATGAAAAGGACGTTGAGCCTGAATTAATTTTTCAGGCACTTGAAGCCGCAATTGCCACAGCTACCAAAAAGAAAAATGGTGGTGAAATCGAAGTTCGTGTTGAAATTGACCGGGTGACTGGCGATTACGACACATTCCGCCGTTGGGAAGTTGTCGAAGACACTGATACTGGTATGGAGTCACCTTACACCCAGATCAGTCTATCTGCTGCGCAAGTTGAAGAGCCAGAGATTCAGCCAGGCGAATACGTTGAAGAGCAAATTGAATCTATTGAGTTTGGGCGTATTGCTGCTCAAACAGCGAAGCAAGTTATCGTACAAAAAGTACGTGAAGCAGAGCGGGCGAAAGTCGTTCGTGCTTTTGAAGGTCGAGTAGGCGAATTAATTACCGGTGTCGTTAAAAAAGCTGGTCGTGACAGCATTATTTTAGATTTGGGAAACAACGCAGAAGCGATAATCCCACGAGAAGAAATGATGACTCGAGAGTCTGTGCGGACTGGCGACCGGGTTAGAGGCTTCTTATACGCAGTTAAACCTGAGGCACGTGGCCCGCAACTTTTCGTGAGTCGTACCCGCCCAGAGATGTTAATTGAACTATTCCGAATCGAAGTACCGGAAATTGCAGAAGAAGTTATCGATCTTAAGGGAGCTGCTCGTGATCCAGGTTCAAGAGCGAAAATCGCTGTTAAATCTAACGATAAACGAATTGATCCGGTAGGTGCATGTGTTGGTATGCGAGGATCTCGAGTTCAGGCAGTATCGGGAGAGCTCGATAATGAGCGTATCGATATCGTACTTTACGATGATAACCCTGCTCAATTTGTTATCAATGCAATGGCTCCTGCCGAAGTAGCTGCCATTGTTGTTGACGAAGACAGCCACAGTATGGACATTGCTGTTGCTGAAGAGCAGTTAGCCCAAGCGATTGGTCGAAGTGGACAAAACGTCAGGTTAGCAAGTGAGCTGACTGGTTGGACACTTAATGTTATGACTGAAGCTGACTTCGAAGAAAAGAATACCGCCGAGAGTGCGGGGACATTACAGATGTTTATGGATGATCTCGATGTCGATGAAGAGTTAGCCGAAGTGTTGGTGCAAGAAGGTTTTACCAGTATTGAAGAAGTCGCTTATGTACCTCTAGCAGAAATGCTTGAAATTGATGGATTTGAAGAAGAGCTGGTGGAAGAGCTGCGTTCAAGAGCCAAAGATGTCTTGTTAACAAAAGCGATTGCATCAGAAGAAAAATTAGACGCTGCAGAGCCAGCTGAAGACCTTCTTAATATGGAAGGGATGGATAAACAACTTGCTTACCAATTAGCTTCGATGGGCATTCAAACCATGGAAGATTTGGCTGAGCAGTCAGTTGACGAATTAATTGAAATTGATGGTATGACTGAAGAGAGAGCCGGTGCGCTAATTTTAGCAGCGCGCGCACCATGGTTTGAAAATGAAGAATCATAACCTGGGGGCTATTGAATGTCAGATATTACTGTTGCAAAGCTCGCTGAAACCGTCGGCACACCAGTAGAAAAATTACTGGAACAAATGAAAAGTGCGGGACTTGAATTATCCAAGTCTGATGACGTTGTTTCGGATGAGCAAAAGCAAACATTATTGGCTTATTTGAAAAAAAGCCACGGCGCTACAAAATCAAATGAGCCTAAGCGGATAACGCTTAAACGCAGTAAAAAAAGTTCATTGAAGGTGACAGGGTCGACTGGAAAGTCGAAAACTGTGACCGTTGAAGTTCGCAAAAAGCGTACTTACGTTAAAAAGGCTGCAAACGAAGAAGCAGAGATTGCACCAGCTGTTGAAGATACCGTTATTGAGCCAGTAAAAGAACCAGAAATGGTTGCTGAGAGTCAAGCTGAACAAGCCCCTGAGTCGACTTCAAAAGAATCAGCCGCGGTTGATCAAACAGAAACTGGTAAAGATGTTGAAGGCGTGCAAGAAGCGGATAGCGATAAGGCTGAAAAATCTGTCGCAGCAGAAGCAGGCGCTGATAAAACGGCTGAAGAACAAGCTAAAGCCGACATGACCGCAAAAATTAAAGCTGAAGCTGAAGCAATGGCTCGAGCAGAGGTTGAGTCACGATTAGCTGAAGAAGCTCGTAAAAAGGCAGAAGCAGAAGCTAAAGCTCAGGCTGAAGCAGCTGCTCTTAAAGCAAAAGAAGAGCCTTCTTCTCGGCCTGGATTTAAAAAGCATACTCGAGATGATAACGATGATGACTCGAGAGCTGACGCAGGTAAGAAAAAGCGTAAGAAGAAAAAACGCGGTGCGAACGAAAATGATACTGATGACATTATCAGTCGTTATTCTGCATCTCGCCGGAAACCAGAGAAAGCAGATCTGGCTCCGAAAACTAACAAACCAATTAAGGCACCTAAAGCTTTGCAACACGGATTCTCAAAACCTGTCGATAAAAAAGTTATTTCTGTTGAAGTTCCCGAAACTATTACTGTTGGAGAACTCGCCAGTCTAATGTCAGTAAAAGCCGCTGAGCTCATTAAAGCGTTAATGAAAATGGGCACTATGGCAACCATTAATCAACCACTGGAGCAAGATGATGCCATCTTGTTGGTTGAAGAAATGGGACACACTGCTGTCGCTAAAAATGAAGTGTCGACGGAAGACGAGCTCATTGAGCAAGCGACACAAAAAGAAGGTGATTTGGAGTCTCGTTCGCCAGTAGTAACGATTATGGGACACGTTGACCATGGTAAGACATCGTTACTGGATTATATCCGAGCGGCGAAAGTTGCGGATGGTGAAGCAGGCGGAATTACTCAGCATATCGGTGCATACCATGTTGATACAAAACGTGGTGGAATTACCTTTTTAGATACTCCTGGTCACGCCGCATTTACCGCAATGAGAGCACGTGGTGCAAACGCAACAGACATTGTAATTTTGGTAGTTGCTGCGGATGACGGTGTAATGCCTCAGACAATTGAAGCGATTCAGCACTCTAAAGCAGCTGGCGTTCCATTGATCGTTGCGGTTAATAAAATGGATAAGCCTGAAGCAGATCCAGATAGAGTAAAAAATGAATTGTCTCAGCATGATGTTCTACCTGAAGACTGGGGTGGTGATACTCAGTTTGTGCATGTATCTGCAAAATCAGGTGAAGGCGTTGATGAGCTTCTAGAGGCAATATCGCTGCAAGCAGAAGTTCTTGAGTTTAAAGCGTCAGCAAAAGGCTATGCCAAAGGTATCGTTATTGAAGCGCGTTTGGACAAAGGCCGAGGCGCTGTGGCTTCTGTCTTAGTTCAATCAGGTACGTTGCGAAAAGGCGATATTATGCTGGCCGGATTACATTATGGTCGCATCAGAGCTTTGATTAATGATAAAGGCCAGATGGTTGATGAAGCAGGCCCATCAACTCCAGTGGAAGTATTAGGTTTATCGGGTGTGCCATCGGCTGGCGATGACGTTCTTTGTGTTGAAAATGAACGTAAAGCACGTGAAGTTGCTGAAACCCGTCAAGAAAAACAACGTGACGCAAAATTGGCTCGTCAGCAAAAAGCTAAGCTTGAAAATATGTTTGCCAATATTGGCGAAGCGGAAGTTAAAACACTTAGCGTTATTGTTAAAGCTGACGTTCAAGGCTCTGTCGAAGCAATTGTGAAATCGCTTACCGACCTGTCAACCGATGAAGTTAGCGTTAACGTTATTGCGACTGGCGTTGGTGGAATTGCGGAAACTGATGTATCTCTCGCTGCAGCATCTGATGCCTTTATTGTCGGCTTTAATGTTCGAGCAGACAGTGCTGCAAGAAAGGTTGCAGAAGCTGAAGCTGTGGATCTTCGTTACTACAGTGTTATTTACGATGTTATTGATGAAGTGAAAGCCGCAATGTCGGGTATGTTGTCGCCAGAGCGTCGTCAGGAGATTATCGGTCTTGCTGAGGTGCGTGATGTATTCCGTTCGCCTAAATTTGGTGCTGTTGCTGGATGTATGATTATTGAAGGTTCCGTGAAACGTAATAATCCTATCCGTGTATTAAGGGACAACGTCGTAATTTACGAAGGTGAGCTCGAGTCATTGCGTCGCTTTAAAGACGATGTTCAAGAAGTACGCAATGGCATGGAATGTGGTATCGGCGTTAAAAACTACAATGACGTTAAGGCAGGCGATCAAATCGAATGCTTTGAAATTATCGAAGTTGCTCGCACCATTTAGGCTTTAGGAGTTATTACTTTTGAGTCGAGAGTTTAAGCGAACCGATCGCGTTGCAGAGCAGCTGCAACGCGAACTGGCGATGATCCTGCAACGTGAAATTAAAGATCCCAGAGTGGGCATGCCGACGGTACTAGCTGTTGAGGTCACTCGTGATTTGCAGCACGCAAAAGTTTTTGTTTCCTTTTTAGGAAAAGACGAAGCTGAAGAAGTCGAACTTGCACTGTCCATTTTGGAAAAAGCAGAGGGTTTTATTCGCACAGAGCTTGCGAAGCGAGTGCGTATGCGTGTTATGCCATTGCTGCATTTTAAACATGATACATCTGTGCAGCGCGGACAAGCTATGTCATCTTTAATCGACAAAGCTCGCTCCAAAGATAACGAGCAATAAGAAGTCTAAAGTTTTATGGCGAGAAAACGTAAAGGACGACCAGTCAATGGTGTGCTATTGCTCGATAAACCACTCGGTCACTCTTCCAATCACGTTTTGCAGAAAGTAAGACGACTTTACAACGCTCAAAAAGCAGGACATACCGGAAGCTTGGATCCACTCGCCAGCGGCATGTTGCCAATTTGTTTTGGCGAAGCGACTAAGTTTTCACAGTATTTGCTTGATGCCAACAAAGCGTACACGGTCACCGCTAAACTCGGTGAAACGACCACCACTTCGGATGCTGAAGGCGAGATCATCGAGCAGCGTCCAATCAAATGTTCCGCTCAGGAAATAGAGTCGACAGCGTTATCGTTTATTGGTTCTTCGAAACAAGTCCCCTCAATGTATTCTGCGTTAAAACATCAAGGCCAACCTCTGTACAAGCTTGCTAGACAGGGTATTGAAGTTGAGCGTCAAGCGCGCGATATTCATATTGATAAACTCACTGTAGAAAGTATAACTTCCAACACTTTTTCCTTGTATGTCGAGTGCAGCAAGGGCACTTATATTCGTAACTTAGTTGAAGACATTGGGGAGCAACTCGGTTGTGGGGCTCATGTGATAAAGCTGAGACGTGAGTGGGTTGCTCATTTTGACAACGCAAGTATGGTATCAATGGAGCAACTACAGAGTTTAAGAGACAATGAGCAGTTTGATGAACTAGATGGGCTTTTGTTACCTGTTGACTGTGCACTCGAAGGATATGAACAACAAATACTGGATGCCGATGCAGCCCATTATTTTTGTCATGGCCAACCGGTTTTTGCCGGCGCAGAGTGTGTCAGCGGGGAGTTAGTTAAAGTATACGACGAGTCTGAGCTGTTTTTGGGCATTGCTATTGTAGACGACGACATGAAGCTGGCTCCTAAGCGTCTGGTGGTTCGCGAATAACTTGATTGCTGTGGGTTGCTGCTGTACAATCGCGCCCGAAATCATGCTTTGAGCTGAATTAGTGATTGGTTCAAGGCTTTTAAATATGTCACTAACGGAGTAAATAATGTCATTAAGCGCAGAAGCAAAAGCGGAAATCGTATCAGAGCACGCTCGCGGCGATAAAGATACTGGCTCACCTGAAGTTCAGGTAGCATTGTTAACCGCACAAATTAACCATTTACAAGATCATTTCAAAGCAAATAAGCACGACCACCATTCACGTCGTGGTTTGCTGCGAATGGTAAGTCAACGACGTAAGTTGTTAGACTACCTAAAGCGTAGAGAGCAAGGCCGATACACAGATTTAATCGGTAAGCTTGGCTTACGCCGATAATAGGTTAAGTGCAAAAAGGGGCTTTTAAAGCCCCTTTTTGCTATTATAACAATCGAAAAATAACTTCAGACTCAATGTTAGAGTTTTTAGCCAGAAAGTGATTGTTTTTTAGCTCGTTTGTGAAAAAGTTTAACGCACAAATGAACAACTAGAAGGCAATCACTTTCTGGTTTGTCTAGAAACCAGCGATTGAACTCTGAAGTGGTAAAACAATAAACACTTTAAAAATAAGGAAACAGAGTGAATCCTATAAAACGTAGCTTTGAATACGGTGGACGTACCGTAAATATTGAAACTGGTGAAGTAGCACGTCAAGCTACTAGCGCCGTAATAGTCGATGTTGATGGCACAACCGTGTTGGTCACGGTTGTTGGAAAAAAAGAAGCCAATGAAGGGCAAGACTTTTTTCCATTAACGGTAAACTACCAAGAAAAAACTTATGCCGCAGGGAAAATTCCGGGTGGCTTTTTCAAGCGTGAAGGTCGTCCATCAGAGCGTGAGACCTTGATTGCTCGACTGATCGACAGACCTATTCGCCCATTGTTTGCTGATGGCTTTAAAAACGAAGTACAAGTCATAGCGACAGTTATCTCTATCAATCCTGAAGTGGAGCCGGATATTGTGACAATGCTTGGCACATCGGCAGCGTTGGCGATTTCAGGTATGCCATTTAATGGGCCTATCGGAGCCGCACGAGTTGGCTATAAGGATGGAGACTATATACTTAATCCATCAATGTCTGATGTTGCTGAGAGCGCACTAGATTTAGTCGTTGCTGGAACTCAGGATGCAGTTTTGATGGTTGAGTCAGAAGCCAAAGAACTGTCTGAGTCAGTCATGCTTGGCGCTGTCATGTTCGGTCACGCTGAAATGCAAGTTGCTATTAAAGCCATTCAAGAGTTTGCCGAAGTTGTTGCTACTCCTTCTTGGGATTGGCAGCCAGAAGCTGAAAATACTGAGTTGAAAAATAAGATCGCTGAGTTGTCTCAAGTTGACGTAACGGCAGCCTATCAAATTGCAGATAAGATGGAACGAAAAGACAAAATATCTGAAGTTTGTGATCGCGTTGTAGCCGAGTTGGTAACAGACGACAGTGATCATGCTGAAGGCGAAGTGCGAGATGTTTTCCACAGTTTGGAAAAATCAGTTGTGCGTAACCGAATTGTTAACGGCGAACCACGGATTGATGGCCGTGACAATGATATGATTCGTGCCCTATATGTGAAAACCGGCGTTTTACCTCGCGTTCACGGATCGGCATTGTTTACTCGTGGTGAGACTCAGGCGTTAGTTACCGCCACTTTGGGTACTGAACGAGATGCTCAAATCATTGACAGCTTGCTTGGTGAATCAAAAGACACTTTCATGTTGCACTATAACTTCCCTCCTTATTGTGTTGGTGAAACTGGCTTTGTTGGAAGTCCAAAACGTCGTGAAATTGGCCACGGCAAGCTGGCTAAGCGTGGACTTCAAGCTGTCGTTCCTTCTTCTGCGGACTTCCCGTACACATTACGCGTGGTTTCAGAAATTACTGAGTCGAACGGTTCATCTTCGATGGCATCGGTTTGTGGCACTAGCTTGGCATTAATGGACGCTGGCGTTCCATTGAAAGCACCGGTTGCAGGAATTGCGATGGGCTTGGTTAAAGAAGGCGAAAAATACGTTGTGCTTTCTGATATTCTGGGTGATGAAGATCATTTGGGCGACATGGACTTTAAAGTTGCTGGTAGTGATACTGGTATCACTGCTTTGCAGATGGATATTAAAATTGAAGGCATCACCAAAGAAATTATGGAAGTTGCGTTGCATCAAGCTAAAGCGGGTCGCTTGCATATTCTCAAAACCATGAATGAAGCAATCGATACTCATCGAGCAGACATCTCAGCTTATGCACCAAGAATTACCTCAATTAAAATTGATCCTGAGAAAATTTCAGAAGTTATTGGTAAGGGCGGTTCAACCATTCGTGGTATTACTGAAGAAACTGGTGCGACAATCGAAATCGATGACGACGGAACTGTACGTATCGCGGCGGTTGACAAATCAGCTGGTGATGCAGCAGAACAACGTATTAAAGATATCGTTGAAGATATCGAGCCAAATTCTATTTACGAAGGTAAAGTTGCTCGAATCGCTGACTTTGGTGCATTTGTTACTATCAAGCCAGGTAAAGATGGCTTAGTTCATATTTCACAAATTGCTCATGAGCGTGTGAATAAAGTAACTGATTACTTAAATGTTGGAGATACAGTAAAGGTCAAAGTACTTGAGATTGATCGTCAAGGGCGAATTCGCTTAAGTATGAAAGAGCTTATTGATCCACCTGCAAAAGAAGAAAGCCAAGCTGAACAGGAATCTTAGTCAGTTATTTGCTTTAAATAAAAAAGGCGACATTAGTCGCCTTTTTTATTGCCTGTTATTCTATTCTTATATACAAAATTAATTCACTATAAGCTTAATGGAGCCAGATACTTTGCTTAAAGTCCGTTTCGCAGTCATCGCTCTTCTGATGTTAACTCCATTTGGTTATGGATTTGATCCTGATCTTAATTGGAAAACATTAACAACAAAGCACTTTGATATCCACTTCAGTGAAAGTAATCAAGCTCTTGCAAGTGAAGTTAGCCTACTCGCCGAATCCATTCATAATGAGCTCACAGTTACATTAAATTGGAAACCTAAAAGTAAAACGCAATTAGTTATTACCGATCATACTGATATTGCAAATGGGTATGCGTCCCCTTTGCCTTTCAATAGAAGTGTACTATTTGTTCATCCACCTAAAGCTGGAAATTTAGACTTTCGATCTTGGCTTAGATCTCTAATAGTCCACGAATACACTCATGTACTCCATTTGGATAAAGCAGAAGGTATTCCAGATAATGTTAGAAGTATTTTAGGCCGGTTCTGGCTTTTATTCCCGAACACTTTCCAGCCGAGTTGGATGATTGAAGGTTATGCAACTTATTTGGAGACAGACTTTTCTAGAGCCGAAGGACGTGGTCAAAGTAGTATGTTTGCAATCATGATGCGGGAAGAGTTGCGCTCTGGATTTAAATCCATCAGTGAAGTGAATATCTCCAGTGCGAGTTGGCCATTGAATGCGCGTTATTTGTATGGCTATTATTTTTATCATTTTATAGAGCAAAAATTTGGCTCTGAAGCCATCAACCAGTTAATCGAGAATTACAGTGATAACTGGTTTCCTTATCTGCTCAATTCAAATTCAGAGTTCGTACTTGGGCAACAACTGGATTCTTTATGGCTAGAGTTTGAAGTGTTTTTAAGAAGAGAGCTTAAGATATCTTCAGATAATTCAGTTGCTATCGATAGAAAGTTATCAACGTCGAGTGGCTTTTTTAAATCATCTTTAACCTCGGGTGAAAACGGTGAAATATGGTTTTTAGGAAATGACGGATATACTCAGTCTGGATTGTACCAACTTAAAAATGACGAATTAATAAAGTTAACAGACATCAATTCTCTTGGTTCTCTCGACTTTCATTCCGAGAGAGGACTGATTTACGCACAGCCTGAAATCTGTGATGAATATAATATTTACTATGATCTTTATCGTTATGACCTTATAAGCAATACGGTAGTGCGATTGACTGAATGCTCTCGTTATAGTGAAGCTCGTTGGTTGGCGGATGGTACAGGAGTAATTGCTTTACGTTATTCAAGTGGTAAGCCCATATTAGATCTACTGACAGTTAATGGAAGTTTTATAAGAGAATTGCATCGAGGTGACGACGAGGTTATTTCCTATATTGATGTTTCCCCTAATGGAAAGACAGTAGTTGCCTCTGTTCAGAGGCCATCAAGTTCTCGCGCTAGATTGGAAATATTTGATATTGAACAAAAATCATGGCGAGCGCTGACCAATGAAAATAATCATGCGTGGCAGGCGGAGTTTGTCGATAACTCAAACATAATTTTTTCAGCCGAAACAGACGCAAAACAATTTTCTTTAAACCAAATAAATATTGATAATAATAATATTTCCAGAATAACAAACTCTCTTTATTCTTTTTTTGAGCCAATTTACATTGAAAATTCAAACTCAGTCGCTGCGTTAAGCTACACGGCAAATGGATACGACCTTGTTACCTTAAATACTGAGAGCTTCAATACAGTTAGTCATTTATATATCGGAATCGAAGGAGTTAAGCCAGATCAAAAAGAATACAGTTCACCTAGCATTAAACAAAGTGAGCATAATCGAGAGGTTAACGATTATTCTGCTTGGGACACACTATCTCCAAAGTATTGGTTTCCTTTTGCTGTCGGAAATGAAAACTCTCAGGAAGTAGGTATTCAAACATCTGGAATGGATGCGTTGGAAAATCATATTTATAGTCTGGCTTTTAGTTTGGAAATTGAGAAGCAAAAACCCAACTTATTCTTGAATTACCTTTATGACAAGAGTGTGGATGTTCTTTTACAGAATTATCACGACATCATTGATGATGATGACGATTCAACCTTCGATTTAATTGAACAAAATAGCGAGTTTGAGTTTGCTTATCATTTTCCTATATCCACTGTTTTATCTCAGTGGGATTTTGAAGTTGCGTTATCTATTGACAGCACTCGCGAATACCTTTGGTTTGATGATGACGAGCATTTAATCAGAGAGTTCAATGAAGTGCTTGCAGGAGTAGCAATAAATTTCAACAGTGCCAAGAATTTTCTTCGCTCCATCAGTATCAATGATGGCCGGAGCGTCAGATTTGCGTTCGCCGAAACCGGTATTTGGGATAGTGATTTTGATGGAAAGAGAATGTTGCTCGATTGGCGCGAGTATTTTCAGTTACATCAAGAACATGTACTAGCTTTACGTCTTTTTGTAGGTAGTAGCGAACAGGGCGCTAAACCGTTTCAAGTGGGAGGCGATTTTAGTGCCCCATTTCAAATAAGACAAAGAACCCTGATCGATGATCGAATAGCTTTTAGGGGTTATCCTGGTTTCTCGAGACTGTTGTATGGCCGCCATGTAAGGTTTGCATCGGTTGAGTGGCGCTTTCCTATTGCACATGTTGAGAGAACTTGGATGTCACCTCCTATTGGATTAGATGAAATCTCTGGCCGGCTATTTTACGAGGGTGCTCGAGTTTATGGGCATTCACAAAATACTCTGCAAATCTATCCTGGTGAGAATATTGCAGATAAAACCTATTACAGCTCGGGAGTAGAGATATTGGCAAAGTTTAAATTATTTTATTCGTTACCATTGGATGTTAGGTTTGGTTATGCTGAAGGTCTTGATGAACGTATCGGTGAAAAGAGCTCTTACGTAAGTTTTGGAACGTCGTTTTGATCATATTCTAGAAGAAAGTTAGGAGTCATTTTTATGCGCAAGTATTTGATTGTCTTTTTTATGGTGTCTTTTAATTGTTTAGCAAGTAATGCCCCATGCGATGATAAAGTTTACCAGCAATTTGATTTTTGGCTTGGTGAATGGGAGGTCTTTTCTAAAGATGGAAAAGCAGTTGGAAAAAATAGTATTAAAAAACAACATGGTAATTGCGTGATCACTGAGCATTATGAATCTAGTAAAAATTACACTGGTGAAAGTTTGAATATTTATGACAAAGCGACAAAAAAATGGAATCAAAGCTGGGTTGATAATTCAGGGCTATTCCTTGCGTTGTCTGGAAACTGGAACGGACAAGCTATGGTTTTGCGAGGTGAACGAAGTGACGATAATGGTAGTAAGGTTATTCATCAAATAAAATGGATGCCGCAAAAAAATGGGATGGTTCATCAAGAGTGGAGTGTTTCAAAAGATCAAGGACAGCATTGGGAAACGCTTTTTTATGGTGTTTATAAAAAATTAACGTCTGATTAGTTATAAAAAATCACACTACACGACAGCCAAGGTCCCGCAGTGTCTGTATTGATTGCTCGATATCTTTTATTTTGACAAGAATATAATCTGTATTAAAAGTAGAGAGCGCAAAAATGGATATTTTTTTCTCGGCAAGAGCTGTGGAAATTTTGGCGAGTATTCCTACTAAATTAAAGTCGAGAGTTTGGTCAATTTTCAATACTTGCCAGTTTTGTTCTTCATCAGTGACATAATCGCTATACTGCTCGACATAGGAAGTCGGGGCTACCAAACTTATTTCATCGGGAGTGGATGTAAGACTAACAAAGTGTTGCGTTTTGGCAGAAAGCTCGATCACTTGAGTTAACTTGGCAACGGAATAGTTCGTCTTGATATGAATTATGTTTAACTTAAGCATTCAATTTTCATTTCTCTTATTTGTTTTTATCGCTCAAACCACTTGTAGATTTGTAGGGTTGTGTTGTTCTGCTTTTTGCATCATTTCTCGATAAACCCGCTCGAAAACTTTGCTTACGCCTATGGGGTGCTCCATAAAGAACGTGAAACAGTCTATCAAATGTTGAGGCTTCTTAAGTCGACTCGCCATTAACGTTATGTTGCGAGCAATATCTTGCCGCCTTTTATATTTTTCGAACAGACGCTCCTGATGGAAGTAATCGACAAATCTCTTTTGAGAGTCCGGTATTACATCGATATTTTGTCTTAGAGCCTTACTTACTTGTGTTTGAAACTCTGAAAGTGTCACCGAATAAAACGAGTCCCAATTTATCGCCAGTAAATGATCAAACCACATATCGAGAATGATGCCGGAGTATCGTCGAAAGCCATCAGGAAATTGAGCTCGCAATAATTTAACTTGATGGTGATTGTCAAAAAACTGGTCGATTGAGCGATGAAACTGAATCCCGAGCGCGATATCGACCGGAAAATGACTGAGATCTCTCCCTCTGACGTGGTCAGCAATAAAATTACCTATGGTAAATGATGAGACCGTTCCAGACAGAGCACTATGGGCTAGATAGTTCATAGGTTACCGTTGGCAAATTTAAGCATTTACATCTAAGCTTTATATCGTAATCAGGTTATTAATTTGAGGTCGATATGGCAAGCTGGATCGAAAAGCCATGCAAAGAATTGCTTAAAAAGCTAAATGATATTCCAGAAGGCGATAATAAGGAAGCTCGTCAGTTGGAAGTTTTGACGGCTGGCCTAACGGATATCAATAAAGAGTTGATGCGACGTGCCGCTGTTAGCGCTCGAGCAGCGATTAGCGGAGATGCACCGGAACAAAGGCCTCAAGACCAGAAAGCACCTGCAGCTGAGCCTTCGGAAAAAGCAAAGAAAGCCATGGAAGACGTGCCAGACCTGGACGAGTTCGACTCTTTTGATGAAGAGTTGGATATGATTGAACAGACCTTAATCCGCTCTATTGGTGACTAGCCTGCCATTCTAGTTCTTTTTCTGCGAGAGTTTTTACCCATCGCTGGTGTTCGTAATTTAACCTCTGATATAATTTGCGCCCTTAAATTTCGCTGAAGCTGAACGCCACTCGTGTTTTGCTGCAGCACTTAAAGTGAACCACAGGGTGCTTTGTCGTATGTCCAAAAAGCTTTACATCAAGACATGGGGTTGCCAAATGAACGAGTATGACTCGTCGAGAATGGCCGACCTATTGGGTGATACACACGAAATGGAGCTCACCGACAATCCAGAAGAAGCGGATGTGCTGTTGCTGAACACTTGTTCGATTAGAGAGAAAGCGCAAGAAAAGGTTTTCTCTCAACTGGGTCAGTGGAAAAACTTTAAAGCAAAAAATCCAAATCTAGTGATTGGTGTTGGTGGTTGTGTGGCAAGCCAAGAAGGTGATGCTATTCGCTCAAGAGCACCTCATGTGGACATGGTGTTTGGTCCGCAAACTTTGCATCGTATTCCCGAAATGATGGAGTCAGTGAAAACCAATAATGCTGCAGTTGTCGATATTTCATTCCCTGAAATCGAAAAGTTTGATCGATTACCAGAGCCAAAAGCTGACGGTGTGAGTGCATTCGTATCTATTATGGAAGGTTGCAGCAAGTACTGTACTTTTTGTGTAGTGCCCTATACTCGAGGGGAAGAAGTGAGCCGTCCGTTTGATGACGTTATCGCGGAAGTCGTTGAGTTGGCAGAGCAAGGTGTTCGAGAAATAAACTTACTTGGGCAAAATGTAAACGCTTATCAAGGCGTAACACATGACAGTAGAGTCGCTGATTTGGCCGAGCTAATCATTTACGTAGCTGCGGTAGAGGGGATAGAAAGAATTCGATTTACAACTTCGCACCCGGTGGAGTTTTCGGATCGCCTTATTGATGTTTACGCAGAAGTTCCTGAGTTGGTAAGTCATTTACACTTGCCCGTTCAAAGTGGTTCTAATTCAATATTGACTGCAATGAAGCGTGGCCACACTCGTGAAGAGTACTTAGCAAAGATCAATCGTTTAAAAGCTATTCGACCGAACATCAGTTTATCGTCAGATTTTATTATTGGCTTTCCTGGTGAAACGGATCAGGATTTTCAAGACACAATGGATCTGATAGCCGAAGTGGGCTTTGATTACAGTTTTAGTTTTATTTACAGCGCACGACCAGGTACGCCTGCATCCGACCTGGCCGATGACACGGCGATGGATGTAAAAAAGCATAGACTTCAGTTGTTACAGCAACGCATTAATCAGCAAACTCAAGATATCAGTCGAAAACTGGTAGGAACTCAGCAACGAATTTTGGTAGAAGGGCCCAGTAAAAAAGATATTATGCAATTAAGCGGGCGAACTGAGTGCAACAGAGTTGTTAATTTTTCCGGGTCTCACAAGTTGATTGGAAACTTTACTGATGTTGTGATTACTGAAGCACTGCCTAATTCTCTTCGTGCTGAACTTGTTCAATAATATTGTTCGATAATACTAAGGCTGATTAATTTTGTCAGATACTTCTACTCTTCAATTTGAACTTACACCTACCGATAATGAACGCCTAGCCAATTTATCCGGTTACCTTGATGAAAACTTCCGGCTGATAGAACGCCGACTAGGCATTGAGGTCAATAATCGTGGTCATCGATTTGAGTTAATTGGAGCAGGTGTCAATATCAATGCTGGTCAACAGGTGATCGAAGAGCTATACCAGGAAACGGATAAAGGCATTGGTTTGCCAGCCGAAACCGTGCATTTAATTCTTCAATCCACTGCCAGTCAACTCACAGAAAAAAAATCACAAACTAAGCATTCCGATATTGTTATCACTACGAAACGAGGACTGATTCGACCCAGAGGTGCGAATCAGCAAAGTTATGTTGAGAGAATATTAGCGAATGATATTAGTTTTGGAATAGGACCTGCGGGAACGGGTAAAACTTACCTTGCGGTGGCTGCAGCCGTCGATGCTCTTGAACGTCAGGAAATTCGCCGAATAATATTGACCCGACCTGCAGTAGAGGCAGGTGAGCGTTTAGGTTTTCTACCTGGCGACTTAAATCAGAAAGTTGATCCTTATTTGCGACCTTTGTACGACGCATTATATGAAATGCTAGGTTTTGAGCGAGTTGCAAAGTTAATGGAGAAAAACGTTATTGAGGTTGCTCCTCTCGCTTACATGCGTGGTCGAACTCTAAATGAAGCCTTTATTATCCTTGATGAAAGTCAGAACACTACCGCTGAGCAAATGAAAATGCTGCTGACTCGGATTGGCTTTGGCTCAAAAGCGGTTATTACGGGTGATATCACGCAAATCGATTTGCCTCGTGGTACTAAATCTGGGCTGCGTCAGGCAATAGAAGTTTTGAAAGGCGTGAAAGACATTAGCTTTACCTTTTTCCATTCTGCGGATGTTGTTCGACATCCAGTTGTGCAGAGAGTCGTACAAGCTTACGAGAAGTTTGATTTGGACAGCTCTAAAGCTAAGCAATCGGCAATTAGTTCGGTGCGTTCAGAAGTTCATGCTAATCACAATACTGATAAAGATAATTGATAGAAAAGAGAACTTTGTTTGTGTCAAAGCCCGAAGTAAACGTTGATTATCAAGTACAAGTCGAGCTTGCCGATATTCCATCTTGTGATGACATTCAACGTTGGTTGAATACAGTCACTCAAGTTGTGCCTGTGGAGCAAGATATCCTTGAAGTATCGGTTCTCGTAACAACTGTTGAGCAAAGTCAGCAGCTTAATAAAGAGTATCGCGGTAAAGATAAGCCGACAAACGTTTTAAGTTTTCCTGCGGATGTGCCTGAGTATTTGAAAATTCCATTAATCGGTGATTTAGTGGTTTGCCATCAAGTGGTCATCAATGAGGCAATGGAGCAAGGCAAGTCAGTTCGTGCTCATTGGGCACACATGGTAATTCATGGGTTATTGCATCTCCTTGGCTATGACCATGAAACGGATGACGAAGCAGAAATAATGGAAGCACTTGAAATTGAGGCTCTAGCAAAGCTTGGAATCGCTGACCCTTATCAACTTTAATCGGTTGTAAAGCGTAGTCTTTTGAAAATAGCTTTGGTAAACTGACTCGGTATAAACAACAAGAGAATGTTGCCCAAAATGGACGAACACCCGCCGTCGCGGTCCTGGCTTGATAGAATTGCACAAATCTTACAATCTGAGCCGAAAGACCGCGCCGATATTGTTGATATCCTAAAAACCGCACAAAACAACTCACTCATTAACCATGACGTATTGTCGATGCTTGAAGGCGTGTTACAAATCGCCGAAATGCAGGTACGCGACATAATGATTCCTAGACCTCAGATGGTGGTGATCGAGCAAGACATGGCGCTCGATGAGATATTATCGATAGTTATTGATTCTGCGCATTCACGGTTTCCCGTAATTGGCGATGACCGTGATGATCTTGAAGGAATTTTACTCGCTAAAGACTTATTGCCTGCGTTACTTGAGCAAGCTACTGGGGAAGGTAACGGAAGGTTTTTAGTAAAAGAAGTTTTGCGGCCCGCAGTAATTGTTCCTGAAAGTAAACGACTGGATGTGCTGTTGAAAGACTTTCGTGTTAACAGAAATCATATGGCGATCGTGGTTGACGAATATGGCGGAGTCGCAGGACTGGTAACCATTGAAGATGTTCTTGAGCAAATCGTCGGCGAAATCGAAGATGAACACGACTTTGACGATGATGATGATGCGATTAAAGCACATGGTGATAACGAATACGTTGTCAAAGCTCGCACTCCAATTGATGAGTTCAACGAATATTTCAAAGTCAATTTAAGTGATGAAGAATTCGATACTATCGGCGGATTAATCATTCAGGCCTTTGGTCACTTACCGATTAAAGATGAGCAGGTAACCTTGGATAAGTTTGAGTTTACTGTATTGTCGGCAGATACTCGTAGAGTTCGCTTGGTGAGGATGAAGCTACTGCCTGAGGACTCTGAAGAACCAGAGTCTTTATGACACTAAACAAACTGTGGAATAAACTTTCTTGGTTTAACCGACCATCTGGACGACTCGTCTATCTTTTTGCACTCTTTTTAGGGGCTATTTACCCGCTTGGCCTGGCCCCTTTATCTTGGTGGCCACTGCTTTTCCTTTCGGTTTTTGGGCTTGCTTGGTTGCTTTTGAATGTAGAAAAGCAACTGTTCTGGAAAGTCACTTACTGTTATGGCGTGGGTTTTTTTGCAGTAGGGGCCAGTTGGGTTCACGTCAGTATTCACCAGTTTGGTAATGCGCCTCTTTGGCTAAGTATCTCTTTTACGGCGATATTTGTGCTCTTTTTGGCTCTTTTTAAGGCATTAGTTGGATTGCTATTAAGTCTGTCTGCTCGTTATTTACGCACTCCGATAATCGCTTTTCCTCTGTTCTGGTTGGCTGCTGATTATGTGCAAGGCAACTTTTTGACAGGTTTTCCATGGTTATATCTGGGTTACGGGCTAATCGACTCTCCGTTTAGTAGTTGGCTACCTTATATAGGGGTTTCAGGTGTAAGTTTGCTGAGTGTGGTGATCGTTACCACTGTTGCTTTAATTGTTTTCCGTTTATTAAGGTCAGAGCAAGACAAAACCGTGCGAATAAGCTCTGCTTATACAGCATTCGCATTAATATCATTGATCTCTGCACTAACGGCATTCTCAGGCTTAAGTGGGAACAATGCTATTCGCTCGCAATCCGCCAGTATTGCTATCGTGCAGCCCAATATCCCACAAGCTGAGAAATGGAATCCGGATCGGCTTCCTGAGTATCTAAACCTTTACGATCGAATGACAGAACCTTTATGGGGCGCAGAATTCATAATATGGCCAGAGGCCGCTATTCCTGCCTTGCAGCACCGGGTTGAAAATTGGTTGAAACATTGGGAATCTAAAGCAATTCAAGCGAATTCTGAGCTGATACTGGGCATACCGCGTTACGATTTTAATAAACAACGAGTTTATGCCTCCTTGGCCTCATATGGCGCTCAGAGTTACCTCTACGATAAACATCATTTGGTGCCTTTTGGGGAGTTCGTTCCTTACGAAGGGCTGTTAAGAGGACTGATTGAGTTTTTCAACTTACCTATGTCTCGCATGGCTCCGGGAAAAGCAGTTCAAAGTAGCTTTTCGTATGAAAAATTAAACTTTTTGCCTGCGATTTGCTATGAAATTGCTTATGTCGATCGTTTTTTAAATGCGAATAAAAGTAAAGAAAAACAAGCGGTTAACGTTATCTTAACAGTTAGTAATGACGCTTGGTTTGGACGCTCTTGGGGACCGCACCAACACTATCAAATTGCTCGAGCGAGAGCTCGAGAACTGTCAATGCCTCTTATACGAGCAACTAACAATGGGATTTCTGCAGTGGTGGATGCAAAAGGCAATACTTTAAAACAACTGCCTCATTACGAAGCTTCGTCCTTTGTGAATACTTTTGAATTTAACGAATATGATTCTCTATATTTAAAACATAATAATTTTATCGTTATTTTACTCATTCTGGCTGCTCAACTTTTTCTATTTTTGTGTGAACGAATTTTGAGCAAAAATCCCTAAAAATAGGCCTTATAACGATTTTCTACAGTGAGGCGACAGAGGCGTGTGAATATTAAAAAAGCATTGACCTTTGAATTAGAAAATGGTTAGTATCGACGGTGATTATATTAGGTGTAATGCCATAAATCGTATTTGTGTGATTTTCGAGCATAACGAAAACGCATAAAACTTAAGAAAGAAAACAATCAATGTAACAACCAGGGAGAAAAAAATTGAGTACTCTAAATAGTAATCCCATTGCTAAAGCAGTGCGTTCCGCGTTAATCGCAGGTACCGCAGTTGCAGCAGCTATGCCCGCAGTTTATGCGGCAGAAGAAGAGGGTGCAACGAGCGAGAAAGTGGTTATCACTGGTTCTCGTATTCGTCGTACTGACGTAGAAGGTGCAAACCCTGTAGTCGTTCTTGATCGTCAAGCAATCGAAGCGACTGGTAAAGCATCTGTTGGTGACATCCTTCAAGATCTACCTGCAGCAGGTTCTGCAATCAACACTGTATTCAACAACGGTGGTGACGGATCAACAGAAGTAGACTTACGTAACCTTGGTGCAAATCGAGTTCTAGTTCTTGTTAACGGTCGTCGTTGGGTTCCAGGTATTGGCGGCACTGTAGATTTAAATAACATTCCATCAGCAATCATCGAACGAATCGAAGTTCTTAAAGATGGCGCGTCAGCAATCTACGGTTCTGATGCGATCGCAGGTGTTGTAAACATTTTCACTCGTAAAGACTACGAAGGCGCTTACTTAAACGCTTACTACGGCGAAAATGAAGAAGGCGATGGCACTATAGAAAACTATGACTTTGGATTCGGCGTTGCTGGTGACAAAGGTTCATTGTTTATGGCTGGGTCTTACTTACAGCAAAGCGAGATTTTGGCGGGTAACCGTGCGATTTCTGCAGTACCTGTTTTTGGTACAACTCCTGACAACTTTGGTGGGTCTTCAGGTACGCCACAAGGTCGTTTCCTTGGTTTGACTCCTGGCGGTGGCTTTTTTGACCAAACTTTGACTCCAGATGGAAACTTCACTCCTTGGGGCCCAAATTCGCCGTTTAACTTTGCGCCAGACAACTACCTACAAACGCCAAGCAAGCGCTCAAACTTGTTTGTTACCGGTAATTACGAAATTTCTGATAGCGTGATGTTTACAACGGAAGCGTTCTACAGCAATCGTCGTTCATCTCAGTTATTAGCGCCTACTCCTTTGTTTATCGGTTATTATTCATCTGGTTTAGGTCAAGAGTCTTACCTTGCTGCTGATAACCCATACAACCCATTTGGATTCGATTTAACCTCTAGCTACACTGATTGGTTGGACAGTTTCAATAATGGTGGAAGTCTCGGTTGGTTAGGTTTCTTCGGTCGTCGTATGGTCGAAGCTGGCGGTCGTGATTTCGCGCAAGACGTTGATCAGTTCCAGTGGAGTGCTGGGCTTAACGGAAGCTTCGAAGCAGCGAACCGTTTCTTCGATTGGGATGTTAACTACATCACTTCATACGTTCAGCAAAATGACCTTACCGAAGGTCTTTTGAACATGCAGCGATTAAACCAAGCGTTGTTAGGACCTAGCTCTGGTTGTGGTGATGGCTGTGTGCCATTCAACTTCTTCGGCGGTCAAGGTGTTGACGGTCAAGGTACTATCACACAAGAGCAATTAGATTACGTACTTTTCACAGCGCAAGACACTGCTGAGTCAACAATGGATTCATTCAGTGCGAATATTTCTGGTGAAATAATTGACTTACCAGCGGGTGCACTTGGCTTCGCAGCAGGTGTCGAGTCTCGTAAGTTGTCAGGTTTTGATCAGCCTGATGCGCTTATCGCGGCTGGAATTACTTCAGGTAATGCTCGTCAGCCTACCAAAGGTTCTTACAGTCTTGACGAATCTTTCGTGGAATTCGCGGCGCCTATCCTTCGTGATATGCCAGGCGTTGAAATGTTAGAGCTAAGCTTAGCGTTCCGTAATTCTGACTACTCAAACTTCGGTAGTACTACGACCAGTAAAGTTGGTTTGAAATATAAGCCAATTGATGACTTATTGATTCGTGCTACTTGGGCCGAGGGTTTCCGTGCTCCAACAGTAAGCGAGTTGTTCCTAGGAAACTCAGATTCGTTCCCAACTGTTTCGGATCCATGTTCTGCAATTGGCAGCTTAGACGCGGATAGCAGTGGCGTAATCGAGCTTGACGAAGCAACCTCCGCAGGAATTCCTGGTTGTGCAGGCGTGAATGCAACTTATGTTCAGCCTAACCCGCAAATTCGTATTACCGTTGGTGGTAACGAAGATCTTCAACCTGAAGAGTCTGACAGCCATACTTTCGGTTTCGTATATGCACCGTCACAAGTTGAAGGCTTAGAAATCACGGCTGATATGTGGCAAATCACGGTTGAAGAAAACATTGGTACACTTGGCGCTCAGTTTATCCTTAACAGCTGTGCGACAGCAGGTAACTTCTGTAATCTGATTGATCGTACCTCGGTTGGTAACGTTCAAGACTTGTTCAACGGTTTACTCAACACTGGTAAACTTGAAGTTGAAGGTACTGATTTAACCGTTACTTATAAAATGCCAGAAACTGACTTCGGTTCATTCCGCTTTATTTGGGACACTACTCACTCTAAAGAGTATGGTACTTTTGATGAGCAGACAGATGGTAGCATCTCTTATAACGATTTCGTCGGTGTTGCTGGCGACCGTATCGTACTTCCAGAAATTCGAAGTAATTTGAATATTTTCTGGTCAATGGACGATTTTGAAGCGACCTGGCAAATGCGTTACATTTCCTCAACTACAGAGGGATGTGATCTCGGTAACGGCGGTGCGCCTGGTGCTGGTTTCGAAAACACCAACAATGGTAATGAAGTCGCGCTATGTTCTGACCTAGATCCATTAACAGGTACAGACGTTACAGGTGACGGCAACGTTACAGTAGCGGATTACAACGCTTACAATCACGAAAATGAAGTTAAATCTTCTGTATGGCATGATGTTTCGTTCAGCTACTACCTAGCTGACATCAACGGTAAGTTGACAGTTGGTGGCATTAACGTATTCGGTAAAGACCCTGCGGTTTCTTACTCTACGTTTGCTAACAGCTTCGACCCAACAATGTACGATGTACCTGGAGCATTCTGGTACTTCCGTTACAACCAACAGTTCTAAGCTGACTTGGTATAAAAAAGGCTCCTTCGGGAGCCTTTTTTATTACAACTGATTTTGTATTTTAGGACTCGTATTAAAGCCTGTTTAATGTTAATCCCTAATTTGTCTTGGGGCTTCTAGTTGAACCCTTTAGATCAAATAGCACGCCGGTAACAGCAGATAATTATTTTAGTTAAATTACAATAATTATTAATCTAATAAAGTTGAGCTGAATTGAGGTATCAAATGCATTACCTCGGTCGGGTATTACACCTAATGAAGTACTGCCATCCGTCATTTAAAACAGAATTTAACCTGGATACTTTATTCTTCTGTCCTTAAACCAACAATTCATTGCGACTGTTATTCTTTCTGATTTTCCCCAGTAAGGCGCTACTTCGTGAAGTAAATAGGAAGGAAAAATTACAAAGTCTCCTTCTTCTAAATGAAAAACCCGGTTTCCAATACTAAATGGCTCTGGAAGGCTAGCGTTTGCTGCGTCGATATACATTGTCGAATTAGCTTTATAATCTAAAAACCGAAGTACGCCACTTTCTGGTTTTTCTGCTGGCGCAGGTGAGTTAGCGACACAGTACACAGCGGACCATGACGCATTTGGGTGATTGTGAGCAGTAAAATAACCGCCTTCGCGAGTGACGTGGAACCATGCATCGGCCCAAACATTCCAATGCGCTAATTCTTCTCTCGATTTCCGAGTTAGTTGTCCGATAAAGCCCAGTAAAGTTTCAAATGAAAATTGTTTAAGTTGACCTATTTCTGGTTCTTTCCAATCGAATAAATCAAACGAGCTTTCAAAAACTTCCTTCTGGTGTTGTGAGTTTCTGCTTTTGTTTCGAGCATTTTGTTGCTCTTTTTCTAAGAAAAGTTTCTTCAAACGAACATTTAGTTCGTTGCAATTTTGCATTTTCGTTATCGCGATTGGAACCGCAAAAGAAGTGATTAATTTCATTATTCAGATTCCTTTAATAATGACTGTTCACGAAACCAAAAAGTCATAACCCACTTAGGATTAACTCCTTTCACTTTTGCTCCTTCGTGTATCAAACTCAAGTCCGGACTGCCATCTTTCATATTTTTGAAAATCAACATGTCACCAGTATTTGCTTTGAGACTGATTCCAAGCTTATCAAACTTTGTCTCGCCAGCATCGTAATCTTCGTTTAAATAAAGAATGGCCGTGTATAGTCGATTGTTTTCAGTGGCAGAGCTTGTTCCCTTATTTGCTTCTACAAAGCAATCGTGATGTTTTCCGTAGTAATCGTCTTCGTCATACCGGATGAGATTTACCGGCTCGCAGTTAGACCAACCAAGTTCGAAGATATCAGACACTATTTTCAGCAATACGGCTTCTTCAAGAGTCATCTCTGATAGGTCTAAGGTTAAGCTTTTACTTTGACGGATTTGGTTTCTAATTCTTTCACCAGAAACTGGGTCGACGACATGAGAAGGCTCGACATGACCTTTGCGAAATTCAATGATGTTTTTGCAAATTGATTTAGGAACCACTTTGGGAATAAGGGCAACTAACTGTTGACTGTTATTATTTGGAGGCAATAGTGACTGCCTCTCCGTTAGTGCAAACTTAAAGGAAGAGTTGATCGAGTTGAGTTTATTATCAATAATCTGTAGTTGTTCGTCAGGAAGTAAGTTATTAATCTTACTCTTCAGCTCAGCTGTTATTTTAGAAAAGGGTTTTTGGTTTGTTACTAGAAAAAGTTTTGCGAATTCGTAAGTACCGTGTATAAGCCCGTGTTGAGCAATCTTTAAAAAGTTGTCCTGCACATAATTAACTTCTTTAACCGTCTGACTGTAAATCAACTGTAGTTTATTAAGAGTTAGGTGTGCAGGTAAAAAGCCATTATTCGCGGCACGTTTCAACCAGTATTGGGCTTGGTTTGGATCACTATCCAGCAACAATTGACTTAATTGATATTGAGCTTGAACATTATCGTTGTTTGCTAGACTAGTTAAATAATCGATATTAGCTTTCATTTAGTTCGGGTAGATCTTTTAAAGCACTATATCTCAGGTATCGGCTTTTTGATGTTTTGTAAACACCTTGTCGGACTTGCCAAAGGCTTGGGGTATTGACAGCCGATTTATTATTTTCATTGCCTAAAATATCATCTTTTTTGATGCCTAAAAATTCTGAAATATTATGCAAGCATTGTTCTTTATCGTTCACTAAGTCTTCGTATTTTAAAATATAAATGTCATCTGCAAACACTTGCTTCCATTTTTCTATTGCAGACAAAGCAAATTTATAGGTGGCAATTATGTCGTCAACTTTGTTGGTAAAGGACTGCGGACTACTAAAGTGTTCGAAAAATATTGATGCAGTTACGTCTCTATAATCGCGCTGTAAAAAAATAACTTTGCCCTTGGAAAACATCTGTTTGAAAAAGCCTATATTCATGTAGTTCGCAGGCACTTTATTAATTATTCGCTTACCTTTCGCGGCGCCTAACTGACTGTAATAAAAGCTATAACCTTCAGCTGCTTTGTTAAGCTGTTCAACGCTGGCGTTAATTGAGTTCTCGAAAATCGAATTATGAAGTCCGTATTGAATTGAAAATTCTAAAGAAGGTGATTCACCACTTTGTTGATAACTTGGATGACTCGAAATGATTTGTTCCGTCAGAGTGGTTCCGCTTCGAGGCATTCCAACAATCAATAAGTGTTCTTCTTCAGATGTCGAAGTGTTGAATTTTTCTTTATATTTTTCTACCACTTCTAATCTTTTGGCTGGAATATCCAATCCTGGAAAGGGGCTTAACGAATTAAATAAATCATTTGCCTCTTTCGCTGCTTCCCAAGCCTTATCGTATTCTTTTAAATCGTTGTAAATTTTTGCTATGGCTTTGTTGAGTTTTATCAAACTGTCGTTATCTTTTGCATTAGGTTTTGCTTTTTCTAGCTGCTCAAGCAATGGATAGTCGTCTTTTTCGAATTTTCGACATTTTGAGAGGCCATGTGCAGCGATACCTAATGTCGGGTTTAATTCTAATGCTTTCCGAAAAAGCCTTTCTGCTTCGTCGAACTCCCCTAGACCGCTGTAGCACGACGCTACTGTATTGAGCGCACCTGCGTTTGAGTCAAACTTACCTTTGTTCAGCTCAAAAATTTGTTTCGCATTTTCGTAATCGTTACAAAAAAGGTAAGCGGTTGCTAAATGGTATTTTAATTTCAGGTCTTCAGGTTCTTTGTCGCTGAGCTTTTTTAAAATTTTAACAGAATAAGACATTCCGCCGAGTTCTAGACTAAGCTGAGCGAGCCTAAGGCAATCGAGTTTGTCTGAGGGTATGTTTTCTGCATAAGTAGCTATCAAATCGAGAGCTTTGTCAATTTGAGTGGTATTAGTGTACTGCAACAACTGTTGTATATCTGATTTAAACTTGCTATCCATTAGTACTCTCTGGAATTTAAAATACAAACTCTAAATTGTTTTTGGCCAGACTTATATCAAAAGCGATGATTATTCTGGGCTCTGAGCTTTTTACAGGGTGCACATAATGCATGTGATAGGGCGGAAAAAGCAAGAGCTTACCGGCTTGTGGCTGTATTCTTTTACTTGCTGAATACCCATGATGCATTGATATTGGTAGAGGATTCATGAATTCGATTTCGCCTGCTGGAGACTGTTCCTCTGGAACATTTACATAATACACACCGCTGATTAAGTTGCCGTTCGTTGGATGGCA
Organism: Gammaproteobacteria bacterium; assembly: GCA_013373375.1. GTDB lineage: Bacteria > Pseudomonadota > Gammaproteobacteria > Enterobacterales > Kangiellaceae > Pleionea. Next base: position 26,350 of record JABXHY010000011.1, read on the forward strand.
ATGTGGTCGCTGCCAATCACCGTTGCGAAGTACATTCGCCCATCCAAGCGGACTAAGTCTAATTTGGCTGCTCTTTTCCTTGAAAGTTTCTTCAATGTATTTCTTAGCCGCAGGCTCAATAATATTTTGATAAAGAGTTAAAAATTCTGGGTTTTGAAGTTGAAATATATTGAGTCTTTGTGAGGTTTGATAGCCGCCTGCTGTGGCGATTGCTCCATCTTTTGAGGCATTTTGTGGCGTATTTTTAAACTCACGCTCCATACCGAGTATCACTTTCGAGAGCCGCTGATTCAGTGTCTCGATATTATTATATTGCCGAGTCAGTACGTTGACCGGAAAGTGAGCCGTAATTTCGTCTGACTTAAAAGAAATATCTGTCATAAACTCGCATCTTTTCAGAGTAAATTTTCAGTAATGTCACAGTTAAGTATAAAAATTGTTCAGCTGTAACCTAGGTAATCTTACCATCTGGATTCTATCACAAACCGTGGTATGCTTGGTCGACAAAGATATTAGGGTAAAAAACAAAGGACATTAATGATGTTAGTCAACAAATTGAAGAGATTGACGCTTTTATTCGTTGCCATCGCTAGCCTTAGCGTAGTAGCGGCTGAAAAAAAGTACACAGTGAAAGATTTTGCAAAACGCTACGAATATACCGGTGCAGCCTTATCTCCTGACGGTAAATATGTCGCCTTTGTGGTTCCAGATGGTACGACCTCTCAAGGTTACATAAAAAACAAAATTGCAGTTCTTGATTTAGAAACTAGAAAGCCAACCACGGTTGCTGCAGTGCCAGGAGACCAAACTGCACTTAATGTAATGTGGCTGAACGATAATCGTTTTATGTTTAGAGCAGGGCTTCAGTTAGGTTATGACGCTCAACCAAAATTAGAAGCGGATTTTTATGCGATGGACGCCGATGGTGGCGACCGAAAAATTATTTATGGTCCCGGTGTTGAGGCACAAGCCAGTAAAGCGAGCCGAGTAGTAAGAGATTCAGTTGGTGGATATGTGGCCGATGTGATGTACGACGATGACAAACACATCATTGTGGCAAAGTTTACTGGAGAATTGGTTAAGCTAAACATTTATACAGGAGCCCAATATCCAGTTGATCGTTTGCCTCCAAATGCTCGTGGTGCAGTCTTGGACAAAAACGGCCAACCTTTGTACGCATCTGGTCAAAGTGACTACAACGACACCATCGTGTATAAAAAAGGTAATGATGGTTGGGAAAGAGTTGCTGAGTTTAAGCAGACCGAAAATGCATGGACACCACTAGCTGTCCACGAGGACGGAGAAAGAGTCTACGTTTCGTCGGAAAAGATGGGTAAAACCACTGCACTAGCAATTTGGAACCCAAAAAACGATAAAACAGAATTGGTGTACAGCCATCCATTTGTCGACCATAGTCGAATTTGGAGTCAAGATGGGCGAACTTTATTGGGCGTAGAAGCTGAACCTGGCTATCTTGAATATAAAATGCTGAATACTGAACATAAAGACGGGAAAGTATGGAAAATTTTGACCGATAGTTTTCCAAAGTATCGTATTAATGTTTTAGATATCACTACCGACGGAGATTTGGCTCTATTTCAACTATCAGACGCTACTAATCCGGGCGACTATTATTTATTTGATATGAAGTCGAAAAAAGCTGAGTTCTTAGTGTCTCAGGCCAGTTGGTTAGATCCAAATGATATGGCAGATAAAAAACCAATTGAATATAAAACTCGGGATGGCTTAACAGTCAGAGGATATCTAACCCTTCCAAAAGGAAAAGAAGCGAAAAATTTGCCTTTAGTTGTACAAGTCCATGGTGGTCCTCACGGTCCTCGTGATCAATATGCTTTCGAACCTGATGTGCAGTGGATGGCTTATAACGGATATGCTGTGTTACAAGTTAATTACCGAGGTTCCGGCGGTTACGGTAAGGCATTTGAGAGAATGGGCCATCGCAAGTGGGGGCGTGAAATGCAGGACGACGTGACTGACGCCACTAAGTGGGCGATTGACCAAGGTATAGCGGATAAAGATCGTGTTTGTATCGCTGGAGCTAGCTATGGTGGATACGCAACCAGTATGGGGTTGGTTCGTGAACCAGAGCTATACCAATGTGGTATTGGCGGCGTTGGTGTATACGACCTTACATTAATGTATGAAAAAGGCGATATTCAAAGAAGAACGTCTGGTGAAAAATACTTACAAATGGTGTTAGGTGAAAATGAGAAAGAATTAAAAGCAAACTCTGCCGTTTATAATGCTGATAAAATTACCAAGCCAGTATTCTTATGGCAAGGAGCTCAAGACGAACGTGTGCCAGACGCTCATTACTATGCATTTGCAGAAGCATTAAAGAAAGCCGGTAAAGAAGTCGAGCTTCTAATTAAGGATGATGAGGGCCATGGATTTGTCGAAGCTGAAAATAGAGAAGAGCTTTTTAGTAAAATGCTCGCATTCCTAGACAAACATATTGGTAAATAAACTTTTTTTATTAAACTAAAAGGGCCTTAGGGCCCTTTTTTATTGCCAAAAAAATTTGCGTATTTCAATAGAATCCATATCATGGGGGCACTTTAATCAATTTATGACTGTAACATGGAAAACCAACAAGAAATGAACTCAGAGTTATTGCCTGAGCTGCACCCTGAGCTAAATCCTATTAGAGAATTATTACAAAATCAGAAAGCCAAACAAGCTGAATCTGACCTCAAGTCGATACTGAAAGCTGAGCCCGATAACGTTCCTGCGCTAAGACTTCTAGCGGTAGCTTATAAAAATCAAAAGAAACTCGATAAATTTTTGAAAACGCTTAAGAAAACGTATGAATGCTCCCAAGATATTTCCGACTTTGAACTTTATGTATTTGAGTTACTTAAGTCCAAAGCATTTAGTGAGGCTACAGTTTTAAAACAAAAAGCGATGACAAGTCCTGATTATAAAAATCAGTTACTTAAATTAATTCGTGATGAAAATGTAATTGCAGTTAACAATCATAATTTCTATTTAAGCTATACATTAAATGAAATTAAAAAATTGCTCGATAACCAAGCGGCTAAGCTCGGTCCGCTTTCTGACGAGCAGAAAGCAAGAATTCGTTGGTTCAATGATAATTTATTTAATACAAAAGCGTATCAAAGCGAATTAAAAAGCTTTTTACATCGCCCCAGTTATATTTTTTATCCTGGGCTTGAGCAGGCACCTTACACTGAGCTCGAATCTGTCATCAAAGTAGATAATTATCAAGATGCTTTGGAGTCAATTAGAAAAGAAGCTCTCAAGCTACTTAACTCGAATGAGGTTGAGCCTTACATAAGCCAAACTGCCACTCCGCCGAAAGAATTACTAGGTCTCAAGGGCAGTTTGAATTGGTCAAGCCTGACAATTCTTGAAGGCGGACAATTGAAATTAGCAGAAGGGAATGCATTAGTAGACTTAGTTAATGATCTGTTCGATGTAGCTGACTGCAAACCCTTAGCTCCTGAAATGATGCTTTCGGTATTACAGCCTGGGACTCATATTGCTCCTCACCATGGTCTTACCAATTTGAAACAAACCTTGCATATTCCAATTACCATTCCAGAAGGCAATGTGAAAATAAAAGTTTGTGGTATGGAGAAGGAGTGGCAACTCGATAAGCCTTTGGTTTTTGATGATAGCTTCTTGCATGAGGCGTGGAATAAGTCGAATGAGGCAAGAGTAGTGCTAATTGTTGATATTTGGCATCCTGACTTAACCGAACAAGAAAGAGTCTTTTTATCGATGGCAATGCCAGTGCTTGATCAATGGCACAAGGCGACTCAACTATAAAGCGCCATGGTTTTGGTGAATCAAAGTTTACGCATAAATGAGTTATCGGCTCTATTAAAAGCTGAAGGCAGAATTCGAGTGCCTCAGTTTTTAGTAACCGATTTTGCTATAGCGCTTCAACAGTCAATGGCAAACTCAACTCCGTGGGAGCTCGCTTATTACGATCAACTTGATGATCGGCCTAAAAAATTATTGCCTGAAGAGTATCAGCAAAAAAAATTGGACTGGAATGAATTCCTGACCAGTCGCGTCTACCCGAAAGATGCCCAATACGGATTTATCTATGAAAGTTATATGATAGTCACAGCTTATCTGGAAGGTCGTGACAAAGGTCATCCACTTCATGGTTTTTTAGAGTTTTTGAATCATCCATCGACATTAAATTTATTCAGGAAAATGACCGGCTCCGACGCTATTGTGAAAATAGACGCGCAGGCAACGCATTATCGTGGGGGACACTTTTTAAGACAGCACAATGACTCAGACTCGGGTAAGGGGCGATTGTTTGCGTATGTTCTAAACTTATGTCCGCAGTGGTCGGCAGACTTTGGAGGCCTTTTGCATTTTGTGAAACATAACGAAGTTGTCGATACTTATGTTCCAAGCTTTAATACCTTAAATATTTTTTCTGTACCTCAAGAACACTTTGTATCGCCCGTGGCTACTTTCTGCACTGAGGGACGCTATAGTATTACGGGTTGGATGTACTCAAAATAAAGTCGTTCTGACTTACGCTTCTCGACTCAATTAATCAATGAAGCACAATTTCCTCGAGGTTTACTCGAAGCTCTTCAGCGAGTTCCGTCTGAGTTAGTGGAACATCCATTGCCATACAATCGCATGATTCAGGCTTAGAACTTCGGCGTAGGGTAAAAACTGGTACTTATCAGATTCAAGCTTTGGTAGAAGGGCGATCATATTTTTTTTAAGTTGCACTGTCATTGCATCTGCAATAACGATATTACCTACCTCAGCTGAAAGGATTTTTGAGTCAAATTTTGGATACAGAGCTGAAGAATTCAGGGCAAAATCATCCAATAACACCTGATTCATTAATACAGCTTCTGCAGTTGCTCCTTTGTCATTTGGGCCACTCATTACCGCAAGTGGTAAATTCGTTTTTTTATGCAAATATGCCGAGTACCTAAGTAGCTCAAGTGTTTTTTGATTAACGGTATCTGTGAATTCATATTCAGGTGCTTTTTTCTTTCTTCCAGCCCCAACAACGATAATTTGTGGAATATCTTCAGTCGAATAATTACTCGCGTGCATTTGTTTAATTTCGTACAGGCTCGGAGGCTCATTTTCCGGTAGCAGGGCAGCTAATGATTGACTGATAGATGGCGTACTAAACGCATAGAGGCTCGTTGCCGAAATGATTAAAAGTGATCGAGCGGTACGTCGGTATGACTTCCAGATTACCCACGCGACTAATGCTAAAAACAAATTTAGCCCTGGAGGTAATAGCAAAGAGCCGACGATTTCTTCGAACATAGCTTAAATCCTTGCGTTGAGCGGCTGTTGAGGTTGTTGCTTAACAGCTTGCTGCGGTATCATTCGGGTTCTATTTAAAGCACGAATTGTAAAGCATTCTTGAAGCCGAATGAAATTATTCACTTACGCTGAGAGAACTCGCTATAGAGTCCCACTGGAGAGAACTGAGAAGATGCAGGAACAGTACAGTCCGCAGCAGGTTGAACTAAACGTTCAAGCCTATTGGCAAAAAAATCAAGTATTTAAAGCTATTAAAGACGCCAGTCGGGAAAAATACTATTGCCTTTCAATGCTGCCATATCCTTCAGGTCGATTACATATGGGGCACGTTCGCAACTACACCATTGGTGATGTTATCTCAAGGTTTAAGCGGATGCAGGGCTTTAATGTTCTTCAGCCGATGGGTTGGGATGCATTTGGTCTTCCTGCAGAAAATGCTGCAATTAAAAACAAAGCACAACCGGCCGATTGGACTCGCGAAAATATTGCTTACATGAAAAAGCAATTAGAAAGTCTTGGATTTGCTTATGACTGGGATCGTGAAGTAACCACTTGTGAGCCATCCTATTACAAGTGGGAGCAGTGGTTTTTCACGCAACTGGTGGAAAAAGGTTTAGCTTACAAAAAGCAATCCCAGGTCAACTGGTGCCCAAATGACGAAACGGTTCTTGCGAATGAGCAAGTGCACGACGGATGCTGCTGGCGATGTGATACCCCTGTTGTTAAAAAGGACATCGAGCAATGGTTTATTCGTATCACTGAATACGCAGAAGAACTGTTGAACAGCATTGATGGATTAGATGGTTGGCCAGATAGCGTTAAAACTATGCAAAGAAACTGGATTGGCCGTTCTGAAGGCGTCAACATGTCGTTTCAGGTCTTTGGAAGTGAAGACAAGATCGATATTTACACCACTCGACCAGATACTTTGATGGGCGTGACTTATCTCGCCGTAGCGGCGCAACATCCACTAGCACTAAAAGCAGCGGATTCTAATCCCGAATTAACTGCATTTATTGCCGAGTGTAACCGCACGTCGACTGCTGAAGCAGATGTTGCGACCATGGAAAAAAAGGGAATGAAAACAGGCATCAAAGCAATTCATCCAGTAACGGGTGACGAAGTAGATGTTTGGGTTGCAAACTTTGTTTTGATGGATTACGGCTCGGGAGCCGTTATGGCAGTTCCAGGTCATGATCAACGTGATTGGGAGTTCGCTCATAAATATGATATCGCCATAAAGCAGGTCATCGAGCCATTGTCGGAAAGTGAGTCAACTTGCGATTTATCAAAAGAAGCCTTCGTTGAAAAAGGAAAATTGATTAACTCTGGTGAGTTTGATGGACTTACTTCTGAGCAAGCTCTGAATGAAATTGCAAACTGGTTAGAAGCTAAGGGCTTGGGCAGTAAGCAAGTCAATTATCGATTGCGTGATTGGGGGGTATCGCGTCAGCGGTATTGGGGGGCTCCGATACCGATGGTAAAACTTGATAGTGGTGAAATGGTTACCGCTAAAGAGTTTCCTGTGGAGTTACCAACGGATTTAGTGCTTGAAGGTGCTACTTCTCCACTATTAACTCACGAGAAATTTTTACAAACTCAGGTTGACGGAAAGCCGGGGCGTCGCGAAACCGATACATTTGATACCTTTATGGAGTCTAGTTGGTATTATGCTCGCTACACGACTCCTGATTCTGACGATGCAATGCTCGAGTCAGAGGAAGCTAATTACTGGTTGCCGGTCGATCAGTATATCGGTGGAATCGAGCACGCAACGATGCATCTTTTATACTTTAGGTTTTTCCATAAGTTAATGCGAGATGCGGGGCTAGTGAACAGCGATGAGCCAGCCAAAAGGTTGCTCACACAAGGTATGGTGTTGTCAGAAACTTTTTATCGCATCGAAAATGGTGCAAAAATTTATTTTTCACCTGAAGAAGTTGATGTCGAGAAAGATGATAAAGGAAAAGTCACTCGCGCTTATTTGAAGTCGACAAAAGAAGATATCCAGTTAGGCGGTATGGAAAAAATGTCTAAGTCGAAGCTCAATGGCGTCGATCCTCAACATTTAATAGACCAATATGGTGCTGATACAGCACGCTTATATACGATGTTCGCAGCGCCTCCTGAGCAGTCACTCGAGTGGCGTGAAGATGGTGTGCAAGGGGCTTATAAATTTTTGCGTAGAGTGTGGAAGCTAGTATTCGATCACTTAAATAATGGTGATGCAGAAGAGCTGGATATTAACTCTCTAAACGGCGAACAAAAACAAATTCGCCGTAAAACTCATGAAACCATTCAGAAAGTAACTGATGATATCGAGCGGCGCTATACTTTCAATACCGCAATAGCAGCTGTGATGGAACTGTGTAATACACTTGGTCGTGCCGAACAATCGAGTGCACAAGATAAAGCAGTGGTAAGAGAAGGGCTTCAAGCTGTCGTGTTATTGCTGAGTCCGATTACTCCGCATATTTGTCATGAACTTTGGCAGGTTATAGGCGATGGTACTCCTGTAATTGATGTACCCTGGCCAAAGTTTGATGCGAGTGCGCTTCAGCAGGACGAGGTTGAGCTAGTGGTTCAAGTTAATGGGAAATTAAGAGCCAAAATTACCGTGGCGAAAGATTTAGCCAAAGATAAAGTCGAAAGTATTGCTCTTGCGGAAGAGAATGTTCAACGGTTTACTGAAGGGAAAACAGTTAGAAAAGTGATTGTTGTACCTGGTAAGCTGGTGAATATAGTCGTGAGCTAGCGAAGACAGAATTAAATGAATACTTTCAATTTCACTTTCGATCAAAACATCAAACGGTTAAGAGTATTTAACTTACTGGTTCAGTTTCGAACATTAATTTCGATGATGACTTTTTTCGTTTTGAGTGGTTGTGGATTTCATCTGAAAGGTTCTGTTGAGCAGTCGACGTTACCTCAAATAAAATTACAAGTTATCGCTCCAGACTTTTTGTTGTTCAGTCGATTAGAGCTGGAGCGACAACTTGGTTTGGCAGGAGCTGATGTTTCTTCGGTTTCGCCTGAGCTTACCGTTTATCTTATTGACGAAAATGTGCGTCGACGTGCGCTGACAAGAGATGAGAATGGTCGTCCAACCGAGTTTGAGTTGCGACTGAAAGTAGAGTATTCAGTTAATTTTAAAAGTAACAACGCTGAGCGAAATGCATTAGACAATGCAGCGTCCATATCGACAAAGCCTCAGACGAATCAACGCTTCTCATTGTCGCAAACCGGAACCTTTATCTATAACAATCGTTTGTTGCTCGCGGCAGAGGCGAGAGAAAGAGAAATTATCAAGCAACTTCGTGAACAATTGATGATGGATCTTATTCATCATCTCAATCAACTGGTAGAGGCGTAATTGTGCCGATAAAGCCAGAACAATTGTCTAAACATTTAAAGCCTTTACTGCCCTGTTATTTAATTACTGGCGATGAATATTTACTCATAATGGAAGCCCAAGACGCCATACGTAGTGCAGCAAAAGAGCAAGGCTTTACCGAGCGTCAGGTTCATGAAGTCAATAAGCAATTCAGTTTTAACGAATTATCAGCAGATGCCAATAATATGAGTTTGTTTGCTGAAAAAAGAATAATTGAATTACGTTTTGAAAAATTACCGGATAAAGATCAGCAAAAGTCGCTTGATGAGTTAACAGCTAACTCGCCTGAAGATACGGTTTGGTTGATTACTTGCCCTAAAATGGATAAGCGTAAACTGTCCGTAAAATGGGTAAAAAATATTGAAATAAACGGATGTGTTGTTCAGGTGTGGCCCATAGCCAGCTACCAACTCACTCAATGGCTAAGCCAACGAGCTGCCTCCGCTGGAGTAAAATTAACATCAGGTGCATTGCAATTTTTAGCCGACAGTTGCGAAGGCAACTTATTAGCAGCAAAACAAGATTTAGAAAAACTACAATTAATTCGAAGTGATCAACCGCTTGATGTTTCAGAGTTAAAAGAAGCCATTTCTAATAATGCGCGCTTTAACGTTTTTGAGTTAATTGATACTGCACTAGCAGGACATGTTCAAAAAGCAAACGTCATGTTGTCGCAGTTAAAGCAAGAAGGTGTGGTTCCAGTAATTGTTATTGCGACACTTTACCGCGAATGCAAAACGCTATTCAGTATGTCGAGTGAAGTTTCAAAAGGAAAAAGTGTCACGGACGTTGTTCGTGAATATAGAGTCTGGAGCAATCGAACTCGACTGATCTCTCAAGCATTAAACAAAGTTCCCTCGGCTGTATGGCAGCGATTGGTGAGTCGGTGTGCTCATCTTGATAAAGTTGCGAAGGGACAGGAAGAAGGCAATGTTTGGGACGAACTTATGACTTGCCTGTTGTTAATGGGAGGAACACCCTTATGGCGCAAAGTCTTGAGCTAGGTTTTATAAACTGTGGTAAGTAACTCCGAAAGACAAACCATAGCTATAGTCGGTGGGACATTTGATCCGGTGCATTTTGGACATCTTCGTCTATCCGAAGAGTTGGCTGAAGCTCTACATTGCTATAGTAATAAACTGAGTGTTCGCTTGATGGTGGTATCTCAACCGCCTCATCGAAGTCAGCCCGTTGTGGCTGCGAATAAGCGAGCGGAAATGGTCAAACTTGCGATAAGCGATTCTGAAACTCTAGAAGTTGATGAAAGAGAAATTAACCGTGATGGGGTTTCATTTAGCTATTTGTCGATAGAAGAGTTGGCTGCTGAGTACCCTGATGCTCGTCTCATTTGGGTGCTGGGAGACGATGCGTTTGAGGGGTTGGATAAATGGAGAAACTGGCAGGCAATTTGTAAAGCCGTTTCATTTATTGTGGTTGCTAGACCGGGAGCGAGAAGACACAGGCTCAATGCAGAAGTGGGGAAAGTATTAACGGAATCCACAAGTATCGAGCAATTGATGGAAAAGTCATTTGGATCATTTTTCAGGTACTCTGGACCAAATCTCGATATTTCATCGACACAAATACGAGAATTATTGCAGCAAAAGCGCTCTTGTCGTTTTTTACTGCCGGATTCTGTCATAGAATACATACAGCAATATCGATTGTACGAAAACTAACAGGATAATGAATGGATAGCGATACTTTAAGAAAGTTTGTAATAGAGCAATTAGACGATGCAAAAGCACAAAATATTGTTGAGCTGGATGTGCGAGAAAAAACAGCAATAACTGACACCATGGTGGTTTGCTCTGGAACCTCGTCGAGACATGTTAAATCAATTGCCATTCAATTGGTGCAAAAAGCGAAAGAGGTTGGCAAGCAACCTATCGGCGTTGAAGGTGAAGATAGTTCAGAGTGGGTGTTAGTTGATTTTGGTGATGTGATCGTTCACGTTATGCAAGCTAATGTCAGAGACTATTATCAAATTGAAAAATTGTGGAGCGCAAAGCTCGAAGAATGATTATTCGCTTAATCGCAGTGGGACAAAAAATGCCTGCCTGGGTGACCACTGCCTACGAAGAGTATGCTCGTCGCTTGCCTCACGAATGTCATTTGGAACTTATTGAAATTCCCACCGCCAAAAGAGGAAAGCAAGCTGATATTAAGCGTATCATGAGCAAAGAGGCGGAATTAATTAAGCAAGCGATTCACTCTGGCGATTGGGTAGTCGCACTTGATGTCAAAGGCAAAAATTGGTCGACACCTCAATTATCTGAACAGATCGTGCGATGGCAAAGTCAAGGCAGTAATGTATCTCTACTCGTTGGTGGACCTGAAGGTTTGACCGAAGAAATACGAGAAATGGCGCATCAAAAGTGGTCGCTATCAAATCTCACATTACCGCACCCGTTAGTCCGAGTGGTTGTTGCTGAGGCAATCTATCGGGCATGGACGGTAACCGTTAATCACCCATATCACCGAGAGTAAAAACTTTTTCTCATGATGTTAGGTCGCAGAGTTACACTCAAAAATCAGTTTAAAGAAATTGCGATGTATCGCAATCGTATGCTGGTTAGCTTGTTTGGTGTACTTGCGATGATGCTGCTATTAATCGTGTGGGTGGCTCAGTTACAAATCACGCAATATGAAAAGTATCGAACAGAATCTGATAACAACCGTATACGCGTATTGCCAATCGCTCCGACGAGAGGGCTAATTTACGATCGTAATGGGATTTTATTAGCAGAAAATCGCTCGGTTTATTCGATTGAATTAATTCCTGAGCAAATTAAGGATATGGAAAAAGCGGTTGCAGAGCTTAGCGAATTAATTGTTATCGATGAAGACGACAGAGAGCGCTTTTTTAAAGAGGTTAAGCGCACTCGCGAAAGATTTAAAAAGATTCCATTAAAGTCTCGGTTAACGGAGGCTCAAGTTGCACGATTTGCAGTAAACAGGCATCGTTTCCCGGGAGTTTCGGTCGAAGCTCGTTTGGTTCGTTTTTATCCCTACGGAGAAATTTTATCGCATGCTTTAGGGTATGTGGGGCGAATAAATGATCGTGAGCTGGTCACTATTGATCAGGAAAACTATCGAGCAACACGGCATATTGGGAAAGTTGGGATAGAAAAATACTACGAAACCATTCTGCATGGAAAAATAGGTACGCAGCGAGTTGAAACGGACGTGCAAGGGCGTGTGCTCAAAGTTTTAGAGCAAGAGGATCCGGTTGCTGGCAGTGACTTGTATCTTGAACTTGATTTAGGTTTGCAGCTTGCCGCGTACAAAGCTTTGGAAGGTCAACGAGGATCGGTCATAGCACTCGACCCACACACCGGTGGAGTTCTCGCCTTGGTGAGTACTCCTGGGTATGATCCCAATTTATTTGTAACGGGCATATCCAACAAGGATTATAAAAAGCTCTTAAATCCTGATCGCCCATTATTCAATCGTGCGTTAAGGGGGCAGTACTCACCAGGTTCGACCATAAAGCCTCATCTTGCCTGGCTCGGGTTAGAGTCGAAAACGATCAGTCCATCGTATGCAATCAATGATTTGGGTGTTTATCAAATGCCTATCGAAGAAGATAGGAGATTTCGTGACTGGAAACGCAGAGGTCATGGGAGCCAAATTGATTTTCGGCGCGCGATAATCGAGTCATGTGATACTTTTTTTTATGACCTTGCGTATAAAATGGGTATCGACAAAATAAGCGATACTATGCAGCAATTTGGTTTTGGTGAGTTTACCAATATCGATATGGGTGAAGAAGTGCCTGGCTTAATGCCGAGTCGAGAGTGGAAGCAACGTGAACGACGAGTGCGTTGGTTTCCGGGTGAGACTGTTATTACAGGGATCGGTCAGGGGTATTGGTTATCGACACCATTACAATTAGCCAACTCTGCAGCAGCCATTGCAAGTGATGGTATTCGTTACGATTTAAAAATGGTTGGAGCAATCGCGAACCAAAACTCAAAAATTACTATTGATCCAGTGTTGGCCCAGAAACAGGTTGATATAGGTAATGGCCAAAACTTCAAACGTATTCAAAATGCAATGAAAGAAGTTAATCATAATAAATTTATTGGAACGGCTCGTTCGGCGTTTCAAGGGGCTAACTATTTAAGTGCAGGGAAAACCGGAACAGTACAATTGTTTGGTCTTGGAGAAGACGAAGAGTATGAAGCAGAAAATCTAGCGGAACGATTAAGGGACAATGCACTCTACATAGGATACGCTCCATTTGAGAATCCTACCATTGCGGTTTCAGTAGTGGTTGAAAATGCAGGGGGTGGCGGCTCTAATGCGGCACCGATTGCCCGAAAAGTTATCGATACTTATCTAGCAAAACTACAAGAAGGCAAGTAATGAACGCTTCTTCGAGCGCCAGAAGTCATACCCACAAAGAGCGTCAATCATTAGCTTGGCGGCTGCATATTGATGTTCCGTTGCTCGTAAGTTTGTTGGTAGTAATGGGATTTGGCTTAATTGTTCTTTATAGTGCAGGCGGACAAAGCGAGTCACTTATGATGCGACAAGTGGCTCGACTAGCTGTTGGCTGCACCGCAATGTTCATTATGGCGCAATTACCGCCCCGCTTTTATGCTAACTGGGCTCCAGCGATTTATTCCTTTGGGATTATACTTTTGCTAGCGGTGCTGATTATTGGTGATAAAGGTAAAGGCGCGCAGCGCTGGTTGGAGTTTGCAGGCTTTCGCTTTCAACCTTCAGAGATAATGAAGCTTGCAGTGCCAATGATGGTTGCTTGGTTTTTCTCCGAGCGAGTATTACCGGCAAGAAAACGCGAGTTACTTGTCGCCTTCTTGATCGTAATGTTTCCTACGCTACTCATTCTTAAACAACCAGATTTGGGTACCAGTTTATTAATTGCCAGTTCAGGAATGTTCGTAATTTTTCTCTCTGGTGTAAGCTGGCGTTTACTCATTAGTTTTGGCGTAGTGGCGGTCATTTACGCGCCAATTCACTGGTTTTTCGTTATGCGAGAGTACCAACGCGAACGTGTTCTTGTGTACCTTGATCCGGAACGAGATCCACTTGGAAGTGGTTACCATATTATTCAATCGAAAATTGCCATTGGTTCTGGTGGACTTGATGGAAAAGGATGGCTTAAGGGTACTCAATCGCAGTACGAATTTTTACCTGAACGTTCAACGGATTTTATTTTTGCTGTTCTGGGAGAAGAATTTGGCTTGGTTGGCGTAATATTATTACTGGCGCTCTATCTAATTGTTATCGCTAGAGGTATGTATATTGGTTCGCAGGCGCAGGAAACTTTTTCTCGATTACTGGCTGGCGCAATAGTTCTTACCTTTTTTATTTACTTATTTGTGAACATCGGCATGGTGACGGGATTACTACCTGTGGTAGGTTTGCCACTGCCTTTAGTAAGTTATGGCGGCACTTCGATGGTAACGTTGCTCGCAGGTTTTGGAATGTTGATGTCCATCTACACACACAGAAAATTAGTTTCGAAGTAGAGTCGAAAGACTTTAGGGAGTAAGTTTTGCATTTATTTAAGTGGTCACTTTCGATGGTTCGTTTGTTATTGATCGGCATAACGTTATCTGTTGCATATTCTGCTCCTGCATTTGCGAGCGATGACACTGAAGAAGCTTTTATTGAACAAATGGTTTCGAAACATAAAATGGATCGAAAGTTTTTGGTTAACTTGTTTAAAAAGGCTGAAAAAAACCAAAAAATTATCGACTTGATAACTACGCCTGCAGAAGGCAAGCCATGGCATGAGTATCGAAATATTTTCGTTCGAGAAGCGCGAATTAAAGCGGGAACTGAATTCTGGAATAAGTACGAAGTCGTATTAAAAAGAGCCGAAGCTACTTTTCAAGTCCCTGCATCAATTATTGTGAGTATTATCGGTGTCGAAACCTTTTATGGAAAAATACAGGGAAATTTTCCTGTGTTCAACGCGCTTTACACTTTAGGGTTTCATTATCCGGCGCGAGGAAAATTTTTTCGTGGTGAGCTGGAACAGTTTTTACTTTTAGCGAAAGAGCAACAATGGGATGAGTTTGAGCCTAAAGGTTCTTACGCTGGAGCGATGGGACTGGGTCAGTTTATCCCGACCAGTTACCGCTCATATGCAGTTGATTTTGATGGCGATGGAAAAATAGATTTGTTTAATAATCCTGTCGACGCCATTGGCAGTGTTGCCAATTACTTTAGAGTACACAAGTGGCGTTGGGGAGAGCCAGTTGCCTACAAACTAACACAACTTGGTACCATGTCAGAGAATTTCGAAACTAAGCGATATAAGCCTCAAAGTACATCTGGTGCAATAAAAGCTGCAGGTTTTAACTGGCCTGTTGAAACGTTAGATGAGCAAGCTGCCGGTATTATCGATTTCGAACAAAAAGATGGCAAAGATCACTGGATTACGTTCGATAACTTTTATGTGATCACTCGTTATAATCGAAGTCCTTTATACGCGCTAGCGGTGTATCAATTCAGTCAAGAAGTTAAAGCTCGGCGAGCATTATCTTACTGGCATATATAATTTTAGAGCGGTTTCGTTCGATATGGTATCTGCAATTAAATTTAGTGGGTTGATCCTCGGTTGTTTGATAATACTTTTTACCCTGTCTGCGTGCAGTGTGCTCGAAGTCAAAGACAGTGGTCCAAGCAAACCATTTGATGTGTCGAGTGTTGAAGACGCAACTCCAAAAGTTGAGTCGAAAAGTCCTTACGGCAATCCAACGAGCTATGAGCAAGACGGCATAACCTATCACGTCATGAGTTCAGCTGATGGATACAAAGAACGCGGTATCGCCAGTTGGTACGGTACTAAGTTTCATGGAGAGCGAACCTCTTCTGGTGAAACTTATGATATGTATGTCATGAGCGCAGCGCATAAGACCCTGCCTCTTCCTACCTATGCGCGAGTTACTAACTTGTCGAATGGTCGACAGGTGATAGTAAAAGTAAACGATAGAGGTCCGTTTAAGCCGGGACGAATTATTGATTTGTCTTATGCCGCAGCTGCAAAGTTGGGATTTCACTTACTGGGCACAGCTGAAGTTGAAGTTGAAGCGATAGTTCTGGAAGGCTCTCATCAAATTGTTGCCCCAACTGCAGTAGAAGCAAATAGAGATATGTACGTGCAGGTGGCTGCATTTTCCGATAAAGAAAAAGCTGAAACGCTGGCCGCTGCAATACGAAAGCAGGTGCCATGGACTGTTAGCGCAAAATCGGCGAGAGTTAATCGAAAAACGATTTATCGTGTGAGAATAGGCCCGCTGACGAGTTTAGATGAAGCGAATCGGTTAGTGTCGACTTTGTCGATTCCAGAACTTGGAACTCCTAGAGTCATTTTTGAGTAATTAGGTTTCCACTGACTTAGTTGTTGTGTTTCTCAAACTTAGAATGTCGAAGTAAGGCTTATTTAATAAATCGGGAACTTTTTACAGCTGACACAGTCATTTAGCAGAAGGGCGCTTTCTGGTACACTAACGCGCACATTATTTTGGGGAAGTAAAACCGATTAAACGAGAACTCATTTCTCGTTTTGCTCTGCGAGCTCAGTTTATTTGTTAGCTAAGGCTTACAAAAACTCTTCTCTGTAAAACGGAAAGCGCATGACAGCCTTTCATTTCTAAAAAATATTAACCAGGAATATTCAGTCAATATGAAGCATTTTACGCTGATATTAGTTTCGATTTTTGTATTTTTAGCAAATGTAGCTAATGCGATCACTCCAGCACCACCGGCGCTGGGAGCTGACAGTTTTATACTTATGGATTATGACTCAGGTCAAATCATAGCTGAGAGTAACGCTGATAATCCTCTACCTCCCGCTAGTTTAACTAAAATGATGACCAGTTATGTTGTGTCAAATGAATTGGCGGCCGGCAATATTCGGCTTGATGATCAAGTAACGGTTTCTGAAAACGCCTGGGCGAAAAACTTTCCAGAGTCTTCGAAAATGTTTATTGAAGTAGGAAAGCAAGTCTCAGTGTCTGAGCTTCTCAAAGGCTTAATCATTTCTTCTGGCGGAGATGCCAGTGTCGCGCTTGCTGAACATGTTGCAGGAAGTGAAGACTCTTTTGCGCAATTGATGAACATGCACGCACGAAAGCTTGGCATGGAAAACACTCGATTTGTTAATGCGCATGGACTAACAGCAGAAGGTCATCAAACGACTGCCCGTGATATGGCAATGCTCGCCCAAGCGATGATTCGAGATTATCCAAATGAATATGAGCTCTATAAATTGAAAGAGTTTACTTACAACAATATTCGACAATACAACCGTAATCAGTTGTTGTGGGATCGAAGCCTCGATGTTGATGGGATTAAAACAGGACATACTGATGCTGCAGGTTACTGCCTTGTTTCTTCAGCAGTAAAGGACGGTATGAGGCTGATCGCTGTGGTGATGGGAACTCGAAGTGAAGAAGCTCGTAAAGTGGAAAGCAAAAAGCTGCTTACTTACGGATTTCGCTTTTTTGAGACTGTAAAGCCATTGGAAGCGAATACAGAAGTTCATCAGGCGAGAGTTTGGGGAGGAGAAGTCGAACAAGCAAAATTGGGTGTGCTTGATAAGACTTACTTAACCATTCCCCGTGGCAAGCGAAGCCAAGTAAAGGCGACTTATGAAGTCGAGAATGAGCTGGAAGCACCAGTCGCAAAAGGTCAAATTGTCGGGAAAATTTTCTTCGAGCTCGATGGTGAAGATATATCCGAAGTGCCGTTAGTTGCGCTAGAAGACATACCGGAAGGTGGTTGGTTTTCGCGTTTAATCGATGGCATTGTTAGATGGTTTAGTGAGCTCTTTTCATAGAAGTAGAGTGTTTTCTGATATTAATATTAAATCCACACTTATTAATTTTGCTTATATTGACAGAGTCTTTATCAAAATTTTGACTTAAGGCTCTGCAAAACTTTTCTCCTGTAAGCTTAACTACCTTTTTCTCCTGGCCTTCAACGCCTGAGTTTTTTTGTTTGGGAGAGAGTTTCAATCACAATGCTAAAATATAACTCTCTTAATAAAGTTTAACTCACTTATGAATATTAAGGCGTTCATCGATAGCCAATAATTATGTGGCAGAGCTCTAAAGCCTGTATAATACGAGCTTTGTTAGAATTTGAATTCTCAGGAGCTGTAAGTGTCTGACACTCCGAACGGGGTAAACCCAGAACTTTGGGACTTCCCATGCAAAATTGCCTTCAAAGCCATGGCAGTTAATCGCGAAAATATCGACATTGAAATTTTATCGGTAGTACAACAGGTTGTACCGGGAGACTATGCTCCAACCACTAAACCTTCGGCGAAAGGTAATTATGTGTCGATTACTATCCACGTCACACTTGAAAATGTCGAACAAGTTGAAACGCTTTATCGTGAAGTTCGAAATATTCCAGATGTAAAAATGACCCTTTAGGCTGCAAGATGCAACTCTCTAATTTGGCTTCAACTTTACGAGTTCGACAACTTAATCAGCAACCCTATGAACCCATTTGGCGTGCAATGTCCGACTTTACTAACAATCGAGACGAGAATACTCCAGATGAAATATGGTTAGTTGAACACCTTCCTGTTTTTACTCAAGGGCAAGCAGGTAAGGCGGAGCATGTGTTAGCTCCAGGCGATATTCCAATTGTGCAGGTCGATCGAGGAGGTCAGGTTACGTACCATGGTCCGGGTCAGCAAGTGGTTTACTTTCTACTGGACTTGCGCCGTAAGAAAATGGGAGTGAGAGATTTAGTGTCCGCTATAGAAGATGCTGTAGTGGATACTCTTGAGAGTTTTTCAATAAGCGCTCACCCAAGACCTGATGCACCGGGCGTATACGTTGAGTCGGGGGCGAAAATATGTTCTCTCGGCCTTAGGATCCGTAAGGGGTGCTCTTTTCATGGACTGGCGCTCAATGTGTCGATGGATCTCGAGCCATTCTCTCGTATTAACCCTTGTGGATACGCGGGAATGCAGGTCACTGACATCGCAAAACAAGGCGGACCACACGCATTAGTCGAGGTTCAGTCGGTTCTAATTCAACAAATAATGACCAATTTAGAGTATAATGAGCAGCAAATGCTGTCAGGTTTGGAGTAGTCGATTCGAATGAGTCAAAGTACAACCGCATCAAAAAATCCTAAGAAAATTCCGGGTGTTAAATTAAGGGGCGCTGAAAAGACCGCTCGTATACCTATTAAAATTGAGCCGACGGAAGAAATGCCAAGAAAGCCCGACTGGATACGTGTACGTTTACCCAGCGGAAATCAAATCACCGAAATCAAAAAAATGCTTCGCAATAAGAAACTGCACACGGTTTGTGAAGAAGCTTCCTGCCCGAATTTGCCTGAGTGCTTCGGACATGGAACGGCAACTTTCATGATACTGGGCGACATATGCACTCGGCGATGTCCATTTTGTGATGTTGCTCATGGTAGACCATTGCAACCCGATGCGGATGAACCAAAAAATCTGGCAGATTCTGTTGAAAGTATGGGGCTTAAGTATGTTGTTGTAACATCGGTTGACCGCGACGACTTAAGAGATGGTGGAGCACAACACTTTGTAGACTGTATCGAAGCCGTTCGCCAGCAATGCCCGACTACCAAAATAGAAGTGTTGGTTCCAGACTTTAGAGGCCGTATGGATCGTGCTCTGGAGATCTTGGGTGAGAGTTTATCTGATGTGTTTAATCACAATTTAGAGACAGTGCCGCGTTTATACAGGCAAGCACGGCCTGGCGCTGACTATCAATGGTCACTCGACTTATTGAAAAAACACAAAGAGCTTTATCCAGATGTGCCCACAAAATCAGGATTAATGGTAGGGCTCGGTGAAACGAATGAAGAAATTGTGGAAGTTATGAAAGACTTACGAGCTCATAACGTAGACATGCTGACAATAGGTCAATATCTTCAACCCAGTAAAAACCATCATCCAGTGAAGCGATTTGTTACGCCTGCAGAATTTAAAGAGCTAGGCGAAATTGCTGAAAAGTTAGGCTTTAGTAATGTCGCCAGTGGACCAATGGTGCGCTCCTCTTATCATGCAGATAAGCAGGCCGCTGGAGAAAAAATCGCTTAAGTTAAAGTTTTGTAATCTGAGCTAAAAATAAAGCGCCCAATGGGCGCTTTTTTATTTCCGAAAAAGTTTAAACGTTATTATCCTTCTGAGTTTCAGCGCTCTAATTAAACAATATGCTTAAGATCAAGACAATTGCTGTCGCTATAGCAAATAAGATTAAATACATTACGCTTAGGGTGAACCATTTGAAAATGGTCAAAAACCAGTTTTGCTGATAAACCCTGCGTATAGAAATTAAAAAGTACACGGGTATCCAAAAGAAAATAACAACTTCTAAGAAACCGAAAATATGCCCAATGATGCTCACCAGCCAATTGCTTGAAACACTTAAAGAGTCATTGATAACTTCAAATAAAATTGCCAGCAGTATGGCTAAAAATAGAAAAGCGTGTCCATGAAAAGCATTAATTAAATGTTCAATGTAGTATCGCTTTGCAAAGGGGTAACAAACCTTCATTAGAACAGCAAACAGCGGCACTAATAGAAGCATAAGTTTTGGCACCAGCTCCAGTAAGTCACCGAAAAAATCTTCTCTCTCTTTTGGATCTTTTAAATTTTTTATGTTCTCGGTTAATCGTTCGCTAAGTTGTTTGTTGTCTGCATCTGAAAGAAACGGAACGTTAGCAGTAACATTACCGTCAGATAACTTGATTCCAGTATCATCATTGTCTGATGTTTTTGAGTCTGAGACTTGTTTTGCATCGGCCGAATTTATTTCCTCTTCTTCAACGCTCCTGTCGCCCTGACTTTCTGGTGGCACAGGAGGCTCAGGAACAGAATCATTGGTTTGTGCATTGAGTAACTTAGTTTTCTCTTGCTCAGTGAGTAACTCTTTTGGAGTTTCAATTTTGTTTTCTGGGGCAGCAAATGCCATTGCGTCATTAATAGTATCAAGTTTTTTTCGTGCCTTAATTCGCTCCTCTTCAGTTAGTTGTTCCAATGGTTTTTCTGACAGACTTTTTAAAATCTTTTGCTTTTGACTATCATCAAGATTTTCGCCGGAAATAACGGCTTCACCGTCAACTTTTATCGTCGGGGAATCGCCTGTTTTGTTAAGAACCCAAATTGCGAAAATACAAAATATGCTGGTGAATAAAAACAACCTTAGTGGCGGTACATAATAAAATCGACGGCCTTGTACATATTCTCGAGTTAAAAAACCAGGTTTAAAAAAAAGAGCACTTAATGTACGCGCAGCACGAGAATCGAGACTAATAACATCTTCCAGCAGCTCATGAATCAGGGAGCCAAAAAAACGAATAATCGATTTATTCGGTTGGCCACATTGATGACAGAACGGGCCTGATAAAGGTGTTTCGCAATTCTTACATTTCTCTTCACTCTTTGAGCGTTCATTTTCCATTTGACTCTGAAGAGAGTTAGATTGTGTGCTTATGTTACTCATCGATTAGCTCAAAATTGCAGTTGATTCAGTAATTAACAGTATTGTCACTTGCTAAGGCGCATTATCATTAGTATAACCTAACTCGCAGCCATGGTTGATAACTAAGAAAATTTAATGATCGAGCAGTTAACTAAAGACTTATTGAAGCATATAGAAGCTCATCCAGAATGGGCTTTTAGCGTGGTGTTTGCAATCGCATTTTTGGAGTCTTTGGCTTTTATCGGAGTATTAATGCCAGGATGGCTATTGTTAGTTGGTGTAGGCGCTTTGGTTGGTGTAGGAGTATTGTCGTTTTATGACATGGTAGCGGCCATGTTTATCGGAGCGGTTCTTGGAGAAGGCTTAAGCTATTACCTGGGGTTTCATTACCGAGATCAGATTAGACATTGGAAGTGGCTAGATTCGCATCAATCGGCACTGGAAAGAGCCGATCGTTTCATCCGGCGATACGGCGTAATTAGTTTAGTCGTTGGCAGATTCATCGGCCCATTACGGGCGATATTGCCTGTGATTGCCGGTATTTCTGGCATGAAGCAAAAGATTTTCTGGCTGGTTAACATATTGTCAGGACTTTTATGGGCTCCACTTTATCTAATGCCCGGAATTTTAGTTGGCGTCGCAGTCATCCTTCCCGAGGGAAGCAAAGAGGTTATGGCGATTTTTATTCTTGGTCAGCTTATTTTTTCCTGGTTGGCTAGAAGATGGTGGGTATTGGCTGATAAGCCAGATAACGAATCGATCAAGAAGCAATTAAAAACTCGCTCTATGCTCGCTCTGCTTTGTTGTGCTTTATTAATAGTCATCTTAATAAGTAGTTCAATAGGACAAAGTATTTTGCTTACCGTTTTGCAAGTTTTTTCTAAAGTTACCTGAGCGTTTTGCCTAAGAGCTTTTTAATGAGTGATCCTAAGTCATATCCAATAAATAAATATATAGCAGACATACTTTGGTGCATTAATTCTCCAACATTAATCATCCACGATCATGATTTTTTCTCTGATCAACAACAAGCTGCGCTATTCTCAGAGCAAGTGAAATTTCAGATCGAGAATAACTATCAAAAATTTATTATAATTCTCGATAAATATTTATCTAACTTAAAGACTAAGCGCTTGGGAGACAGGTTTGAGCTTTTTTGGTTAATTGCTTTTGAAGTTCATCCAGGTTTTCAGGTCGTCGAGCACAACCTACAGCTAGTACAGAATAAAGTTACTTTAGGTGAATTGGATTTAATTGTTAAAGATTTAATACACGATAAATATATTCATATCGAGCTTTCATGCAAATACTATCTAAGGGTCGAACAAGAAAGTAATCATGTCGGTCGTTGGATAGGTCCTGGGAAAAAAGATTTTCTTGACCGCAAATTAAAAAAGACTTTTAACAAGCAGTTGTTGTTACCAAAACTTGATGCAGCAAAATCAATTTTAAATAACAAAAACTTGATTGTCGATGACTCGAAAGTGATATTCCGAGGACGCCTTTTCCTACCAAGCTCACTAACGATGGCGAGTCGAAAAGATATCCTTGAGAGCTATCGAAACAGGAAAACATCAGAGAAACAGTGGCTAGAAGGTGCCTATCAAATCAATGAAAACTGCAATCTTGGCTATTGGGGAACAGCAAATTGCCTAAAGGAATTTTCGCGGACCAATGAGTTGGATATATCGGAGTGGCATTGGCTCACTAAACCAGACTGGTTTAGTGATTGCGTCGCTAACCCGAAAAAACTTACCAAACTAGATGTGCTTTATCCAATTCAGCTTAAGCATAATCGAACAGAAGACTTTTTCTTTCTTGTCGAAAAGGACTGGCTCGACCATAAGCTTTTAAAACGTTGATTAGTAGCGGGTTCAGCTATTTTAACGATCAAGTTTCCTTCATAAACTTGTCAAAATTTTACGATCCTTTAGCCGAGTGTTTATTCATGCTGAAGGTTATGGGAGAATGCTAATATAAAGTTAAAAACTGTATAGAAAATGCACTATGAACTCGACCGATCCTTATAAAGCACCTAATTCTGATCAAGAGCCTCGTGATAACTCCACGGGGCAAGAAAGACAACTAAGATTAATGGCTCCAAGGAAAGTATTGCTGGGTCGGTCAGTTAGTTGGTTGATTGAAGGTTTTGACTATTTTAAAAAGTCCCCTGGCCCATGGATGTTAACTATTGTAGTTGGATTTTGTATATTTCTGATGATGAGCACATTGACAGTCCTCGGCTTTGTCGTCAGTAACTTGCTGACCTATGTGTGGGTAGGTGGCTTAATGTTGGGTTGCCACGCACAATATCAAGGTAAAACATTTGCAGTACAATACTTATTCGCTGGATTTAAGAAGCAGTTTCAAACGTTAGTTACTCTTTCACTTGTAATGGGAGTATTGAATTTCATCGTCATGTATTTGGTTATAGGACCAATTTATTGGGATCTAGTGGTTGGAAGCGCTAACCCTTCACCAGAAGCGAAGGCTCTGATGGAAAATCCAATCGCACTCTCAGAAACTTTAATTTGGGGATTCGTTGCTACTCTACCTTTATTGATGATGTCGCTTTTCGCTCCGACGTTAATTGTTATGCATAACGTTTCAGTTCTGAAAGCAATGCAATACAGCTTTCTAGGGTGCTCAGCAAATATTTTCACTCTTTTAATTTTTGGTATTTTAATTTCATTGCTGTATGTCGTCGCGTTAATACCACTGGCGCTGGGTTTGTTGGTTTTGATACCAACGGTTATATCAGCCCTATTTATCGCTTATAAAGATATATTCACGTCGCCTCATGTGATTAATGATCATATGGAAGTATGACGCATTTTTATAAATGCGAATGTAATCAGGCGATTACCATTATTTTAAAATGACCAATTACTCTGAAAGACACCAGTCGCCAAAATTGAAGCGTTAAATATAATAAAACTGATTAACTTTCTGCTCCAGAATTGTAGATCAACTTTCCATGTTAAATAACTCAGGGATAGTAACTGAGATACGCCCAAAAGTAGGCATACCCAACTAGCCGCTGCAGCAGGAGTATTCCAATAAGCTGCTAGTATTACAATTTGCACTAGCACTAAACTGAATAGATACCCTAAGGCGATATCTGAGCGTCCCTTAATCGCAAAAATTGCTGATGGGGATGCCAGTAAAACGACTGGGATAATTAACAAACTGACAATTAAAAACAATTCCATAGATAAGTCGCTCAAAGTACTCAATAGATATTTGACTGCAGACTAAGACACGTCAGCAATCGATATTATAAAGGGTGATTGTAACATATCTCACCCATTATTCTGATAAGTAAAGTATCGGTTCTAGAAATCGTAATTTAGAAGTCAAAAGCGAAAAGAGTAGAAAACAAAGTGATGGCTATATCTAATCATGCTTGCCTCCTATTTTTTCTTCGTTCTGGATCGTATATAGTCAAGTAACCGAATGTAATTGAGAATAAATTATGCAGCTAATCGATTTTTATCCTTTAATAATAGTTTTGTTAATTGCAGCCGTTGTCTTTCTATTAATTACATTCATTTTTAATCGAAGAATATCAAACAATTCTTCAGTAAAATATTATCGACAATTAACTTACAATCTTTACCTGGTAATTTTATTAATCGCTGTTATTGCAGCCTCACCAATTGAAAGTGAGTTAAAAGGGCAGATTCTGAGTTTAATAGGTATTGTCATTTCTGGCGCAATTGCTCTGTCTTCGACAACTCTTCTGGGAAATACACTAGCAGGTGTTTTATTGAAAGTTACCAAGAGCTTTAGAAGTGGCGATTTTATTTCTGTCAACGATTACACCGGTAAAGTTGCCAGTCGAAGTTTATTGAATATCGAAATTCAAACATTTGATAGAGGCCTTATTTTTCTACCAAATGTTTATCTTATACAGAACCCAATGAAAGTTTTTCCGAAAAGCGGTTTGTTTATTTCAGTAGAAGTTTCACTTGGTTATGATGTGCAGAGAACAAAAGTAGAAAAAGCTTTGCTATCGGCAGCAGAAAAGTTAGGTATAGAAAACGCGTATGTAGAAATAAAAGGTTTGCTTGATTTTAGTGTGCAGTACGCTTTGCATGCTTTAGTGACTAACCTGGAAAGCTACATGTCAATAAAGTCTAAACTGCATGCAATGGTAATTGACGAACTTCACCACAGTGACATTGAAATCGTTTCGCCAAACTTTATGAATACTCGCGCACTTAGTGACACGCCGGTAATTCCTGAGTCTATTGAAGAAAAAACAGAACTCGAGAAAGCACTGGATGAGAATATTGATGCTATTATTTTTGATAAAGCTAATCACGCAGATAAACTCGAAGTTCTGCAACAGAAAAAAGAGCGAGTTTTAAAGTTATTATCCAAGGAGTCTGATGATAGCAGTCGAGCAGAGCGTCTTCGTTATAAATTAGAAGTAATAGACAAAGCGATCGAGAAAATCAAAAGAGAAATTGATCTTCATTAACATATTAGTTTTTATGAAAAGTGAATTTGAGTTTTAACCTGGAGACATAGTTATGAATCGGTATCTTTTTTTAGTTTTGTTTGTCTTAATTTTAAATGAATCTTTCGCCGCTCTCCCACCCAAGTTTCAAAATATGAAAGATTTAGATGTAATGATAAATTTCGTGAAAAAGCACGATCGAGTGCTGTCCACATTAAGAAACATCGATCTTGAGAAAAAAGTCGTTTATTTTGGTGATCAGTGCAAAGCTCAATTTAAACGTATTTCGTCGCCTAAACCAGAGGGATGGGTTGGGCCTGCAGATCCACTTAAGTTTGATCGTGCAAACTGTTCAATTGAATAGCTTCAGATAATACCTCATCTCTAATATTCGAATTGGAAATCTTGCGCTGATCAATTAATTATCAACGGAATAATTCCTGTGTCCGATATTATTTGTCCTTGATGCCCAGTTAATTTTCATTTCGCATTGTTGTTTTCGGTTGTGCTCTTTTTAGCTTTTTGAGCCCTAATGTTTTAATGCCTGATAAAATGAGCGAGTAACCGTGCAAGTTAAAGTGATTGAGCCAAGTGTTGATATCTGAATAATGTGATTTTTATAGTTAAATTTTCGTTTAGAACTATGAGATAATTTAAAGTTAAGGGAGATTCAGAGCATTAATATAATGGATCTGAAGTGCTTGAATGAATTAACTGTCTATGCGATATCTCGTTGTGAGTACTTTTCCCCCGAGTTATTCGTCTGTGAAAAATATGTGTTTAATAATTCAAAGTGGCAACTGTGAATAAACGTTTTCGTGTTGGTGGCTGGGTCGTCGATTACAGCGGCAATCATTTGTCTAAAGATGGGCAGTCGATCAGGGTTGAACCATTGGCAATGGATACTTTATTGTATTTCGCTCAGCATCAAGGCGAAGTTATAAGCCGTGATGAGCTTATCGATAAGGTCTGGGGCGGCAAAATAGTGGGCGATCACGCTATTTATCGGATTATTAATTTATTGAGGAAAACATTAGAGCAGGGATCGTCTGAACCCATATTCGCAACAGTGCGAAAGAAGGGGTACCAGCTTGTAGCGCCTGTTGAGTTTTTAAATACAGAACCTGCGATCAGTAATGACGAACTAGTAACTCCTATTATACAAAAACATGTTGAAGCTAAACTCGTGTCTCACAAGGATTCTGCGACTGAGTCTATTGAAGCTGCTTCCCTAGAGTCGTCGAGTGTCTCTGATTCTATATCGGAAACGCCAAAAACTTTTTCTATAAATTTTTATTTAATAGCGTCTATTCTTCTTTCTATTGCTTTAATTTCGACTTACTTTTATTGGTCGAAAGATTCTCAACCAATGTCTGAGCTCACGAAAGTAAGACCTTTTACCAATTTACTTGGAGAAGAAAAGCATCCTGTCTATTCTAAAGATGGTGAGTGGCTTGCGTTTTCACACAGACCTGCTGCAAGCCAATACTGGCACATTTATGTCAAAGCTGTTGATCCTGTTAGTGACTCTTCCGTCATAAAACTTACTGACGGAGAATATATCGATGAGGCGCCTGCCTGGTCACCAGATGGTAATCAGATAGCATTTTTCAGGCATCAGCCAGGGAAATGCACCATTATGACCATAAAGTTTGATCGCAAGACCATCGATTCTCCCAAAGAGATTACAGATTGTGGTGGTCCCGCGCAGCTGAATGATCTGGCATGGAGTGCCAGTGGTGATGAACTTATTTTCTCGTCTTCTCGTTCGGATATAGAGCCATCAAAAATTTATCAATTTTCGTTGGTAAGTGGGCGATTAACACAACTCACAAACTCAGCAACAATTAAAGGTAAAGGAGATCTCAAACTCGCACTTTCTCCTGATGGGACAAAATTAGCTTATCTAAGGGATGTTGACTGGGGAAATTCGGAATTACATTTACTCGATTTAGAAAGCTTTGAGTCAGAATTGTTAATTGAAAACCTTGAGCGACTCAAGTCCGTTACATGGTCAAAAGACAGTTCCAAAATAATTTATGTGAGCGATTACAATCAACTCATGGCGTATTCGTTAAGAGATGGCACTCATCAAACGATTGCTCGTAATGTGCAGCGGATACATTCGCCGAATAGTTCTCCGGTCAAAGATGAGGTTGCAATAGTAGTTGGGCAAAGTGCGATTGATATTTGGCAACAAAATATACAGGAGACCGAAAGTGGCGATAAATGGGAGTTACTAGATGCCCCCAACTCTTTTATTAGTTCAAGCGCTATAGATTATTTCCCGGTATACGCTAACAACTCGAATAAAGCAGCATTTGTTTCTCTTCGCTCTGGTGATATTCAGGTGTGGATAAGAGAAGAGCAGGGTAAAGAATATCCGGTAACTAATTTTAAAGATGGAAGAAGTATTAATCGGCTCCGATGGTCACCAGATGATCGTTATCTTTTAAGCGAGTCAAACAATCAAATATTTACCATCGATACAAAATTAAAAAATGCTGAAATATTGTTCAGTGATGATGAGTGGCCCACTGTCGAGGTGCCAAGTTGGTCTGCAGATGGAAAGTCGATTTATTTTTCTTCCGATAAAGATGGAGAGTGGCAAATTTTTCGCTTGTCTGTTTCTTCGGGAAATGTTGTAGAGCAAATTACCAGTCTTGGAGGTTACTCTGCGCAAGAGTCTGAGAATGGAGAGTTTTTATACTACCTAAAATACCATAAGCCAGGTCTATGGAAGTATTCGCTAACTGAAAAGACAGAAGAGCTTTTACAGGAAGACATCGATGTATACAGCCACAACGGCTGGTATGTGAGAGGAGATAATATTTTTTACGTGACTAATAATGTTGAAGCACCGGGGCTTTATGTAAAAGCCAAAGGTGCTTCGGTAGAAAGATTGATGCCTCTCAATCCATTTATTCGAGCATTCGGACTATCTCCAAACAATGATAGGGTTATTTACCCAAAGATGTTTGAGAGTGAGTCTTCAATTTTATTACTTTCTCCTTAGGGGCGAGCTACAGGTGGCTTTTTGTCACCGCATAATTGAGGAGCAAGAACACAAACCCACTCAGGTGGCTTTGTAGGCGGCTCCTCTGGGGTGTCGACGCTCTGCGGCGTTTCAATTGTGGTTGTTAGCGTTTCTTGAGCATTTGCCTTTGAAACCAATACCGAAAATAATAATACCATTATTGTTGTTTTTAACATCGATCTATCTCCAAAATATAAAAATTATACAGTGTTTATGTTATTGCTGTGACCAGCATTCTCTAGTTAAAACTTTATCTAAATCAACGACCGAAATGGACCTTACATTGGTAATACCGAACCTCTCATTGTATTGACCAATGACTCGAGAATGTTGAGAGTTGCAGGTTTCCCTAATCTGACTGAGTACTTCATTGGGCAAATTTATTAAGATTGAGTTTTCCGTTAGATGGTAAAACGCATCTTCTCTGTGGAAATATAAACGGGCTAACGTATCGAGTTTGAGATAGCCTTTGACGGAAACAGTTTGGCCTTGATATTTATTAGGTTCCTGAAATAGCTTTAGCAACGATATATGATTAACTGACGAATCAACGTTGGTGTCACTACAACTCAGAACAAATATTATCGAAAAGCAAACTATCAAGCTTAATTTGCGCAATATCATTGCAAGCTGTTCTCTTAATGATTGAATGTATGGCTGCAATTTAACTGAAAGATGCTAAAAAGGTTTAATGGAAAGTTAATGTTATTTTAATGCAATAAAAACCTATTAAAATCAATAAGGTACAACGTCAAAATTTGAAAGGTAATTTAACCTAAACAAGCTTTTCTGACTGTCTATAGTTAAGACTCCACTTCTTTTTGTGGAACTGAAGAAATCAAGTTGAAGCCGCTGAGAGCTGTTCTATGTCTAGTATTTATTCAAATACAATCTCGAATAGTCGTCAGTATATTTTCCCAGTCGGACTGGCTTTTAATCGACTTGTGATAACACAGATAAACTTCTCGCTGCATAGAAGGTGCATCTGCGACTGAGTGAAGAGGGTACTCATTGTCACTGACTAAGCTAGTAGGCAAAAAAGCATACCCGCCAATCTGATTAAGATATTCAACGGCCATTAACCAGTCACTGGCATGCAGTTTCGGAGAGCGAATTTGCGGCAAATGTTTTGCGTGCAGAGCTGAGAAGCTTTGCCCCCAATCCACCATCACGTACTCGTTCTCGCTGACATCTGAAAATGTTTTATCAGCAGCCGATGAGTAAAGCTTAAGTTCGATTGCTGTAAGCTCTTCTGTCTCAAGGTCATCAGTTTTGGTGTGATCAAAAACAAAGCCGATATCAATGGTTCGCTCTTGCAGTCGCCGAATGATGGTTTTGCTGTCAAGCGATTCGGTTCGAGTATGTATATCTTCTATAGCTTCGAACAGACGAATGGGGAGAACGGAAAGCTTGGCTTCCCATAAGGACTGTGGTGCGCCAATAACGACTTGTGAGGACGACTCAGGAAGTGATACTTCTTGCACAGCTTGAGTCCAGGCATTCAATATCTTTTCCGAGTGGGGAATTAAGCGCTCGCCTTGCGGTGTTAATTGAATATTATTTCGGTATCGGCGAAACAGCGGAACGCCCAATAAATCTTCCAGCTGTTTAATGCGCGCGCTCACAGCAGACTGTGTTAAATAAAGGTTTTCAGCCGTTTTACCGAAATGCCGAGTCTTATTAACTTCTAGAAAAGTGCGAAGCAGGCTGATGTCTAGGTTGTACAATTTTATTTCTCGAAAAGAGCAATTTATTTCATTTTATCTTAACTACCTTTGCTCCTATATTCCAATCGAATTCAAACATTAAACAACTCGTTATCAGGAGTCACTAAGTGAAAATTAAATATTTGGTTGGTATGACGGCTTTTACTGTTTCAGCAATGTTCGCTCCAGCGACTTCATTGATGGCAGATGATGGTCAAGAAACTGTCATGATGGTTTGCCAGAATACTGGAGACAAAGCTGGATTTGACAGCAAATGGCTGAACAAATTTATCGATCAATGCGCGGGAGATATTTCTGGCTTAACGTTTTCTTCGGATGATCCAGTATCCGGCGAAGAAATTTCAAGTATCGAAGAGCGTTGCGTCGATGCTTCTGAGTCGGAAGATGAAGAAGAATTTGAGCGAAATTTCGGGCAGTGTATGGTGAGTGGTGTGCTTCAAGCCCTGAAAGACTCAGCAGAATAGAGACGATAAACAAAATTTGTCATAACGATTGAATAAATTTGTTAAACATTTCAGCTTTTTTTTGCTAAATAAACCTTGAATTAGGTCGTAGGAGAAAATGATGATGCAAACTCGAGAATCTTTTATTAGACGTCGGTTTTTCGACGATCTGCATTTTCCTTATGGGTTTTCGCGCTCGGGCGATTTTACTTTTCAGGAAGTACAGCAATTGGAAAGTCATGGTGTGTTATTTCGAGCTTTGACGGCAGGTCTTGTGACCGACCCAAATGAGCAAGATAAACATTTCCTTGAAGTACTTGAAGGTAAAACCCCAGCCGATACGCCTGCAGAAAAAGCCTGGCTCAAATATTTACAGCGATGTAATCGAGCGCCAGTATGGTTAACAACTCGTCGTATGGCTGAAGATAATATTGTTGAGTACGAGTCAGATGACGAAGAAGAAGTGTCAGACGATTTTGATGAGGCTATTGAAGCCTAATCATCTTCGTTTGGCTCTGGGTCATTCGAGAACTCTGGGTTCAATAGATATTTCATTTCGGGGTCGACCAAAAGTCGACCCTTCATTGCTTGTCTTCCAAGCAACATTAGATAGGTCATTTCTGAGCGATCGGTTAATGTAAGTTCAATATCCCAGCTGTCATTTCCCATTATAATTTCAGTATCAATAACATATCGCTTTTCTTTTGTCGCATTAGAGCTTTTGATGGTTCGGGTTGCTTTTGCTTTGGCTTCTCGTCTTACGATATAGTCGACGTTATGATAATCAGGATGAATATCAAAACTGACCCAAAGATTTTTGCCTTTCTTAAACTCTTGAAGATTATCAACATGTAACGAAGATGTTTTCGCTCCAGTATCTACTCGAACGTGTAATTGAGAAATTTCCAGCTCAGGTAACCGGCACACTTCAATAACACCAACAATTTGTTTGCTCACAAGTCGTTCCTCAGTTCGTTAATTCAGTCCACTTTTCCGTTTTCTGTTTGTTTTACATCTGGAGAGTTTTCATCGGACAGTTTGGTCGTTCTTTCGGTGTTGTAAATATTATGAAAGTGCTCGATTCTTTCAGCCACTGTATCGTGGTGTTTTGTCACGTAAGCAATGTGGTACATCGCTTCGCCTTCATGGACTAACGGGATGTTTTGTTTACCAATTATAATGCCTTCAGCGTGAGCGACAACTTCGTCAATCACGTCACCAAACGGATCTTTCACGGTCGCCAGTAAGTCACCTTTTTTAACATAGTCGCCTAGCTGATGGCGGTGAGAGACAAAGCCACTATCGGTCGCTCTAACCCAGCCGCTGTCTTCAGCAATAAAGGGCTTTATAGGAGCTCTTTTTGTCGGACGTTTACTTAGCATTCCTAGATGGCGCATAACGTTTAAAATACCACGATAACCCGCTCGAATACTGAGTTCGTCGAAACGTAAAGCTTCTCCTGCTTCGTATAACAACATTGCGATACCGAGCTCATTGGCACATTCTCGGAGCGACCCGTCGCGTAAATTGGAGTTGATAAGGACCGGAGCTCCAAATGCTTTGGCCAGTTCGAGAGTAGCTGGATCCTCTAAGTTAGCTCTAATCTGAGGGAGGTTACTTCGATGCAGCGCTCCTGTGTGCAAATCGATACCATAATCGCACTGCTTTACAATTTCGTTCATAAAAATGTAAGCAATTCGACTCGCTAGAGAGCCTTTTTTTGTTCCGGGAAAACTCCTATTTAAATCGCGTCGATCCGGAAGGTAACGGTCATGATTTAATACACCATATGCATTAACGAGTGGCACCGCAATTAAAGTGCCTTTTAAGTTTTTAACACTTTTACTGTTTATGAGGCGACTTATGATTTCGATGCCATTGAGTTCATCGCCGTGAACAGCAGCACTGACAAACAACTTCGGACCTTCTCGACGACCATGTTTGACATAAACCGGTAAAAACATACTCGTGTCGGTATACAGTCGAACAATTGGAACTTCGAGCTTTTTAGCTTCTCCAGGCGCAATACTGTGCCCTGCAATTTTGAATGGTTTCGACATTTAATTGCTCAGTTGTTTTGTTTCGGATCCTAGCCTTTACCTTTCGTTTGGGTTTTATTGGGCTTGGCTTCTTTCTCGATAAACTGGAATATCATTTTTGCCACATCTTTATTGGTGGCTGCTTCTATTCCTTCTAAG
Source organism: Gammaproteobacteria bacterium (assembly GCA_013373375.1). GTDB lineage: Bacteria > Pseudomonadota > Gammaproteobacteria > Enterobacterales > Kangiellaceae > Pleionea. The sequence goes on from JABXHY010000011.1 coordinate 59,382, forward strand.
CCTGGCGATGAGTTAACTTCCATTACAACTGGACCATTGTTTGAGCGAAGAATGTCAACACCGGCCATGTTTAACCCCATTACCTTAGCTGCTTGAATAGCTGTTTTACGCTCTGCTGGGGATAATTTAATAAGTTCAGCTTTGCCTCCTCGATGAAGGTTCGATCGAAACTCACCGGGCGCTGCCTGGCGTTTCATTGCAGCAACTACTTTTCCACCAATGACCAAACATCTGATATCGGCTCCACCAGCTTCTTTGATATATTCTTGCACCAAAATATTGGCTTTCAGTCCCATGAAAGCTTCAATAATACTCTCCGCTGCCTTGCGAGATTCAGCGAGTACAACGCCAATCCCTTGTGTTCCCTCTAGTAACTTTATTACGACAGGCGCACCACCAACATTTTTCAGTAAGTCATCAATCTTATCCGGATATCTTGCAAAGCCCGTTCTGGGAAGTCCAACACCTTTGCGGGACAAAAGCTGCAATGATCGTAATTTGTCTCTTGAACGGCTAATGGCAACCGATTCATTAATTGAGAAAGTGCCCATCATCTCAAACTGTCGAACCACGGCTGTTCCGTAAAAAGTAACAGAAGCTCCGATTCTTGGAATCACAGCATCATACTTTGGTAACGATTCACCACGATATCGAACGGCTGGGCGATTACTTGTGATGTCCATATAACAGTGAAGAGTATCAACAATATCCACTTGATGACCAAGTGCTTCGCCGGCCTCTTTCAAGCGACGAGTTGAATATAAAGTTTCGTTTCTAGAAAGTATGGCAATGCGCATGGGATACCTTTTTATGAATTAGGATTGGTTAAATCGTGGCATTTAATCGCGGAAGTTGTCAAATTGAAACGGCTGATCAAGGTCTGCTTCACGAATCAGTGACATCACTGATTGCAAATCATCTCGCTTCTTGCCGGTTACTCTGACTTTATCTCCTTGGATGGAAGGTTGCACCTTCAACTTTGAGTCTTTAATTAACTTAACTAATTTTTTAGCAACGTCTTTTTCGATCCCTTGTATAAAAGAGACCATTTTAAAATAGGTTTTTCCGGTATGTTGAATATCGCCTGATTTGAGACTGCGAGGATCGATATTTCGTTTAGTACAGCTGTTACGTAATATGTCCATCATTTGTTGAACCTGAAAATCACTTTCGCTAGCGACTTTTACTGCGTCGTCTTTGAGTTCAAATTCAGCGGAGACATTTTTAAAATCGTATCGAGTAGAAAGTTCTCGGTTTGCGTTTTCAATCGCATTTCGAATTTCGGTATTCTCGACTTCTGTCACTATGTCAAATGAAGGCATACGGTATTCTCTTATCTTTATTCTCTAATACTGGCTGAGTGTAACACGGGCGGGAATCTAGCGGCAAAGCGATTCGACTGCTACCTGTCTCAAGAGAGGTTTTGTCAGCTCTTAAAACACGCTAAGATGCGCCTAGTTGTTTGATAAAAAGCAAGAGGAAAACTAATGCTAACAAGAAAAATAGTGTTTTGCGCTGCGATAATTAGCTTGATGGTTGGCTGCGATTCTGAGCGAGAAACATCAGGTGATCTTGTCGAAGAATCAAAGCAGGTAACCGAAAAAGAATCGGTTAATACAGCACCAGCATCTGAAGATATCTCACCGGAAAATGATGAGCAGCGGTTACTTGAACTTTACCGTAGTGCAAAAGAAACGCTGTTTGAATATCGAGCTATGTCTGCCACTCTTTATGGTCTGGGGCAAAAAGACACCGGTTATTATCATGCTAATCAGCTTGAGTCGTACTCTCCTGATTCAGAGCAACAACTTCGAGAGCGTTTAAGAGAGTTATCGAATAACATTTCTGCAATTGATACCAAAGGATTGGAACCAGACCTAATCGATTCACAAAAAGTGATGGCAAACATTACTCGATATTATGCAGGCGATGAAAGTTTTCCTGTTGGTTATATCGATACTTGGATGGGCCTTTCTCCATTTGTAATTAATCAAATAAATGGGCCTTTAATTGATACGCCAAGAACAATGGAAAGTGATCAACCAGTCACTAACGAGCAACAAGCTTTAGATTATATTGGGCGTTTAGCGACTTTTGATCAATTCGCGCAGAGTATTGCAGATAAATTCAATGCTGATAAGAAACAAGGGTGGGTTCCTCCTAAAATTGTACTTCAAGGTGCGTTAAGGTACTTAAATAATTTCTTAAAAGCTAAACCTGAAAATCACTCATTACTCACCAGCTTTATTGATAAAGTTAATAAAGCACAAGATATTTCTCAAGACAAAAAGCAGGCGTTAATTGACGAAGCAAAACGACAAATGTCGACAGTTGTTTATCCTGCTTATCAAATGATTGCTGAGTTAACCGAAGCCTCAATTGATGGAGCACGAGAAGAACATGGAATTTGGGCGCAACCCAATGGTGTTGACTATTATCAAGACGCAATTCTGCAACTTGGTGATAGCGATATGACAGCGGACCAAATACATCAGGTCGGGCTAGATGAAGTTAAACGCATTACGACAGAAATGGATAAAATATTAAAGCCGCTAGGTTACACGAAAGGCACGGCTGGTGCTCGCATGGCTCAGCTCAACTTAGAAGGTCGTTTTCTTTACGAAGACAGTGAGGCAGGACGAGCAGAGTTACTTGAAGATTTAAATAAGTATATTGAAGAAATGAACGTTGCTATGGCCGATATTTTTCGATCTAAGCCTCCTTATCGAGTTGAAGTCCGAGCGTTTCCAAAAGAAGTTCAAGATGGCGCTCCAGGTGGTCAGTATACCCCTCCAGCTGTGGATGGTTCCAAGCCAGGTATTTACTGGATTAATTTACGAGACATGAAAGCAAATCCTAAGTTCGGTTTAAAAACCTTGACTTATCATGAAGCAAATCCAGGTCACCATTGGCAGGTGGCATTGAATTTGGCACAAGATGACTTGCCTTTTCTGCGAAGAATCGCACCTTACAATGCTTATGTGGAAGGATGGGCTCTTTATTCGGAATTAGTCGCAAAAGAAATTGGTATGTACAAAGACGATCCATTTGGCGATCTAGGGCGATTACAAGCCGAACTTTTTCGAGCAGTAAGACTCGTTGTCGATACCGGATTGCATCATAAAAAATGGACTCGCGAACAAGCCATTGATTACATGGCTAAAACAACTGGTACGGCAAAGTCTGATGTTATTTCAGAGATTGAACGTTATATGGCCTGGCCTGGCCAGGCACTTGGTTACAAATTAGGCATGCTAAAAATAGTGGCATTACGTGAAGAAGCTAAACAAGCACTTGGCGAGAAGTTTGATATTGCAGAGTTTCATGATTTAGTATTGCTTGGCGGTGCAGTGCCAATGAAAGTGCTCGATGGAAAAGTGAAACGATGGATTGAAAGTAAACAGTCTTAAGTAATAAAGTTTCCTTCGGTTCAACAAAAAAGAGGAGCAATTTATTGCTCCTCTTTTTGATTTCCACTGTATCGTCGTACTTATACTTTGTAATACTTAAAAATTTAATCGTTCAAAGTCAGCATCGCTAATGGCTTGTTTATATTCTTGTTCATTTTCATCATAAGCGAAATGAACACAGCAATTTCTTCCATTTTTTTTTGCTTTATAAAGTGCAAGATCGGCCTGCTTGAATAACTCTTCCGGTAATCCTTCTTTAAACCGCCTAAGTTTACGAGAAACAGCTCCGATGCTGACAGTTATTTGAAGTTGCCCTTCCGAGTATTCGATAGGATTTGATTCGAGATTGGCACGCAGTCGTTCTGCTACGATTTTTGCGCCTACTAAATCAGTACCCGGTAATATTAAACTGAACTCCTCTCCACCATAACGAGCACATACATCGGTTGCTCTCGGAAGTTGTTCTGTTAATAGTTTCGCAATTTGTTTTAAACACAAATCTCCCACGTCGTGACCAAACTTGTCATTAACGTTCTTAAAATGATCACAGTCAATCAGAAGTATGGTTAATAACTCATGGTTTCGAGAAGTTAAGTGGCAATATTTATTAAGCTTTTCATCAAAGCTTCTTCTATTTTCTAATTGGGTCAATGGATCGGTTCGTGTTTGCTTTTTTAGCCTAAGTTCATTTTTCAACGAAAACCAGTAATCTTTATTTTGGCTTTTCACCATTTGTACTATGTAGACTAGATAGACAATTAATAAAATGAATAAAAACCAATCGCCTATTATTGCTGTGCTGATGAGTGCGGGGGTGGCAATTGAAAATGTAAACCACATGGTTAGTTTAAAGTCAGGGGCGAAATTATAAATCCCACCGGGAACAATTCCTGCTGTTGTAAATGTCATTAATAGCGCGAAGGTGTTATTGTCGCTAGTCAGTGACAATGCAAATATACTTCCCCATAAAACGGTATGAGGGAGCAAAAGCCATCGCACCTGTAATAACCATAAGTTAGATGAGTCGTGTGAAATTTTTTTGATACGCTTTAAATGAATTGCTCTAATTACAGAAGTCAGCGCAAAAATTATATTAATGATAATAAAAAGCAATAAGTTGTCTTTGTGAAACTCACTGCCTAATCCAACACAAAACCATAACACAGGATAAATGAACACACCGACTTTGATTCGCTGTGCCAAATCATTTGCGAGGCGAATTTGTATGGTTTTATTGTCGAGAGAAATTTCGTTTGTCATTTCTATGGTAACTAATATTTAACGCAAACGTTTTTGGGTTCTGTAAAAAAGCGTAACGCTTCGAGACCGCCTTCTCGACCAACACCGGAAGCTTTTACACCGCCAAAAGGCGTTCTTAAGTCTCGTTGTAACCAACAGTTTATCCAGACAATCCCAAAGTCTAATTGTTTTGCCAAACGATGGCATCGACTTAAATTATTACTCCATACGGAAGTCGCTAACCCATATTCGGTTCCATTCGCTAATGAAACTGCTTCATCATCGTTATCAAAAGGTTGCAGGGTACAAACAGGCCCGAATATTTCTTCTTGGTTTGTACGGCATGATAAAGGTAAGCCTTCGATTACCGTTGGTGAGACAAAAAAGCCGGTTTCACATCGGCCTTTTAATGTTATACGTTCACCACCTGTCAATACTTGCCCGCCTTCTTTCTTGGCTAATTCGATGTAACTAAGAACTTTATCCATATGTGGTTGAGAAACTAGTGCACCATGTTGTGTAGAAAGTTCTAAAGGATCACCAATCTTGAGGTCTTCTACTTGTCTTAAAAATGCTTCCTTAAATTTTTCATAGATTGGCCGTTCAATATAAATTCTTGAGCCACATAGGCAAATTTGCCCTTGGTTTGCGAAGGCCGATCGGACAACTTGGTTAACCGTGCTTTCAAAATCACAGTCTGCAAAAACCAAAGTTGGATTTTTACCGCCTAATTCGAGTGATAGCTTTTTAAACATCGGAGCTGCAGTTGCAGCAAGCTTTTTGCCCGTTGCCGTGCCACCTGTAAAACTTATTGCTTTGATTTCAGGATGCTCAACAATTGCCTGACCAATATTGCCTCCGGACCCATGAAGGATATTAAGTACCCCTCTAGGTAAGCCAGCTTTTACACACAACTTACTAAATAAGAAGGCCGTCATTGGGGTTACCTCTGACGGTTTAGCAATAACAACATTTCCAGCTGCCAGTGCGGGAGCAATTTTCCATGTGAACAAATACAGTGGAAGATTCCAGGGAGAAATTGTACCGACGATTCCAATTGGATCTCTTAAAGTGTAATTGATCCCTTCGTTTCCCATGCTGTGACTTTCACTGGAAAATTGAGTTATGGCTTGAGCAAAAAAGCGGATATTGGCTGACGCCCTATAACTATCAACGGCTTTGGCAAGAGAAATAGGTTTCCCGTTATCAATAGCTTCAGCTTTGGCAAGCTCATCGCTGGCATTTTCAACTTCATCAGCCAGTCGCGTTAGAATTCTAGCGCGATCTTCAATTGACATTCCTGACCACTCAGGAAGCGCTTTTTTTGCTGCAGCAACCGCATGGCTTAAATCATCTCGGTTAGATTCGGGTATTTGCGAGTAAACGTTTCCAGTAGCAGGTTCAACGTTTTCTAAAAATTGCTGACTGCTTGGCGGGATCAGTTCGCCATCAATAAAGTTGTTTATAATTTGCATATAAATCCAATTATCGGTTTTGTTAAGAACCTACAGATTAATGAATCATAAGCAGCCAGTGCGTCCACCGTCTACTGGTAAATTGGTGCCAGTAATATAAGCCGCCGCAGGAGAAGCTAAGAAGCCAACCGCATTGGCAAACTCTTCAGGTAGACCAAATCTTCTTAGTGGGATAATTGACTTTTCCATTTCGGTCACTTGCTCGAGAGTTTTGTCGAGCTTTTTAGCTTTATTAGCAATAATAGCATCTAGCCTAGCGGTTGCCGTTGCGCCGGGTAAAACATTGTTAACCGTAATGTCAAAAGGACCAAGCTCATTGGCCAGGGTTTTCGCCCAATTAGCAACAGCACCTCTTACAGTATTCGACACACCTAAGTTGGGCAGCGGTTGTTTGACCGAAGTTGAAATGACGTTAATGACTCGACCGAAATTCGATGACTTCATACCGGGCAGAAGCGCCTGAACCAGATTTTGATTATTGATTAAGTGCTGATTAAAAGCGGAAAGAAAAGCTTGTGAGTCAGATAAATGAGCCGGGCCTGGGGCAGGCCCACCTGTATTGTTAATTAATATTTGATATTGAAAGTTGACACTGCTTAGGTGTTGACTCACTACATCGAGCACTTGGTCTGGCTTACTAAAATCCGCAGTCAGGCATAAATGTTTCTGTCCTTGCGATCCATCAAGCTCCGCTTTGACTTTCTCTAGAGCCTCTGCGTTCCTTGCGAACAAGGTGATGGATGCACCTTGCTTTGCTAGCTGAATAGCAATGGCTTTGCCGATACCCTGGCTACTACCACAAACGAGCGCGTGTTTACCTTCGAGACTTAAGTTCATCATTTTTAGATTAAACCTTTTGGAATGAATTTCAGCTGCATTGTCTACGAATTAGGAATGAAGATCCAGTGAGCAGACCGAGGAGCGCATGGTTTGATCGAACTGAGAGTATTTCGGAATTTCAATTTGAGGCTGTTAATTTTTTACTGTGTTTAGCAATCAAATAATGCGGAGGTTGTCGATAACCAATTTAGAATAGATCAGGAGTTAGATAATTTCGGAGTTTGACCTTATGTTGCAGTTGTTAGGCGCCTCTAAACTAAAAGGCGCCTCGTATGATTAAACTTTAAGAGGTCTGAAAGTTTTATTTAAGTTGTCCGAAAGCTTTTTTGGCTGCGCTTAGAGTTTTATCTAATTCATTCTGTCCATGCGACTTGGAAACAAAACCAGCCTCAAATGCCGAAGGTGCCAGGTAAACTCCTTGCTCTAACATTAAATGGAAGAAGTTTTTAAAGCGCTCGATATTTCCACTTGCAACCTGCGAATAAGAGGTTACTTTCTCGTCTTCAGTGAAGAAAAATCCGAACATACTTCCAATATGATTCGTTGTAAATGGAATACCTGCCTCATTCGCTAACTGTTGCATCTGCTCTGTTAATTGTTGCGTGAACTTGTAAATAGAGTCATGGAAGCCAGGTTGCTGCATCTTTTTAAGAGACATTAACCCTGCGCTCATTGCTACCGGATTTCCGGAAAGGGTGCCGGCTTGATATACCGGACCTGCAGGAGCCAAGTGCTGCATAATGTCACGCTTTCCTCCGAAAGCTCCTACCGGCATGCCACCACCAATTACTTTACCAAGAGCGGTTAAGTCTGGGGTAACGTTATACAGTTGTTGTGCTGAACCTGGACCGACTCGAAAACCACACATGACTTCATCAAATATCAAAACCGCTTGGTATTGATCGCACAATTCTCGTAGGCCTTCCAGAAATCCTGGAATGGGTGGTATGCAATTCATATTACCTGCAATTGGCTCGAGAATTACCGTAGCGATATCGTCAGCATTAGCTTCCATTAATTGTTTCACGCTCTCGAGGTCGTTGAAAGTTGCTGTTAAGGTATGTTTTGCAAAATCAGCCGGTACTCCAGGCGAAGTTGGCTCTCCTAATGTGAGCATTCCGCTGCCAGCTTTTACCAAAAGACAATCTGCGTGGCCATGATAGCAACCTTCGAACTTTATGATTTTATTTTTACCGGTAAATCCTCTTGCCAGTCGAATGGCTGACATAGTGGCTTCGGTACCCGAGTTAACCATTCGTACCTGGTCCATTGATGGAATCATTTCGCACACGGTTTTGGCCATTTCTATTTCGATCTCAGTTGGAGCGCCAAAACTTAGCCCATTTGCCGCAGCGTCTATTACAGCTTGACGAATGTCTGGATCATTATGCCCATGTATCATTGGACCCCAAGACAGAACATAGTCGATGTATTCTTTATCATTATTGTCATAAATAAACGCGCGATCCGCTCTTTTTATAAACACCGGTTCGCCACCGACACCGTTGAATGCTCTAACAGGTGAGTTAACACCGCCGGGAATGTATTGTTGTGCTGTTTGGTAAAGATTTGTCATAAAGCTCTGATGTGTTTGAGTCGAGTAATTTAAATTCGAGTAAAGTTAACTGGTTAAGAGACTATTGTACTGATGATTGACGTTAAATCACACCTCACTTCAACTGCAATTAACGCAAGTAAATACCGAAATTTTGTAGTCTCTTCTATGTTTTAGGTTTAATTAGCAGGAAGCTAACGGTTATCCTCTTAAAGGGTCGAGGCCTGGGAACCAATTTACAGGACGCTCGTATTTTGATAGTTGATCTTCAACTCCTAAAATACAGGCGAATAGAGCCATTCTGACTAAAACACCATTGTCGGTTTGTCTGAATATCGCCAAACCTGGCTCCAAGTTTAAATCGTTATCTAGCTCATTTGCGTCGTTGCGCGAGTCCCTGGGTAAGGGGTGCATAATGACTGCGTTTGGCTGACAATGTTCGGAGTAAACTTGTTTGTTCAAGCGAAAGTAACCGCGATATCGATTAGCTTCGGCTTGTGTTGCAAAACGCTCTTCTTGAATTCGAGTTTGGTAAATAATATTGGCTGACGGGAGGCCTTCGTCTAGTTTGTCGCTGACGACAACTTGGTGTCCAGCATTTTCTAAGATATCCACATATTGGGTAGGCATTGCTAGAGCCTGTGGTGACACTAACTGAACTTTAAGACCTCGGTATAATGAGAGCAACTGACAAAGCGAGTGAACGGTTCGGCCATGTTTAAGATCGCCAAGCATGGTTAAGCTCAATTCTTGGATATCTCTTCCTTGCCGTGATAATTCTTTTTGAATGGTAAATAAATCCAATAAAGCTTGTGTTGGGTGCTCATTTGGACCATCCCCACCATTGATTACTGGCACTCGGCTTCCTATCGCAAACTCTGCAACTGAGCCCGCATCTGGGTGGCGCATACAAATGATGTCGGAATACCCAGATAAAACTTGAGCTGTATCGTAAAGCGATTCACCTTTCGCCAGTGCGGAAGAGGATAGCCCTGTGGTTTCTCTAACTTCGCCACCGAGCAAATTAAAGGCGCAACCAAAGCTTACGCGAGTTCGAGTGCTGGGTTCAAAAAACATATTTCCTAAAATCGCGCCTTCTAATACTCGAGTTACTTTTTGTCGAGTTGCATAGGGCCGCATATTATCGGCTACCGCAAATAGTTCGTGAATCAGATCGAGAGAAAAGTCTTTTACCGAGAGTACGTGTTGGCCTTTAAGGATCACTGAGTTTCCTTTAGTTCGAGCTGTGCTTTAAAACAATCTGCGTATTTTAAGGCGTTTTTAGTATCTTGTCTGCCGTTTTGCTTAACTCGGCTTCAATACGACAAGCAAAACCATCGCAAACAACACTAAAACAGGAGCCTCGTTGAAGAAGCGAAAATAAATATGAGATTTATGACATAGGTTCTGTTCAAGTTGTTTGCGGTAAATACCACACCAGAAATGGTAGCCGACGAGAATTATCATTAACAGCATCTTAGCGTGAAACCATCCTGCTGCTTTTAAATAGTTCCACTGCAGAATCGCTAACCAAATGCCAAAAAAAGCCGTTAAAAACAAAAACGGTGTGATAAATCGATAAAGTTTTCTGGCCATCAGGTTAAGGTGTTGTTTTACATCGTTGTTTTCGGTCAGCTGAATATTGACGAAGATCCTGGGCAGGTAAAATAACCCTGCGAACCAGGCAACCATGAAAATAATATGAAATGCTTTAACCCATAAATACATAGGTGAACCTAACGAGCCGGACTAATCGAGGGTTTGTAAGTGTAATAAGACTCGATGGTTTCTCGAGTTATAACGCCATAAATCTTTTCGGTCATTGGCGCGGTTGTTCTAAAAACGTAAGCGGCATTATTATCGTCGCGTTCTAAGCTATCGAGTACTTCTTCTAAAGTTGCCTGTAAATAAACGGCAGAGACATTTTGACGTTCGGCAGGAATCTTAAATAGGTCAACAGTTTTGGGCATGGCTTCTTCCGACGATTCAATTTCAACCATATATCGAGCGAGATCGTTACCTGACATCAGGTAAACAGGAACATTGTCTTCTCTTATTAGTATCCAGCGAGGTTGACTTTCAAGAATTTGAGCGACATCAAGCAATCGGATTACCCGGTCGTGAACTGCAACCGACCGTTCCATTGCTCCGGCCACTGCCACTCGCCTCAAAAATTGAGTTAGAGGGTTAAATTTAACCTCCATCCCTTTAGCTTGCATCTGACTATGAAAAATAGATTGCTGCTTGAAAACTTGGGAAACCATTAAGTTAGCTACAACTACCGAAAACATTCCTGGCAGAATAATGCCAGGGTTTGAGGTCAGCTCCAAAAGCGCCATTAGCGCTGCCAAAGGAGCTTGCAACACCGCGCTCATCATAGTGGCCATGCCGATCATGGCATAAAATGGGTAACTCGACGCATGCTCTGGAAAGAGTATATTTCCAATGAATCCAATCATAGCCCCGGCCATCGCTCCAATGAAAAAGGATGGCCCAATGGTTCCTCCTGGCATAGACATTCCCGAACAGGCAATAGTGGCGACAAACTTCCCGATTAAGCAAAGCATTAATAAAATAATGCCATATTCTCCATGCAAAGTTGCATTGACTGAGTCATAACCAATTCCCATGACTTGAGGGATTCCAATTGCAATGACGCCAACACATAAACCAGATAATGAACATTTAATCCAAATCGGCCAGGAAAATGTACGGCGAGTAACGGCTGTCGTGGATGCGATGAAAAAAGATGCCAGGCAACCGATTAAAATTCCCATTAACATAAAATAGGGCATTTCCCAAAGCGACGTTAGCTCTAGTGGAGGGACGTCAAAGGCTACAGCATGTCCGAATACCATTCGGGACAATACTGCGCCCATCACTGATGCAAGAATGACTGGAATAAAGCTGGCAATGGTGTATTCCATCATTACCACTTCCATGGCAAATATAACGCCCGCTAAAGGAGTGTTGAAACTTGCGCTAATTGCTGCAGCTGAACCGCATCCGACTAATGTTCGAATACTGTTATTGGGAAGTTTCAGTCTTTGACCGAGCCAACTAGCACTTGCAGCACCAAGATGTATGCCAGGGCCTTCTCGCCCAACGGACATTCCCGATGCTAGTGATAATCCACCAATGAAAAACTGTGCAACAGCATTTTTCCAAGGAAGATACCCTTGGTGAAATGACATTCGCTCGAGCACGTGACCAACGCCCATTGCTCGTCTGTGTTTTGAAAGCTTTTGCAAAAAAGCGCCGACAATTAGGCCGCCAATAATTGGCATTCCGAGTCTAAATTCCCATGACAGACCTTCGAAATCTCCAGCTTCTGTTTCTGGGTGCCATAGAACTATCCCGCTTTCGGTAAAAATGCGAAATAAAATATTTGAGGCACCGGCTAATATACCACTTGCTAAACCTACTAATGCAAGTAGCATCAACGCATCAACCGAACCGAGTCTTAGCCGGAGTGAGTCAATTAATGACATGAAGGACCCAGAAGTCTTTTATTTTTGATAAATCCTATGGTTATTTTAAGTTTTGCTTGAGTATCCCGTTCTGCTTTCATTATAGTAGTGATTAAGGTGATTTGTGGAGTGGAATTTTCTCCGATTTCAAGGGTTTGTCGGCGTTTCTTCAAAAACTTGTTAAAATTTAACTGTATCACTCGAAAATTCTACACCACCACAGAAAGAATTGAATATGTCGTCAGATTTAATAGTTACACGCCGCCGCAGTCCAATTTGGTACGTTGGCTGGACGCTTGTTTTCCTTGTATTGCTGGTTATTACGTTTTATTTGGGTCGATTTGATAGTGCTGAAGAGCGAGAGTTGCTTGAGGAAGAGCGCAACATTCTTGTTAAGCAGGTTGAGGAAAACGAGCAACGCATCGCGGAGCTGGAACAGCAAACTATAGTGTTACAGAGTTCTGCGCAGGTTGATGCGACCGCCAGCGAGCAAATAATGGAAACAATTTCTAATCTTCAGCAAACCATAGAGTCGCTCGAAACCGAACTGTCTTTTTATCGCGGCATAATGGCACCAGAACTCGACGTCAAAGGGTTGCAAATAGCGGACTGGGTGGTTAAAAAAGGCATTTCGCCAAAAAGTTACAGTTTTCAGCTAGCGTTGACGCAAGTGAAGACTCACCAGGTATTTCTCAAAGGTGATGTAACGATTGTTGTGAAAGGTAAGCAAAATAATAAGACCGTCGAGAACAATATTACCGATCTCAGCAATTTGAGCAGTAATGATCTTAAATTTACTTTTAAGTATTTTCAGAATATTAAAGGTGAGATTACTTTACCGGAAGGGTTTGAGCCTAAGTCTGTTGAAATAACCGCAGTAACGAGCGGACGTAATGGACAAACGGTCACCAAGCAATTTAATTGGCCAATATAGTGTTGTCTTGGTTTTGACGACTGAATAGTTCTGATTAACAGGACATTTAAAGTGTGAACCAGATGGGCGATACGAAAGCGTTTAAACGCTAAAGTGTTGGCCGATTTTGCCATTGCAAAAACCGCTTTACCCTTTAATGCAATTTCAATTATGGTTGCCTGACAGTTCTTGAGCTGCGAGCATTAGCCCAAGTTAAAAAAGATGTGAGGCACGGGAGCAATAGGAAACGATATGTTTGGTAATAGACGCAAGAATTCACAGCAAAAAGTTCGTCCAAAAGCTGGAGCAGCCGACACGTTGATCACTCGCGAGACGCGAATAACTGGAGACATCCATTTCAAGGGCGTGCTTTATATTGACGGACACGTAATCGGCAATATAACCGCAGATGAACACGAAATGTCGCTCTTAACGATTGGTAAGCATGGAAAAGTTGAGGGTGAAGTGGAGGTTCCACATGTCATTATCTTAGGTCGAGTAGAAGGTGATGTTCACGCTAGCGAGCATATTGAGCTGGAAAACTCTTCCCATGTTGAAGGTGATGTTTACTATAAACTCATAGAAATGGCGATGGGAGCAGAAGTAAACGGCAAAATGGTTCATCAAGATGACAGCCCTAAATTGCTTAATCACGATAATCAAGAGAAGTCATCGAAAAACCACAGTCCACAAAGCTCGAACGGAAAGGACTCAAAAGCTTCCAAGCCAGGTGCAGCAATGGATGTAGAAGAAAGTAGCGAACCTAAGGCAGCATCTTCGAGCAATTAAGTTATCGAAATAGAAAGCCCATCATAGTTTAAGAACTTATTATAAGAACTAAGCGAGCTTTAAAATGTTTATGAGCTCGCTATTATTTTGAATCAATCAATCAATCAATCAATCAATCAATCAATCAATCAATCAATCAATTGTAATTGGCGGCAAATATCTTTAGTTGCCCATTGAATTCATCTGATATTACCCCCAACTAATTCGACATAGCGAAAGCGTGTGAGCGTTAAATGAGTATCTTATTCATTACCGAAAGCTTGGTGTTGGGTTTATCTCAAGCTTCTCGGTATAATAGGGCTATTAAAACAAGTGTCGCGAGACAGAAGTTAGAGAGTAGATATAATGAGCGAGAGTCAAGCCATGCCTGATTTACTTCAGGTTACAGACGCTGCAAGTGCAAAGGTGGTGGAACTTTTAGAAGATGAAGATAATAAAGATCTTCATCTAAGAGTTTATGTGACTGGAGGGGGATGCTCAGGCTTTCAATATGGATTTAAGTTTGATGATCAAACCACCTCTGATGATACTCGCATTACACGAGGCGGAATGACTCTATTGGTTGACCCCTTAAGTATTCAGTACTTGGCAGGGTCAACAGTTGATTACATCGATGGACTTGAAGGCGCTCGTTTTGTTGTCAATAATCCAAATGCAACTGCTACATGCGGTTGTGGCGCCTCGTTCTCTGTTTAGTTTATTTAATCGCACCAATATTCTTGCAGGGTAATAAGCTTTTAAGCTCTAAATATGTTACCCATTAAAACAGGACGTTCTGCTCCGGTCACACTTCGATAATCGAGCCTATTTTCTGAAAGCCTTTGATGAGCCAGCCAAGCGAAAGTTGTTGCTTCAATAAAGTCACTGGGAACCCCAAGATCCGACAAGGCGTCGCATGGCGTAGAGCCTATTTGTTTTTTAATGCGCTGAATTAAGTGAGCGTTATGAAATCCTCCACCGCAGACGAGTAACTGGTCGCAGCTTGCTGGGAGTCGACTTATATGATCTCCAATTGTAATGGCCGATAGCTCAGCTAGAGTAGCTTGAATGTCTTCCGGCGCTGCTGGATCGGCACCTTTTAATTTTTGTTCCAACCATTTAGCATCAAAATATTCTCTTCCAGTACTTTTGGGGGCAGGCATTTTGAAATAGGGATCGGCCAACATATGCTTGAGCAGCTCTTGATGGACGAGGCCGGATGCAGCCCAATTTCCATTTTCATCATATGCCTTACCAAGATGTTTGTTGATCCAGTAGTCCAATAATGCACTCGCGGGGCCAGTATCGAAGCCCATGACCTGACCTGCATTTCGAGGAAGCCAAGTTATATTGGCAATTCCACCTAAATTAAGAATAACGCGGTTTTGGTCGTTACTGCCCAATAACCATTGATGAAATAAAGGAACTAATGGTGCTCCTTGCCCGCCGGCGGCCATGTCCATGCGACGAAAGTCAGCAATACTTGTGCAACCAGTGTGAAAAGCGATGACATTAGGATCGCCAATTTGAAGACTGAAATGATCCATTCCCTGTGGTCGATGACGAATAGTTTGTCCGTGACTCCCTATAGCTTTAACTTGGGAAAGCTCAATGTTGAGTTCTGAACAAAGTTGTTGAGCTGCCTGTGCAAACGCAAGCCCTACTTTATGATCAAGGTGGCCCAGACGATCGATTCGTTGCGATCCTAAAGATGCGGCTGGTTGAGAGAGCTCTAGAATTTCTTCGCGCGTTTTTTCTGAATAATTGAAAGTTTTCCCGCCCAAGTATTCGAAAGTATCATTCGAAATTTGAGCGGCAATGGCATCTATGCCATCGGCGCTAGTACCGGAAATCAAACCGATAAAAATATTATCCACGGGTATTCCTCATCAATTTGCTGCTGCGAGAGAATTGAGTCTCTGATAAGCCTCAAGGCTGGCGAGCAAAGGCTCACTCTTTTTCTGAAATCTTTCTTTTTCGCTAGAATTAACTGGCTGAGCTTCAGGTAACTTTACCGTTCGTGGATTTCGGTGCACCCCATTAACCACGAACTCATAATGTAAGTGAGGGCCCGATACTAATCCAGTAGCTCCAACATAACCTATTACTTGCCCTTGCTTGACTCGCTTGCCATAACTCACTGCTCTGCGAGACATATGCAGGTACTTTGTAACTATGCTATTACCATGTTGTATAAACACGTATTTACCATTGTACTGGTTGGAAGATGAGGCAATTACTTTGCCGTCACCTGCTGCATATATTGGGGTGCCAACGGGAGCTGCGTAATCAATACCTCGGTGCGCCCGGCGTTTCTTCAAAACGGGGTGTAAGCGACCTGGGTTAAAATTTGAGCTTATGTACATGAAGTTAACCGGAGCGCGCAAAAAAGCTTTACGCATACTGTTACCTTCGGGGGTGAAATAGTTGGCTTCGCCATCTTTATCAGTATAACGAACCGCTCGATAAATATTACCTTGATTAACGAATTGCGCGGCAACAATTTCACCATCGCCAATGTATTCTCCATCCAGGTATTTCGTTTGATAAATTAGAGCAAAGCTATCGTTTTTTCGAACATCCAGCACAAAGTCGATATCCCAACCGAAAATATTGGCTAGTTTCACAATTAGGTTGTCACTGAGTCCCGCCTGTTTCCCTGCACTAAAAAGAGAGTCGTTAATGCTTCCTGAAGCAAATGCTTGGCGAATTTCTATTGGTCGTTTTTTTAACTCTGCGACAAACTCTTCGCCTTCTCTTTTAATTTGTAGTGTTTCGTTGACAGCGATTGTGTAGTAGAGAGTCTGTAATTGATTATTTTTATCTGTTCCAAACAATAAATGCTGTCCAGGCCTAATTTTTCTTAAAGTTTCCTCCGCTACGGGATCCTTCGTTACTAGATAAACGTCACGAGCTGAAAAGCCATTGCGTTTGAAAATTGCCGAAAGAGTATCGCCTGAGCGAACGGTCACTTCCTTTTCGGTGATCAACTCTTCGTTTGGCTTGGGGTTATCCGGAAGCATTTGTGGGGCTTCAACCAGCTTGTCACTCCATTTCAGAGGAAGCTCTAAACGCTCTCCATTCGCTATAAACTTTGGTTCATCACTAGTAAGCGGTTCTGAAAAGCTTGCTTGATTTTCATCTGCAGTAATAGGAGGAATAGTATCTTCGTCTCCACTGGCAAGTGCAATTGCTAGTAAAGTAATCCCGCCTGCGACAGCAGAAATTTCACCCCATCGCAATTTCAAATGATGAAATAGGCGGGCAGTGGGAAAATTTCGTTTAATTCTAGATGATTTATAATCCTGCTTTATCATATTTTTTCTGAATACAGCTTTTTGGGAATACAACTTTCCACTACTTCCCGCTAGAATGACGACCTTATTAAAAATAGATCGTCCACAAGTTTTGCGCCAATGGCAAAGTAATTGACAGTGTACCCAAATGTTACTCGCTTGTGGAGAGTGTTGGGCGTCTAAGAGTGAAATTAATTATTTGGTTATTTTTGAACCATATTTTGAACAGATTATGTTAGGAGTAAGTCATGAGTGACTTTAATAATGCGCTGGATGAAATAAAACGTGGCGCAGATGAAATTTTAGTCGAAGATGAGTTGGTCGAGTTACTGAAGTTGAACCGCCCTTTAAAAATAAAGGCTGGATTCGACCCAACTGCGCCTGACTTGCACCTCGGTCACACCGTTTTAATCAATAAAATGCGTCAGTTCCAACTATTGGGACATCAAGTAGTGTTTTTGATTGGTGATTTCACGGGCATGATAGGTGATCCAACAGGAAAGAGTGCAACTCGGCCTCCTCTTACTGCAGAAGATGTCGCTAGAAATGCCGAAACGTACAAAGAACAAGTATTTAAAATCTTAGATCCTGAAAAAACCACCATTGCTTTCAATTCCGAGTGGTGTGAAAAACTCGGTGCTGCAGGTATGTTAAAGCTGGCTTCTCACCAAACAGTTGCCCGGATGTTGGAGCGAGACGACTTTAAAAAACGCTACGGTAACAATCAGTCGATCGCGATTCACGAATTTATGTACCCATTAGTTCAGGGATACGACTCAGTTGCTCTGGAGTGCGACATAGAACTTGGTGGCACGGATCAAAAGTTTAACTTGCTCATGGGACGAGAGTTACAAAAAGATTATGGATTAAAGCCACAAGTCGTTATCACCATGCCGCTGTTAGAAGGGTTGGATGGCGTTCAGAAAATGTCCAAATCGTTAGGTAATTACATTGGAATAACGGATGCTCCAGGAGAAATGTTTCAAAAAGTGGTATCAATTCCAGACAGTTTAATGTGGCGCTACTTTGAATTATTGTCCTTTCGTCCATTAGCAGAGATAGATGCTTTAAAAGCGTCTATTGACGATGGGGCAAACCCCAGAGATATCAAAATTGAATTGGCTCGAGAAATTGTTGCTCGGTTTCATGGAGAAGAGGCTGCTGCAAACGCGCACAAAGGTGCGGGCAATATCGTTAAAGAAGGGGAGATTCCCGCAGACTGTCCCGAAGTTAATGTTTCATTAGAAGGCGCCGATTCGCTCCCAATAGGGCGTGTTATAAATCAGGCGAATCTAGCAAGCAATTCTGCGCAGGCAAAAGATATGTTAAAGAATGGCCGCGTAAAAGTTGATTGGAATGTTATTGAGCCTTCATTAATGTTGAAAGCTGGGTCTTATTTAATTCAGGCCGGTAAAAAGAAGATTGCCAAAGTAACCATTGCATAAATCTCTTGATTAAAAAAATGTAAAAGCTGCTTTGGAGCAGCTTTTTTTTGCACTATTGCAAAGCAAATTAGTGTGTTTATTGTTCTTTTTGTGCGATTAGTAATCAATTGTCGGTATTTTGCAATCGAATGTCGTTTTTCTACAACCCATTTTACTCGAGCTAATCGTTTACTCTCGATAGGATAGCAACTGTCAACGGAGCAGGAAATTATTTGGTCTAAGGATAGAGTTTTTTACACGCTAAGGAATGCCCTGCAAATTGACAGAGTTTAGGGAGTTGAACAATAGGATCACAGGACGTGAAGGAAAATCGCAGGAAGTGTAGGAAAATTGGAGTGGGGTATTATGACTAAGGAATGCAATTATTCAGCGAAGGACTGTCACTCCAAAATTAGGTTCAAAGGCAATAACTCAACGAAGTCTCGGCTTAAGCCTCGGCCGAGCGCTTCTTTCTTCAGTAATTTTCATTCGATATTAAGCACTTATTTAACAGTGAATCACCTATTAACTTATTACTTTGTTAAGGTGAAAGCGTGGCAGGTCATGAACGATCAAGTTGTGAAAACTACCAAATTTTCTTATGAAACCCATGTTAAAATATCGCAAAATTGGAAGTTACTATAAATGAATATCATGACTCGGATTTTATTGACAGCGCTACTTGGATTATCTTGTTATTGGGCAAAAGCGGATTTTTATTACCAAAACTCGATTTACATCAATTGCGCTGGCTGCAGTTCCAACAGCGCCTACTCGGCTGCAGCCAGAAATCATTTTACTAATTCACTTTCTCAACCAACTGTGCAGCAACGTTATGTTGTACGAGGAATGGCTAATATTAAAGCGGTCAATGTATTCAGAAATATAAGAGAAGATGAATATGTCCGCTTCCCAAGGTATCCAATCGAACCGATTGAACCAACGCAGCCTCGAATTACCACATTTATAAGTAATGTAACCGCACAGGAAAGGGCCTTTTACGACGACTATGTGACGCCAATGGTTTGGTATTTGGAGCCTTGGTATATTTTAGAGCCAGAAGAAATTAAGAAAAAACCAAACTTGTTAGAGTTAGACCGCGTACCTTTTAATTTTTATCCTGAAGTTGGTATAACTAATAACATCAGGGATGAAATCAATCGACTGCTATTTTTAAAGGAAGATTTCAACCCATTCTTGTTCGCAGAATCAAAGGCAAAAGTTAAGTTCTCATCCGCCAATGGATATACTCTTTACGCGTATAACTTTAACTTGTCGAGTACTCATGATTGGAAAGTTGCACTCTACTATGACTCTGAACAAGAGCAGGTTTTCGACTCTAATAGCAATCCAATTAACTATGTGGACACTTTGCCTAATGGGGCTGATTGCTTGCACGGTTATGAGTTTAAAGTCTGCATGAAATACCATAATTCGATAGGTTACTATGGAGACTATTTTTCATTGCCATTTTTCAGAAGGCCTGGACCAATTAGGCCGCCAAGTTGTCTTCCGGGACAAACCTGCAATTCAGGAGAGTAGCTATTTACTAATAGCTGTCAACTCTTTGCAATTGAACGAATAGATTTGAAAATTAAATAACATGAACAAATTAAATCGATTATTAATGATAGTAGGGCTACTTATACCGTTGAATGCAGTAGCCGACATTCGCTTTAATAATAGAACCTATATCGCTTGTGATACTTGCACTACTGACCTGCAATATATGGCTGCCGCCGAGTCTCATCATATGGAGTTGTTTGGTGTGGACACACTGCAAGCTCGTGATTTGGATGTTTATGTTGTTTTGAATGAAAGCTCTGGACAATTTAAAACAGTTGTTCTTCGTAGAATATATGAAACTCTATTTGTAAGATTCCCGAATACTCAAGCTCGAATTTTAAGTCATATTTCAGCAAACGTTGTAAGTAATGCTAGTACCGATAATGTCTTTTTTAATCAATATAACGCCTTTGAGTTTTCAGACGCAGAGCCATCTGAGCTTTCAGTTAAACCTAACTGGTTTTCAATAGGAAAAATTAATGCTGCTTGGTTAGCTGATGGTGATTTTATTCTTAATAATAGAGCTCAGATAAACGCAATGGTGAATAGTGCGCCAATAAATCCATTTTTGTTCGCTGCGTCTCCCATGAAATTTTACCTAAAAACCAGTGATGGATTCAAAGTAACAATTGTTAATACAAACATGTTTGAAAATTATTTCTGGATGGTAGCTTTTGCGTCAAAATTGAATAATACCGAAAGAGAGTATTTTGATCACGTTGGTAATCTAATCAATAAAGAAAGTTCATTCGAATTACCCAATAGTATCGAATGTTTTTCTTCTATGTTTTCAGATGTTTGTCGTCAGAAACCTGATTATTGGTTTACTGGAAATGTTTATTTTAATGATCGCTTTTCAGCGGTTACAGATTGTGGCCCAGGAACTAATAAAGTATGCCCAATTCGACCACCAGAATGTTTACCTGGATCTCAAACATGTACGTCTGGTGAGTAAATTAAAGGAATTAAATATGAAATTTTATAAGTTATTAAGCTCCTTATCTTTATTATTTGTTTCGGTAACTGCACTTGCCGATGTAAGAATGAATCAGCAGTCTTACATCAAATGTAATTCGTGCCAAAGTAATTATGACTTTAAGCAAGCTGCGATAAATCATCACATGAATCTGTTTCCGGCTAACAGTGCCAATTATAGGAGCATTGATTCATATGTAGTCGTTAACCTTATGAGTCATAAGGCAGTGAAGGTGAAACTAGTTCGACGATATCAAAGTGGAATTTGGGCTGGCTCTTCAGTGTTTTCACACCTTGAAGCTTCTACTTCAGCATTATCTTGGGGCGATACGCAGAAATTTAACGAGTACCTTAATGCAGACAGCTTTAAATTTGTTTTAGGAGAGTCTTCATATTCTCAAGAAGTTAATACCTTTTATGTTGGAGAAGTGAGTTTTTATAAGTGGCAGGCTTCGACTTCCACCGCACACTCTGAAATAAACAGTCTGGTTTTGGCGGCCAACTTAAACCCGTTTTTCTTTATTGAATCTGATATGAAAGTTCAAGTACGAACTAAAGAAAGAGCTGGAGTGTATTTTTTGAATACCAATTTTGATGACCAATATCAATGGGAAGTTGCTTTCACTCAACCTCAGTGGGACAGCAGTTTTTACGATCAATTTGGCAATGCGATTAACTCGAATGCTAATCATACTGCAGACATGGAGTGTTTTGTTGGGTACACCATAGATTTGTGTCGCATCTTCTCTTCTTATACCAAAAAGGATGGTTCAACTGGAGGCAGTTTTATTGGTGATATACATAAAGTTGGTCGTGGAGTTGGCCCATTACCTCCGCCAAGATGTATGCCAGGGTCTCCAATGTGTCCTGCAAGCCAGTAATCTAAGCATATTGAAACTTTTTCTCAAAGCTGAGCTTTGATTGAGGAATACACATGAGAGTAATTAAAATATTACTCGCACTTAGTTTTGTGGCACCAATTATCGTTAATGCAAGCGTCAGGTACGGTAGTAAATCTTATGTGACATGTGATATTTGAAATTTTAACTCGCAGTTTATTTAATTCGCGAAAGGTCACTATCAATTAATGATTGGGCAAGGCCCCGTTCGACCCGCATTTAATACCTACGTCATTTTGAATGAAGGCACTCAAAACTGTCCAAGTTCTTGGGAATAGAATATTCTGAATACTTAGTAATTAAATGGACCAAAGCGACTCATCCTGAGCACCAATGATAGCCTCCGCTTATACTCGCAATAGGTGTTCAGGTGGCGATCCTCCTTTTCAGTGACTCAGTCTTTGCTCATCGGCTAATGGTATACAATTCTTAATACGTAGAATGGTTAAGCTAATTAGCGTATCATCCAGACCATCTCAGGCTCAGAACTTTGCTTCTGTCCAAAAAATACTAGAGGCTCTGTAACCCATAAGCATATAAGTCTTGTGCTTTATGGATTGAGCACATTTAAGTTTATTACCTGATTTTGGCAAACTTTATGAAGAAAAGTCAGTTAAAACTCTTTTGTGTACTTTTTCTGGCACTTATGTTCACCAATCTGGGTGAGTCTAAGAGTAGTGGATTAATTGAATCTCCTTTTCTAAAGGTAATTTCTTTAGAAGATGGCCTATCTCAGCTATCGGTTAATGGCGTTGTCTCCGCTCATGGGTATTTGTGGATTGCGACCGATGATGGACTAAATCGTTACGATGGCGTTGACATCAAAGTGTTTGACTCAGAAAACTCTAATCTAAGTTCAACAACAATCCGTAGAGTTTTAGAGTTTAACGGCTCGTTATACTTAATTACGGCACAGGAGCTCTACCGCTTCAATACTCAAAAAAATGACTTTGAGCCAATCTTCAGTGGTAAAGAGGAAAGCATAGAGTTAATAAGTCTATTTACTGCCTCAAATTCGGAACTGGCGATTGGAACATCTAATAATTTAATAATAACTTTAGATATTACAACGAATGAGTTGGTTAAGTTTTCCTTAGAAAGATTTAATAACGATTATAATTTATATGTATTTGATGGAGTCAGTTTCAACGGCAACATTTGGTTGGCCACTAGTCAAGGCTTGTACAAAAAGGAAATAAATGATTCTTCATTTCGGATAATGCCCAATATTCCTGAGAATATAGCCTTTTCATCGCTGATTGTTGATCAAAAAGGGGTGTTGTTAGCTTCACTTTTCGGAGTGCACCACTATGATTTCTCGGACAATAGTTTTAAAGACATTTACACAAAAAAAACTCACTCCAGTAACAACATATTTAATTTACGTAAGATAAGTAAAGTTGGGAACTTCCTGTACCTCGGCGCTTTTAATGGATTCTTAACATTAAATCTTGAAACAAAAGAAGTGAGTAAAATTGCGTTAGGTGATTATAGTGGTTTGGAAAATCCATACATTCGTTCGATTGATGTTATTGGTCCTCAATTATGGATAGGTACACATGCAAATGGCATGGTGCTTTATCAACCTGATTTTCCAGTCAAAAGGTATGTCGCCGAAAGAAACCGCCCTGAATGCATGAGTGGCAATGATATCTATGCATTAAATAGTGACAATGAAGGTGCTCTTTTATTCGGCGTTTGGGGAAAAGGTCTGCACATTATCAATAATAGCCAATGCACTTTACTCAATACAAAATCAGAGCCAGTTAAATTAAGGGCAAATAATATTGCCGCTATAAAAGAATTTAAAGATGATTATTGGATTGCTTACGCTGGAGTCGGTGTTTCGAAAATAGATAAAAAGCTAGAGTCAATTTCAAGTTATTCAACTCGCACTCAATTAGATAATCAGTTAACGCTTAGTTTTCCTGATGTGTATGACATAACGTTTGGAGCTGATAACCGAATTTGGTTCTCTACATTTTCAGGACTTACATTATTCGACGATATGAAAACGTCTAAAGCTATTCGAATGGATAAGTATGGCTTTTCAAGCGAGCAATTTGTGACAGCGGTAGAGGTAGCTAATGAAGTTTGGTTAGCATCATCTTCTGGGATAGAAATTTTCAATTTGAAATCAGACAGGGTTATAAATGATGAACCGACTCTAGAGTTGAAGAAAGAAATAAAATCACAGGTTAATGCACTTTATTTACAGAGTGACAACTTATGGGTAGGAACAACCGGTGATGGTATATTCGTAATTGACACAGATTCCAAATTCATCTTAAAGCATCTAGTTGGTAAGCAGGCATTACCAAGTAATACGGTTTTTGGGTTTACTGCCGATTTCGAAGGTAATGTTTGGGCATCAACTTCCAGAGGAGTTGTTAGAATTAATCCTGAGGATTTTTCAGTTGGAAGGCTTGGTTTAACTCATAATTTGCAAGGATTGGAGTTTACATCTGCAATCTCGACCGACCAATCGAAGAAAAATATATATGTTGCTGGCACTAACGGGCTTAATGAAATAAATGTAGAAGGCTTGAAAAAACTTAATGAATTTCCAGAGCCTTTTATTATTGAAATGTCTCTAAATCAGGAGGTGATCTCTCCTAGTGAATATCAAGAATATACTCAGTCCAGAAGTTTACCTTCTACCCGATTAATTGAACTTCCTTATAATAAAAATATGGTCGATTTTAGTTTAGCTGGTAAGGATTTTGTTAATCAAAATATTCATTTTAGATATCGGTTACTTGGCTTGCAAAAGGAATGGGTCGATGCAAATAATCGAAAGGTTTCTTTTGCTGGTCTCGCTCCCGAAGTGTATACACTAGAAATTCAAGCAAGTAATAGTTTGGGTGAGTGGCCTTCTAAGACCAAAGAAGTCTTACTGATTATTAATCCACCTTTTTGGTTAACTTGGTGGGCCAAACTATTTTACTTTTGTACCTTGATGCTTAGCTTGTTTTTATTTTATTTATATCGGACAAAAAAGCTGAGAGAGCGATCGTTAATATTAGAGAGCACAGTAAAGAAGCGTACAGAAGAGTTAAATAAAGAAAAAAGTGAAGTGGAAAGGTTGCTTGCGTATAAAAATGAAGAGTTTGCTAATGTGTCACATGAGTTTAGAACTCCGCTAACTTTAATACTAGGACCAGTGAACAAGCTTTTAGGTGAAATCGACGACCAGAAAGTTTCTCAAAAACTTAATTTAGTGAGAAGAAGTAGCTATCGATTATTGAGAATGGTTGACCAATTGCTTTTTATGGAGAGATTCAGGGTTCGTCAGGAGTCGCAAAAGCAGTTAGTCGCTGTACATAAGTTGCTGAAACAATATTATGAGTCGTTTTATGACTTGGCAAATGAAAAGGGAGTGACTCTAAGTTTACAGCAGCTCGATGAGGTGTGGTTTGAATCTTTACCTGATGCGCTAGAAAAAATGCTGTTGAACTTGCTATCAAACGCTCTTAAATATACTCCATCAGGAGGTGCAATATATTTAAATTTAATGCATTTAGATAACAATAAATTTCAAGTGAAAGTGTCAGATACAGGGCTCGGTATTCCTGATGACATGATGGATAAAGTTTTTGACCGGTACCATCGAGTTCTGGATGAGCAATCAGAAAAAATTACTGGCGCAGGTATAGGTTTATCTCTGGTGAAAGAACTAGCAATCGCACATGGAGGGGAGGTTATACTAGAGAGTAAAGTTAATGAAGGTTCTACTTTTATTTTAATTTTGCCTAAATCGGATTTTGTTTCTGCGGATGATAATGTTGGTGCGGAATTTCCCTTATCGGAATCTTATCAAGTTGAACTAGAGTCTCTCAAAACACAAGTTGAACCTTTGCAACAGGTTGATACTGAGTTAGTTGATTTATCAGACGAACGACAGACAGTTTTATTAATCGAAGATAATCCAGATATGAGGGCTTATATCTCTGAGACGCTCTCTACTAATTACCAAGTGATAACTGCTGAGAATGGTCAAGTTGGAATTGAAAAAGCTCAGGAGTCAGTTCCGGACTTAATCATCAGTGACATTATGATGCCCGTCAAAGATGGACTTCAAGTCACGGAAGAGCTTAAGTCAGATATGAGAACAAGTCATATACCGGTTATTCTATTGACAGCAAGAGGTGATCGAGAAAGTAAGCTCACCGGTTGGAAAATGAAGGCAGACGAGTATTTGACTAAGCCGTTTGATGAAGAAGAGTTGGCATTAAGAGTCCAAAATCTTATTTCTATTAGAGATATTTTGCGACATCGATTTGGGCAAATAATCGAAGCAGGTGATGACGCACAAATTGAAGCATTTAGAAGTGAATTAAGCACTGCGGATCAAACATTCATTGAGCAAATTAATAATTGTATGGAAGAACATTACTCTAGTAGCAGTTTTAATGCTTCTGAGCTTGCAAAACATATTGGTCTCAGCGACCGTCAAGTTCAGCGCAAACTTAAAAATATGATTGATCTTTCACCTAAAGAAATGATTAGAAGTTATCGTTTGAAAAAATCTTATGAAAGGTTAAAGGAAGGAGTAGCGATAAAAGCTACAGCATTTGACTGTGGATTTTCATCGGTTTCCTATTTTTCAAATTGCTTTAAAGCGCACTTTGGAAAAACGCCTAAGGAAGTGCAACTGCAATAAGATAAGTGCCGTTGCTTTATCATTGAGAGAGGTTACTGTTAAAATTACGAATATTGGTTAGTACAATCAAAAAAGACAGTATCAAGCAAACAATTAGGCTGGTTTAAGCTTTGAACAAAAATTCTGAAGATATATCAAAAGATAAGACCTTAAGTAGTATTGACAAGATAAAGCGGTTTGGAATATTCCAGTTAAAGCTTGCGCTCGACGCAGTGCGAGACATCTTGTTAAGTCCATTATCTTTTATAATGACGGTTGTTGATATTCTTCATAACACCAACGAAAAAGATAGCCATTTCAATAAGCTGTTGTCTTTTGGGCGAAAAACAGAGCGTAGAATTAATCTTTTTAACCAGCATGATCAAGATGTTGATGGTGTACAAACCGTAGATGACTTGGTGTCTCAAGTAGAAGAAGTCGTTGTGAGAGAATATAAGGAAGGTCATGTATCCGCTAAAACCAAAAAATCATTGCAGCTAACTTTGGCAAAACTTAGGCGAGCGCCAAAACAGGCGGCAGATGATCAAGGCGAAACAAATAAATAAAAAGATATTAACGAATCAAACCGAATAAAAAAGGAGCATATAGCTCCTTTTTTTATTTGCTTTTTGAACTCCTAGACTCTGCGACGCCGACTCAATAATAAAAGTCCGAGTAAGAATCCTGATATTCCGATACTGCCACTTGATTCGTAACCGTTATTATTATCGGGCACTTCAACACTATCAATTAAAGTGTTTTCAGTCGGGCTCAAGCCATCAGCGGTATCCTCTGAAGCATCGGTAACGTTGATAGCATAAATAAGGACTAAATTACTGCTGTCTGGTGTTGTTGGATCAATGTCGTTATCAGGGTCACCGTTGTAATCATCTTCTGTGTAGTTATCGAGAGGTAACTCGCTCAATGCTCCCTGAAAGTTAAATGTAGGGAGGGCTGCAATAGCGTCGACAACTTCCATACCACTCGTAATTTGTCCGAAAACAGTGAAGCCCCCATTTTGAGGGTCGAGTGCTTCGGAATTATCTTCTAAATTGATAAACCATTGAGATGTAGCACTATTTTGATTTCCGCTTACCTTTGCCATAGCAATTGTGCCACGCAAGTTTGAATATTCGGGCTCATTGAGTACAGGATCAACAGTAGGAATGCTTTGAAGTGTAGAAGTTCCATCGTAATTATAGCCACCGCTTTGGATAATAAAGCCTGGAACCGAGCGATGTACAATAGAGTCGGTATAACTGCCTGAGTTTACGTAGTACAAAAAGTTATCTACTGTATCTTCGGTTGTGTTATCAAATAAGTTAACTTCAATGGTCCCTTTATTAGTGACTATTTCAACAATGGTCGCGTGACTATTCAGGCACAAAGCACTTAGTGTCAATATAATTAAATGTTTCATCGGCTCTTTGCTTTAGGTTATTAATTGATTTAAGACGCAAAGACTAAGTGAAAGTTTCTTTAAGATCTATGTTTTATCGGCTTTATTTGAGATTTAGGCGCTATTGAGCCAATTTCACTTTAGGTCCTCGATAGGTCTTGGTTATTTTATGTCCATTAGTGGAGCAGTGCCAGACTACAACATATCGGGATAAATGACCTTCTTGTGTTTTTTCTGAGCCCCAGAATGCAAAATTTAAATTAATTGTTTTGTACCTGTCGAAGTGTTTTAAGCGCTGCTCCAGTGAATGATAACTTTTACTGGGCAGTCGTATTTTATAGGATTGGTCTGTATTTCGTGTTACTGGCTCTGTTTTTCCTCCTATTTTCTGAGAATAAACATCTTGTCTTGCTGAAACAGACTCATAACATTCCTGTAATAAGGTTTCAGCCTCTGAAGTAGTTAATGAATGGATAGGTTTAGCAGTTATTGTTTTCGGCAACGATGAATTGTCTTCCGATTGATCACAGGCTATCAGGAAGCAAATAAGAAAAGTTGGAAAAACAATCTTCAATGACATCTATTGAACACTCCTCATTATTTTAAGGATAGTGTCTCTGCTAAATCTGTCCAGAGGAAGGCTAGATGACTCTGATTCGAGTCACTTTCTGCATTGTTTTTAACCAAACTGTTCTATAATTATCCACCCTGCTAATAAATTGATAAAAATATTAAAAAAACTCACTTTAACTCTTGCCAACGAGAATTAGAGCTATATAATGCGCATCCACTTCGAGGGCAGAGCCCAATAAGTGAAAGATGAAGCGCAAAAACCAAAAGCGTAACTCATTGAAAATAAATGAGTTTAAAAGCTGGGTTTAGCGGTTTTAAAGGGAAAAGCTGGAAGTTGGTAAAAAAACAAAATTTTTTCTAACTAAAGTGTTGACAGGGAAAGCAAGTGGCGTATAATTCGCGCCCCGACGTTGAGAAAGCAACGTCACTTAATCAAGGCAAGTTCCTGATTAAAAGCTCTTTAACAATATAGATGAAGTAATCTGTGTGGGCACTCA